>JBLNCP010000060.1:0-9924 GCA_050260775.1 Solirubrobacterales bacterium | reverse complement strand
ACGTCAGCCCCAAGGGGATGCTCCAGTCCTGCGGCGTCATGGTCAATTACCTCTATAAACTGGACGAGATCGAGGCCAACCACGAGACCTATGCCGCCTCGGGCAAGGTCGCCGTTTCCGGTGAGATCAAGGCGATGGTCAAGGCGTGACGGGGCGCCGCCCCCTAAGGCCAAGACGCGGTCGAAGTGCCGCCAGGACGAAGCAGAGGGCACAAGGGACCATCGCGCATCGGCATCGGCATTGGAATTAGCTCCCAAACCTTGTGCCCCGCGCGATGCGGCGCATATCTGGAGGAGGCAGATTGCTGCTCCCGCTTGGTTCCTGAATGGGCAATACGGGGGATGGAGGCCATCCATGGATGCATCCGCCAATAGCCACGGCAGGGGGAGCCTCGTTTTTCGTCTGAGCTGCCCCTACCAGTTGGAGTGCAGCGATCTCTTTCGGCAGTTGCCCAACCCTTCGCTGGTGCTGGCACCCGACCTCAGCATCGCAGCGGCGACCAACGACTACCTCGACGCCACCATGACCACCGAAGGCGATCTGCTGGGCCGGCACATGTTTGACGCCTTCCCCGACAATACGGCCGATTCCGGGGCCAGCGGGGTGGCGAACCTGTCGGCCTCCTTCGAGCGGGTGGTTCAGACCAAGTCCCGCGACCGCATGGGCCTGCAGCGCTACGACATCCGAACGAAGGAAGGCAGCTTCGAGCTTCGCTATTGGCTGCCGGTCAACGCGCCCATCCTCGACGACGATGGCGACGTGCGATGGATCGTGCACCAGGTGGAGGACATTACCCAATACGTGCAGCTGAAGGCGGCCGCCAACGACGCTCGCCTGGCCGACGAGGCGTTGCAGCGGGACCTGCAGGCCGTCGAAGCGGAGATCGGCCAGCGGATGCTGGAATTGCGTCGAGAATTGCAAACGTCGCGGGAGGCAAGCGAGGCGAAGAGCAGGCTTCTGTCGGCGGTCTGCCATGACCTTCGGCAGCCGGCACAGGCGGCGGCCCTGTTCGCCGGCAGCCTCAAGAGCCTGCCGCTGCCGGACGGCGCCCATGAGCGCATTCGCCTGATCGAGACCTCCCTCGGCACCCTGGACCGGATGCTGAGCGACCTTCTCGACCTCTCGCGCCTGGAGGCCAACAAGGTAAAGCCGCAGGTGGTGCCGTTCTGCCTGACCGGCCTGCTGGAACGCCTAGCCGACGAGTTCCAGCCTTTGGCCGAGGCGAAAGGGGTGGCATTCAGATACCGCTGTTGCCCGTTCACCGCCTGCAGCGATCCCGTGCTCCTGGAGCAGATCCTGCGCAACCTTATTGCCAATGCCATCAAATACACCAGCAAAGGCGCGGTGGCACTCCTGTGCCGCAAGGTGGGGCGCGAGGTCCGTATTTCCATCTGCGATACCGGTATCGGCATCCCGGCCGACCAGACCGAGCGCATTTTCGAGGACTACGTCCAACTGAAGACGGCCGGCTCCCACCCCGGTGGCCTGGGGATCGGATTGGCCACGGTGGCGCGCACCGCCAAGTTGCTGGGGCATGGGCTTACGGTGCGGTCGAGGCCCGGTCACGGCTCGATCTTCTCCATCCGCCTGCCGTCAGCCGAGGCGTGGAGCCTCCGTGTGGGCTGAGAGACGCCGGAATGCGGCCATGAACTTGACGGCGAGTCGGTAGGCTAACACCCCCTGATCTTGGCCAGGAACCCTTCGACCTCGCCGCGCAAGGTGGCGGCCTCGGCGCGCAGGCCATCGGCGGCGGTGAACATCCGCCGCGCCATGTCCTTGGTCACCCCGGCGCCCCCCGACACCGCCGTGATGTTGCGGCTGACCTCGTTGTTGGCCCCCGCCACCTCCTGGACGTTGCGCAGGATCTCGGCGGTGGCGGCATTCTGCTCCTCGACCGCGGAGGCGATGCCGGTGACCACCCGGTCGACCCGGGCCACCGTGCCCGACACCCGCTGGATGGCGTTGGCCGCCTCGCGGGTGGTGGCCTGGATGCTGGCGACCTGGTTCTGGATGTCGCCGGTGGCGCGGCCGGTCTGGTTGGCCAGGCCCTTGACCTCGTTGGCGACCACGGCGAAGCCCTTGCCCGCCTCGCCGGCCCGCGCCGCCTCGATGGTGGCGTTGAGGGCGAGCAGGTTGGTCTGGCCGGCGATGGTGTCGATCAGGCTGACGATTTCGCCGATATGGTCGGCGGCCTGCCGCAGGTTCTCGACGATGGTCAGCGTGTGGCTGATGTCGGCGACGGCCTCCTGCGAGATGCGGCTGGTGTCCTGCACCCGCTCGCTGATCTCGGCGGTCGACAGGCTCAGCTGCTCGGTGGCGGCGGCCACGGTCTGGACGTTGGCCGAAACCTGCTCGGCCGCCGAGGCGACGCCGGCGCTCAGGCTGCCGGTCTCGTCGGCCGAGGCGCGCAGGGCGTCGGAACTCTGGTGGACCTCCTCGACGGTGGCGGTGACCTGCTGCAGCAGGCGGGTGAGGGCGTCGGCGAAGGCGCTGGTCAGCCGCTCGCGCTCGCGGGCCCGCGCCAGCTCGGTCTCGACCTGCCGCTTGGCCTCGAGCTCCAGCCGTTCGGCGCGCACCAGGCCGTCCTTGAACACCGCCACCGCCTGGGCCATGGCACCGATCTCGTCGCGCCGCTCAGTGAAGGGGACGTCACTGTGGCGGTCGCCCTCGGACAGCGCGGTCATCACCTCGGTCATCGCGCGGATCGGGCGCACCACCGAGCGGGCGATGGCCCAGCCCAGGGCCGAGGCGAGGGCCGCCAGCACGGCGACCAGGATCCACATCAGCTGGTTGGCGCGCCGGTGGGTGGCGTCGCGCTCGCCCGCCGCCTTGGCCGCGTTGTCGTTGGCGAAGGTGGTGATCCCCTCGATGTCGGGGGTGAAGGCGGCCAGGATGCGGTTGAGTTCGTCGGCGGCCTGGCGCGCCGATTGGTCGGCTTCGACCAGGGAGGCCAGGGTGCGCTGGTAGGTGTCCAGCCGCAGCGCCAGCATCTCCTTGCGCTCGGGCGCCAATGCCGAGCGGCCCAGCCGTTCCCGGAACACGACCGCCTCGGCCTGCGCCTTCTGCAGGTACTCGGTGCGGCCGCGCAGCAGGTAATCCTTCTCATGCCGGCGCATCATCAGCATGGTGTTGAGCAGCGCCGGTTCGCCGGCCTCGCGGACCGCCGTCTCCACCTCGTGCACCGCATCGCGCAAGCGCCCCTGCAAACCTCTGCCCTCGTCCACGCCGGCGCTCACCGTGGCGCCATGGAAGGAGCGGAAGGTGGCCAGGTAGGCGCCGAGGCCGCTGCTCAGCCGGTCGAGGTGGTCGCGCTCGCTGGCGGTCTCCGGGAAGGCGGCCAGCTGGGCCGCGAGCCGGCTGGCCTCGGCGTTGGCCCTGATCACGCGGTCGACCGAGTCGGTGTCGTGCTTCAGCTGGAAGTCCTTCTGGCCGCGGCGCATTTCGACGCCAGCCATCTGCATCTCGATGGCGACATCGTGGATCTGGCGGAAACGGCCGGCGATGGCATCGGCGGCGTCCAGCCGCGCCTGGGTGAAGGCAAACAGCCCGCTCAACGCGAGCGACATCAGCACCGCCAGGGCCACCAGCGACAGGATGCGGCCCCTGAGGCCGATCGAACCGACAAGGAGAGACATGAAGACTGCTCCGGACATCCCGAGGGGGAGCCGGCAGCCTAGAAAGGGCGTGGCCTCGCCGTAAATATGGCAGGACTCTTAAGGATAAGGCCGTAATCCCGCCTTCCATCGACGAAAGATCCCACACCCTTGGGCAAAGGGGTGGGATCTTGAAATCGACGGCCGGGATGCTACGAGCGGATCTCGCGCACGAACTTGTCGACCTGGCTTTCCAGCCGGCGCGAATCCCCCGACAGGGTGGTGGCGGCCATCAGCACCTCGCGGGCGGTGTTGCCGGTCTCGAAAGCCGCGGTGGAGACGCGGGCGATGGTGCCGGTCACCTCCTGGGTGCCCATGGCGGCCTGCTGGACGTTGCGGGCGATTTCCTGGGTGGCGGCGCCCTGCTGCTCGACCGCGGCGGCGATCGAGCCGGCGATCTGGTTGATCTGGCCGATGGTGGAGGCGATGCCGCCGATGGCGGTCACCGCGTCGCGGGTGGCCGACTGCACGGCGGAGATCTGCGCCGCGATCTCGTCGGTGGCCCGTGCCGTCTGGTTGGCCAGGCTCTTCACCTCGTTGGCGACCACGGCGAACCCCTTGCCGGCGTCGCCGGCCCGCGCCGCCTCGATGGTGGCGTTCAAGGCCAGCAGGTTGGTCTGCGAGGCGATGTCGTTGATCAGCTTGACCACCTGGCCGATCTTGTTGGCGGCATCGGCCAGGCTCTGGACCATCTGGTTGGTGCGGTTGGCCTCCTGCATCGCCGAGGAGGCGATGGAGGCCGAGGACGACACCTGGCGGCCGATCTCGGCGATCGACGCGGTCAGTTCCTCGGCGGCGGCGGCGACGGTCTGGATGTTGGTGGTGGCTTCTTCGGCGGCGGCGGCCACGGTGGTGGACTGGCCGGTGGTCTCCTCGGCGTTGGCGCTCATGCGGCGGGCGGCGGTTTCCATCGTCCCGGCCGCGGCGGAGACGGCGTTGACGACCCCCTTGACGTCGCGCTCGAAGGCGTCGGCCTTGGCGCCCAGTTCGCGGGCGATGATGGCCTGGGTGTTGGTCTCGATATAGACCGAAGTGGCCAGGTCCATGTCGAGGAACACCGCCTTGTTGACCGCCGCCATGACCTGGGCCAGGCGTTCGGGCTTCTTGCGGTAGGCCTCGATGGCCACCTGGTTGACCAGGTTGAGGACGAAGCAGTAGCCGGCGGTGTACCAGCGCGGCTCCAGCCCGACCCGCTGGTGGACCTTGCCGACCTCGGTGACGTTGGCGAAGTAGCGGTCGTCGAAATTGCCGGCGAACACGCTGTCCAGCCAGTGACGCTTCTGCATGTCGCGGGCGTGGCGGACCCGCTCGGGCGAGGCGAAGATGCGCGCCGTCTCCGGCGTGGCCTGGAGGGTGCGATAGAAGGCCTCCAGGATGCCGTCCAGCTTGGGCGCCAGCACGTCGCGGAATTCGCGCAGGGTGCGGCAGGTCTGGTCGTCTATCTGAAGGAAAGCGAGGCGTCCGCGCCGGTCCAGGTCCATGTGTCCCCCATCCTCACGAGCTGAAACGTCCTACCCATATAGTGTAGGCAAGCCGCTATGGTAGGGGCGATCCGCTTAAGAAATCCTATGCCGGGGGAAGGCCATCGGGCCGGTGTCGCCGCGCGGGTGTCGCCCGGTGGTTGGGGGGACCCCAAATTCCGTGTCACAAGGCCTGTATCGTCGCGCGCGACTATGTTATAGACACCGCTTCCGGCGGGTCGGCCCTCGGGTCGCGCCCCGATTGTCCATGCGGGCGTGGTGGAACTGGTAGACACACTGGATTTAGGTTCCAGCGGCGCAAGCCATGGGGGTTCAAATCCCTTCGCCCGCACCACGATGCCCACGCGCGCGCGCCCCGATTGAGCGGCTTCCGCCGGAATTCTTGCAACGAATTGATGCGATTGGCGAAAGACTGATGCAGGTAACCGAGATCAATGCTGACGGCCTGAAGCGCGAGTTCAAGGTCGTCGTTCCCGCGGCTCAGCTTGAGACCCGGATGCAGGACCGCCTGGCGGAGATCGCGAGCACCGTGAAGATGCCGGGCTTCCGTCCGGGCAAGGTGCCGATGAAGATCGTGCGCCAGAAATACGCTTCGGCGGTGATGGGCGAGGTGCTGGAGGCGGCCGTCAACGACGGCGCCCAGAACGCCATCGAGGGCAAGGGCCTGCGCCCGGCCGTGCAGCCCAAGGTCGAGATCACCAGCTTCAAGGAAGGCGAGGACCTTGAGTTCACCGTCGCCGTCGAGACCATGCCGGAGATCACTCCCATGGACTTCGGCAAGGTCGAGCTGGAGCGCGAGAAGGCCGCCGTCCCCGAGGACGAGGTCGAGGAGACCCTGAAGCGCATCGCCGAGCGTCACGAATCGAGCGAGCCGGTCAAGCGCGCCGCCAAGGAGGGCGACATCGTCGTCATCGACTTCGTGGGCAAGCAGGACGGCGTGGCGTTCCCCGGCGGTTCGTCGGAGGACTACAACCTCAAGCTCGGCTCGGGCACCTTCATCCCCGGCTTCGAGGACCAGTTGGTCGGCAAGAAGGCCGGCGACGAGACCGTGGTCAAGGTCAGCTTCCCCGAGGCCTATGGCAATGGCGAGCTGGCCGGCAAGCCGGCCGAGTTCGACGTCAAGGTCAAGGAAGTCCGCGCCGCCAAGCCGGCGGAGGTCGATGACGAGCTGGCCAAGAAGGTCGGCCTCGAGACCGCCGACGCGCTGCGCCAGGCCATCCGCGACGAGATCGGTCGCGAGCTCGACGGCATCGCCCGCGCCAAGGTCAAGCGCAAGCTCCTTGACGTTCTGGCCGCCAATCACGATTTCCCGGTTCCGGGGACCATGGTGGACCAGGAGTTCGAGGCGATCTGGAAGCAGCTCGAGGAAGACCGCAAGGCCGGCCGGCTCGACCCCGCCGATGCCGGCAAGAGCGACGACGACCTGAAGGCCGAATACCGCGCCCTCTCCGAGCGTCGCGTGCGCCTCGGCCTGCTGCTGGCCGAAGTCGGCCAGAAGAACAGCGTCACCGTCGGCCAGGACGACCTCAACCGCGCCCTGATCAACGAGGCGCGCCGCTTCCCGGGCCAGGAGCACCTGGTGTTCCAGTACTACAAGGGCAACCCCGACGCCTTGAACGCCCTGCGGGCGCCGATCTTCGAGGACAAGGTCGTCGACTTCATCCTCGAGCTGGCCAAGGTCGCCGAGAAGGAGGTTTCGGCCGCGGACCTGCGCAAGGACCCGGACGAGGCGGCTGGTGAGGCTGCCCCGGCCGCCGAGGCCAAGCCGAAGAAGAAGGCCGCCGCCAAGAAGAAGGCCGCGGAAGAGTAAGGTGTTCAAGGCGCGTTCGCCCCGGATCTAAGGACGAAAAGGACCAGACATGAGAGATCCCATCGACCTCTACATGAATACCCTCGTGCCGATGGTGGTCGAGCAGACCAACCGGGGCGAGCGCGCCTACGACATCTACTCGCGCCTCCTCAAGGAGCGCATCATCTTCCTGACCGGGGCGGTGTTCGACGAGGTCTCCAGCCTCATCTGCGCGCAGCTGCTGTTCCTGGAATCGGAGAATCCGACCAAGGACATCGCGTTCTACATCAATTCCCCGGGCGGCGTGGTGACGTCGGGCCTGGCCATCTACGACACCATGCAGTACATCCGCCCCGAGGTGTCGACGGTGTGCATCGGCCAGGCGGCGTCCATGGGCTCGCTGCTGCTGACCGCCGGTGCCAAGGGCAAGCGCTATTCGCTGCCCAATTCGCGCATCATGGTGCACCAGCCGTCGGGCGGCTTCCAGGGCCAGGCCACCGACATCGAGATCCATGCCCGCGAGATCCTTGCACTGAAGGCCCGCCTCAACAATATCTACGTCGAGCACACCGGCCAGCCGTTGGAAGCCATCGAGCAGGCCATGGAGCGCGACAAGTTCATGACCGCGACCGACGCCCGCGAGTTCGGATTGATCGACGAGGTGGTGACCAGCCGTCCGCTCAAGGACGCCGACACCACCGAGGCGTAGGGACCCAGGGTCCGGGCGCGGGGTCCCCCGCCCAGACGGCCGCCGTGGCTCCGCTGGAGCCACGGGGCCACCCGCCAGCCCGCTCGCGCCCGGCCGCGCGAGACGGCGTTTTTCGTTGTCTGCCACGCTGGGGTGTGGCTAACTTTGATTCCCTGGTGCCTGGCCGCTTTATCCAATGGAGTTTCGATGACCAAGTCCACGAGCGGCGATTCCAAGAACACCCTCTACTGCTCGTTCTGCGGAAAGAGCCAGCACGAGGTGCGCAAGCTGATCGCCGGGCCGACCGTCTTCATCTGTGATGAATGCGTCGAGCTGTGCATGGACATCATCCGCGAGGAGCACAAGACCCACTTGGTGCGCTCGCGCGACGGGGTGCCGACGCCCAAGGACATCCGCGCGGTACTGGACGATTACGTCATCGGCCAGGACCACGCCAAGAAGGTTCTGTCCGTGGCGGTGCACAACCACTACAAGCGGTTGCAGCACGGCGGCAAGAGCAACGAGATCGAGATCGCCAAGTCCAACATCCTGCTGATCGGCCCGACCGGCTGCGGCAAGACCCTGCTGGCGCAGACCCTGGCCCGCATCCTCGACGTGCCGTTCACCATGGCCGACGCGACGACGCTGACCGAGGCCGGCTATGTCGGCGAGGACGTCGAGAACATCATCCTCAAGCTGCTGCAGGCGGCGGAGTACAACGTCGAGCGCGCCCAGCGCGGCATCGTCTACATCGACGAGGTCGACAAGATCAGCCGCAAGTCCGACAACCCGTCGATCACCCGCGACGTGTCGGGCGAGGGCGTGCAGCAGGCGCTCCTGAAGATCATGGAAGGCACGGTGGCCTCGGTGCCGCCCCAGGGCGGGCGCAAGCATCCCCAGCAGGAATTCCTGCAGGTGGACACCACCAACATCCTGTTCATCTGCGGCGGCGCCTTCTCGGGTCTGGAGAAGCTGATCTCCGGTCGCGGCCGCGGGACCTCGATCGGCTTCGGCGCCGACGTGCGCGCCCCCGACGAGCGCCGCACCGGCGACATCCTGCGCGAGGTCGAGCCCGAGGATTTGCTGAAGTTCGGCCTCATCCCCGAGTTCGTCGGCCGCCTGCCGGTGCTCGCCACCCTGCAGGACCTCGACGTCGACGCTCTGGTCGAGATCCTCGGCAAGCCGAAGAACGCGCTGGTCAAGCAGTACCAGCGGCTGTTCGAGATGGAAGACACCCGCCTCAGCTTCAACGAGGAGGCCCTCAAGGCCATCGCCGAGAAGGCCATCGCCCGCAAGACCGGCGCCCGCGGCCTGCGGTCGATCCTGGAGGGCATCCTGCTCGACACGATGTTCGAACTCCCGAGCCTCGACGGGGTTGAGGAGATCGTGGTCAACAAGGAGGTGGCCGAGGGCCGCGCCCAGCCGCTCTACATCTACTCCGAGCGCCGCGAGGATGTCGGCACCGGCGCCTAGGGAAGGGCGCGGCCTGTACGGAAGTGAGTGATCATCCCCTTGACGGGGGAGGGAATCGGACCATCTAGGTAGTATTAGGTTGGAAGTATTCTAAAGCCGGTTCCCCGCCCGGGGACCGCTTGCATGAAGAGGTAGCATGGTCGAAATCGCACGAGGCGACGTCTTCCCCGTCCTCCCGCTCCGCGACATCGTGGTCTTCCCGCACATGATCGTCCCGCTGTTTGTCGGGCGCGAGAAGTCGGTGCGCGCCCTCGAGGACGTGATGCGCGAGGACAAGCAGATTCTGCTGGTGGCCCAGCGGAACGCGGCGCAGGACGATCCCGGCACCGACGACATCTACTCCGTCGGCACGGTGTCGACGGTGCTGCAGCTGCTGAAGCTGCCCGACGGCACCGTCAAGGTGCTGGTCGAGGGCGGCCGCCGCGCCAAGATCACCGGCTTCACCGACAATACCGCGTTCTTCCAGGCCTACGCCGACGTCATGGACGAGCGGGAAGGGGAGCAGCAGGAGCTGGAGGCGCTGTCGCGCTCGGTGGTGTCGCAGTTCGAGCAGTACATCAAGCTCAACAAGAAGATTCCGCCCGAGGTGCTGGTCTCGGTCAACCAGATCGAGGACCCCGGCAAGCTGGCCGACACGGTGGCGTCGCACCTGTCGCTGAAGATCGCCGAGAAGCAGGAACTGCTGGAGATCCAGACCATCGCCGAGCGCCTGGAGCGCGTCTATTCCTACATGGAAGGCGAGATCGGCGTCCTGCAGGTCGAGAAGAAGATCCGCAACCGCGTCAAGCGGCAGATGGAGAAGACCCAGCGCGAGTACTATCTGAACGAGCAGCTGAAGGC
>JBLNCP010000059.1:0-83367 GCA_050260775.1 Solirubrobacterales bacterium | reverse complement strand
CGAGGGCGTCATCACCGTGGAAGAGGCCAAGGGCCTCGACACCGAGCTGGACGTCGTCGAGGGCATGCAGTTCGACCGCGGCTACACCAGCCCGTACTTCGTGACCAACGCCGAGAAGATGACCTGCGAGCTCGACAGCCCCTACATCCTGCTGTTCGAGAAGAAGCTGTCCGGCCTGCAGCCGCTTCTGCCGGTCCTGGAATCGGTGGTGCAGTCGGGCCGTCCGCTGCTGATTATCGCCGAGGACGTCGAGGGCGAGGCCCTGGCCACCCTGGTGGTCAACAAGCTGCGCGGCGGCCTCAAGGTCGCGGCCGTCAAGGCCCCCGGCTTCGGCGACCGCCGCAAGGCCATGCTCGAGGACATCGCCATCCTGACCGGTGGCCAGGTGATCTCCGAGGACCTCGGCATCAAGCTGGAGAGCGTCACCCTGGACATGCTGGGCACCGCCAAGCGCGTGACCATCACCAAGGAAGACACCACCATCGTCGACGGCGCCGGCAAGAAGGGCGACATCGAAGCCCGCTGCAAGCAGATCCGCGCGCAGGTCGAGGAGACCACCTCGGACTACGACCGTGAGAAGCTGCAGGAGCGTCTCGCCAAGCTGGCCGGCGGCGTGGCCGTCATCAAGGTCGGCGGCGCCTCGGAGGTCGAGGTGAAGGAGCGCAAGGACCGCGTCGACGACGCCCTGCACGCCACCCGTGCGGCCGTCGAGGAAGGCATCGTCGCCGGCGGCGGCGTCGCCCTGCTGTACTCGGTCAAGGCGCTCGAGTCGCTGAAGCCCGGCAACAACGACCAGAAGGTCGGCATCGAGATCATCCGCCGCGCCCTGCAGGCGCCGGTGCGTCAGATCGCCGAGAATGCCGGCACCGACGGTGCCGTCGTCGCCGGCAAGCTGCTGGAGTCGAGCGACGCCAACTTCGGCTACGACGCCCAGAGCGGCGAGTACACCGACATGATCAAGGCCGGCATCATCGATCCGACCAAGGTCGTGCGTACCGCCCTGCAGGATGCCGCCTCGGTGGCCGGCCTGCTGATCACCACCGAAGCCATGATCGCCGAGAAGCCCAAGAAGGAAGGCCCGGCCATGCCGGACATGGGCGGCGGCATGGGCGGCATGGGCGGCATGGACTTCTAAGTCCGGTCCCCAGGCCCAACGGTCTGCATGGAAGCCCCCCTCCCGGCGACGGGAGGGGGGTTTCTTTTTGACAAGCCCCTTCCCCGGCCCTCCCCCGCATCCGTGGGGGAGGGAGATCACCCACGGCAAGCCCTCCCCCGCGCAGCGCGTGGTAGAGGGTTGGGTGGGGCATCCAATGCCGCGGCCGGGGTGACACCGGCGCCGTTTTCTGCTTTCCTCCGCTGCCTCGACGCAAGGGGTCTGAGTTCGTGGACGGGTTCCTGTTCCTGCGCGCCATCGCCATCGGCTTCGTCGTGGCGGCCCCCATCGGGCCGGTGGGCATCCTGTGCATCCGCAAGGCCATGGCCGACGGCCGGCTGGCCGCCTTCGTGGCCGGCCTGGGGGCCGCGCTGGCCGACTGCACCTTCGGCGCCGTCGTCGGGCTGGGGCTGGGGGCGGTGTCGCATTTCCTCAACGGCCACGCCGCCATGCTCAAGACGGTGGGCGGCCTGTTCATGCTGGGGCTGGGTGCCCGCACGTGGTGGGCCGCCGTCTTCGCGGTCGAGCCGCCGGAAGGGCGCGGGCCCGGCATGTGGCGCGACTTCCTGTCCACCTTCCTGATCACCATCACCAACCCCGGCACCATCCTCGGCGTCATGGGGGTGTTCGCGGCGCTGGGCACCACCATCCATCCCACCGGCGCGGGCGAGTCCAGCCTGCTGGTGCTGGGCATGTTCCTGGGATCGAGCCTGTGGTGGCTGGTGCTGACCGAACTCACCATCCTGGTCCGCGCCCGTTTCACCCCCGAGCGCATCCGCCTGCTCAACCACGTGTCCGGGGCGTTGCTGATGGTGTTCGGGCTGGGCGCCCTGGTCAGCCTGGCGTTCTAAGGAGATCAGCGCAGCCGCTTGCGCAGCAGGATCTCATCGAAGCCATTCGCCACCAGGTCGGGCAGCGGCGCCACCTCGACGAAGCCCAGGCGGGCGTAGAAGGCGCGCGCCGATGCGTTGAAGGACGAGACGCAGGCCCACAAATTGGCGCCCCCCTGCCCGGCCGCCCAATCGACCAGCGCCCGTCCGACGCCGCCGCCTTGGGCCGCGGGCAAAACCGCCAGCAACTCGATGGACGGCCCACGCAGCCAGGGTTGGCGCAGCACCATGACACCGGCCACGCCGCCGCGATCCAGGACCACGCGCAAGCCGCCGTCGGCGCGCCCGAGATAGGCGGCCAGCCCGCCGGCGCCGAAGCCCAGCGTGCGCCACGGCTCCATCCCGGCCAGGGCGGTGGCGATGGCGGGAATTTCCTCGGCGGCCAGGGGGCGGATCATTGCAGCATCTCGTCGAGACGGACGAAGCGGTAGCCCTTGCGCCTGAGCTCGCTGACCACCTCGGGCAGGACCTTGCCGGTGGCCGGCGCCCGGCCGTTGACGTGGAAGATCAGGATGTCGCCCGGGCGCGTCTTCGACAGCACCCAGGATTTGAGGCGGGCCGGCTCCAGCCCCTTGGCGGGGTCGCCCGATTCCCAGCTCCAATGCACCACCTTGTGGCCGGACGCCTCGACGCGGGCCAGGGTGGCGGGGTCGTAATTGCCGGCCGGAAAGCGGAAGAATGCCGGACGCCGGCCGACGATGCCCTCGACGATGCGGTCGGTTCCGGCAATCTCCGCCTCGATGCCGGCCGCATCCAGGCGCTCCATGTGCTGAGGATGGTCGAAGGAGTGGTTCTCGACCTCGACCAGCGGCGAGGCGGACAGACGCTTGAGGTCGTCGCGGTTGCGCTCGGCGAACAGGCCGGTGACGAAGACGGTGAAGGGCAGCTTTTCCGCCTCGAGGAAGTCCAGGATCGAATGGTCGAACCAGGCCGGCTTGCCCCGCCCCTCGCAGGCATCGAAGGTGAGCGCCACCACCTTGTCGGTGGTGGGCAAACGGGTCACCACCTGGGCGGCGGCGGGAGTGGCCAG
Organism: Solirubrobacterales bacterium; assembly: GCA_050260775.1. Classification (GTDB taxonomy): domain Bacteria; phylum Pseudomonadota; class Alphaproteobacteria; order Rhodospirillales; family Magnetospirillaceae; genus CALABS01. Next base: position 80,294 of record JBLNCP010000059.1, on the reverse strand, counting down.
CGAGAAGGCGAAAAGCAGGACGAGCAGCGCGCGCATGGATGGGTCGGCCGATCACGAGGGACCGGTGACCCTAGCATGAAATGGATGAAGAGGCGCCTACCGGCACGCTGCGAGATAACCCAATGGCATCCTGAGCGCAGCGAAGGATCTCGTTCCCGGCCCGCCAGTACCGGCCCCCGTCCGACCAGATCGTTCGTCGCTGGTGCTCGTCAGGATAACAGGGGGCGCAGGGGCCGGAGAGCGGGATCAGAAATCCAGGTCGGCGTAGTGCTTGGGCGGCGGCACGCCGGGAAGGTGGTCGGCCAGCAGGGCGCGGAAGGCCGGACGCGACTTCACCCGCGCATACCAGTCCTTGGCCGCCGGATGGTTCTCCCACGGCACGTCGCCGATGTAGTCGACGCAGGAAATCTGCGCGGCGGCGGCGATGTCCGCCAGCGAGTAGGACGAGCCGGCCAGCCAGGTACGGCGCTCGGTCAGCCAGCCGATGTAGTCGAGATGCTGGTGGATGGCGCCGTAGCCGGCGCGGATGGCGCGCGAATCAGGCTCGCCATGCTGCGAGGTCAGCCGCTTGATGACCTTCTCGCCGACCAAGAGCGCCGAGACTTCGCGATTGAACTTGCCACCGAACCATCCCACCAGACGGCGGACCTCGGCGCGGCCGGCCGGGTCGGCGGGCAGCAGCGGCGGCTCGCGGTGGGTCTCGTCGAGGTATTCGGCGATAGCGACGGCGTCGCTGAGCGCGGTGCCGCCCTCGTCGACCAGCACGGGAACGTCACCGGCCGGGTTGAGGGCGACGAACTCGGGCCGGCGCTCCCAATAGCGTTCGGCGTGGGCCTCGAATTCCAGTTTCTTTTCGGCCAGGACCACGCGCACGAGGCGCGAGAAGGGGCACAGGGGATGGTGATAGAGGGTGCGCATGCGCCCTTTCTAGCTCTTTTCGCCGGGGCGGACCAGGGGGCGAAGACCCCAGGGAGAGCGATCGCTCACGCCGCCCGGCTGGCGGGCGATTCGGTCAGCAGGGCGTAGAGGCCGTCGGCGTTGTCGGTGCCGCGCAGCTTCTCGCACACGCCCTTGTCCCGGAGCAGCCGGGAGACGCGCGCCAGGGCCTTCAGGTGGTCGGCGCCCGCGGATTCGGGGGCCAGCAGCAGGAAGATCAGGTCGACCGGCTGCTCGTCGATGGATTCGAAGCCGATCGGACGCTCGAGGCGGGCGAACACGCCGTAGAGGCGGTCGAGCTGGATCAGCTTTCCATGCGGGATGGCGATGCCGTTGCCGACGCCGGTGGTGCCGAGGCGCTCGCGCTCCAGCAGGACGTCGAAGATCGCGCGCTCGTGCAGGCCGGTCAGCTCGGCGGCCCGCTTGGCGAGATCCTGCAGCGCCTGCTTCTTCGACGTGGCGCGCAGGTTGGGGATGACGGCAGCCGGGGTGATGAGGTCGGCGATGTCCATGTGAGCTTAGCCCTCTGTTCGCGGAAACGGGCCGAGCCGGGATTTCCCGTCGCTCTGGCCTGGTCGGGCGGATCGCCTTCCGCCTTCTCGGTCTGGTGTCAGGTCCACCTTACCCATCCCCGCTGGACTGGTCCAAGGGAGGGCCGGAAAATAGTTCCGCACTGGCCGCGAGTCAAGTGTGCGGCGGAGCCCCTAGACTTCCCAAGGACTTTTCGCGTCGGCGTTGGACCGACGATGGGATGTTCATACCCTCGCGATATTTTGCCACCGTGCGGCGCGCGATGTCGATGCCTTCGGCCTTGAGGATCTCGACCAGGCGATCGTCCGACAGCACCTCCTTGCCCTCGGCGTCGATCAGCGCCTTGATGCGGTGACGCACCGATTCGGCGGAATGGGCGTCGCCGCCGTCGGCGGAGCCGATGGCCTGGGTGAAGAAGTACTTGAGCTCGTAGATGCCCCGCGGCGTGGCGATGTACTTGTTGGACGTCACCCGGCTGACGGTGCTCTCGTGCATGCCGATGGCGGTGGCGATGTCGCGCAGGACCAGCGGCCGCAGGTGCGCGACGCCGCGGCGGAAGAAGGCATCCTGCTGGCGCACGATCTCCGAGGCCACCTTGAGGATGGTGGTGGCGCGCTGGTGCAGCGACTTGACCAGCCAGTTGGCCGACTGGAAGCGCTCCGACAAATAGGTCTTGTCCTCGCGCGTCTTGGCCGTCGCCGCCACGTGCGTGTAGTAGCGGGTGTTGACGAGGACCCGGGGCAGGGTGTCCGAGTTGAGCTCCACGTGCCAGCCACCCTCCTGGCCGCGCCGCATCAGCACGTCGGGCACCAGGGTCTGCGCCACCGCGTGGTCGAAGCGCAGGGCCGGCTTGGGGTCCAGCGCCTTGATCTCGCCGATCATCTCGGCCAGGTCCTCGGAATCGATGCCGCACACCCGCATCAGCCCGGCGAGATCGCGCTTGGCCAGCATCTCCAGGTTGTCGAGCAGCGCCTGCATGGCGGGATCGAGGCGGTTCTTCTCGGCCAGCTGCAGCGCGAGGCATTCCTTGAGCGAGCGGGCGAAGACGCCGCCGGGGTCGAACCGCTGCATGCGGGCCAGCACCGCCTCGACCCGCTCAAGGGTGCAGCCGAGCTTGTCGGCCACGTCGGCGAGGTCCCCCACCAGGTAGCCGCACTCGTCCAGCATCTCGATCAGGTGCAGGCCGACCAGGCGGTCGCCGGGATCGGCGATGTCCATGTTGAGCTGGGCGACCAGGTGCTCGCGCAGCGTCACCCCGTCGGCCAGCGTCTGTTCCAGGCTGGATTCGCCGTCGTCGAAGTCGGCGCGGCCGCCGGTGCGGCTCCACTGGCCGAAGGCCTCGCCGTCGACGCCGTCGCCGTGGCTGTCGTTGTTGTAGAGGTTGTCGACGTCCACATCGAGGCCGGCCTCATTGCCCCCCGCCACCGCGTCGAGCAGCGGCGCCTCCGCCTCGCCGCGAACGTCGAGCTGGTGTTCGGGGGCCTCGGCCGCCTCGGGCCGGTCGCCGTCCTCGCGCTCCAGCAGCGGATTGCGTTCGAGTTCCTGGTCGATGAACGCCGTCAATTCCAGATTGGACAATTGCAGCAGCTTGATCGCCTGCTGCAACTGCGGCGTCATCACCAGGGATTGGGTTTGGCGAAGGTCCAACCGGGGAGCGAGGGCCATGGCCGGCGTCCGGTCAGAGGCTGAAGCGCTCGCCGAGATAGACGCGGCGCACGCCCTCGTGCGCGACGATCTCGGCCGGCGAGCCTTCCATCAGCACGCGACCGTCGTGCAGGATGTAGGCCCGGTCGATGATGTCGAGCGTCTCGCGCACGTTGTGGTCGGTGATGAGCACGCCGATGCCGCGGTGCTTGAGGTGCGCCACCAGGTCGCGGATGTCGGACACCGCGATGGGGTCGATGCCGGCCAGCGGTTCGTCCAGCAGGATGAAATGGGGCTTGGAGGCCAGCGCGCGGGCGATCTCGCAGCGGCGGCGCTCGCCGCCCGACAGCGCCATCGCCGGGGCGCGGCGCAGGTGGCCGATGGAGAATTCGGTCAGCAGCGTTTCCAGCTGGGCCTCGCGCGCCTCGAGGTCGGGCTCGATCACCTCGAGCACCGACATGATGTTGCCCTCGACCGTCAGGCCGCGGAAGATCGAGGCCTCCTGCGGCAGATAACCGATCCCTAAGCGGGCACGGCGGTACATGGGCAGCGCGGTGATGTCGTGGCCGTCCAGCTCGATGATCCCGGCGTCGGGGCTGATCAGGCCGGTGATGCAGTAGAAGCAGGTGGTCTTGCCCGCGCCGTTGGGCCCGAGCAATCCCACCGCCTCGCCGCGCTGGACGCTGATCGAGACGGATTTGAGGACGGTACGGCGCTTGAAGTTCTTGCCGATCTCCCGCGCCACCAGGCCCGAGGGCGCGACCGCCGGGACCTGGGCCTGTTCGGAGCCGTGGGCGGGGATCACGCCGACGTCGGACTGGGGGAGATTGCTATCCATACCTGGCCTATTGCCCGCCTTCGGGCTTGGAATCCCCCGCGCCCGCACCGCGCATGCGCAGCTTGTGGGACTCGGTGTCCTTCTTGTCGGGAGTGAACACGCCCCGCACCCGGCCGTCGCCTTCCTTCGCCCCCGGCGCCGCGCCGAAGAGCTTGCTGATGCCGGTGTTCAGGTTCACGTGAGCGTAGCCGCCGTTGAGTTCATTCCCCTCGCGCTCGATCTTAACCGAACCGGCGACGGTGGCGATACCGGTTTCGACGTTGTAATCCGCCCGCTCGCCGGTCACCCGCTCGGTCGCGGTCACGATGAGCACATGGCCGTAGGCATCCGCCCGTTTCATCGACTGGCCGCCCTTGCCGTCGTCCATCAAGTGCGAGCTCAGCACGTCGGCCTTGATGGAGCGGGCCTTCTCGGTGTTGGTCGCGACGGCGTCGCCGCGGCCGACCGCCATCTGCTCCTTCTCCCAATATTCCAGGGTGTCGTTGGCGACGATGGTGTCGGTGGGAGTGACCAGCTTGGCGGGGTTGCCGCGCAGGACGAAGATCGCCTTGTCGAGATCGTAGGTCGCCTTGGTCCCGGTCGCCGTCTCCGTATCGGTGAAGATGGTGACGTTGCCGTCGGCGTCCAGGCGCCAGATCTCGCTGCCGCCCGCCCCCTCGCGGTAATAGGCGGTCAGGCTGTCGGCGGTCACGGTGACGCGGCCGCGCTTGGCCTTGGCGTTGCCGCGGGCGATGACGCGGGTGGCGTCGCTCAGCCACTCGATGCCGTTGTCGGCATACACCTCGATCTGCTCGGACTTGCTGCGGCTCATGTTGAAGCCCTGGGCCGCCGCCGGGCCGGCCCCGGCCAGCAGCAACACGCCGATCAGCAGGAAGCTCATCCGCCTCATTTCGCGGTCGCTCCCTTGAGGGTCATGGACGAGCGGCCGGTCACCGCCACCCGGCGGCCGCCCTCGACGATGTCGAAGCCCTCTCCGTCGAGCTTGCCGGTGGGCCCCTGCCCGCTCACATGCTTGGTGCCGTGCGCGCTGGAATGGGCGAGGTCGACCTGGGCCTCCTCGGTGTGCAGTTCATAGCCGAGCTCGTGATACATGCTGACGGCGCCGATCAGGTCCAGCAACTGGGACTTCTGGTGGTAATAGCCCTCGCGCGCGTCGATGATGACGCCCGAGCCGCTCTTGGTCACGAAGTCGGCCCGCGGGTTGTCGAGGACGATGATGTCGACCTGGGGATCGGGCTGGGTGGCCACGTCCGAGGTGACGGTGAACGGCTTGTTGTTCTCGTCGACGCCGAAATAGCGGGCGTTGACCATGGACAGCGTCTTGACCGCGTCGGGGCTGATCTGGGCGTAGGTGAGCCGGAAGCCTTCCAGGTCGGCCGAGATCTTGGGCCAGGCCACCACCAGCGCCAGCAGGACCACGGCGACGGCGGGCAGGAACACCTTCATGAAATGGACGAAACGGGTATAGCGCCAGTGCGCCGCCGCCCCGTGGGGGTGACGTTCCCGGCGTTGGGCCCGGCGTTGGGCCCGGCGTTGGGCCCGGCGTTCGGAAGGGCGGCGGGGAACCGCGGTCAGGGCCATCGCCACCATCTCCGTTGCGTCAGGCCACGCCGGCGCGCAGGCAGTCGTGAACGTGAAGCACGCCCACCGGACGGCCGTCGTCGACGACGAACAGGCTGGTGATGGTGATGGAGTTCATCAAGCGCAGCGCCTCGGCCGCCAGCAGGTTGGGCGGCACCGTCTTGGGGTTGGCCGTCATCACTTCGCCGGCAGTGAGGTCCAAGAGGTCGGGCCGCATGTGGCGGCGCAGGTCGCCGTCGGTGATGATCCCCGCCAGGCGGCCGTCGGCGCCGACGACACCGGCGCAACCCAAACTCTTCTGGGTGATGACCAGCAGCACGTCGGCCATGCGCGCCTCGGGGCCGACCAGCGGCATGGCATCGGCGCCGTGCATCAGTTCCGACACCTTGAGCAGGAAGCGGCCCAGCTTGCCGCCCGGGTGGTACAGCTTGAAATCGGCCGCCGTGAAGTTGCGCCGCTCCAGCAGCGCCACCGCCAGCGCGTCACCCAGCGCCAGCATCATGGTGGTCGAGGTCGTCGGCGCGAGGCCCATGGGACAGGCTTCCGGGATCGCCGGCAGCACCAGGGCGACGTCGGCCGCCGTCGCCAGCGCGCTCTCGGCCCGCGAGGTGATGCCGATCAGGGGAATGGCGAAGCGGCGGGTATAGGCCAGGATGTCCGCCAGCTCCGGCGTCTCGCCGGAATTGGACAGCGCCACGACGGCGTCGCCGGGCGTGACCATGCCGAGGTCGCCGTGGCTGGCCTCGGCGGGATGGACGAAGAAGGCCGGGCGGCCGGTCGAGGCCATGGTGGCCGCGATCTTGCGCGCCACGTGCCCGCTCTTGCCCATGCCGGTCACCACCACGCGGCCGCTGGCCGCCGCCAGCGCGTCGACGGCGGCGGCGAACTCGGCGCCCAGCGACTGGGCCAGGGAGGACAGGGCCTGCGCCTCGTTCTCGAGCACCCGCCGGCCCGATGCGATGTCGGCGGAAAACGCCGCGTCATCCCGCACGTCGATGGTCATGGCCAAAGCGGTTCCGTCCTTCCTGCAAACCCCGCGCCAAGGTCGGCGCGGTCTAACTATACGAATCGGCGGCGGAACCGGAAGGCAAAAAGCGGATCGGCAGACTGAGGAAGGTCGCGCAAGAGCCGCTTCAGGTGGTCAAACGGGCTATTCGAGGTGGTTCACCACCCATTTGATGCCCTGGACCTCGCCGGCATCGGCCTTCATGCGGGCCGCCTGCTCGGGCGACGCCGCCCCCAGCAGGTAGGCGACGCCGTTGACCACGCGCACGGTGGCGCCGGCCTTGCCCTCGAGCTCGAGCGCCTTGCGCACGTCGTATTCGCGCCCGAGGTCGGGCGAGAACAGGTCGAAGGCCCGCTCCTCGGCCAGCAGCAGGTCGTTGTAGACCTTGGTGATGCCGCCGGCCGACTTGGCGATGGCCTCGGCATTGCGGCGGTGCTCGGGCTTGATCACCGCCCCCATCAACAGCACCCGGCCCTGCCAAACCTCGACGGTGACGGCGCGGTAGGCGAGCTTGTCGGCCTCGGCCAGCTTGCGGGTGACCAGCGCCTTGAGGGCGTCGTCGCGGTTGGCCTCGCCGCGGCTGCGCACCGGGGCCTCGATAACCGGGTCGGCCGCGGAAGCAGCGTTGGGGCGGGACGCGCCGGGATCGGCGGCACACGCCGCCAGCAGGGCGGCGAGCGGGAGCAGGGCAAGGTGGCGCATCGGCGTCAGGCCTCCTCGGGCAGATCCTCGGGCAGGCCCTTCTCGCTGCGGTACTTGCGCCACAGCCACAGACCCAGCACGGTGGAAACGATGAACAGCGCCACCGACAGGGCGGTGCGCAGCACCGCGTCGACCTCGAAGCCCGAGCCCAGCAGGGCGAATACCAGGGTCTGGGGCAGGTAGCCGATTGCCGATCCGGCGAAGAACGGCACCAGCCGCACCCCCGAAACGCCGGCGGCGAGGTTGGCGGCAAGGTTGTTGGACAGCGGCGACAGCCTGAGGATCAGGGCCATGACGGCGGTGTTGCCGGCCAGGAAGTCGTCGATCTTCTTGATGCGGTGGGGGAACCGCCGCAGCATGAACTCGCGGCCCATGAAGCGGGCGTACTGGAAGGCGCCGATCGATCCGATCAGGGTCGCCGCCAGCGTCAGGGCGGTGCCGACGCCGAAGCCGAAGGCGTAGCCGCCGAGGAACGACAGGGCCTGGCGCGGAATGCCGATGGCGATCAGCACGGTGGCGAGACCGAAGAAGATGGCCTCGCCGGTCAGGCCCTTGCCGCGGATCTCGGCGTCGATCCACTGCTCGCCCATCATGTCCTTGAGCCCGAGGCCCTCGATGAGCACGCCGACCGCCACCAGGGTGACGATGAGGACCATGCCCCGCATCAGGATGCGGGGATCGAGCAGGGGGTGTCGCTTGGGCGCGGGAGCGGTCACTCGCCGGGGATCTCGACCGCGGGGTTCTTCGAGCGGCGCATCAGCCACCATACCCCCAGAAGATCCGGCACGCCGACCAGGGCCCGGCGGAGATTCGAATACTTCGACGCGCCAGCGCCGCGCGGACGGTGATTGACCTTGACCGACACCACCTTGCCGCCGGCACGGATGACCAGGGCCGGCAGGAAGCGGTGCATGTGGTCGAAGCGCGGCAGGTCGAGGAACAGCGCGCGCCCGAACAGCTTCGAGCCGCAGCCGGTGTCCGGGGTGTCGTCGTTGAGCATGGACGCGCGGATGGCGTTGGCCATGCGCGACGCCCAGCGGCGCGACGCGGTGTCGCGGCGGTTGGCGCGCCAGCCGGCGATCAGCAGCTTGTCGCGGGTGGCCGGCGGTTCCGAGCGCCAGCGGTCCATCATGGCCGGCAGGTCGGCCGGGTCGTTCTGGCCGTCGCCGTCCAGCATGGCGATCAGCGGCGCCCGGGCGTGCTTGACGCCGGTGGCGATGGCTTGGCTCTGGCCGCAGCTGGCGCGGTGCCGCACCACCTTGAGGCGGGGGAAGCGGCGGCGGGCCTGGGCGAGGACCTGCGGGGTGGCGTCGTCCGAGCCGTCGTCCACGTAGACGACCTCGAACTCGGCCTTGCCTTCCAGCGCCGCATGGATCTCCTCGATCAGCGGCACGATGTTCTCGGCCTCGTTCTTGACCGGAACGACGACAGCGATCTCCGGGGCGATTTCCGGAGCTTCCGGGGCGGTCTCGGGCACGGCAGCGCTCATGAAAAAAGGGGCTTCGGTGACGGTCGGCCTATTTACACCCTGGACGCGGGCGCGGGGAAGCGGCCATCAGGCCATTCCCGCGCGCCCCATCTCCAGGAACTTGTCGCGGCGACGGGCCCGCAGCACCCCGCCCTCGGTCCCGGCCAGACCGGAGAGCGCCTTGTCGAGGGCGGCCGCCATGGTCTGCATGGTGAGGTCCGGGTTGCGATGAGCGCCGCCCAGCGGCTCGGGCACCACCTCGTCGATCACCCCCAGCTTGTGCAGGTCCTGGGCGGTCAGCTTGAGCGCCTCGGCAGCGTCCTTGGCGTTCTCGCCCGAGCGCCACAGGATCGAGGCGCAGCCTTCCGGGCTGATCACCGAGTAGATGGCGTGCTCGAGCATCAGCACGGTGTTGGCGGACGCCAGCGCGATGGCGCCGCCGGAGCCGCCCTCGCCGATGACGACGCTGACGAAGGGAACGCGGATGTCGAGGCAGGTCTCGATCGAGCGGGCGATGGCCTCGGCCTGACCGCGCGCCTCGGCCTCGACGCCGGGATAGGCGCCGGCGGTGTCGACCAGGCTGATGACCGGCACGCGGAAATGGTCGGCCATCTCCATCAGGCGCTTGGCCTTGCGGTAGCCTTCCGGCTTGGCCATGCCGAAATTGTGGCGGATGCGGCTGTCGGTGTCGTTGCCCTTCTCGTTGCCGAGAATCATCACCGATTGCCCGCGGAAGCGCCCCAGCCCGCCGACGATCGCCTTGTCCTCGGCATAGGCGCGATCGCCGGCCAAGGGCGTGAAATCGTCGATCAGCGCCTTGATATAGTCGAGCGTGTGCGGACGATCGGGGTGGCGGGCCACCTGCGTCTTCTGCCACGGCGTGAGCTTGGCGTAGGTCGAACGCAGCAGCTTGTCGACCTTGGCCTGGAGCTTGCCCACCTCGTCGGCGATGTTGACGTCGCCGGTGTCTCCAAGGTGGCGGAGCTCCTCGATCTTGCCCTCGAGCTCGGCGATGGGCTTTTCGAATTCAAGAATGTGCATGGTGGGATGTCATACCCACACCCGCCGGCCGGGGCAAGCGAAAGGTACTCCTTTATGGAGGGGTATGCCGGGCGCGCGGGGCGGGCGCCGGCCCGCGCTCCGATTCACGCTTGACGCCCGCGGCGGCCTTGCCTATAAACGCGCCTTCGAATTTGACGACCCTTTTGAGAGCAGGTTTTTCCATGGCCCATCACATCTCGGCTAAGAAGCGCATCCGCCAGACCGAGCGTCGCACCGAAGTCAACCGTGCCCGCGTGAGCCGGATCCGCACCCAGGTCAAGAAGGTGGAGCTGGCCATCGCCTCCGGCGACGCCGCCGCAGCCAAGGCCGCCCTCCTCGTCGCCGAGCCGGAGCTCATGAAGGGCGCCCAGGCCGGCGTGCTGCACAAGAACACCGCCTCGCGCAAGGTGGCCCGCCTGGCCGCCCGCGTGAAGGACATGAAGCCGCAGGCCTGATCCGCCGCGCCTTCAACGCCGCTTGCAAAGGGTCGCGCCTCAGGGCGCGGCCCTTTTCATTTGCCCCCGCCGCAAGCGTCTTGGCGGAGTCGAGCGCCGGCGCGATTGCAACAAAAAAATTTGCTCCGTTCATGTTCCGGTCCTGTTGCGAGTCGCCGGGGGCGTGGGTAGAGTCCGAGCCTTCGCCGTCCGGGGGGTAAATCGGGCGCGAATATTGTCAGAATGCTTGAATATGCCAGTTCTTTGACTGAATAGGGGTCAGTCGAGACAAAGTTTCTTTGCATTTTTACTTAAAATGCAAGCCAAACGGCATATTTACTCTCTGGCAAGCCGAGAGTAATACTGTTCGGGATAGATCTTCCGTCCATCGGCACGGCTTTGGGGGCCGCAACAGCGAGGGCGGGGGGGCGGCGACAGGGGGGACCCCGCATCGCCGCGAATCGCCCGGATTGCCACGGGCCGGACGCAAGACCGGCGTGCCTGGGGCTGGGCGAAAGGTCTCGTCGTTTCAGAAGGAAAACGCTGGACGTGCGAGATCGTGTGAAGTTTCGGGGACAGGATATGATGGATATGGAGTGGGATCGCGTAAAAGGCCGTTTGCGGGACGAGGTCGGGGACGCCGCGTATCGCAGCTGGCTCCGCCCCATCACCGTGCACGACGTCCGCGACGGGGCCGTCCGGCTGGCCCTGCCGACGCGCTTCATGCGCGACTGGGTCGCCACCCATTACGGCGAGCGCATCCGCACCCTGTGGGGCGCCGAGAACCCCGACGTCCGTAGCGTCGAGATCGTGGTCGAGGCTGGCCGCGGCGCCGAGCCGGCCCCGGTCGCCCCCGCCTCGGCCCCGGTGTCCGCCGCCGCCCCCGCCGCCGCCCCTGCGCCGGTGCGCCTGCCCGCCGCCCTCGCCACCCCCTACGGCCTCGCCGAGATCGACGACCTGGGCGCCCAGCTCGACCCCCGCTTCACCTTCAAGAACTTCGTGGTGGGCAAGCCCAACGAGTTCGCCTACGCCGCCGCCCGCCGGGTGGCCGAGGCCGAGATGGTGTCGTTCAATCCGCTGTTCCTCTACGGCGGCGTCGGCCTGGGCAAGACCCACCTGATGCACGCGGTGGCCTGGCACATCAAGGAGCACACCCCCGAGCGGCGCGTCCTCTACCTCTCGGCCGAGAAGTTCATGTACCGGTTCATCCGGGCGCTGCGCTCGCAGGACACCATGTCCTTCAAGGAGCAGTTCCGCTCGGTGGACGTGCTGATGGTCGACGACGTCCAGTTCATCGCCGGCAAGGACGCCACCCAGGAGGAATTCTTCCACACCTTCAATGCGCTGGTCGACCAGGGCCGCCAGATCATCATCTCGGCCGACAAGTCGCCCTCCGACCTGGAAGGCATGGAGGACCGCCTGCGCTCGCGCCTGAATTCAGGCCTGGTCGCCGACATCCACGCCACCACCTACGAGCTGCGCCTGGGCATCCTGCAGTCCAAGTCCGAGCAGATGGGCGCCGTGGTGCCGCCCAAGGTGATGGAATTCCTGGCCCACAAGATCGCCAGCAACGTCCGCGAGCTGGAAGGCGCCCTCAACCGCGTGGTGGCGCACGCCCAGCTGGTGGGGCGCGCCATCACGCTGGAAAGCACCCAGGAGGTGCTGCACGACCTGCTGAAGGCCTCGGACCGCCGGATCACCATCGAGGAGATCCAAAAGCGCGTCGCCGAGCACTTCAACATCAAGCTGGCGGAAATGTCCTCGGCCCGGCGCTCGCGCCAGGTGGCCCGCCCCCGCCAGGTGGCCATGTACCTCGCCAAGCAGTTGACCAGCCGCAGCCTGCCCGAAATCGGCAGGAAGTTCGGCGGCCGCGACCACACCACCGTCATGCACGCGGTCAAGAAGGTCGAGGAGCTGAAGGCGGCCGACCACAACTTCTCCGAGGACGTGGAATTGCTGCGGCGCATGCTGCAGGGCTAGTCCGCCGGCCGGATTCGGCGTCCGTTCCCGAATCCGCTTTGTGCCCCAACAGCTTGTGATATACTGCCCAGCCCTGCCGAGAGGTGGGAACGAAGGATCATAACTGGACCTCCGCCGACCATGAAGCTGACCATCGAGCGCGCCCAGCTGCTGAAGTCCCTGACCCATGTGCAGAGCGTCGTCGAACGCCGCAACACCATTCCGATCCTGTCCAACGTGAAGTTGGAAGGTCGGCCGGGATCGCTCAGCCTCAACGCCACCGACATGGACCTCGACATCGTCGAGACGGTCCCCGCCGACGTGGCCCGGCCCGGCGCCACCACCGCCCCCGCCCACACGCTGTTCGAGATCGTCAAGAAGCTGCCCGAGGGCAGCCAGGTCGAGATCGACTTCTCGGCCGAGGACGGCCAGCTGACGCTGCGCTCGGGCCGCTCCAAGTTCTCGCTGGCCTGCCTGCCGGTCGAGGACTTCCCGGTGCTGTCGGGCGGCGAGCTGCCGCACAGCTTCGTGCTGACCGCCGCCGAGCTCAAGACGCTGATCGACCGCACCCGCTTCGCCATCTCGACCGAAGAGACGCGCTACTACCTCAACGGCATCTACCTGCATGCCGCCACCGGCGCCGAGGGCGACGTGCTGCGCTCGGTCGCCACCGACGGCCACCGCCTGGCCCGCGTCGAGATCACCCTGCCCGAGGGCGCCGCCGGCATGCCCGGCGTCATCGTGCCGCGCAAGACCGTCAACGAGATCCGCAAGCTGATCGACGAGACCGACCGCGAGATCACCGTGTCGCTGTCCGAGACCAAGCTGCGCTTCGCCTTCGGCGACGCGGTGCTGACCTCCAAGCTGATCGACGGCACCTTCCCCGATTACGAGCGGGTGATCCCGGCCGAGAACGACAAGGTGCTGCAGGTCGAGGTCAAGGCCTTCGCCAGCGCCGTCGACCGCGTCTCGGCGATCTCAACCGAGAAGAGCCGCGCCATCAAGCTGAGCCTGGAGAAGGGCACGGTGACCCTGTCGGCCTCCAGCCCCGAGAACGGCAGCGCCGTCGAGGAGCTGGAAGGCAACTACGATTCCTCGCCGCTCGAGATCGGCTTCAACTCGCGCTACCTGATGGACATCCTGGGGCAGGTCGAGGGCGACACCGCCCGCTTCGCCATGGCCGACGCCGCCAGCCCGACGGTGGTGCGCGACGTGGTGGACGGCGGCGCCATCTACGTGCTGATGCCGATGCGGGTGTGACCACGAACACGGAGGGCATCGCCGCCGGCGGGTCACCGCGTCTCGCGGTCCGCAGGCTGACGCTCACCGATTTCCGCTGCTACGACCGGCTCCGGCTGGAGACGGACGACCGGCCGGTGGTGTTGACGGGGCCGAACGGCGCCGGCAAGACCAACCTCCTCGAAGCGCTGTCCTTCCTGGCGCCAGGCCGGGGCATGCGGCGGGCGACGCTGGCGGAGGCCACGCGCCAGGCCGCCGGGCCCGGGGCTCCCTGGGCGGTGGCGGCGGTGGTGGATGGGCCGGACGGCCGGCACGATATCGGCACCGGACGCGAGGCGGGGTCCGAGCGGCGCTCGGTCCGCATCGACGGCCAGCCGGCCAAGCCGGGCGATCTGGCCCCGCTGGTTTCGGCACTGTGGCTCACCCCGGCCATGGACCGGCTGTTCATCGAGGGTCCCGGCGGCCGCCGCCGCTTCCTCGACCGCCTGGTCCTGGGGCTGGATGCCGGCCATGCCCGGCGGGCCGCCCGCTACGAGCACGCGATGCGCGAGCGCACACGGCTCCTGAAGGCGGGCGGGGCCGACCCGGCGTGGTTGACCGCGCTGGAGGCGGCGATGGCCGAGAACGGCGTCGCCATGGCGGCGGCGCGGCGGCGGAGTGTGGCGGCGCTGGACCAGGCCTGCCGCGAGGGGATCGGGCCGTTTCCCGCCGCCCGGCTGGCCCTGGTCGGCGAGGTCGAGGCGGGGTTGGAGGAGTCCGACCCGGCCGCGGCGGAAGAGAAGTTGCGGGTGGCCCTCTTACGCGCGCGCGCGCGAGACGAGGCCGCCGGAGCGGCGACGCTGGGGCCGCACCGCACCGATCTGGCGGTGCGCCACGGCGGCAAGGACCTGCCGGCCGGACAATGTTCGACCGGCGAGCAGAAGGCGGTGCTGGTGTCCATCGTCCTGGCCCAGGCCCGCGTGCAGACGCGGACCCGGGGCCTGGCGCCGCTGATGCTGCTGGACGAGGTGGTGGCGCACCTGGATGCGACCCGGCGCGCCGCGTTGTACGACGAGCTCTCGGGCCTGTCCGCCCAGAGCTGGATGACCGGGACCGACGAACTGTTGTTCGACGGCTTCGGGGAGAGGGCGCAGTTCTTCCGCGTGGCGGATGCCTCCGTCACCGCGGCTACCTGATGAGGACCTAGATGAGCGAACCCGTGACCCAGCCCATTTCCGCCGCCGACGGCGCCGCCGAGTACGGCGCCGATTCGATCAAGGTGCTGCGCGGCCTCGAAGCCGTGCGCAAGCGGCCGGGCATGTACATCGGCGACACCGACGACGGCTCGGGCCTGCATCACATGGTCTACGAGGTGGTCGACAACGCCATCGACGAGGCACTGGCCGGCCACGCCGACCGGGTCGAGGTTCAGCTGAACGGCGACGGCTCGTGCACGGTGCGCGACAACGGCCGCGGCATCCCCACCGACATCCACAAGGAAGAGGGTGTGTCGGCGGCCGAGGTCATCATGACCCAGCTGCACGCCGGCGGTAAGTTCGACCAGAACTCCTACAAGGTGTCGGGCGGCCTGCACGGCGTCGGCGTCTCGGTGGTCAACGCGCTGTCCGAGTTCCTCGACCTCAAGGTCTGGCGCAACGGCCGCGTCCACACCATGCGCTTCGCCCACGGCGAGGCGGTGGCGCCGCTGAAGGAAGTGGGCGACGCGCCCCTGCGCGATCCCAACGATCCGGCGCGCGGGCCGCTGACCGGCACCGAGGTGACCTTCCTGCCCTCGACCGCCACCTTTTCCAAGACCGAGTTCGATTTCGGCACCCTGGAGCACCGCCTGCGCGAGCTCGCCTTCCTCAATTCCGGGGTGCGCATCTCGCTGACCGACCTGCGCCACGGCGACCCGCAGACCATCGAGCTGTGCTACGAGGGCGGGATCGAGGCCTTCGTCCACTATCTCGACCGCTCGAAGAACGCGCTGCACCAGCCCCCCATCGCCGTGAAGGGCGAGAAGGACGGCATCACGGTGGAAGTGGCGATGGAGTGGACCGACAGCTACCACGAGAGCCAGCTGTGCTTCACCAACAACATCCCGCAGCGTGACGGCGGCACCCACCTGGCCGGCTTCCGCGCCGCCCTGACGCGCACCATCAACACCTACGCCAACGAATCCGGCATCGCCAAGAAGGAGAAGGTCAACCTCTCCGGCGACGACATGCGCGAGGGCCTGACCTGCGTGCTGTCGGTCAAGGTGCCCGACCCCAAGTTCTCGAGCCAGACCAAGGACAAGCTGGTCAGCTCCGAGGTCCGCCCGGTGGTCGAGAACATCGTCGCCGAGAAGCTGGCCGAGTGGTTCGAGGAGCATCCGCAGGAAGCCCGCAAGGTGGTGACCAAGGTGGTCGAGGCCGCCGCCGCCCGCGAGGCGGCGCGCAAGGCCCGCGAGCTGACCCGGCGCAAGGGCGTGCTCGACGTCGCCACCCTGCCCGGCAAGCTGGCCGACTGCCAGGAGCGCGACCCGGCGCTGTCGGAACTGTTCATCGTCGAGGGCGATTCGGCCGGCGGCTCGGCCAAGCAGGGGCGCAACCGCGCCAACCAGGCCATCCTGCCGTTGCGCGGCAAGATCCTCAACGTCGAGCGCGCCCGCTTCGACAAGATGCTGTCCTCGGCCGAGATCGGCACGCTGATCGCGGCGCTGGGCACCGGCATCGGCCGCGAGGACTTCAACGTCGGCAAGTGCCGCTACCACAAGATCATCATCATGACCGACGCGGACGTCGACGGCTCGCACATCCGCACCCTGCTGCTGACCTTCTTCTTCCGCCAGATGCCCGAGCTGATCGAGAAGGGCTATCTCTACATCGCCCAGCCGCCGCTCTATCGCGCCAAGCGCGGCCAGAGCGAGGTCTACCTCAAGGACGACCGGGCGATGGAGGAATACCTGATCGACGGCGGCCTGACCGACGCGGTGCTGAAGCTGGCGTCGGGCGCCCAGATCGCCGGCGCCGACCTGCGCGCCCTGACCGAGCAGGCCCGCAGCGTGCGCAACCTGCTGAATCCGCTGACGCGGCGCGTGCCCATGAAGGTGGTCGAGCAGGCCGCCATCGCCGCCGCCCTCAACCCGGCGCTGCTGACCGACCCGGTGCAGGGCCCGGCCAAGGGCGCCGAGATCGCCGCCCGCCTCGACGCCGTCGAGAACGAGCTGGAGCGCGGCTGGTCCGCCGAATGGATCGAAGGCGACGGCTGGCGCTTCCGCCGCACGCTGCGGGGCGTCACCGAGACCCACGCGCTCGACGCCGCCATCGTGCGCTCGGCCGAGGGGCGCAAGCTGCTGGAGGCCGCCGCCACCCTGGTCGACACCTACGCCAAGGGCGCCATCCTCACCGTCAAGGACAAGGACACCGCCATCTCCGGCCCGATGGCGCTGGTCACCGCCGTCATGGACCAGGGCAAGAAGGGCATCGCCATCCAGCGCTACAAGGGCCTGGGCGAGATGAACCCCGAGCAGCTGTGGGAAACCACGCTGGACCCCGAGGTGCGCTCGCTGCTGCAGGTCAAGGTCGCCCACGCCGACGACGCCGAGGAGGTGTTCTCCACCCTGATGGGCGACGTCGTCGAACCCCGCCGCGACTTCATCCAGACCAACGCGCTCAAGGTGTCGAATTTGGACGTGTGAGGGAGGTCTGTTCATTTGAAAAGGCCGCTCCGTGAGGGGGCGGCCTTTTGCTATCCAATCGATCTCCGGCCCTTCGCAACCCGAGTGCATCGGGTGGTGACGACCTCCGAATTCCGCTGTACGGTTGATCTCCTCGGTTCGGTGGCGGAGTCCCTGGAAAATGTTCTATTTGGCGTGGGGCTGCGCCATCGCTGCGCCTATCCTTGCGCTTGTCGCCTCAGTAGTCGCTCGCAGGTTGCGCCCGGACGCTTGGAAGACTATCACGCTCGGGGCCGTCGGCCTCATCTCTACTGTGGCCCTTGCCACAATGGTTGGCGGAAGTTTCGTCTTTGCCGAGGCGAATATCTTGGCATTGTGCGTTGTCTACTTTGCGTATTGCTTCCTTGCTTTTTCATGCCTTCGGATACGGCAGCAACTACTACGCCGCATCACATTTCTGATCGCGTCAGCTCCGATTGCCCTCGGATATGTCTTGGGGACCATTGGCGTAATGGGCTTGGGCTTCATAGTTGCCGACGCCACTCGCCCGCCAACCCATGTCGAAGCAATCGGAGAGGGATTGATTTGTAGAGTGTCGAGTTGGGGCTCCGCTGGGACAGACAGCGGATACGACGTCGAAGCCTACCAACAGTTCGGTTTTCTAGAACGACGGGTTGCCAGATTAAATGTTAATTTTAGCTCCGATGCTTCGCCCGTGCATTGCTCTGACATTGAGAAATTGTTGCGGTAACTGCCGCAGACTAACTCCCCGTCCCAGGTGATGGGCAATCTTTCCTTAGCCGAAGGTCACCGAATCCCCGTTGCCGACATAAAGATCGCTCGCGGACCCTTGCGAGCCGGTGCCCCGGACGATGGGGAAGCCCAGTTGGGTCATCAGTTCGACGGCGGGCAGGCCGGTGCAGTGGTTGCAGGCAATGCGCTCGAAGCCGTATTTCGGCATGTCGCGGATGACCGCCTCCTGCGCCGGGGCGAGCGGGCCGAACGGCGCCAAATGGAGGCCGCCGTAAAGGCCGTGGACCTTGTCCGCGGCCGTCAGGGTGCTGGACGCGACCTCCATGATCCGGGGCAGGCCCTGGTGGCCGCAGCCGGTGATGACCACCAATCCCTTGTCCTGGACGTTGGCGTAGAGCGACTGCTCCCCCTCGGTCTTCAGGATGATCGGCAGGTCGAAGGTGACGGCGGCAAGGCCGGGCACCAGCCGGTTGACCCCGCCGGGCTTCAGGCGGATCAGCTCGCCGGTGTGGGTGACGGCATTGCGCGCGCCGGCGACCGGGAAATCGCTTCCCGCCATGAAGCGGTAGGCCTCCGGGCGGAAGGTGGCGGGGATGTAGATCGGGATGTCGCGGCGGATCTCCAGGACCGTCTGCAGGGCGAACAGGTGGTCGACATGCTCGTGGGTGAGGAACAGGGCGTCGATGCGGCCGTCGGCCAACATCTTGTCCACGCCGGTCACGGCGAAGCGGCGCCTCATGTAGCGCTGGTTCCAGCCGACATCGATCAGCAGGCGGGTGTGCTTGCCGTCAAGGGCTTCGACATCGACCAGGCTGCAACTGCCGCCGGCGTTCTCGGTGCTCCACGGCACGTCCCACTGGTTGGCGCCCCAGCCGCCGCCGGCCTTGACGTCCTCGTTCAGCCTGTCGTTGCTGTACCAGCCGACCTCGGAAATACAGGTGACCTTGACCGACTTGCAGGCGCCAATGTCGATCTTCTGCCCCGGAGCCACCGTGGTCGGTTCGGGCATGCGCAAAATGGAGTCCCGGGCCAGCAGGGTGGCGGGGTTGAACAATGCCGCGCCGGCCGCCCCGGCGGCAGCTGCGCCCAAGAAGCTTCGGCGCGAGCAGCAGGGGCCGCCAGTGGGGATGGGGTGCGGGTCGTTGGTCATCGCTGTCTCCTGAAATGAGGGTACGGTTTGCGCACTCCGTCCCGACTACCTCCCCGTCGCGAACACCGCTCCCAGCCAGTCGAGGACGACGGTCCGTGAGGCATCCGGGGTGCCCATGTGGTCGGCGTCGACCTCGACGTAGCGGCTGGAGGGGTTGGGCTGGGCGCGGTCGAAGGCGTAGGCCGAGCCCCGCTCCAGCATGTTGCGGTCGGCCCTCCCCACCGTCCACAGGAAGGGCAGCGCCAAGCGGGGCGCGGTGGCCGGCATGTTGGCGAGGCCGTCGGGGTTGAAATAGCTAAGATAGACCCGCGCCGTGGCGGTCACCGTGCCGACCTTGCCAAGGTGGAGGTCGTCAAACTCCGCCGGCTCGTCGCCACGGCCCTTGGCGATCAGGTTGCGGGCGCGGGCGACGCTGGCGCCCAGGCGATCGCGGAAGACGGCGCCCTCCACCGTCTGCCCGGGGCCGAGAGCGATGAGCGCATCCACCAGGCCGGGATGGGTCGCCGCGTAGCCGATCGCCGTGTTGGCGCCCATGCTGTGCCCGGCGACCACGATCTTGCGCGCCCCTTGCCTCTTCAACTCCGCCACCGTGGCGTCGATTTCGGCATGGGCTTCGTCCAGGCTGCCGTCGTAGCGCCGCGCCGCCGACCACGGCATGGTCGGGGTCGCCACCAGATAGCCGGCGGCGGTCAGGTCGTCGGCCAGCGAGCGCAGGTGGCTGGGGTCGCCCGCCTTGCCATGCATCAGCACGACGCCGACCTTGTCGGCCGCCTGCGAAAGCGACGCCAGCAGGCATCCGGCGAGCAGGATGACGGAAGCGAACAGGCGGCGGAGCATGGGATCACCTATCGGGCAGAAGCACTCCCCGCAGGCTTACCTGAGATTGCCCGCCCACGCGCTGTGCATTCCTGCACTCCCATTGTCGCCCGATGGCCATCGGTTTTTGCTTCATGTGACGCCACCGCCGACGTGCTATAGCAGCGCCGCGCGGTGATCGTCCGATCACGTATCCACGCCGCGCCGACCCAACGGCGGACCCTTTCATGACCCTCCCCTTGCTCATCAGCCTGCTTCCCGCGCTGGGACTGGGCGCGGTGCTCGGCCTGTTCGGCGGCCTGTTCGGCATCGGCGGCGGCATCTTCGCCATCCCGGTGCTGGTGCTGGGCTTCGGCATGGACCAGGCCACCGCCCAGGGCACCGCCCTGGTGATGATGGTGCCCAACCTGCTGGTCGCGTGGTGGCGCTACGTGCGCCGCAACCCGGGCGGGCTGAAGGGCGCCTTCGGAGTGGCGGTGGTAGCGACGCTGACCACCTGGGCGGCGGCCTCCGTCGCCCAAGGCCTCAACCAAGGCGCCCTGCAGATGGTGTTCGCGCTGTTCCTGGCGGTCCTGGGGCTGGGCCAGCTGCGTCCCCGGCCGGAGGAGGCCCCGGCGGCGGCACCGCCCCGGCTGCCCGCCCGCCTGCTGCCGCTGGTGGGCATCGTCGGCGGCAGCAGCATGGGCCTGCTGGGGGTGGGCGGCGGCCTAGTGGCCACCCCGTTTCTCACCGCCTTCTTCGGCCTGAGCCAAAAAGTGGCTCAGAGCCTGGCGCTGGCCCTGGTGACCCCGAGTTCGGCCATGGCGCTGTCTACCTACGCCAGTCACGGACGCCTCGACTGGCACGTGGGCGCCGCCCTCGGCCTGGGGGGCATCGCCACCGTCGAGGCGGGGGTCGCGCTGGCCCACACCTGGTCGGACCGGGCGCTGCGCCGGGCCTTCGCGCTGATGCTGATCGTCACTGCGGCGGTGCTGGTGGCCCGCCGGCTGATCTGACGCTCCTTAGTTCCGCCACTCAGCCGCAGCAGCCGGCGCCAGGCCGCTTTTTCTGGCTGAAAAAGGCGCGCAGGTTCGCGGGCAGGGTGAAGGGGCGCTCGTCCTTCTCAGGCGCCGGAGACAGGGCGGCCCGCATCAGCGCCTCGACAACCAGGCCCTCGGGAGGCGAGGTGAACTCCTCGCCCTGCCAGATCCATACCCGGCAATCGACCTGGCCGGCGGTGGTCAGGTCGCTGCAGGGGGCACAGACGCTTTCGCTCACCTGGGGCTGGATGTCGGCCCCGTCGATGCGGATGGTCGGCGAACTGACGAGGCGCAGGCGCGCCGCCATGTCCTCGCTGTCGACCAGCAGGTGCCGCACCTCCACCGCGATGCCCATGGCCGCGAGCGCCGGGGCGGCCTGGGCAATGGCGCGATCGACCGCCTCGTCGGTGCCGACGCAGCGGGTGCAGGTGGTGCGGTCGATGGCGAGCACCTCGACGACCATGGTGCGCCGTGTACCGGCCGGAGCCTGATACGCGGCGCGCGGCGGGCAGCAGCCGGTCATCGCCCCCCTTCCCGCACCCCGGCCCCGCCCTCGTACCAGCCCTTCGAGGCGTTGACGATGCGCACCACCGACAGCATGACCGGAACCTCGATGAGGACGCCGACCACGGTGGCAAGCGCGGCACCGGAGCGGAAGCCGAACAGGCTGATGGCGGCGGCGACGGCCAACTCGAAGAAGTTGCTGGCGCCGATCAGCGCCGACGGACCGGCGACGCAATGGGCGACGCCGAGGCGGCGATTGAGCAGGTAGGCGAGCCCGCTGTTGAAGTACACCTGGATGGTGATCGGCACCGCCAGCATCAGGATGACCAGCGGCTGGGCGATGATCTGCTCGCCCTGGAAGCCGAACAGCAGCACCAGGGTGGCGAGCAGCGCCGCCAGCGACAGCGGCCCCAGCCTGGCGAGCGTGGCCGCCAGGGCGGCCTCCCCCCGGGCCAGCAAGGCGCGGCGCCATGCCTGCGCCGCCACCACCGGCACCACGATGTAGAGCACCACCGACAAGAACAGCGTCTGCCATGGCACCGTGATGGAGGAGAGCCCCAGCAGCAGGCCGACGATGGGGGCGAAGGCGAACACCATGATCACGTCGTTGAGCGCCACCTGCGACAGGGTGAAGTGGGGTTCGCCGTCGGAAAGGTTCGACCACACGAACACCATGGCCGTGCAGGGGGCCGCCGCCAGCAGGATCAGCCCGGCGATGTAGCCGTCGATCTGGTCGGCCGGCAGCCAGGGGCGAAACAGGGTGGCGACGAACACCCACCCCAGCAGGGCCATCGAGAACGGCTTGACCGCCCAATTGATGAACAGGGTGACGGCGATGCCCTTCCAGTGCTGCCGGACCTGATGCAGGGCGCCGAAATCGATCTTGAGCAGCATGGGAATGATCATCAGCCAGACCAGCGCCGCCACCGGCAGGTTGACCTGCGCGACCTCCCACCGTCCGATCGCCTGGAACGGCGCCGGCAACAGATGGCCGAGCACCACACCGGCGACGATGCACAGCCCGACCCACAGGGTGAGGTAGCGCTCGAACAGGCCCATGGGGGTCCTGACCGCCGCCTTGGCGGCCACCTGGCATTGCGCCGACATCAGACCTCCTTCGCCCGGTCCGGGCCCAGTTCGATCAGCCGGCGCACCTTGGCCTCGATCATGCCGTAGACCTCCCGGAAGACGGCGAGGCGCTGTTCGTGGGTGCCCTCGGCGGCGGCGGGGTCGGGAAAGCCGATGTGGGCCCGAGCCGGATGGCCGGGCCACACCGGACAGACCTCGCCGGCGGCGTTGTCGCAGACGGTGACGACCAGATCCATCTCGGGCGCCCCCGGGCGGGCGAACTCGTCCCACGACTTCGAGCGCAGCCCGTCGACCCGATGGCCTTTCTCGGCCAGCACCTCGAGCGACAGCGGATTGACGCGGCCGGTGGGATGGCTGCCGGCGCTGAAGGCCCGCCACCGACCGCCGCCCAAATCATTGATCAGGCATTCGGCCAGCACGCTGCGGGCGGAATTGCCGGTGCACAGCACCAGCACGGTGATGGGGCGGGCGGTCATGGCTGCGCACCAGCAACAAGCGCCGCGCGGCCCTGGTCGCAGACCACCTGCAGCGGCACCTCGCTGACCTGGGTGAGCAGACGCCGGTCCTCGGCCACCGTCGGATCGTCGGCCAGCGCCGAGCGCACCAGCGCGAGGAAGGATAGGGCATAGGGGTTGAACGCGCGCTCGGCCAGCCGGTAATACACCCACTTGCCGTCACGGCGCTGCTGCACCAGACCGGCCGCCTTCAAGGCGGCCAGGTGCTTGGACACCGTCGCCGGCGCCAAGTCCAGCGCGGCGGTCAGTTGGCACACGCACAGCTCACCCGCTTCCAGCAACTTGAGGATGCGGATCCGGCTGGGGTCGGCCGCCGCCTTGGCGACGGTCTCGAAGATCTCGATCATGGAACCCGTCTATCATTTCGCCTGATGTCGAAATGATAGACCCGTGGGCGGATGCCTGCAAGGCCCCGGGCGGGCTACTCGTCGGCCAGGAAGCGGTCCACGTCGATCGGCTGGGGCTGCTTGGCGTCGCCGGGAGCGGCGACCAGGGAGATTTCGGGCAGGCCGTTGACGGTGCGGGCGCGCGCCGCCGAGAGGTGGTGGAAGGTGAGCGAGAACGGCAGGCGCGCCGCATTCATGTCCTCGGTGAACAGGCCGCAGGCGCGCGACCAGTTGGTCCCGGTGGCGAATTCGATCAGGAAGGTGCCGCCGGGAATGCCGCCGACCGAGATATGGTAGGTGGCGGGAACGTAGTACGACACCACGGTGGCGCCGCTGGGGGTCTTCAGCTTGACCACCGCGTCAAAGCGGCCGTCGTTGTGGATGAACAGGCGGTTGTCGCCGTTGGCGCGGCGCGACAGCGCATCGCCGGCCTCGGGCACGGCGCCGCGGTTCTCGGCGCACCACTCCGTCTTCATGCGCCCGCCGGCACCGCCATAGAGCGCCCGCGACGGCACCCAGCCCACCAGGCCCGACGGCGTGCGCACCTGCGTCCACTGACGGTCGACCGGCGCCTCCATGACGGTGACGGCGGTGAAGCGGTCGAGCAGGCTGATGACGGGGGCGTTCTCGGCCGGATCCTGGCGCACCTTGAGCTCGCCCACCGCCACGTGGCGGATCTCGCCGACCGCGGCCGGCGCCACCACGATCCCGGCGGCCCCGGCCGACACCGGCTGGTTCCACGGCTTGGTCCAGATCAGGGCGAACATCCCGAGCACCGCCGGCAAGGCCAACAGCGGCGCCAGCTGGGCCCAGAAGCTGCCGCCGCCCAGGCGCCAGCGGTTCTTGAGGCTGCGCCCGGCGTCACGGGTGAGATCGCGCAATTCGGCGATGCGGCGGCGATGGGCCGGCTCGCGGGCGAAGCGTGAAGCCTGGTTGGCCAGGGAGCGGGCGATGTCGACATCGCCGCGTTCCACGAAGGCCCGGGCTTGGCGCAGGAGCAGACGGGCGTTGTCGCGCTTGGGGAAAGTCCCCCCGAACAGGTTGCGCACCAGGGCGACGGGGGTCAGCAGCAGGCCGGGCGGCGACCACCATCCCCAGGCCCAGGTGGCGCTGGAGGCGCGGGCCGCCGCGACCTCGGCGCATTCCCGGCAAAAAATGCCCTCGTCGCGTTGCCGGCGCGCCCACAACAGGTAACTTTTTACCCGGTGGAAGACGATGTAGCGGGGCTGGGCCGTGACCTTGCCGCAGCAACTGCAGGCCAGTGGAATGGCCGGCTGGGAGAGGTCGTCCTCGGCGATGCCCCGGGGTCGGCCGGCATCGTATTCCGCCCGCCGCACCACGTCGCGCAGGGTGTTGTAGGCCTCGACAAGCCGTTGGAATTCCTCGGTTGCCGCGTTCCCGGCCCGGTCAGGATGGACGGACTTCACCCGCGCGCGGTAGGCCGCCTTGACGGCGGCGACATCCGCCCCGGGCGCCAGGCCGAGCAACGCGTAATAGCCCTTGGGGTCCTGCGAAACGGTGGTGGTCATGGCCAACTATTTTGGTACATCGCCGCTACCGTCAAGCAAGCCCCATGCCGGGCCGACGAAGGAGGTAGTCACGCCATCAGGGCGGTGGGCGCCGGCGGGTCGGGCGGCAGGTCGATGAAGCGCCCGCCGGCCTGGAAGGTGACGCTGCCCTTGATGCCGCAGACCTCGCCGTTCTCCGAGAAGATGGCGATGATGTCGCGCCGCATGTCCGCCTCCAGCGCCACCTCGGTGCGCACGATGAGGTCGAACTGCTTGTCGGCGCGCTGGACCAGGCCGTCCAGTTGGACCCGTCCGAGGCGGGACATCGTCACTTCCAGGATGAAGCGCTGGTCATCGCCCCCGCCCCCACGCGAGCGGCGGCCGCCCTCGTCGCCGGCCTGGCGCACGAACAGGCGGATGGCCTCGATGGCGCCGCCGTTGAGGAATGGCAAGGTGAAGCCGCGCCACTCGCCCCCGGCCAGCGGCCGCTGGGCGTCGGCGGCCAGGGATTCGACGTCGCCCCTCAGGCGATCGGCCAGGTCGCGCCGTCCGGCCTTCTCCAGTCCCTTGACGACGGCTTCGGCAAGAACGGCACGGGTGTCGCCATTGCGGATGGCGCCGGCAAAAACCGACAAAGCGGCGGCTAGGCGGGTGTTCGCCTGCGGCAAGGTATGCAGCAACTGGGCCGCCAGCTTGGGCTGATCGGACCCGGCCAGCGTGTCGGCGGCCTCGGTCATCGCCGGCCAGCCCTCCCCGCCCCCCAAGCCCTGGGATGGCGCCTCGGGCGCGGCCGCCATCGCCGGCGGCTGGGGCGGACCGACCACCTCGAGGTCGACGCGGGTGCCGGGCGGCAGGGGAATCGGCGTCGGCACCAGCAGGGTGCCGGCCGGCGTCTGCACCACCGCCTGGCCACCGGGCGGATGGGCGGTCACCCTGCCGGTGAGCAGTGACGGGACCGGGCTGGAAGCCGCCTGGGGGACCGACACGGGGACAGGGACCGGACCGGCAGCCGGCGCCCCTGGCGGGTGCGGCGTACCCGGCGTCGCCGGGACCTGCCCGCCCTGCGGCACGCTCGCCGGCGGCTGTCCGGTCGGAACCGCCGGAGACTGGATTGGGTTGGACGGCTCTTGGCTGGGAAGCACGATCCCGGCGATGCGCACCGTGACCTGGGTCCCGGGCGGCAATCCGGCGGGAAGGGCCATGCCCGGCGGGGTGATCCCGGCCGGGGCCGGGCGGAGGATTGTGGCCAGGATCCCGGTCGGAGCGGCCCCGGCGCTGGGGAGCCCGGGCATACCGGCCATGGCCGTGGGGATTGCGGGTTGGCCCTGGAGAGGGCCGGCGCCTGCGGTGGGCGCCCCGGCCGGCAAGGGCCCCGGGGCCAACGGCCGATTGTTGAGCGCAACCATGCGGAGCACGGCGTCGCGGCCCTGGCTCACCATCTGCAGCACCAGCCGGGCGCCGGCCGGCAGGGTGGCCATATCGGGCGGCAGCTTGAGGGTGAAGGCGGTACCGTCGGACCCCTCGGCCATGACCTCGACCAGGCCCTTGAGGGCTCGGGCCTGGGTGACCACCGTCAGGGTGTCGCCCGGCTGCATCGCCTCCAGATTGGCCAGCGCCTCGCCTACCACCTGCACGGCGACCGCCGCCCCTTGCGCCGCGCTTCCCTGCGGCAGCGGCGGCGGCGCCGGGAGGATGGGGCCGGCCATGGGGGTGGGCCCCCGCCTACTTGGCGGCCCGGATCAGGCGGTCGACGATGGCCTCGACGTCGGCGGCGGCCTCGGAATTGGGCGAGCGCACCAGGATGGGGGTCTGGTTGCGGATGGCCTCGCGCACCTTGAGGTCGCGCCGGATGACGCCGGCCAGCGGCGGGCTGATCTTGAGGAAGCCTTCGCAAGCCTTGAGCAGGGTGTTGTAGATGCGCTCGCCCTCGCGGGTCGAATTGGCCATGTTGACGACGATGCGCATGTCGGTGCCCGGACGCTCCATGTGCGTCACCTTGATGAAGGCATAAGCGTCGGTCAGCGAGGTCGGCTCGTCGGTGGTCACCACCAGGATGGTGCCGGCCTGCTGCGCGAAGTTGCGGGTGGTCTTCTCGACGCCGGCGCCCAGGTCGACCACGACGCGGTCGTAGTTGTTGGCCAGCACCACCAAATCCTCGCCCAGCATCTGCAGGCGCGACAGCGGGATGTTGGCCAGCGTGCCCGAGCCCGACCGCCCGGCGATGATGTCGAAGCCGCCTTCGGGGAACTGCACCACGGCCTGGTTGAGGGTGAGCCGGCCGGCCACCACGCTGCCGAGGTCGGTCTTGGGCATCAGGCCCAGCTGGATATCGACGTTGGCCAGCCCCAGGTCGCCGTCGAACAGCAGCACGCGCTTGCCGGCCTTGGCGAGGGCGTTGGACAGGGTGATGGCGAACCACGTCTTGCCGACGCCGCCCTTGCCCGAGGCGACGGCGACGACGTTGCGGCCCTTGGCCCGTTGGGTGGGGCGGGGCGCGAGCTGGGGTGCGTCGGTCGTCATGCGTGAGCCTCGTCGGTCCAGAAGGTTTCGTCGGGTTGGGGTTCGGGCGCCTGCGGCACGATCAGGCGCGCCAGCGAAATCGCCGAAATGGGGGAGATACCGCTTGCCACATGCGGGCTGGCCGAGACGTCGCACAGCGCCATCTGGCCGCCGTCGGCGGCGGCCAGCACGGCGCCCAGGCGCCGGGTGGTGTCGAGGCGCGAGGCGAACAGGCGGGTGGCGCCGATGCCGCCGAAGGCTTCCGCCATCTCGGCCGCCTCGGCGGGGTCACCACCGGCGGCCATCACCAGGATCGGCTCCACGTCGGCGGCCTCGATCAGGGCCTGCAGGTAGTCGAGATCCGATTGCTTGAACGGATTGAGGCCGGGGCTGTCGATCAGCACCAGATCGAACATGCCGGCCGCGCCCTCCACCGCCTTTCGCAGGCTTTCCGGACCGCGGGCCCGGATGAGGTCGATCTCGAGGATGCGGGTGAAGGCGGCCAGCTGCTCGACCGCGCCGGCGCGAATGTTGTCGCAGGTCATCACCGCCACGTGGCGCTGCTTGAGCACGCTGCGCGCCGCCAGCTTGGCCACGGCGATCGACTTGCCCGAGCCCGGCGGGCCGACCAGCATGAAGGGGCGCGGGGCGGAATGCTCGGGCAGGTGGGCGAAGGCGAAGCCGGCCTCCAGCGCGGCGGCGCAGGCGAGCGTCGGGTCGCCGATCTCGCTGGTGCGCGCGGCGTTGACCAGCCGGTCGGCCAGTTTCTGCGGCACGCCATGGTCGGCGAGCGCCTGCCGCACCGCCTCGGCGGCCGACGAATCGACGCTCTCCTCCAGCATCTCGGCGATGGCGAGGTCGGCGTCGGCCGGTTCCAGCGCGGCGGTGATGCGCACGCCCTTGGTGCCGGCGGCCCGCTGGGTCGAAACGATGATGGCGTCGTCGCCGAGCTCGGAGCGCACCATCTCCATCGCTTCCGCCATGGTCGGCGCGGTGAAGGATTTCAGGCGCATCGATCGTCATCCCCAGCAAAGCGAGGGACCGCGTACGCCTGACACCTGGCACGACGGCCACCGGACGAGATCCCTCCTCCCGTTGGTCGTCGGGATGACACGAGGGGGGCGTTGGTGTGCCGACTCTTCATCAGATCTGCCCCAGCGTCTTGATCTTGGCCTTGGGATGGATTTCCGACTGGCTCATCACCACGGTGACCGGGCGGAAGCGCTCGATGATCGAGCGCACGTAGGGGCGCACCATGGGGCTGGTCAGCAGGACCGGCGTCTCGCCCTGCATGGCGAAGCGCTCGAAGGTCTGGCGCACCCGGGTGATGAAGTCCTGCAGCGTCGAGGGCGACATGGACAGCTGCTTCTCCTCGCCCTGGCCGACCAGCGATTCCGCGAAGGCCTGCTCCCATTCCGGCGACAGGGTGACCAGCGGGATGAAGCCCTGCGGCCCGGTGTTGATGTCCGAGATCTGGCGCGCCAGCCGGGCGCGGACGTGCTCGGTGATCATGGCGACGTTGCGGGTGTGGCCGCAGGCCTCGGCGATGCCCTCGAGGATGGTGGGTAGGTCGCGGATCGAGATGCGCTCGCCCAGCAGGTTCTGCAACACCCGCTGCAGGCCGCCGATGGTGATCTGCGACGGGATCAGCTCGGCCACCAGCTTCTGCTGTTCCTTGTCGAGCTCGTCCAGCAGCTTCTGGGTCTCGGCGTGCGACAGCAGCTCGGACATGTTGTCGCGGATCACCTCGGTCAGGTGGGTGGTGACCACAGTCGGCGGGTCGACCACGGTATAGCCGCGGAACAACGCCTCCTCGCGGTTGGTGGGATCGACCCACATGGCCGGCAGGCCGAAGGTCGGTTCCTTGGTCTTCTCGCCGGGAAGGGTGATGTCCTCGCCGCGCGGATCCATGATCAGCAACATGTTGGGACGCAGGTCGCCGCGGCCGGATTCCACCTCCTTGATGAACACCACGTAGGTGTTGGCCGGCAGCTGCATGTTGTCCTGGATGCGCACGCTGGGCATGACGAAGCCCATGTCGGAGGCGAGCGCCCGGCGCAGCGACTTGATCTGGTCGGTGAGCTTCACGCCCTTGGGGTTGTTGATCATCTGCAGCAGGCCGTAGCCGAGCTCCAGGCGCACCATGTCGATCTTGAGCGCGGTCGAGATCGGTTCCTCGGCCACCGGCGCTTCCTGCTTGGCCTTCTCGACCGCCTCCAGCGCCTCGCGCTCGGCCTTGACGCGCTGGCCCTTGTCGAGCAGGAACGCCGCCACGCCCATGCCGCCGCCCAGCAGGAAGAACGGCAGGAACGGGATCGACGGCACCAGCGCCATCATGCCGACCAGGGCGCCGGCGGTGCCCACCGCACGCGGATAGCCGCCCAGCTGGTTGGACAGCGCACGGTCGACCGCCTCGTCGACGCCCGCCTTGGTGACCAGGATGCCGGCGGCCAGCGACACCAGCAGCGCCGGGACCTGGGTGACCAGGCCGTCGCCGACGGTCAGCTTGGTGTAGAAGTCGGCCGCCTTCCAGAACGTCAGATTGTTCTGGACCATGCCGATGACCATGCCGCCGATCACATTGATGGCGGTGATCATCAGGCCGGCCACCGCGTCGCCGCGCACGAACTTCGAGGCACCGTCCATGGCGCCGAAGAACTTCGATTCCAGCTCCAGCTCGGCGCGGCGCTTCTTGGCGGTGTCCTCGTCGATCAGGCCCGACGACAGGTCGGCGTCGATGGCCATCTGCTTGCCGGGCAGGCCGTCCAAGGTGAAGCGGGCGGCCACTTCGGCGATACGGGTGGAGCCCTTGGTGATGACCACGAAGTTCACGATCACCAGGATCGCGAACACGATGATGCCGATCACGAAGCTGTCGCCCATGATGAAGCTGGCGAAGGCGGCGATGACTTCGCCGGCGCCGTGAACGCCCTCGTGGCCGTGCCCGAGGATCAGTCGGGTCGAGGCCAGGTTGAGCGCCAGCCGGATCATGGTGGCGAGCAGGATGACGGTGGGGAACGAGCTGAATTGCAGCGGCTTCTCGATGAAGATCGAGACCATCAGCACCAGCACCGCGAAGGTGATCGACAGGGCCAGGCCCATGTCCAGCAGCCAGGGCGGCATGGGCAGGATCAGCACCATCAGCACCGCGACGATGCCGAGCGCCAGGATCACGTCGCCGCGCCGCGCCGCGACGGCAAACCGCGACCAGATGTCGCGTGCCGCGCCCGCCGCCGCCGTTGCCTGGAAACCGTCCGCCATGTGCGCCGTCCGCCGCCCCTAGATGCCGATCGCCGCGTCCGTCAGAACGCGGCGCGCTCCTCGCCGCCGCCCGAGGGCGGCGGGACCGGCACGCCTTCTTCCGAATACTGCTTGAGCTTGTTGCGCAGGGTCCGGATCGAGATGCCGAGGATGTTGGCCGCGTGGGTGCGGTTGCCCAGGCAATGCTGCAGCGTGTCGATGATGAGGTCGCGCTCGACCTCGGCCACCGTCTTGCCGACCAGCGCGCCCTTGGCCCCCGAGATTACCGAGGCGGCGGCCGAGGTGGCCTGGGCCACCACCGGATCCTGCTGGCCGCCCAGCGGGCCGCCCGACAGGATGATGGCCTCGGGGCCGATCTCGGCGCCGGTGGCGAGCAGCACCGCGCGGTGCATGGTGTTCTCGAGCTCGCGCACGTTGCCGCGCCAGGAATGGCGCACCAGCATCTGGCGCGCCTCGGCCGACAGCGGACGCGCCGGCACGGCGTTGACCTCGGCGTACTTCCTGACGAAGTGATCGGCCAGCATGGCGATGTCGAGCGGACGCTCGCGCAGGCTCGGCAACGCCAGGTTCACCACGTTGAGACGGTAATAGAGGTCTTCGCGGAAGGTGCCCTTGCGGACCTCCTCCTCCATGTTGCGGTTGGAGGTGGCGATGATGCGGACGTCGATCTTGACCGGCTGGTTGCCGCCGACCCGGTCGATCTCCCTCTCCTGGATGGCGCGCAGCAGCTTGGCCTGCAGGCGCACGTCCATCTCGGAGATTTCGTCGAGCAGCAGGGTGCCGCCGCCGGCTTCCTCGAACTTGCCGATGCGCCGCGCCACGGCGCCGGTGAAGGCGCCCTTCTCGTGGCCGAACAGCTCGGATTCCAGCAGGTTCTCCGGGATGGCGGCGCAGTTGACGGCCACGAAGCGGTTGGCGGCGCGGCGGCTCTTGTTGTGCATGAAGCGGGCCATCAGCTCCTTGCCGGTGCCCGATTCGCCGGTGATCAGGATCGAGGCCTCGCTGGCCGCCACCTGCTCGGCCAGCTTCATGGTCTGGGCCATGCGCGGATCCTTGAACAGGATCGAGTGGCTTTCCTGGGTGACCGCCGACAGCACCGCGGCGATCAGTTCGGCATCGGGCGGCAGCGGCAGGTATTCCTTGGCACCGGCCTTGATGGCGCGCACCGCCGCCGAGGCGTCGGAGGCGATGCCGCAGGCGATCACCGGCACGGTGATCCGCTCGGTCTCCAGCGCGTCCATCAGGGTCTTCACGTCGCGCTTGACGTCGACCATCACCAGGTCGGCGCCCTGGTTGCGCAACACGTCGAGCCCCTGCTCGATGTCCTCGGCGATGCTGACCTTGGCGCCGCGCGCCATGGCGATCTGGCTGGCCGCGCCGATCTGGCCGTCGAGGGTGCCGATGATGAGAAGCCGCATAGCGCCCACCCTGCCTAGCTACGGTCGGTCTTGATGATTTCGGTCATGGTCACGCCCAGGCGGTCTTCCACCACCACGACTTCGCCGCGGGCGACCAGGCGGTTGTTGACGTAGATGTCGATGGCCTCGCCGACCTTGCGGTCCAGCTCGACCACGGCGCCGCGGCCCAGCTTGAGCAGTTGGTTGACCTGCATCGTCGCCTTGCCGAGCACCGCCGAGACCTGCACCGGGATGTCGTAGACCGCCTCGAGGTCGCGCGCCGATCGCGGCGCGTCCGGCACCTCGTCGTGGTGGCCTTCGTCCTCGCCCTTGAAGTCGTTCAGTTCGAAGTCGGACATCTGTTACCTCCCAACCCGGCGCGGCCGGGCGACACTTTCATTCAACGGCGGCGGGGGTGGCGGCACGCTCGGGCGGAGCCAGGGCGCGTTCCACGGTGGCCTCGATTTCCTGCATCAGACGGGCCTGGTCGCGTTCGGCGCCGCCGTCGGTCCATTCCACCCGGCAATCGCCGGGGCCGAGCCGCGGGTCGGCCTGCACCACCACGCGGCCTTCGAAGCCATGGGCGTCCGCCACCGCCTCAAGGCGCTCGCGGACCGGCTCCACCAGGTCGGCAGCCAATCGCACGATGATGCGGGGTTCGTCGAGGATATGGCCGACCACCTCCTCGACCACGCGCGCCACCTCGTCGAATGCGTGCTTCTCGCAGGCTGCCGGCAGCACCTTGCGGATGACGGCCAGCGCCACTCGAGCGGCATTGCGGGCGTTGGCGTCATTGGCCTCGTCCTGGCGCTGGAAGATCGACGAAATCTGGCCGGTCAGCGTGGTCAGCGCCTGGGCGACCATGCGCTCGGTCATCTCGGCGGCTTCGGCCAGCCCCGCCTGGCGCCCCTCCTCGAAGGCGGCGTCGCGGGCGATGCCGAGCTCCTCCTCGGTGAACATGGGCGGCGGCGGCAGGTCGGGCTCCGGCTCGGACTCGACCGGGGCGGTGGACAGCTCGGCCTCGACCGGGCGCCCCTCCGGGTGGTCGAAGTCGAGGTCGAACATGAACTTCTGCAGGCGGGTCGCCATGATCAATACACCAGCTCGTCTTCCTCGCGGCCCTCGGAGATGACGATCTGGCCCGAGGCGGCCAGTTCCTTGGCGATGGCGACGATGGCCGCCTGCGCCTGGTCGACGTCCCTGAGTCGCACCGGACCCAGGGCCTCCATGTCCTCGCGCAGCATCTTGCCGGCGCGCTCGGACATGTTCTTGAAGAACAGGTCCTTGATGGTGTCGGAGGCGCCCTTGAGGGCCAAGCCCAGCTTGTCCTTCTCCACCTGGCGCAGCAGGGTCTGGATGCCGGCGGCGTCGATGCGGCCGAGGTCCTCGAAGGTGAACATGAGCTGCTTGATGCGCTCGGCGGATTCGCGGTTGCGCTCCTCCAGGGCCGACATGAAGCGGTTCTCGGCGTTGCGGTCGAGGTTATTGAAGATGTCGGCCATGAGCTCGTGGGCGTCGCGGCGCTGGGTGCGCGCCAGGTTGCTCATGAATTCGGTGCGCAGGGTCTTTTCCACGCCGTCCAAAACCTCCTTCTGCACCGCCTCCATGCGCAGCATGCGCATGATGACTTCCATGGCGAAGTTCTCGGGCAGGATCGACAGCACGCGGGCGGCGTGGTCGGGCTTGATCTTCGACAGCACCACCGCGACGGTCTGCGGGTACTCGTTCTTCAGGTAGTTGGCCAGCACCTGCTCGTTCACGTTACCGAGCTTGTCCCACATGGTGCGGCCGGCCGGACCACGGATTTCCTCCATGATCGCGGTGACGCGGTCCTTGTTGAGGGCCTTCAAGAGCAGGCGCTCGGTGCTCTCGTGCGAGCCGACCAGCGAGCCGGTGGACGAGATCTGGTCGGCGAACTCGACGAACAGGCGCTCGACCAGGTTCGAGGACACCGTGCCCAGATTGGCCATGATCTGGGACAGTTCCTTGATCTCGTCGTCGCCCATCATGGAGAACAGCTTGGCCGAGTGCTCCTCGCCCAGCGAGAGCATCAGCATGGCCGCCTTCTGAGGGCCGGTGAGGCTGCGGTAGTCTTCCTTGACGCGGGCCATGGCTCGTTAGCTTTCCTGGTACAGCCAGCTGCGGACGATGGACAGGGCTTCCTCGGGGTGCTTGTCGACGATCTCGCCGATCTTGCGGATCGACGACGCCTTGACGCGGCCCTCGACCTTGTCGATGTCGATCAGTTCGTCGGCGATGACCTCCTCCTCGCCGCCAAGGGCCGGGGCGGGCAGTGGCGCGGCGCCGGGGCCGGCCAGCTGCGGCACGCCGGGCTCGCCGGTCAGCAGGCGGCGGCCGTCGGGGCCGACCTGGCCCTGCATGCTCTCGATGGCGCGGCTGATGAGCGGGCGCAGCACCAGCAGCAGGAACAGGATGGCGACGATGGACAGGCCGAGGTTCGAGGCCACCTTCTCGATGAACTCGCGCGGAATGCCCATGATGAATTCGCCGGGCGGGGTCTCTTCCGCGATCTCGTCGCCCTTGTAGAAGGACATCTGCGCGACCTTCACCTGGTCGTCGCGGTCCTTGGTGAAGCCGACCGCCGACTTCACCAGCATCTCGATCTGCGCCAGCTCCTCGGGCGTGCGGTCGCGCTGGATGAACTTGCCGTCGGCGCCGCGCTCGCGGATGACGTCGACCAGCACCGCGGCCGAGATCTTCTTGATCTCGCCCATCTCGCGCACGACGTTCTTGGTCTTCTTCGAGATCTCGTAGTTGACCGTTTCCTGCGACTTGTTGGACGAGGACGACGACCGGTTGCCGGAGGAGGAGGCGTTGGGGTCGGGCAGGTTCTGGGTGACCGACACCGCGCTCTGCTCGCCCTCGGAGGACTTCTCGTCCTCGTTGACGGTGACCTGGCTGCGCACCACGCGGCTTTCGGGGTCGTAGGTCTCCTCGGTGGTGACGGCGCGCGACAGGTCCATCTCGAGCGAGACCTCGACGCGCACGCGGCCCGGGCCGAGGGACTTCTCCAGAAGCTCCTCGACGGTGCGCGCCATGCGGTTCTCGGTGTTGAGCCGCAGTTCCTCGGCGGTCTGGGCCGCCACCTCGCGGTCGTTGTCGAAGCCCTTGGCCAGCAGGGTGCCGCGATCGTCGACGATGGAGATGCGCGAGGGCTTCATCTTGGGCACGGCGGCGGCGATCAGGTGCTGGATCGCCAGCACTTGGCTGCGCTCGAGCCGCGCGTTGCCCTGCATCTTGAGGATGACCGAGGCCGAGGGGTCGTTGGCCTCGCGCGAGAACGCCTCGCGCTTGGGCAGCACCAGATGGACACGGGCGCCCTTGACCTTGTCGATGGAGCGGATGGTGCGCGACAGCTCGCCTTCCAGCGCGCGCACATAGTTGATGTTCTGCTGGAAGCTGGTGGAGCCCAGCGCGTCCTGCTTGTCGAACAGTTCGTAGCCGGCGACGCGGCCGTTGGACGGCATCGCCTGCTCGGCCATCTTGACGCGCAGGTCCATCTTGCGGTCCTTGGGGACCCAGATCTCGGCGCCGTCCTTGCGGATCTCGTAGGGAACCTTCTCGGAGGCCAGCTTGTCGACGATGGTCTTGGAATCGGCGAGGTCGAGGTCGCCGTAGAGCAGCTCCATCTGCGGCGTCGCCACCCGGCTCATCAGGTAGATGAAGAAGCCGAGGATCGACACGCCGACACCGGCGATCGCGGCCAGCCGCATCGGCCCCAGGCCGCGCATCATCTGCAGGAATGCGTTCACGTTGCTTCCAACCCCGAGCCGGACGGATCCCATGGGCGGCCGAAGTCGCTCGTCCACCCGATGCAACCCTATTGCCCATTAGATTGAAGGTTGGTTAACACCCCGGCAAGATTTGCCGGGTGTGGCGCGATGGACACAGCGTGATCGTACCCCCTCCCTCGGCCCGGCCGGGGGAGGAAAAAAAGAAGGACCGGAAGCGGGTGCTTCCGGTCCTCAAGTCAGCGCGAAGGAAAACTCTTACCGCTTGATGCGGACCAGCTCGTCGAGCATCTCGTCCGAGGTGGTGATGATCTTGGCCGCCGCCGAGTAGGCGCGCTGGGTCACGATCATGGTGGTGAACTCCTCGCCGATGTCGACGGTCGAGGCTTCGAGCGAGGCGGCGTTGACCTGGCCGGCGCCGGCGTCGCCGGGGCTGCGCAGCGTCGGGTCGCCCGAGTTGTCGGTCGAGATGAAGACGTTGCCGGTCAGGCTTTCCATGCCGTTGGGGTTGACGAAGGTGGCCACCGGGATCTGGAACACCGGCTTGGTGACGCCGTTGTCGAACAGGGCGGTGACGATGCCGTCGGAGCCGATCGAGACGCCGGCGAAGTTGCCGAACTTGGCACCGTCCTGGCTCGACCACTTGGTCTCGACCTTGAGGTCGGTGCCGCTCGACTGGGTGACGCCATCGTTGAGGCCGATGTTGCCGAAGAACAGGCCGATGTTGGTGTCGGCCTGGGTCATGTCGGTGGCGCCGTTGGCCCAGTCGATCTCCATCGTCGAGACGTTGATCTTCTCGGGATTGCCGTTGCCGTCGAATTCGATGGCGTCGGCGGTCGCCAAGGACGAGGCGATGGGATTGAGCGTGAACCCGTCCGAATTGTTGGGAAGGGTGGCGGTGTTGATGTCGCGGCCCTGGTAGGTGGCCGGGTCGCCGTTGGTCAGGTCGATGGAGTTGAGGCCGGAGACGGTGATGCCGCCGCTGACCGCGGAGTCGAACTGGCGGAACACCAGCGAATTGGTGCCGGCGAGCGCCTCGCAGTAGGTGCGGCCCTGGCCGACGATCTGCGTGGCGTTGAAGCCGATGCCGCCCTGGTCCATGTCGCCGGTGGCGAGCACGTTGACGGTCTGCGCCTTCTCGCTGTAAAGCGCGATCTGCCCGCCGTTCTGGAAGGCGCGGATGCCGGTGGCCGAGGTGTGCAGGTTGATCTCGGCGACCGCCCCGGCCAGCGTCATGCCGCTGACGTCGATGGAGGTCGCGGGGGTGGTCGAGTCGAAGATCAGCGTGGACGTGCCGCTGCCCAGCGCACCCGTATAGGTGTCGAACGCGCCGACGGCGCTGTCGACCGGGGCATAGAGGGGATCGGTGTTGCCCAGGATCGAGCCGGTGAAGCCCCACGCGTCGCCGGTGCCCTGGATAGTGACCGGGGTGGCGTTGCCATTGGTGAGCTCAAGCTGGTTCGGCGGGCCGATGACGGTCGCGGTGATGCCGGTGGTGGCGGTCTGGGCGTTGATCAGGGCTGCGGCGTCGGTGGGATTGCCGCCGAACGGGTCGGCGCCGGACAGGTCGATGGGAACCTCGACGCCGAGCGCCGTGGTGATGGTGAGCTTCGATCCCTGCGCCATGGTGGAGGACGTGCCCGAGGTCGGCGTCATGGTCCGCTGCACGCCCTCGTAGCGGATCTTCATGGCGGTGTTGACGGCGGTTGCCAAGTCGCCGACGTAATTGCTGCTCGAGGTCGGGTTGACGTACATGTTGTTGCCGACCTGGCCGCCCTGACCACCCTTGTTGTTGATGGTCCAGGTGGTGCCGCCCATGTTGAAGTTGATGGCGCCGCCGATCTTGGGGGTGGCGGCGAAATCGAGGCGGCCGGTGGCCGAATAGATCTGGCCGGTGGAGTCCTTGAGGACCAGCGACTTGGCCGCCATGGGCGGCAGCGTCTCCAGGTCCCAGCGGCTCTGGGCGGTCTTGGTCCAGTTGAGCTGGATATCGGCGTCGCCGCCCAGCGAGTCGTAGATCGTCAGCGGGATCTTGCCGCTGAAGCCCACCTCGGCGGCGTTGGGCAGGTTGGCGCCGAGGCGCAGGTTGCGGGTCTGGGCGGCGGTGCCGCCGACCTCGTTGAGGTTGAGCGGACGCAGGTCCTTGACGATGTTGTCGTTGATGTACGAGATCGAGCCCTGATCGTTCATGTACGCCTTCATGTAGACGTCATTGCCGATCTGGACGGTCGAGGCCTGCGGATTGCGGTCGGAAGCCATCAGCGGCCAGCCCTGCATGTACCAGCCCGACACGTTCTGGAGGAAGCCCTCCTTGTCGACCTTGAACGAGCCGGCGCGGGTGTAGGCGAACATGTCGCCGTTGGACGGATGCGCCGCCTCGTTGACCACGAAGAAGCCCTGGCCCGAGATGGCCACGTCGGTCGACGAGTTGGTGGCCTGCAGCAGGCCCTGGACGTCGATGCCGTGGCGGGGGCGCGACTGCACGCCGCCCGGCGAGTAGTTGGTCAGCGACACCTGCTTGGTCACCAGGGTCGAGAAGTTGACCTTCGATCCCTTGTAGCCGGTGGTGTTGACGTTCGAGATGTTGTCGGAGATCGCGCCCATGGCGGACGACTGGGCCGAGAGGCCGGACACACCCGAGAACAACGCGCCGTACAAGCTCATGACATCCTCCTTCCGCTATCAGCCAGCCGGTCAGTTACTCGAGCCAGTCGAGCTTCCCGACTGCACGGCGGCGGTTTCCCGGACGGTGAGAACCTTGTTGAGGCTCACGACCGCTCCGCTGAGATTCACTAGGGTATCGGTGGCATCCGAGGCCACGTCGGTGACCCGTCCGTAGACGGTGGTGGCGAAATCCATCGACTCGCCGTTGGGCGCGGTGGCCACCACCTCGAGGGTGTAGCGCCCGTCTTCGAGCTGCTCGCCGGCGGTGTTCTTGCCGTCCCAGGTCGCCTCGTGGCGGCCGGCCGTGGTCTGGCCGCTCAGGCTGCGGACGATGGCGCCGCTGGCGTCCTTGATGACCAGCTGACAATTGGCGGCCTGCTTGGGCAGGGTGTAGCTGAAGCTCGCCTCGCCGTTCTGCAGCGGCAGCTGGTCGGTGTCGGCCTCGACGGTGCGGCCGATGTAGCTGATGGCCATGGCCTTGGCGTTCAGCGTGTTCTGGCCGATCAGCTTTTCCAGGTTGGAGTTGGCGTTGATCTGCTGCTCGACGTTGGCGAACTGGACCAGCTGGTTGGTGAACTGGGTCGAGTCCATCGGCGACAGCGGATCCTGGTGCTTCAGCTGAACCGTCAGCATGTTCAGGAAGGTGTCGAAGTTCTCCGAGAGCTTGGAGCGGCCGATCGCCGACTTGCTGTCGGTCGAGGTGCTCGACGTGCTCTGGGCGGCGGCGGCGCCGGTCAGGGCTGCGGTGGTCATGGCTCGACTCCTTAAACCTGAATGTCGACGCCGGAGCGGCCGCCGAGGCGGGGCCGCGACGCCTGGATCGCACCGGCACCTTCGGCGCCGTCGACGCTGGCGCGCGACAGCACACTGCGGCGGCGGCCGGCGCGGGACTGGGCCCCGTTCTGCTGCTGCGCCTGCTGCCCGTCGCCCGTCAGCGAGAAGCTGAGCGAGCCCTCGTCGGCCTTGAGGCCGGCATCCTGCAGCGCCTTCTCCAGCCCGCGGGCGTCCTTCTGGAGCACCGCCAGGGTATCCTTGTTCTCGGCGGTGACGTGACCGGTGACGCGGCCGTCCGAGGACACCTCGAGCTTGATCTCGATCTTGCCGAGATCGACCGGCTTGAGCTCGACCTTGATGGTGTCGTGGCCGTCCTTGACCGCCTTGTCGATGTT
Source organism: Solirubrobacterales bacterium (assembly GCA_050260775.1). Classification (GTDB taxonomy): domain Bacteria; phylum Pseudomonadota; class Alphaproteobacteria; order Rhodospirillales; family Magnetospirillaceae; genus CALABS01. Next base: position 40,793 of record JBLNCP010000059.1, on the reverse strand, counting down.
GACCTTGACCTGGTCCATCACCTGCTTGGGCTCGGGCATGTGCGGCTGACGCGCCGCCTGCGGGGCCTGCGCCGCGGTCGCCTTCTGCGCCGCCTGCGTGCCGGTGACGCCGTTCAGCCCGGCGACCGCCTGGTTGCCGGTGGTCGGCGCCTGGGCATTCTGGCCGTTGCCGGCCTCGACCTGGGCGGCGAGCGCGGCCACGAAGGGTTTGGCCTCCACCGCCTTGCCGGCCGCAGCCTGGACAGTGTCGAGCGCCCCGTTCTGGGCGATTTGCTGGCCGGCGGTGGTCACGCCCTGGCCGTTCTGGCCGGCCGGCGCTCCGTTCCGGCCCATAGCCGCGGCGGGCATGTCCTGCGCCGCCAGGTCCTGGGCCTTGAGCAGCTCGGCAAGCGCGCCCACATCGGCGCCGGTGTCCGGGGCCGCGGTCTGGGCGGTGGTGTCGGAGACCTGGATCTTGACGGCGGCGCCGGTGCCGGCGAGCAGGTCGGCGAGGTTGTCGGCCTGCTGGCGGGCGGTGTCCGTGGCGGGTTCGGTGCGGCCCTGCATCTGGTGGGTATTCTTGGCCTGGCCGGAGGCGGCCGCCTTCACCTGGGCGAGGAATGCATCGTCCATGGCGCCGGCGCCCGCGTCACCGGTGTCCCCGGGTTCGATCTTGGCCTCGAGGTCGGCGACCATGGTGCCGTGGTCCTGTTCCAGCCAGGCGAAGGGGTCCTGCGCCTCGGTCTGGGCCGCGGCGTCCGCATTCTGCGTCGCTGCCGGCTGGACCACCACGGGAGCGACCTGAGGCTGGGCCTCGGCCGGCGCGGCGACCGTTCCGGTCGGCGCGGTCGCCTGGGCGGCGTCGCCCTGGTCCTGGTCGGCGCCGGCGTCCTTCTTCGCCTGAGCGGCCGGTTTCTCGGCCTTGGCGCTGTCGCGGGTGTCGGAGGCCGGTTCGGCCTCCACCTTGTCGTCGGACCGCTCGGTGCGGTCGGACGGCTTGGTTTCCTGGCGCGGCGCGCGCTCGGTGCGGCCGTCGTCATTGCGGGCCGCCGGCCGGGCATCGGCGCGGTCGTCGCGCTCGGGCGCCCGGGTCTCGCGCGCTTCCGGCGCGGGGCGGTCGAAATGCTCCTTCAGGGCGGCGCCGGCGTTGACCTCGCCGGAGGCGGCGCCGAATCGCAGGGTGGCCGACTGCAGGGCGGCGGCGAACGCATCCTCGGCGGACACGGCGCTCTTGGCGCCCGACGCCGGCGTCATGTTGGCCTGCTCGTAAGCCTGCTTGTTGATCGAATACACCGTCATGGTTCGGATCCCCTGAATGGAGCCTGATGGCGCTCCGATACATTCAAGGGCCGTGCCAAAGGTGACGGACGGTCAGAAAGCGAAGGATTCCGCGGAGTTTCGGCGGGCGGAACCGGCGGTCGGGCCGCGTGAGGGGGGCAAAATGTGCCGACCGCCGGAAAAAGATTCCGCGGCCTTCAGTCGATCTCTTCCTTGTCGTCGGAGGCGAGGCTCATCACCCCGACGCCCATGCCGACGCTGCCGAAGGTGACGAACAGGCCGAAGAAGAAGACGGCGAGCACGAGGCCGGTATGGCCGGACTCGAAGGCCAGCGTCCGCAGCCGCCCGAGGTCGATGGCCAGCGCCGCGAGGCCGAACGTCAGCCCGGCGACCACCCCGTAGAGCAGGTGGGTCCCGAGATACGTCAGCGCTTCCTTTTCCTTGGCATTCAGGCGCACGGATCACTCCCATCCCGGCACGGTTCGGCGTTCCCTTGCCAAACATGGTGACGCGGTTTGGCGGGCCGGGAGACCCTCCGTCCGAATTAGGCCTGAGGGGGGATCACAACCAGTCGCGCAGCAGCGCCACCAGCGGAATGTCGGCGGGAGGCATGGGCAGATCGGTCATGCGGCTGGGACGTACCCACCGCAGGCCCTGGCCCTCGCGCGGCTCGGGGTTGCCCTGCCACTGCCGCACCGCATAAAGCGGCATCAGCAGGTGGAAGGTGTCGTAGTCGTGCGAGGCGAACCCCATCGGCGCCAGGCAACTGGCGCGGACGTCGACGCCCAGCTCCTCGGCCAGCTCGCGCACCAGCGCGGTTTCCGGCGTCTCGCCGGCATGGACCTTGCCCCCGGGAAACTCCCACAGTCCCGACATCATCTTGCCGGGCGGGCGGCTGGCCATCAGCACGCGGTTGTCGGGATCGATCAGCGCCGCGGCGGTCACCAGCACGGTGGGGCGCGCCGCGTGGGCGGCCTTCCAATCGTCGGCGGACACGGCGTAGATGGGGGCGATGACGCTCTGGCCGCGGGCCGGCATTCCCACCATCTCGTGGCCGGCGCGGGCCAGCCCCGCCTTCTCCAGCACCCGGCGCGAGGCGGCGTTGTCGGGATGGGCCGAGGCCCAGGCCCGCGGATAGCCGAGATCGGCGAACAGGTGGCGCAGCAGCCGGCGCACCGCCTCGGTGGCGTAGCCCTCGCCCCAATGCTCGCGACCGACCCAGTAGCCGATCTCGGGCGTGCCGTCATGCTCGGTTCCGAACCCCACCGCGCCGATCACTTGGCGGTCGAGGGTGCGCTCCATGGCCAGCACCACCCCGGTGCGGGCGGCGCATTTGGCGGCCATGGTCTCCAGGAAGCTCCTGGCATCCTCCTCGCGGTAGGGATGGGGGATGTTGGCGGTCAGCCGCACCACCTCCCAGTCGTCGAGCAGGCGCGCCAGACCGGGCACGTCGGCCTCGGTGAACGGGCGCAGGCGAAGACGCGCGGTCAGCAGCGGATGGCCGCGCCAAACCGTCCCGACCGACCAGCAGCCGACCTCATCCGTCATCACGTGCGATACGAACCGTTGATGTCGATGTACTCGTGGGTGAGGTCGCAGGTCCACACCGTGGCCTTGCCGCGCCCCACGCCGACGTCGACCGCGATCTTGATGTCGCGGCCCTTCATGTGCGCGGCGACCGGGGCCTCGTCATAGCCCGGCACCACCTGGCCGTTCTTCGCGACCTCGACGCCGCCGATCGAAATGGACAGGCGGTCACGGTCGGCCTTCTCGCCGGCCTTGCCGACGGCGGCGACCACGCGGCCCCAGTTGGCGTCCTCGCCGGCGATGGCGGTCTTGACCAGCGGGGAATTGGCGATGGCGAGCCCGATCCGCCGCGCCGCCCGGGCGCCGGCGGCGCCCGAAACCGCGACCTCGACGAACTTGGTGGCGCCCTCGCCGTCCTTGACCACCTGCTGGGCGAGATCGAGCAGCAGGTCGAACAGCTTGGCCTTGAAGTCGGCCAGGCGCTTGTCCTTGGCGTCGTCGATGCGGGCGTGCTTGACCTGGCCGGTGGCGAACAGCAGCAGCGTGTCCGAGGTCGAGGTGTCGCTGTCGACGGTGATGCAGTTGAAGGAGCGGTCGACGCCCTTGGTCAGCAGCTCCTGCAGCACGGCATGCGGCAGGTCGGCGTCGGTGAAGACGTAGGACAGCATGGTCGCCATGTCGGGGGCGATCATGCCGGCGCCCTTGGCGATGCCGTTGAGGGTGACCTGCCGGCCCTCGATCACCGCGGTGCGGGTCGCCCCCTTGGGGAAGGTGTCGGTGGTCATGATGGCCCGCGCCGCCTCGGCCCAGCCGTCGGCCTTGAGCTGCTTCTGGGCGGCCGCCAGATTGGCGGTGATCTTCGAATCGTCGAGCGGCACGCCGATGGTGCCGGTCGAGCTGATGTAGACCTCGTGCGCCTTGCAGCCGAACACCTCGGCCGCCTTGGCGGCGGTGCGCTCGACCGAGGCGATGCCGGCCGAACCGGTGAAGGCGTTGGCGTTGCCCGAATTGACCACCACCACCCGGCCCTTGCCCTTGGCCAGCGAGGCGCGGCACCAGTCGACCGGCGCCGAGCAGGTCAGCGAACGGGTGAACACGCCCGCCGCATGGGTGCCCGGCGCCATCTCGACCACCAGGAGATCGGGACGGCCGACATAACGGATGCCGCACTCGTAGCCGGCCAGTCGCACGCCGGCGATGACCGGCATGTCGGGGAAGGCGGCGGGGGCGAGCGGAGAAATGGCGGTCATGTCGGCGGCCCTTCGTGGAGTCAGTTCTTCTTGGTTTCGGCGACGGGGGTGCCGTCGGCGTTGAACTTCTTGACCTTGGCCTTGGAGCGCAGGTCGGTGACCACCTTCTCGGCGACGTCCTCGGCCAGCTTGGCCTTGAGCGCCGGCTTGGCCTGCTCGAAGGTCGGCGCGGTGCTCATGCGCTTGTCCTCGACCTTGATCACGTGCCAGCCGAACTGGGTCTTGACCGGGGTCTTGGAGATCTCGCCGGGGGTCATGGCGAAGGCGGCCTCGGCGAACTGGGGCACCATCTCGTCCTTGGCGAAGTAGCCGAGGTCGCCGCCGTTCTGCTTGGCGGACGGGTCCTTGGACTTGGCCTTGGCGATCTCGGTGAAGTCGCCGCCCTTGTTCAGCTCGGCGATCACCGCCTTGGCCTGGTCCTCGGTCTCCAGCAGCACGTGGCGGGCGTGGACCTCCTCGGCCGGCTTGTAGTCCTTGAGCGCCTCGTCATAGGCCTTCTGCAGGGTGGCGTCGGTGATCTCGGCGCGACGCTTCTTCATGATGTAGGCCTGGACGGCCAGCTGCTGCTCCTGCTGCTTGAGCGCCTGCTTGACCTCGGGGTCGGCCAGGACGTTGTCCTTCTTGGCCGCCTCGTAGACGAGCTGGTTGTTGATGACGACCTCCAGCAGCGCCTCGAACGGCGCCTGCGCCGCGATCTGGGGCGGCAGGGTGCGCTGGTAGGCGGTCACGGTCGAGGCCCGGATCTCGGTCCCGTTGACCGTCGCGACGACGGGATCCTTGTCGGCCGCCAGGGCGGGCACGGCGGCGAGGCCAAAGGCGAGGCCGAGGGCCAGGGCGCCCTTGCGGGCGAAACAGAACGTCATGTCGAATCCTTTCGCGGGGACGGCGACAGACCCACGTCTCTCGCCCAAGCTCACCTGGGTTTGAAGCACAACCGGCACGTCCGCACAAGAGCAGGCTTGGGGCCGACACCGATTGCGCTTCCCCGCCATGACGTTTCACGTACCCGGCAAGCCCAATCGCCCACCGGTTGCGCACACCACCCCCGTCGGGGCGGGCGCCGCTCCCGCGCGAGCCGCCCCGACCGCCGGTCCCGCACCGGCCCGCGGGCGGCGGCCAACATTGACATGTGTGGTTTCGGGCTCTATCTGTGTGCGCGTCGCAAAAGGCCCGGCAAAGGCCTTTTCCAAAGCTTTTGTCGAGGACTCCCCATGTTCGGCGCCATCGCCCGGCGGCTCTTCGGAACCGCGAACGACCGCATCATCAAAGGCCTTAAGAAGGACGTCGACGCGGTCAACGCGCTGGAGCCCGACTTCGCCAAGCTGACCGACGCGGAATTGCGCGGCAAGACCGACGAATTCCGCCGCCGCTTGGCCGAGGGCACCGACCTCGACGATCTGATGGTCGAGGCCTTCGCCACCGTGCGCGAGGCCTCCAAGCGCACCCTGGGGCTGCGTCCCTTCGACGTGCAGCTGATTGGCGGCATGGTCCTGCATCACGGCAAGATCAGCGAGATGAAGACCGGCGAAGGCAAGACGCTGGTGGCGACGCTGCCGGTCTACCTGAATGCCCTGACCGGCATGGGCGTGCACGTGGTCACCGTGAACGACTACCTGGCCACGCGCGATTCTGAGTGGATGGGCCAGATCTACCGCTTCCTCGGCCTGTCGGTCGGCGTGATCGTCCACGGCATGGACGACAACGAGCGGCGCGAGGCCTACGCCTGCGACGTCACCTACGGCACCAACAACGAGCTCGGCTTCGACTATCTGCGCGACAACATGAAGTTCCGGCTGGAGGAGATGGTCCACCGGCCCTTCAACTACGCCATCGTCGACGAGGTGGACTCGATCCTGGTGGACGAGGCCCGCACGCCGCTGATCATTTCGGGCCCCACCGAGGACAATTCCGACCTCTACCGCCTGGTCGACCGCATCATGCCGTCGCTGGTGGCCGAGGATTTCGAGAAGGACGAGAAGTCCCGCGCGGTGACGCTGACCGAGCAGGGCGTCGAGCACGTCGAGCAGTTGCTGCGCGACGCGGGGCTGCTCAAGGGCACCCTCTATGACGTCGCCAATGTCAGCCTGGTCCACCACGTCAACCAGGCGCTCCGGGCCCACAAGCTGTTCACCCGCGACGTCGACTACATCGTCAAGGACGACAAGGTCGTCATCATCGACGAGTTCACCGGCCGCATGATGGAAGGCCGCCGCTATTCCGAGGGCCTGCACCAGGCGCTGGAGGCCAAGGAAAGCGTCACCATCCAGAACGAGAACCAGACGCTGGCCTCGATCACCTTCCAGAACCTGTTCCGCCTCTATCCGAAGCTGGCGGGCATGACCGGCACCGCCATGACCGAGGCCGGCGAGTTCATGGAGATCTACAACCTTGAGGTCGTCGAGATCCCGACCAATGTCGGGGTCAGCCGCAAGGACCATGACGACGAGGTCTATCGCACCGCCCGCGAAAAGTACGACGCCATCGTCACCCTGATCGAAGAGGCGCGCGGCCGCGAGCAGCCGGTGCTGGTCGGCACCACCTCCATCGAGAAGTCCGAGCTGCTGTCGGACATGCTCAAGAAGAAGAAGATCCCGCACCAGGTCCTCAACGCCCGCTACCACGAGCAGGAAGCCTCCATCGTGGCGCAGGCCGGTCGTCCCGGCGCGGTGACCATCGCCACCAACATGGCCGGCCGCGGCACCGACATCCAGCTGGGCGGCAACGTCGATATGCGGGTCAGGATCGAGCTGGCCGAGGTGACCGACGAGGCCGAGCGCAGCCGCCGCATCGAGGCGATCAAGGCCGAGGTGGCCGAGGCGAAGGAGAAGGTGCTGGCCGCCGGCGGCCTTTATGTCGTCGGCACCGAACGCCACGAGAGCCGGCGCATCGACAACCAGCTGCGCGGCCGCTCCGGCCGCCAGGGCGATCCCGGCGCCTCCAAGTTCTTCCTGTCGCTGGAAGACGACCTGATGCGCATCTTCGGGTCGCAGCGCATGGACGGCATGCTGCAGAAGCTGGGGCTCAAGGAGGGCGAGGCCATCGTCCATCCCTGGATCAACAAGGCCCTGGAGAAGGCGCAGCAGAAGGTCGAGGCGCGCAATTTCGACGTCCGCAAGAACCTGCTCAAGTTCGACGACGTCATGAACGACCAGCGCAAGGTCATCTACGAGCAGCGCAAGGAACTGATGCAGGCCGACGACGTCGCCGAGGACGTGGTCGCCATGCGCCACGAGGCCATCGACGAGATGGTCGCCCGCTGCATCCCCGAGCGCGCCTACGCCGAGGAATGGGACACCGCCGGCCTGCACGAGGAAGTGCTGCGGGTGCTCAACCTCGATCTGCCGGTCGCCGAGTGGGCGAAGGAAGAAGGCATCGCCGACCAGGAGATCAAGCACCGCGTGACCGAGGCGGCCGACCGCAAGATGGCGGAAAAGGCCGCCAATTACGGTCCCGAGGTCATGCGCCACGTCGAGAAGAGCCTGCTGCTGCAGATCCTCGACCAGGCCTGGAAGGAGCACCTGCTCCAACTCGACCATCTGCGCCAGGGCATCGGCCTGCGCGCCTATGGCCAGCGCGATCCGCTGAACGAGTACAAGCGCGAGGCCTTCAACCTGTTCGAACAGATGCTGCACGACCTGCGCGAGCGCGTTACCACCGTGCTGTCGCATGTCGAGCTGCGCGTCGGTCCCTCGGAGCAGGAGATGGATGAGGCGTTCAACCGGGCCCCGCGCGAGATGCACGAGACCCGCGAGGATCCCGCCTTCGCCGAGGCCGCGTCCCAGCAGGTCGGCACCCTGCGCAAGCAGGCGGCCAACCCCGCCGACCCCGCCACCTGGGCCTCGACCCCGCGCAACGCCCCCTGCCCCTGCGGCTCGGGCAAGAAGTACAAGCACTGCCACGGCGCGGTGGCCTAAGGCCACCCCCCCTTGCCGTCATCGCCGGGCTTGACCCGGCGATCCAGGTGCCGCCATGGGGAGAGGCAGCGGGCCCCTAGCCGTCCGCCACCGGTCGCAGGACCAGCATCTTCCCGAACGAGGGCAGGCCGACGACCTCGACGAGGTCGACGCCTCCCTGGGCACAGACCCGTCGCCATTCGGCCAGGGTTCGCTCGCGTCCCTTCGTCGCCATGAACATCTGCATGTCGAAGGACGTGGCGGTGAGGTCGGCGCCGCGATCCGGCATCACCATTTCCAGCAGGACGATGGTGGCGCCGGCCGTGGATGCGGCCGCCACCACGGTGCGTAGCGCCCGGGCGCAATCCTCGTCGTCGAAGCCATGCAGGACGGCGCTGAGCAGATAGACGTCCCGGCTGTCAACAGCGGGAGGAACCGACGAGAAGACATCGCCGACCTCGAAGCGCATGCGGCTCACGCATTCCGGTCCCTGGCGCCCGCCCCAATAGCGCCGGACCTGCTCGATCGTCTGCGCCCGGTCCACGACTACGGCCTGCAGGTGGGGATGGCGCTTGAGGATGGCCATGGATTTGGCGCCGCGGGACCCACCGACGTCGACGACGCGGCCGAACCGCGTCCAATCGAAGGCGGTGGCGAAGCTGTCTCCCGCCAGCGCCTCGACTTGGTCCATCGCCTCGGCGAACAGCGCGTCGAACTCGGGATGAGCGTCGAGGAAGGAATAGAAATCCTGCCCGTGGGCCAGTTCGAAGGGCACCGCGCCGGCGCGGACGCCTTGTTCGAGATGATCGAACCACGGCCGGCTCATCTCCGGGGCGTTGTGCATCATGACGACGGCCCGCACGCTTCCCGCACGGTCCGATCGCAACGGGTCGGACAATCTGTTGTTGCGGAAGACGTCCGGCGCAGTCTCCTCGAACACCCCCATGGCCGTCAGCATCCGCAACAGCCGCCGCAACGCGGCGGGGTCCGCTTCCGCCTCGCGCGCCAGATCGGCCACGGCAAGGCGCCTGTCGCCGAGGATGGTGGCGAGGTCGAGCGTCGCCGCCACGTACAGCACCCGCGATTGCCAGAACGCCGAGCCGATCTGCATCAGGCGGAACGGCGGCGGCACGATGCGGTTGGGCCATGCGAGCAGGGCGTTGGAAAGGCGCGCCGCCGTCTCGAAGGCGCGCACGGCCAGCGGCCGACGCTGGTGGGTCATGGCAACGCCTCCGGCCTGGGGTCCGCAAGGGCGACAAGGCCGGCGGCGATGAGGCGGCCATTGAAGCGGGCCAAATCCTCCAGGAACGCGGCATCCATCGGACGGTCCATCTGTTCCTCGAAAACCTCCTTCAGCAGAAGGGGGGTCATCGCCAGGCTGACGAACGACATCCTGAGGACGTCGGGATCGATGTCGGCACCGACCACGCCCCTGTGCTTCATGTCCTCGACCCGCTTGGCACCCCGGGTGCGGCCCCGCTCCAGCAATTGCTGGATGAAGCGGCGGCCGGGGCCGTGCTTGAGGGCCAAGACCTTGAGGATCAGCCGCGGGAACTCCGGCGTCGCCAGCATCGTGCGGTAGTACAGGCGGAGATAGTCGGTGAAGCCGTCCAGGGAGGTCAGCATCTCGCCATCCAGAACCGCCAGCAGGGGGCTCAGGGTATGGCGGATCATCTCCTCGTAGAGCCCCTCTTTGCTGCCGAAGTAGTAGCGGATCATCGAGACGTTGACCCCCGCCTCGTCCGCAATGCGACGCGTGCTGACGCTGTGGTAGTCGTCGGCGAGGAAGCAGGTCCTCGCGGCTTCGAGCAGCCGGTCATGCACCGAGCCCCCGACAACCGGATGTGCCTTAGCCATGGCGGCCCCCGAACTGAGTGACGCTCAAGGCTATCGGTCAGCGAATTGGGGCGACAGACATTTCGTCAATCAAGATGGGCCGAACGATTGACGGCGCCGCCATCTCGGGGACAAGCTTGGGAGGTTCCGACCCTCAAATTGCCTTGTCGACGATGATCCAGGTGCCGTCGGTCAGGCGGCAGGCCTCGGCCTCGCGCGAGCGGGTCACCGATTGGACGGTGACCTCCTGCTTCAGATGGCGGCAGGTCCGTCCCACGGCGTCGGAAAACGATTCCCCGGTCGGGGTGACGCTGCCCAGCGCGCCCTTGGGGCTGGTCCACGACACCGGCGTGCCGGTCCGCGCGGTCTCGGCCGCCTCGACGGTGGCGCGGGAATGGTTCTCGGCGGCGGCGCGGTCGGCGAAGCTGTCGAAGGCCGGTCCCCGGGTGTAGACCCAGCCGTCGGCGCACCCGGACACCGCCACCATCATCCCGACCAGCGCGATCCTGCGTACCATCATCCCCTCCACCAAAAGCGCGGGCAGTATAGCCCATGGGTGGAGGGTGCGGTAACCCTTTATAAAGTCTATGCTAAACCGTCGGCGCCCGGCCCCTCAGCGCCCGGCGACGGTGAGGCCGTCGATGCGGACCGTCGGGCTGTCGACGCCATGCAGCAGGTGAAGGTCGTTGGCCGGCGTCAGGTTCAGCAGCATGTCCTTGAGGTTGCCGGCGATGGTGATCTCGCTCACCGGATAGGCGATCTCGCCGCCCTCGATCCAGAACCCGGCGGCCCCGCGCGAATAATCGCCGGTCACCAGGTTGACGCCCTGGCCGAACAGGTCGGTGACGAAGAACCCCTGCGGGATGTCGCCGACCATCTCGTTGACGGTGACCGGGCCGGCCTCGAGGTAGAAGTTGCTGGCCGAGGGGCTGGGCGGCGAGCCGGTGCCGCGGCTGGCGTGCCCGGTCGATTTCATCCCCAGTTGCCGCGCCGAGCGGCAGTCCATCAGCCAGGTGGTGAGCACCCCGTCCTCGACGACGTTCATGCGCCGGGTCGCCACGCCCTCGCCGTCGCACGGGCGCGAGCGCAGGCCGCGGATGCGGTGGGGATCGTCGACGACGCGGACGCCGCGGCTGAACACCGGCTTGTTCAGACGGTCCTTGAGGAAACTGGTGCCGCGGGCCACGGTCGCGCCGTTGATGGCGCCGGCCAGGCTGCCCATCAGCCCGCGCGCCACGCGCGGATCGAACACCACCGGAACCTGGCAGGTCTTGACCTTGCGCGATCCCAGCCGCCGTACCGCCCGCCGGCCCGCCTCGTGGCCGATGTCCTCGGGGGTGCGCAGGTCGGAGAGATAGACGGCCGAGCTGTAATCGTAGTCGCGCTCCATGCCGCCGGCGGTGTCGCCCGCCAGCACCGACGCCGACAGCGACGCGCCGGTCACGGCATAGGCGTGCGAAAATCCGTTGGAGGCGACGAAGGCGATGGCGGAACGGCTCCAGCCGGCGTCGGCCCCTTCGGAATTGGTGACTCCCGGCACGGCGCGGGCGGCGTCCTCGGCCCGGCGCACCATGTCGACCAGCTGCTCGGCCGAAGGCTCCAGGGGATCGCAGCAATCGAGCTCGGGGAAGCTGGTGGCGAGTTCCTTGGGGTCGGCCAGGCCGGCGAACGGATCCTCGGGCACCGTGCGGGCCATGGCGATGGCGCGTTCGACCAGTTCGTCGAGCGCGGCCGCGGAGCGATCCGACGACGACACCATCGCCTGGCGGCGGCCGATCAGCACGCGCAGGCCGACATCGCCCGCCTCGCTGCGCTCCAGGCGCTCCATCTTGCCAAGGCGCCAGCCCAGCGACAGCGACACCGAATCGACCAGGACCGCATCGGCGGCGTCCGCACCGGCCGAGCGGGCGCGCGCCACGACATCGGCCAACAGGTTCAGCGTGTCGGAAGCGGCCATGAGGTTTCCTCCGGGGGCGGCATGGGTGCGATGGGCGGATGGCAGAAGGCTAGCATGGGGCCGCGGCGGCGGCTACCCGATCCGAACGGCGGTATCGGTGGTGAATTGGTACTCCGGAATTTCCAGGTTGCGCGGCGCCGGTCCCTTGCGGATGCGGCCGGAGGTGTCGTAATGCGACCCGTGGCAGGGGCAGAACCAGCCGCCGAAATCGCCGCGCGGGTCGGCCGGCTTCTGGCCCAGCGGAATGCAGCCGAGATGGGTGCACACACCCACCATGATCAGCCATTCCGGCTTCTGGACCCGCTTTTCGTCGGCCTGGGGGTCGCGCAGGTCCTCGACCACGACCTTGCGGGCCTGGTCGATCTGCTCGGGCGTACGGTGGTCGATGAACACCGGCTTGCCCCGCCACGTGACGGTGATGCGCTGCCCCACCTGGATCGGGGCCAGGTCGACGTCGGTGCTGGCCAGCGCCAGCACGTCGGAGGACGGGTTCATGCTGTCGATGAAGGGCCACAGCGCCAGCGCGGTTCCGACGGTGCCCATGCCGACCACGGTGTAGGTCAGGAAGTCGCGCCGGCTCGCCTGCTCGTTGGTGTCGCCGTTGGCCATCGGTGCCTCCCTCGCTGGCTGTCCCTGGATATAAGAACCCGGGGACGGCGGTGGGAGAGGCCGGTCCTACAGGAGCTTGACCATGGCGAAGCCGGCGACCACCAGCACCACCGCCGCGGTCATCACCAGCTTGAGCCGGCCTTCGACGAAGGCGCGGATCGGCGGCCCGAACTGCCACAGCAGCGCCGCCTCGATCAGGAAGCGCATGGCGCGCGCGATCACCGAGGCCAGCGTGAACTTGGCCAGGTCGAACTTGAACGCGCCGGCGGCGATGGTGATCAGCTTGTAGGGGATCGGCGTCGCCCCCTTCACGATGATGACCCACACGCCGTATTCGTCGACCTTGGGCTTGAACGCTTCGAACTTGCCCACCAGTCCGAAGGCGCCGAGGATCGCCATGCCGACGCTGTCCATGAAGAAGTAGCCAATGGCGTAGCCCAGGTAGCCCCCCGCCACCGAGGCCAGCGTGCACACCATGGCGAGGCGTAGCCAGCGGGTGGGAGCCGCCAGCACCATGGGGATCAGCATGACGTCGGGCGGAATGGGGAAGAACGAGCTTTCGATGAAGGACACGGCCGCCAGCCACCACACCGCATGACGATGCGAGGCACGATCCATCATCCAATCATAGGTCCGCTGGAGCACGCCGGTCCCCTCCCGCACAGGCCAAGGGCGGATGTAGCAGGTCGGCGCAAAACCCACAACCGCATTGGGTAGAGGTATCCCGAAGCGCAGTGGTCCGACTCTTGTCTTTTCCCCCAATGGGAGGCACTCTCCCCGGTCGGGAGAGGACGGGGAAGGAGAGCGGATGCGGAGGTTTCTCGCGGGCCTGAGCGCGGCGACGGCCATGGTGCCGGCTGCCGTCCTGGCCCAGGGTTTCGCTCCGGTCGAGACCGGCCTGTTCCCCGTCGACCTCGGTTCGGCGGCGCTCGGCGCCGCCCTGCTCGGCCCCCTGGCGCTGCCGCTGGTGGCGCTGCAGCGCTGGCGCATCGCCAAGCTGACCCGCCGCGCCGCCGCCAAGGAGGCGGAAGCCGCGCGCCTGCTGGAATGCCTGGCCGCCGCCCCCGAGGGCTATTACGCGTGGATGGCCGGCGACACCGCGGATGTGGAGGTGTGCTCGCGCCGCCTCGCCGTCCTGCTGGGGCTGACGCGGGGGACCCAGTCCGACTGGGAGGACGTGCGGGAAGCGTTCGCACCCCAGGATGCCCGCCTGATCGACGGGCATATCGACGCCTTGCGGAGCGAGGGCGAGCCCTTCGATGCCGAATTCCCGCTGATCGGCGGCAACCGCCGGGTCCGCCTGGCCGGCGTCCGCGTCGCCGGCCCCGATGGCGAGCGCATGGCCGACCTGGTGTGGCTGTCCGATGTCTCCAGCGGCGCCGCCGTGGTCGAGGACCTTGCCCGCTCGCTGCAGGCCCTGGCGTCCGAGACCGCCTATTTCAAGGCGCTGATCGACGCGCTGCCGATGCCGGTGTGGCTGCGCGACGAGGACCTTTCGCTGGTGGCGGTCAACCGCGCCTACGCCCATGCGGTCGATGCCGGCGGGGTGGATGCCGCCATCGCCGCCCAGATCGAACTGGCGGCCGACGCCTCGGTGCGCGAGGCGCGCGCCCTGGCCGCCCGCGCCCGTGCCGCCGGCGAGCCACGCTCGGAGACCTTCCACCTCGTGCTGTCCGGCGAGCGCCGCCTGACCGCGCTCACCGAGGTGCCGGTGTCGGTGGGCGAGACCTTGCTGACCGCCGGCTTCGCCCTCGACCAGACCCGCGTCGAGGAACTGGAGACCCGCCTCGACCAGCACGTCACCGCCCACGTCGAGGTGCTGGAGCGGCTGGCCACCGCCATCGCCATCTTCTCGCCCGACACCAAGCTGACCTTCTTCAACACCGCCTTCGCGCGGCTGTGGCGGCTGGAAACCGAATGGCTGACCAATCAGCCGACCTATGCCCTGGTGCTCGACAGCCTGCGCGAGCGCCGGCTGCTGCCCGAGGTCGCCGACTATCGCGCCTACAAGGAAGAGGAACTCCGCCGCTTCATCTCGCTGATCGACCCGGTGGAGACGGTGCTGCATCTGCCCGACGGCCGCACGCTGCGCCGGCTGATCTCGCCGCATCCCTACGGCGGGCTGGTGTTCACCTACGAGGACGTCACCGACACCCTGGCGCTGGAGCGCAGCTTCAACACCGCCTTGGCGGTACAGCGGGAAACCCTCGACCACCTCCACGAGGGCATCGCCGTGTTCGGCGACGACGGACGGCTCAAGCTGTTCAATCCCTCGTTCGGACGCATCTGGTCGCTGGACGCGTCCTACCTGGCCGGCGAGCCGCACCTCCATGAGATCGTGGAACGGCTCAAGCACTTCTTCGACGGGCGGCCCGACCGCGCCTCGACCTGGCCGCAGGTCCGCGACCGCCTGATGGGGCTGGTCGACCGCCGCTCGCCGCAGGACGCGCGGTTCGAGCGCCAGGACGGCGCCATCCTTGACTGCACCAGCGTGCCGCTGCCCGATGGCGCCACCCTGCTGACCTTCCTGGACGTGACCGACACCGCCCGCGTCGAGCGGGCGCTGATCGAACGCAACGAGGCGCTGGCGGCCGCCGACCTGCTGAAGAGCGAGTTCATCGCCAACGTCTCCGCCGAGGTGAGGAAACCGCTGACCAGCGTCATCGGCTTCTCGGAAATGCTGTCGGCGGAATATTTCGGCAAGCTCAACAAGCGCCAGCACGAGTACGCCAAGGGCATCACCGAGGCCGGGCAGGCGCTGCAGGGGCTGGTGTCGGACATCCTCGACCTCGCCACCATCGAGGCGGGCCAGATGACGCTGGAGCTCGACGCCGCCGACATCCATCCGCTGCTGACCTCGGTGCTCGCCCTGGTGCGTGAGCGGGTGCGCGAAAAGAAGATCTCGCTGGAGTTCGATTGTCCGCTGGACATCGGCTGGATCGTCGCCGATCAGCGCCGGCTCAAGCAGGTGATGTTCAACCTGGTCGGCAACGCGGTGAAGTACACCCCGACGGGCGGATCGGTGGTGGTCCGGGCCGAGCGCGCCGGTGGCGAGTTGGTGCTCACCGTCAGCGATACCGGCCCCGGCATCCCCGAGGCCGACCGCGAGCGGGTGTTCGACAGCTTCGTGACCATCAACCACCAGGCCGGGCCGTCCGGTGCGGGCTTGGGCCTCGCCCTGGTCCGCCGCTTCGTCGAACTGCACGGCGGCCGCATCGAGCTCAAGGACGGGCCCGAGGGCGGCACCGTCGTCGTCGTCAGGTTGCCGACCGCAAGCTGAGCCGCAGCGGCTCACAAGGGGGAACATGACCGCAATCGTGGAAGACCCAGGGGGCAGACCTGGCCGGCTGCGGATGGCCGTCACCACTCTGGCGCGTGCCGGCCTGCCCTGGGCGGTGGCTACGGCGGTGACGGCCCTGGCGGCGATGGCGCTGGTCCACCTCGACAGCATCGATCGGCTGCGACGCCAAGAAGAACTTCGCAGTTCGATTCTCACCCAGCTCAACACCATCCGCGCCCGGCTTGAGAACTCCCTCAACGGGCCGCTGCTGCGCACCCGGGGCATGGTGGCCTTCATCATCGCCAACGGCGATATCACCGAAAGGCAGTTCGCGACGGCGGCCGAGGTGCTGCTCAGCGGCCACCGCAACGTGCGCAATATGGTGCTCAGCCGCGGCCTGGTCATCGCCATGACCTATCCGGTGGCGGGCAACGAAATGGTGGTCGGGGTCGATTACCGCACGATACCCGAGCAGTACGCCCAGGTGAGAAAATCAATCGCGTCCCGGTCCTCGGTGCTGCAGGGGCCGGTGCCGCTGATCCAGGGCGGCATCGGCCTGATCGCGCGCACCCCCGTCTTCCTGCGCAATCCCGACGGCAGCGAGGGCAAGTTCTTCGGCATGGTCAACGTCGTCCTCGACATCCCCGCGGTCTTCGCCGACGCCGGCCTCGATCGCGACGACCTCCCCTTCGCCGTCGCCATCCGCGGCCGCGACGGGCTGGGGGAATCGGGCGCGGTCATCTCTGGGGACGAGGCCATCTTCGATCAGCGGCCGGTGGTGACCGACGTCCAGCTCCCCTACGGCACCTGGCGCATGGGCGCGGTGCCGAAGCAGGGCTGGGAGGTGGTCGAGGAGGGCATCAGCCGCACCCGCCTCCTCGGGGCTTTGCTGGTCCTGGCGATGGCGGCCACCGCCTTCGGCACGGCCCGCCACATCACCCGCCAGGCCCGGGTCGAAAGGGCGCTGCGCGCCAAGTCGGTGGAACTTGAGCGCTCCAACGCCGATCTGGAGCGCTTCGCCTATGTCGCCTCGCACGACCTGCAGACCCCGTTGCGCAACATCGTCAGCTACGCCCAGCTGCTGGAGCGCCGCTACCGCGGCCGCCTGGACGCCGATGCCGACGATTTCATCGGGTTCATCGTCGAAGGCACCAGCCGGATGTCGATGTTGATCGTGGACCTGCTGGAATACGCCCGGGTCTCCAGCCGCGGGCAGCCGCTGGTCCGGGTCAGCTGCCGCAAGGCGCTCGACCAGGCCGCTGCCAATCTCGCCGCCGCCATCGCCGAAGCCGACGCCGAGATCATCGTCGGCGACCTGCCGACGGTGCGGGCTGACGAGTTCCAGCTCGTCAGCCTGTTCCAGAACCTGATCGGCAACGCGGTCAAATACCGCGCCCCGGGCCGCCGCCCCCGCATCGAGGTGAGCGCCCGCAGCGACAGGGACGGATGGTGGACCGTCGCCGTAGCCGACAACGGCATCGGCATCGACCCTCAATACTTCGACAAGATCTTCGTGATTTTCCAGCGCCTGCACCCACCGGGCGACCGCTCCGGCACCGGCGTCGGCCTCGCCGTCTGCCAGCGCATCATCCATCGCTTCGGCGGCGAGGTGTGGGTCGAATCGACCCCGGGCGAGGGGGCAACCTTCCTGTTCACTATCCCTGACGGGGGCTCCGCGTAGAACGGCCCACCCACGCCGGCGCCGATGGTGCGGACGGGGGGACTCGAACCCCCACTTCCGAAGAAAACGGATTTTAAGTCCGCTGCGTCTACCGGTTCCGCCACGTCCGCGTGCGCGTCACGACATCCGCTTGTAATGGCAAGCGCCCCCCCTGTCCACCTCGGGCTCGGGCCAGGGCTCGAGCTTTGGGGCCATGGCGCTTGGGCGGGGACGATCCCTAGGGTATAATACCTAGGCATCATTCCCTCGTTCCATTGGTGTCGAACTAACGCATCATTCGTTCTTTTGCTCCGCTTTCCTCAATTGCCGCGTACATGCAGGATCTATGCGCAAGGTAAGAGGCCGAGGCTCCGTGCCTGGTTGCGTAGGTCGCTGGCGAAGCCGAGGGAGGGCAGAATGAAGACCATGGGAATCAAAGGGCGCCTGGTGGCGAGTTTCGCCGTCCTGCTGCTGCTGGTGGCTCTCGGCCTGGTCCCGCTGATGCTGCGGACGCTGTCCGCCACCATCGAGCGCGCCGAGGAGCGCGAGCTGCAGGGCTACCACAACGCCTTCGAGGCCGCGCTGGCCGAATCGACCGGCAACGGCGCCGCCCTGGCCCGGCTGGTCGCCGGAATTCCCGAGGTGCAGAGCGCCTTCGCCGCCGGCGACCGCGACCGCCTCGCCGCCCTGTTCGTGCCCGGCTTCGAGGCGATGAAGTCCCAGGCCGGCGTCGACCAGTTCCAGTTCCACCTGCCGCCCGCCACCTCGTTCTTCCGCGTCCACATGCCGAAGAAGTTCGGCGACGACCTGTCGTCGTTCCGCTTCACCGTGGTCGAGGCCAACACCAAGAAGAAGGACGTGGTCGGCCTCGAGAAGGGCGTCGGCGGGCTCGGCGTGCGCGCCGTGGTGCCGATGATTGCCGACGGCCAGCACAAGGGCACCGTCGAGTTTGGCCTCAACTTCGGCCAGGACTTCGCCAACCAGTTCAAGAAGCAGTTCGGCGTCGACGTGGCGCTGTGGATCAAGGACGACAAGGCCGGCGGCTACAAGGCCATCGCCAATACCGCCGGCGAGGGCTTCTTCCAGGCCGAGTCCCTCGACGCCGCCATGGCGGGCAAGGTCGAGCACGTGATCGCCCGCGGCAGCCGCGCCAACCGGCCGGTCGCGGCGCTGGCCGCCATCGTCCCCGACTATTCCGGCAAGCCCGCGGCGGTGGTCGAGGTGGTGATGGATTCCAGCGAGTACGAGGCCCAGTACGCCGACGCCCGCACCACCGCCCTGCTGGTGGTGGGCGGCCTGCTCGCCGTCGCGCTCGGCGTCGCCTTCATGCTGGCCCGCAGCATCTCGGCGCCGCTGGTCGACATCACCGGGGTGATGCGCAGCCTGGCCGGCGGCGACCTTTCGGTGGCGGTGCCCTCGACCACGCGCACCGACGAGGTGGGCGAGATGGCCCGTGCCGTCGAGGTGTTCAAGCGGCAGGGCAATGAGAATCGCAGGCTGCACGAGGAGCAGGAGGCCATGCGCGCCGCCGCCGAAACCGAGCGCCGCCGCACCATGGGCAAGATCGCCGGCGACCTCGACGCTTCGATCGGCCGCGTGGCGGAGACGGTGGGGTCGGCGTCGTCGCAGATGGTGGCCACCGCCGAAACCATGAACAAGCTGGTGGAGGAGGCGCAGTCGCGGGCGGCCACCGTGGCCGCCGCCGCCGAGGAGGCCTCGGCCAACGTCTCCACCGTGGCCGCCGCCACCGAGGAACTGCATTCCTCCATCAACGAGATCAGCCGCCAGACCACCGAAAGCACCCGGATCGCCGCCTCGGCGGTCGACGAGGCCCGGGCCGCCGACGACCGCATCGCCGGATTGCAGCAATCGGTGGTCAAGATCGGCGAGGTCGTCTCGTTCATCACCGACATCGCCAGCCAGACCAACCTGCTGGCGCTGAACGCCACCATCGAGGCGGCCAGGGCCGGTGAGGCGGGCAAGGGCTTCGCGGTGGTGGCCAACGAGGTCAAGCACCTCGCCAGCCAGACCGCCAAGGCCACCGACGAGATCTCGGCGCTGATCGGCGCGGTCCAGAGCGCCACCCACGACGCGGTGGGCGCCATCGACTCCATCGGCAAGGTGATCAACCGCATGAGCGGCGTCATCACCACCATCGCCTCGGCGGTGGAGGAGCAGGGCGCCGCCACCCAGGAGATCGCCCGCAACGTCCAGCAGGCCGCCGAGGGAACCCGGCAGGTCTCGGACAACATCGCCGGCGTGTCCACCACGGTGGCCGACACCGGCCGCGCCGCGAGCAGCGTGCTCGCCGCCGGGTCCGACCTGGCCCAACAGGCCGACACCTTGCGCGCCGAGGTCCGCCACTCGGTGGACCAGATCCGGACGGCGTGATCGGGGGGGTACATCGTCATGGCCGGGTCGAGCCCGGCCATGACGACGAGAGGGAGGCCACTGACCGCCCCCCGGGTCGAGCCCGGGGGTGACCGCGGGAGGGGTTATTCCGCCGCCTGCAGCGTGCCGACGGTCTTGACGCCGCGCAGGAACTGGTCGACGTAGCGGCCCAGTTCGATGGCCTGCGACGACAGCTCGCCGGCCGCCTGCAGCACCTCGGTGGCCGTGGACCCCGCCGTGCGCGCCGCCTGGCTCACCTCGACGATGTTGCTGGACACCTCCTGGGTGCCGCCGGCCGCCTGCTCGACGTTGCGGGCGATCTCGTTGGTGGCCGCCGTCTGCTGTTCCACCGCGGCGACGACCGCGGTCTGGGTCTGCTCGATGGCGTCGATGGTGCCGGCGATGGACTGGATCGCCTCGGCAGCCTCGCGCGCCGATTGCTGCACCGCCTGGATCTGGGCGGTGATCTCTTCGGTGGCGCGCGCGGTCTGGTTGGCGAGCGACTTGACCTCGCCCGCCACCACGGCGAAGCCCTTGCCGGCCTCACCGGCGCGGGCGGCCTCGATGGTGGCGTTGAGCGCCAGCAGGTTGGTCTGGCCGGCGATGGAGTTGATCAGGCTGACCACCTCGCCGATCCGCCCGGCCGACTCGGTCAGGCCGGCGACGATGCGGCCGGAGCGCTCGGCCTCGGTGACCGCGGTGCGGGCGATGGTGGACGAGGTCTCGACCTGGCGGGCGATCTCGGATTCCGATGCCGACAGCTCCTCGGTCGCCGCGGCCACGGTCTGCACGTTCATGGCCGCCTGCTCGGCCGCGGCGGCGACGGCGGTCGACTGACGGCTGGTCTGTTCGGCGATGGCCGACATGGACTGGCTGGTTGCCTGCATCTGGGTGGCGGCGGCGGTCAGGGACTTGGCGACGCCGGCCACCTGGTTCTCGAAATTCTCGGCGAGGCGCTCGATTTCACGCTGGCGGGCGAGCTGCGCCTCCTGTTCCCGCAGCTTCTCCTCGGCCACCTTCTGCGCCTCTTCGACGTGGCCGCGGAACACCAGCAGGCCGCGGGCCAGGGCGCCGATCTCGTCCGCGCGTTCGGTGTGGTTGATCGCCACCGAGTGGTCGTCGCGGGTCAGACGCTGCAGCGCCTCGGTGACGTGGCCGAGCGGCCGGGTGATGGTGCGGCCGATGACCGTGGCGATGGCCCCGACCAGGGCGAGGATCGCCAGCGCCCCGGCGCCGAACATCACCGCCCGTTCGCGGAAGGCGGCGTTGACGTCGTCGACGTAGATGCCCGAGCCGATCACCCATCCCCAGGACGGGAAACCCTTGACGTAGCTGATCTTCGGGACCGCCGCCGTCTCGCCCGGCTTGGGCCAGCTGTACATCACGGTCCCCGCGCCCTTGTCCGTCACCGTGCTGTTCATGGCGTGGAAGAGGTGAAAGCCCTCCTTGTCCTGCATGTCGACGACGCTGGTGCCGACCAGCTTGGCGTTGGGGTGGGACAGCATGACGGTGTCGGCGAGACGATGGATCCACAGATACTCGCTGCCCTCGTAGCGGAGCGCCGACACGGCGGCCAGCGCGGCGGCCTGGGCCTCCTCCTGCGTCAGGCGGCCGGCCTTGGCCTCGGCCTCGTAATAGCCGAGCAGCGAGGCGCCGACCTCGACGATGTGGCGGGTCTTGACCGCGCGGTCCTCCATGAGGTCGGCGCGCATCTGCATGAGGCTGACGGCCACGACGGCGACGATGCCCACAAGGGCCGTCGCCACGATCAGATAGAGTCGTGCTGCGATCTTCATGTTGTCCCCCTCGTCCACAGGCCCCGCTTTCAACCGTGCGGGTGCTTATGGGTTACTGGCCCTATATACCAAAGAGGCAAAGGGGGTCAACTAAAGGATAAATACGCACAGGCTCCACAGCTGTTGCGTTTGCAACTATTCAGCTCGAGCTCTTCTTCTTGCGCCTTTCCAGGCCCGTCTCCAGGGCATCGCACACCGTGCGCATGACCTTCACGCGGGCGAGCATCTTCGCGTTGGCTTCGACCAGCGTCCACGGCGCGCGCTGGGTCGACGTCCGCTCGACCATGTCGTTGACCGCGGCCTCGTAGAGGTCCCACTTCTCGCGGTTGCGCCAGTCCTCTTCGGTCAGCTTCCATTTCTTGTAGTCGATGACCTCACGCGCCTTGAAACGCTGGAGCTGCTCCTCGGCGGTGATGTGCAGCCAGAACTTGGCGAGCACGATCCCGTGCTCGACCAACTGCTCCTCGAAATCGTTGATCTCGCCGTAGGCGCGCCGCCAGGCCTCCTCGCTGCAGAACCCCTCGACCCGCTCGACGAGGACGCGGCCGTACCAGGAGCGGTCGAACACGGTGAATCGGCCGGCCCGCGACAGATGGCGCCAGAACCGCCACAGGTAATGCTGGGCGCGCTCCTCTTCCGTGGGGGCGGCGATGGGGATGACCTGGTAGTCCCGCGCGTTCATGGCGTTGGTGAGCCGACGGATGGTGCCGCCCTTGCCGGCGGCGTCCCAGCCCTCGAACACCAGCACGGTGGAGACGCCCTTGTCCTTGGCCTTGCGATAGAGGGTGGCGAGGCGGGCGCGCTGCTCCTGGAGCTGGCGGTTGTACTCGTCGGGCTCGATGGTCTGCGTCATGTCGAGGGACGACAGGATCGAGGGCTGGCCGGCCAGCGGGCCGGCGGCGGCCTTCTTCTTGGGCGCAGCTTTCTTAATCTCGGCCGCCACCCGCTTGGTAAGCTCGCGGGCCGCCAGATGGGCCGACAGCGCCTCCTTGAGGGCGTTCAGCACCACGGCGTAGCGGTAGCGCGGGTCGGCGCCCTCGACGATCTGCCAGGGGGCGTGGCCCTTGCTGGTGTGCATGATCAGGCGCTCGGCGGCGGCGGCGAACTTGTCGTACATCTCCCAGTGGCGCCAGTCCTGCTCGGTGACCTGCCAGGCGGTGAGCGGATCCTCCTCCAGCTTCTTCAGCCGCTTCTTCTGCTGCTTTTCGGAAAGGTGCATCCAGAACTTGAGGATCAGCGCGCCCTCGTCGGCCAGCGCCTTCTCGAAATGGACGACGCGCTCGAGCCGCTCGTCCATCTCGGCGACCGAGATGCGCCCGTAGGCCCGCTCGACCAGCGGATCGTGGTACCACGACGACAGGAACAGGCCGATCTGGCCCTTGGGCGGCAGGTCGCGCCAATAGCGCCAGTATTCCGGGCGCTCGCCTTCCTCGTCGGAGGGGGCGCCGTAGGCCCGCGTCATGATCCAGCGCGGGTCCATCCATTCGTTGAGCAGGTTGACCGTCTCGTTCTTGCCGGCGCCGTCGACGCCGGCGAACACGACGATGACCGGAAAGTCTGCCTGGCGCAGTTTCTGCTGCAGCTCCAGCAGCTCCGTGCGCAAGGCGGGCGCCATGGCGTCGAAATCCTCGCGCGACACCTTGCGGCCCAGTTCGGCAGCCTCGAACATGACGCCCTCTCCCCTTCGTCATGAACCCAGGATTGAGGCTAGGCGCAAAGCGGCAGTGGGGCAAGAGGGGCCTCAGGGGATGGGCGTCACCCCGATCACCGGTTCGTGCGCCACGAACAGCAGCAGGTAGACGCCGATACCCAGCCCGATGCGCCACCACCCCATCTCGGCGAGCATGGCGGGAGTGGGATGGCCGGTCAGCGCCGCCAGGCGGGTCCATTCGGCGAGCCCCAGCGTGCGGCGCCGCTTGCGGTCGAGCACCGCCGGCCCGGCCAGCGCCAGAAGCAGGAGCGGCACGAACAGCATCAGGGCGGCGACGTCGCCGTTGGGAACGATGTGGGCGCCGGCCCACAGCGCCAGGCCCCACAGGACGGGATGGCGGGTCAGGCGCAGGATGCCGGGGCGCTCGGGAATGAAGCCCTTGCCGCCGGGGCCGATGGAGAACGGGTTGGGCGAGGTCATGCCGGCGGCCAGCAGCACCGAGGCGGGCAGCATGGCCAGCGGCGGCACCCAGCGCATCCACGGCTCCTGCGGCCACAGCACCACGGTGGGGGCCGCGATGTAGGCGGCGATGGTCCACACCAGGAGCGCCACGGACACCGCGGAATAGGCCAGCACGAACCCCAGCCGGCCGAGGAGCTTTTCGGCGCGGCGGCGGGGGCCGGTCAGGTTGGCGAGGCTGTGGCTGGCCAGGAAGACGGCGACGGCGAGCGCCAGGTGCGCCAGTCCCCCGGTCATGCGCTCACGACGGTCATGCGCTCACGACCAGGGCATCGCCTCGGGGATATCGAGGCGGTGCAGCCGCGCGCAGGCGGTCAGCGTGTTGCGCAGCAGGCAGGCGATGGTCATCGGCCCGACGCCGCCCGGAACCGGGGTGATGGCGCCGGCCACCGTGGCGGCCTCGTCGAAGGCGACGTCGCCGACCAGCCGGGTCTTGCCGTCGGGCAGGCTGATGCGGTTGATGCCGACGTCGATCACCGTCGCGCCCGGCATGATCCAGTCACCGCGGATCATCTCGGGCTTGCCCACGGCGGCGACCACGATGTCGGCCTTGCGCACCTCGTCGGGCAGGTCGCGGGTCTGGGAATGGGCGATGGTCACGGTGCAGCTTTCGCGGAGGAGCAGGTGGGCCATGGGCTTGCCCACGATATTGGAGCGTCCGACCACGATGGCCTTGAGGCCGGTCAAGCTGCCGAGGTGGTCCTTCAACAGCATCATGCTGCCGAGCGGGGTGCAGGGCACCAGGCCGATGCCGCCCGAGGCCAGCTTGCCGACGTTCCAGGGATGGAACCCGTCCACGTCCTTGTCGGGACGGATGGCCTCGATGACCTTCTGGGCATCCATGTGCCGGGGCAGCGGCAGCTGCACCAGGATGCCGTGCACCGCCGGATCGTCGTTGAGGCCCTCGATCAGGGTCAGCAGGTGCTGCTCGGTGGTGTCGACCGGCAGCACGTGCTCGAACGAGTTCATGCCGCACTCGAGGGCGCGCTTGTTCTTGTTGCGCACGTAGACCTGGCTGGCGGGATCCTCGCCCACCAGCACCACCGCCAGACCGGGGGTGATGCGGTGGGTATCGCGGATGTCGCGCACCCGCTCGCCGATCCGGTCGCGGAGCGTGGCCGAAAACAGGTTGCCGTCGATGATCTTGGCCGTGGTCATTGTCGTTTCGCCATCCATTCGTCGAGCTGGCGGCCGAGCGCGTCGGCATCGCCGGAAATGAAGAGAACCTTGCGGCGGTCGGTCGCCCCCTGGACGATCTCCATGGAGGTGCGGGGGACCCGCCATTCCTTGGACAACAGCTTGATCAAGGCGGCGTTCGCCTTGCCGTCCTCGGGCACCGCCGTCACCGAGACCTTGAGCGCCTCGCCGCCGGCGGCGTCCGCGGCGGGGCCGTCGATGCGGTCGCGCGACGCCTTGGGGGTCAAGCGGATGGCGACCCGCAGGCCACCGGGCGCGGGCGCGTGGAAACCCACAATCAGGCGATCGCGAACAGCAACTGGCCCACCACCATCTTGGCGAAGACGATGATCAGCCACAAAGCGATCGGCGACAGGTCGACGGGGCCGAAATCGGGCATCACCCGGCGGATCGGCCTGAGCGCCGGCTCGGTGAGGCGCGCCAGCACGTCGCCGATGGTGCGCACGGCGTTGTTGTAGGTGTTGACCACGCCGAAGGCGAGCAGCCAGCTGAACACCACGGTGGCCAACACGATCCACCAGTAGATGTCGAGCGCGATCAGGATCACGTTCAGCAAGGGGACGAGAATGATCTGCATCGACCGGAACCTCGGGGAAGGGTGTGCCCGCGCGCGCAACCCTAACGTCACCCACCAATCCGCGCAAGGGGAGGCGGGGATGGGGGCGCGCCCGGCCGCCGCCGCGACGAAAGCGCCGCTTGACACGCCGTGGGGGTTTGACGATTATCGGCGCCTCCGAAAGGGGCTGTAGCTCAGATGGGAGA
This sequence comes from Solirubrobacterales bacterium, assembly GCA_050260775.1. GTDB lineage: Bacteria > Pseudomonadota > Alphaproteobacteria > Rhodospirillales > Magnetospirillaceae > CALABS01. The sequence continues at coordinate 15,208 of JBLNCP010000059.1, read as the reverse complement.
GCGCCGCAATCGCACTGCGGAGGTCAGGGGTTCGATTCCCCTCAGCTCCACCAATCGAAACCCGTCGCCTAAAGCGACGGGTTTCGTCGTTTTCGGGGCCAGGCGAACCCCTGGTCATTGGAAGGCCGGCGGCTCCGCCATCCCCCCGCCCTTCCCCCACCCCCGCGTCCTGTGGTAATCCCAAGGGGAGGGAGGACCGCCATGGTTAAAGGCTCAAACGACCGTCGTTTCGACGACCGCCACCCCGGGACCGGTCTGGTGGCCCTGTGCGCCGACCAACAGGTCGAGGTGCTCGACGTGTCCATCGGCGGGCTCAAGATCGCCCATCCCAAGGGGCTCAAGACCTACAAGGGCGACATGATGGAGTTCGTCCTCCAGTCGACCCACTGGCCCGACATGAAGCCGGCCTCCGGCAAAGGGGTGGTGCGGGCGCTGACCAATGGCTGGATCGCGCTGCAGTTCGAACGGCCGTCCTATGACCTGATGAAGTGCGTCAGCCGCCATGTGGCGACGCTGCTGTGGGGAGACCGGCCCTACGGGTATTGAGACCCGGGGCTTGGTCAGCCTATCGGAGAAGCCCTATTGGGGCGCCGCCTGCATCTGGGCGATCTTCTTCTTCATGGCGGCGAGAAGTCCGTCCACCTGGCCGCCCGACGCCTGGATCACCGAGGTGTATTCCGAGCGATGGGTCAGCGCCATGCTGGCGCCTTCAACCTTGATGTCGAGGACCCGGTAACCGGCGCCGGTGCGGCGCACCAGCCAGGTCACCGCGATGGGCTCCTGGCGCGAGCGGCGGATCAGGCTGTCGACGCTGACGTTGACCTCGCCGTCGGGGGTGACCGACAGGATGTCGAGGGTCTCGCCCGAGTAATCCTTGAAGCGCTTCGCCCAAGTCAGCACCTGGATATCCTCGAACAGCGCCAGGAATTCCTGCTGCTGCTGCGGCGTGGCGACGCGCCAGTAGCGGCCCAGCACCAGCTTGCCGATCTCGGGCAGGTCGAAGTTGTCGACGAACAGGGTGCGGAAGCGCTGGTTGCGCTCGTCGTCGCCGATGTTCTTGGCCGCGACCGTGGTCATGGCGGTGTCGGCCAGTTTCTGGATGAAGGCGCGCGCTTCCTGCGCATTGTCCGCGTGGGCGGACCCGCCCGCCACGACGACGGCCAGGGCCGCCGCGGCGACGGAAAACAGCTTGCGACGCGAAATCATGGGTTCAGCGCTGCTCCTGGGCCACGAACGCCGGACCGGCGTCGCTCACGCTGGTGGGCGGCACCTTGTCGGTCACCTTCTCGTTCTTGATCTCGGCGGCCCGCCGCTGCCTGTAAAGGGCGCGGATGGCTGAGTAATAATCGAGGGAGGTGCGTTCGATTTCGTCCAGGCTGTCGAGGTACTGCTCGCGCTTGTCGACGCCGGCGACGCCGGTGCGGGTCCAGATCGCCGTATCGATGCCGACGTTGTCCCACCACAGATTGACGGGGTCGGTCAGCCATTCGGTGACCAGACCGGTGGTGTCGCGCGGATTGGAGGGCCCCAGGATCGGCAGCACGATGTACGGGCCCTCGGGGATGCCCCACACCGCGAAGGTCTGGCCGAAATCCTCGTCGTGGAACGGGATGCCGGCCGGGGTGGCGAGGTCGAGCAGGCCGCCAATGCCGAAGCCGGTGTTGAAGGCGAAGCGCATCAGCGTCTGCATGGCGCGGTCAGGCTGGCCCTGCAGCACGTCGTTGGCGAAGATCACCGGCGCGCGCAGGTTGTCGAGGAAATTGCGCACACGGTCGCGGCCGTATTGCGGCACGACGGCGCGATAGCCCTGGGCGACCGGCTTGATGACCGCCTTGTCCACCGCCTGATTGAACTGGAACACGGCGCGGTTGGTCGGCTCCAGCGGGTCGTTGGTCTGCTCCCACTCCGCCACGGCCTCCTTGTCGTCGGCAGGCGGCGGCGTCGCGCACCCCGCAACCAGGGCGAGGGCGAACAGGGACGCGGCAAAGCGCGCTGCGGCAGGGCGGGGAAGAATGGATGGCATGTCGATCTGCGATACCCGTTGTTCACCGAGTGAGGCTGTGCGGCCAGAGCCCCAGCAGGCGCGGCCATTCATGGCAGTAACCCGCATCGTTCGAGGTACCATAGTCACAGGGGAAAGGCTAGTAGGCAGAAACTGCAGGCGGGCCGCCATCGGCGGGGGTGTTGCAGAAATGCCACGACGGGCTCGGGTCTCCAACCCACTTCCATCTAGGCATAAAGATATGTTTATATGTTTTGAGGACTGAGCGGAGGCGGATCGGTGGACAGCGTCTTGACGGGCTTGAGGGCGGCGGCGGAGCCGACACGGCTGCGCCTGCTGGCGCTGCTCGCCCAAGGCGACCTCACCGTCACCGAACTGACCCAGATCCTCGGCCAGAGCCAGCCGCGGGTATCGCGCCACCTCAAGCTGATGGGCGAAGCCGGGCTGCTCGACCGCTTCCCCGAGGGCGCCTGGGTCTTCTACCGCGTCGCCGCCAAGGGCCGCGGCGCCGAGATCGCCCGCTCCCTGCTCGGGCTGCTGCCGCCCGACGATCCGGTGCTCGCGCTCGACCAGCGGCGGCTGGAGGCGATCCGCGCCGCCCGGGCGGCCAAGGCGCAAGATTACTTCCGCGACAACGCCACGCGCTGGGACGAGATCCGCTCGCTTCACGTCGACGACCGCGAGGTGGAGGGCGCCCTGGTCGCCGCGCTGGCCGGCCGGCGGATCCGCGACCTCGTCGACATGGGCACCGGCACCGGCCGCGTGCTGGAACTCATGGCCCCCCACGTCGAGCGCGCCATCGGCATCGACCTGTCGCGGGAGATGCTGGCCATCGCCCGTACCAATCTCGAGCGAGCCGGCCTCAGGCATTGCATGGTCCGCCAGGGCGACATCACCCAGGTGCCGCTGCCGGCCGGGTCGGCCGATGCCGTCACGCTCCACCAGGTGCTGCATTACGCCGCCGATCCCGCCGCGGTGGTGGCCGAGGCGGCGCGGGTCCTGCGCCCGGGCGGCCTTCTGGCCGTGGTGGATTTCGCTCCCCACGACCTCGAGGTCCTGCGCGACCAGCACGCGCACCGGCGCCTGGGTTTTTCCGACACCGAGGTCGAGGGGTGGATCCGGGCCGCCGGCCTGGTCCCCGACGGCATCACCCGCCTGCCCGGCAAACCTTTGACCGTGGTGCTGTGGCGCGCCCGCCGCCCCGAGCCGGCCGCCCAGCCCTCTCCCCTTGAGACAGGAGCCTCCGCGTGACCCCCGAACTTCCCGTCGCCGCCGCCATCCGCCGGCCGGTCAGCGTCTCGTTCGAATTCTTCCCGCCCAAGACGGAGAGGATGCAGGAGACCTTGTGGGAATGCGTGAAGCGGCTGGAGCCGCTGGCCCCGAAATTCGTCTCGGTCACCTACGGGGCCGGCGGCTCGACCCGCGAGCGCACCCATGACACCGTGAGCCGCATCGCCCGCGAGACCTCGCTCAAGCCGGCCGCCCACCTGACCTGCGTCGGCTCGACCCGGGGCGAGATCGACGACATCGCGCGGCGCTATTGGGACGAGGGCATCCGCCACATCGTCGCCCTGCGCGGCGACCCGCTGGAAGGGATGAACGGCAAATACGTGCCCACCCCCGGCGGCTATGACTACGCCGCCGACCTGGTGGCCGGCTTGAAGCGCCTGGCCGATTTCGAGATCTCGGTGGCCGCCTATCCCGAGATGCACCCCGAGGCCAGCTCGGCCGAGGCCGACCTCGACAACCTCAAGCGCAAGGTCGACGCCGGCGCCACCCGCGCCATCACCCAGTACTTCTTCGACGTCGGCGTCTATCGCCGCTTCCTCGACCGCGCCCGCGCCGCCGGCATCACGGTGCCGATCGTCCCCGGCATCCTGCCGGTCACCAACTTCGCCCAGGTGCAGAAATTCTCGGCCGCCTGCGGCGCCAGCGTGCCGCGCTGGATGGCCGACCTGTTCGAAGGCCTCGACGACGACCCGGAGACCCGCCGGCTGGTGGCGGCGACGGTCGCTGCCGAGCAGTGCCGCGCGCTGGCCGCCGACGGGGTGGACGAATTCCACTTCTACACCCTCAATCGCGCGGACCTGGCCTACGCGATCTGCCACATCCTCGGCGTGCGTGCGCGGGCCGAAGGGAATTGAATTGTGGTTGTCATCTGGTATTAGAGTGGATCACTCGAAAAAACGGTGAAAATTATGAAGCAAATGTTGACATTGGCGCGACTTGCGGTGGTTGTGTTCGGTCTTTCGATCGCATTGGCGGTTCCCGCCCACGCCTATCTCGATCCTGTGACCGGTAGCTTCCTGATTCAGGGGCTGATCGGCGGCGTCGCCGCCCTCCTGGCGGGCTTCCGCTCGGTGCGCGAGCGCGTCTTCGGCTTCTTCCGCCGTGGCAACGCCGACCAGACCAACGAGAACAACAAGTAAATCGGGGATCTCGATCAGCATGGGCGTTCAAAGGGACCCCGGGTCGTTTCGCGACCCCTCGGGCTACGTCTACCTGGACGGCGGCACCGTCTGGCGCACGGTCAACGCGTGCGCCGAGAGCGCCTATCAGGCGCTGAGCGACAGCGGCCTGATCCGCGAGCTTTGCGACCGCGGCCTGTTGATCGACACCGTGGAGGAGCCGGCCCCGGCGCTTGACCTCCAGCGGTTCGCCGGTGCGCGCGGCGAGGTGCCGAAGCGCCTGCTGCGCCATCCCCGCGTCCCCATGATCTCCTATCCCTACGAGTGGACCTTCTCGCAGCTCAAGGACGCGGCCCTCGCGCATCTCGACCTGCAGATCGCCGCGTTCGACAAGGGCTTCGCGCTGTCCGACGCCACGCCCTACAACATGCAGTTCCTGGGCACCAAGGTCGTCCATATCGACGTCCTGTCGCTGCGGCCCTACCGCGAGGGCGAGATCTTCGCCGGGCACAACCAGTTCTGCCGCCTGTTCCTGCTGCCGCTGCTGCTGGAGGCCTGGCAGGGCATGCCGTTCCAGCCGTTGCTGCGGGGACGCATCGAGGGCATCCAGCCCACCGATGCCATCAACCTGCTGCCGGCGATGAAGCGTTGGCTGAGCCTGCGCGGCCTCCTCCACGTTACGCTGCCGGCGCGCCTGGAGAAGGCGGGATCGTCGAGCCGCCACGGCGAGGTGGGCAAGCTGCCGACCCTGCCCAAGGCCCGCTACCGCGCCATCCTCACCGATCTGCGCGCCTGGGTGGCCGAACTGCGCTCGGGGCGCAAGGTTCCGACCTTCTGGAAGGAATATGCCGGCGCCAACAGCTATTCCGACACCATGCAGACCGTGAAGCGCCAGTTCGTCGCGGACTTCGTTGCGGCGAGCAAGCCGGAGACGGTCTGGGACGTGGGCGGCAACACCGGCGATTATTCCGAGGTTGCGCTCAAAACCGGCGCCAAGCGCGCCGTCGTGCTCGACACCGACCTCGACTGCCTGGAAATGGCGTATGCCCGCCGCAAGCGGGACGGCCTCGACCTGCTGCCGCTGTTGCTCGACTTCGCCGACCCCAGCCCGAGCATGGGCTGGAACCAGTCCGAGCGCCTCGGCCTCAAGGAGCGGATGAACGCCGACGGCGTCGTCGCGCTCGCGGTCATTCACCATCTGGCGATCGGGCGCAACCTGCCGCTCCAGTCGGTGGTCAACACCCTGGTCAAGGCGGGTTCCAGCGGCATCATCGAGTTCGTGCCCAAGGCCGACCCCATGGTGCGCGGGATGCTCAGCCACCGCGAGGACGTCTTCCACGACTATGACGAGGAGCACTTCCGTCAGTACCTCGCCGAAGCCGGCGCGCGGATCGTGAAGGAGCACCGCTTCGAGGAGAACGGCCGCCTGCTCGCCTTCTTCGAGCGCGCCCCATGACGTCGGGGAGCCCCCGCGACGAGCTCAAGGCGGCGGTTGGCGTCAACGGTGTGATCGCCGCCATCTTCCTCCTGGCCATCCTCATCCCGCACATGCTGGACGTGGGGTATTGGCTGACCGATATGGAAGTGCTGACCGCCGCCGCCGGGGCGCTCGGCCTCGGCCTGGCCGCCGGCGCGCTGTCGAGCGCGCGTCCGCGCCTGTTCGGCACCTTGCTGGGCTTTCTCGCCTACTGGCTGGCCGACGTCTATTTCTTCCGCTCGGGGCCGGGCTCGATCGCCTTCGGGCTTGCCGTCATCGCGTTGATGTGGACCCGGTTCCGCCCGACGGTGTCACGGATGCTGGCGGCGTTCAGCGCCTTCTTCCTGCTGTCGTGCCTGCCGAACACCGGCAAGCCCCTGTTCGCCGTCGAGGGCGTTGCCGCCCCCGCCCCCACCACCCCGGCCAAGCTCAAGCCGATCGTTCACGTCGTGCTCGACGAACAGATTTCCCCCGGCTGGCTGTCGCGCTATCCGGGCGGGGCGGATGCCGGGCCAGCCCTGGTCGAGGATTACGTCAAGCGCGGCTTCCAGGTGTTTCCCCAGACCCGGTCGATCACCGCCAGCACCACCGCGTCGCTGAGCCAGCTCGTCGCCCTGGCTCCGAACCCCGACCCGCAGCCGAACCTGACGAAATTCCCCAACTTCGTGTACGGCGTGGAGAACAACGAGTACGCCAAGCAGCTGCGTGGCCTCGGCTACCGCCTGACCATCGTCCAGAGCGGCTACCTGAATTTCTGCGACCGCGACCACGATCGCTGCTGGACCTATTCGGACGGCGGCAATGGCCACGACGTCGGCCAACACCTGGGCGGGGACCTGGGCGCGCGGCTGAAGATCGCGCTGCACCAGTTCCATTACGATTACATGGAGAACGACTCGGTCCGCTCGGTCACCCTGTACCGACTGGTGACCCGGCCGTTCCGGGTCAACCGGGCGATCTCGGCGCGGCGCATGGACGTGGTCCGGCCGCTGTCGCAGCTCGACCTGCTCGACGAGGTGAGCCGGGACCTGCGGTCGGTCCAATATGGGCAGGCCTATTTCGTCCACCTGCTGCTTCCCCATTTCCCGTATATGCTCGACGAATCCTGCTCACTCACCGCCGCCGCGCAATGGACCGCCCCGGATTGGCGGGAAAGCCGGCTCTTCACCCGGCCGGTCGAGGAGTTGAAGCGCGCCTACCTGCAGCAGGTCAGCTGCGTCCACCGCCGCATGATGGACCTCGTCGACTCGGTGCGGGCCACCGAAGCCGGAAAGGACGCGATCTTCATCTTCCACGGCGATCACGGCGCCCGCACCAAGACGATGCAGCTGACGATCAAGTCCGAGGCCTCCGACGAGGAGCTCAGCGACGCGCTCGATCCGCTGTTCGTGGTGGCGGCCCCCGGCACCCCGGGAGGCGTGGTCGAGGATTTCGACACGCTGCAGGGCCGCTTCCGCCGGATCTTTTTCGACCTGAAAAACGAGCTCTCCGTCCCCTGATCGGGGCGAGAGGCGAAGGACCAAGGTAAACCGATGACCAACATTCTCGACCATCTCCGCGACCGCGTCCTGTTGTGCGACGGCGGCACCGGCGCCCTGGTGCAGGCGATGAACCTGTCGGTGGAGAAGGATTTCCTGGGACACGAGAACTGCACCGAGATCCTGGTGAAGTCGCGTCCCGACGTCATCCGCGGCATCCATGCCCGCTATTTCGAGGCGGGCGCCGACATGGTCGAGGCCGACACCTTCGGCGCCAGCCCGGTCACCCTCGGTGAGTTCGGGCTGCAGGACCAGGCCTTCGAGCTCAACAAGATCGCCATCGAGCTGGCCCACGAAGCGGCCGAGCAGTTCAAGGGCGACGGCCGCGCCCGCTTCGTGCTGGGCGCCATCGGGCCGGGCACCAAGCTGCCGTCGCTCGACCACATCGACTACGATTCGCTCGAGGCCGCCTACCGCATCCAGGCCGCCGGCCAGGTGGCGGGCGGCGTGTCGGCCTTTCTGGTCGAGACCTGCCAGGACCCGCTGCAGATCAAGGCCGCGGTCAACGGCTGCAAGCTCGCCTGCGCCGAGGCCGGCAAGGAAATCCCCATCTTCGTGCAGGTCACCGTCGAGACCACCGGCACCCTGCTGGTCGGCGCCGACATCGCCGCCGCCGCCACCGTGGTGCGCTCGCTGGGCGTGCCGCTGATGGGCCTCAACTGCGCCGCTGGACCGCAGGAGATGAGCGAGCATTTCCGCTGGCTGGTCGACAATTGGGACGGCCTGATCTCGATCCAGCCCAACGCCGGCCTGCCCGAACTGGTCGAGGGCAAGACCCGCTATCCGCTGGCCGCCGAGGAACTGGCGGTCTGGCACGAGCGCTTCGTCGCCCAGGGCGCCAACCTGCTGGGCGGCTGCTGCGGCACCACCCCAGACCACATCGCCGCCACCAACGCCATGCTCGCCCGTATCGGCGGGGCCAAGCGGCCCGCCCCGGTCAAGCGCACGGTCCATTGGGTGCCGGCGGTGGCCTCGCTCTATTCGCAGGTGACCCTCAAGCAGGAGAACGCCTTCCTGGCCATCGGCGAGCGCTGCAACGCCAACGGCTCCAAGAAGTTCCGCGATCTGCAGGATGCCGAGGACTGGGACGGCATCGTCGCCATGGCGCGCGAGCAGGTGAAGGAGGGCAGCCACACGCTCGATGTCTGCACCGCCTTCGTCGGCCGCAACGAGGTGCGCGACATGACCGAGGTGGTGTCGCGCCTGCGCGGATCGGTGACCACGCCGCTGGTGATCGATTCCACCGAATTGCCGGTGATCGAGGCGGCGCTCAAGCTCTACGGCGGCAAGGCCATCCTCAACTCGATCAACTTCGAGAACGGTGAGCACGAGGCCGCGGCCCGCCTCAAGCTGGCCCGCAAGTTCGGCGCCGCCGTGGTGGCGCTGACCATCGACGAAGACGGCATGGCCAAGGACGCGGACGCCAAGCTGCGCATCGCCCGCCGCCTCTACGACTTCGCCGTCAACACCCACGGCTTGCCGGCCGGCGACCTGCTGTTCGACCCGCTGACCTTCACCATCTGCACCGGCAACGAGGACGACCGCAAGCTGGCGGTCGAGACGCTGGACGCCATCGAGCGCATCGCCGCCGAAATGCCGGAATGCGGCATCGTTCTCGGCCTCTCCAACGTGTCGTTCGGCCTGAAGCCCGCCGCCCGCCAGGTGCTGAACTCGGTGTTCAACGACCACGCGGTCAAGCGCGGCATGACCGGCGCCATCGTCCACGTCTCCAAGATCCTGCCGCTGCACACCATTCCGGCCGAGGAGGTCAAGGCGGCCGAGGACCTGATCTACGACCGCCGCGCTCCCGGCTACGACCCGCTGCAGGCCTTCATCGCCTTGTTCGGCGACCGCAAGGCCGCCGAGAACAAGAAGGAGCTGCCGGCCAGCACCGAGGAGCGCCTGAAGCAGCGCATCGTCGACGGCGACCGCACCGGCCTCGAGGACGACCTCGCCAAGGCGATGGCCGAAGGCTGGAAGCCGCTCGACATCATCAACAACCTGCTGCTGGACGGCATGAAGGTGGTGGGCGAGCTGTTCGGCTCGGGCAAGATGCAGCTGCCCTTCGTGCTGCAGTCGGCCGAGACCATGAAGGCGGCCGTCGCCTGGCTCGAACCCCACATGGAGAAGGCCGACGGGTCGGCCAAGGCCACCATCGTGCTGGCCACCGTCAAGGGCGATGTCCACGACATCGGCAAGAACCTCGTCGACATCATCCTCACCAACAACGGCTACCGCGTCGTCAACATCGGCATCAAGCAGCCGGTCGGCGAGATCATCAAGGCGGCCCGCGAGCACAAGGCCGACGCCATCGGCATGTCCGGTCTCCTGGTCAAGTCCACCGTCATCATGCGCGAGAACCTCGAGGAGATGACCGCGGCCGGCATCGACATCCCGGTGCTGCTGGGCGGCGCCGCGCTGACCCGCAAGTACGTCGAGGAGGATTGCCACCAGGCCTACGGCTCCGGCCGGGTCGCCTATGCCCGCGACGCCTTCGACGGGCTCGACCTGATGGCCAAGGTCGCCGAGGGCAGCTTCGACGCCCATGTCGAGACCCGCGCCGCCGCCCCGAAATCCGGCAATACCAAGCGGCTCGGCACCCCCGCGGCCGAGGCCGCCCGCCGCCCCATCGACTGGGACGAGGTCAGCCTGCGCCGCGCCGAACTGCACAAGGACGTGCCGGTGCCGACGCCGCCGTTCTGGGGCGCCAAGGTCATCGACAAGGTGCCGCTGCAGAACCTGGTGCCGTTCCTCAACGAGACCATGCTGTACCAGTTCCACTGGGGCTATCGGAAGCAGGGCCGCAGCATCGACGAGTTCAGGGCGTGGGCCGGCAAGGAGCTGAAGCCGATCGCGCTCGACCTGCTCAAGCGCTGCGACAAGGAGGAGATCCTGTCGGCCAAGGCGGTCTACGGCTACTGGAAGGCGGCCAGCGAGGGCGACACCGTCATCCTGTTCGACCAGGACGGCACCACCGAGGTCGCCCGCTTCGCCTTCCCGCGCCAGGCCAAGGAGGGCGGGCTGTCGATCGCCGATTTCTTCCGCCCGGTTGCGGCCGGCGAGCGCGACGTCATCGGCCTGCAGGTGGTGACCATGGGCAAGCGCGCCACCGAGGTGGCGCACGACTGGTTCAAGGCCGACAAATACCAGGACTACCTCTACCTGCACGGCCTGTCGGTGGAGATGGCCGAGGCCCTGGCCGAATACGTGCACAAGCGCATCCGCACCGAACTGGGCTTCGCCGCGGAAGAGGCGGCCGACATGGAGAAGCTGCTGAAGCAGCATTATCGCGGCAGCCGCTATTCCTTCGGCTACCCCGCCTGCCCCAACGTCGAGGACCAGACCCAGCTCCTGAAGCTGCTCGCCTCGGAGCGCATCGGCGTGACGCTGTCCGATGAGTTCCAGCTGGAGCCCGAGCAGAGCACCAGCGCCATCGTCACCCTGCATCCGCAGGCCAAGTACTTCAGCGTGTAGCAGCGGCGCAGCACGGGTCCCTCGCTGCGCTCGGGATGACACCCCCTGCCCGTCAGGACGGCAGCGCCCCCGCCACCACCGCCACGAACTCGCCGACGTCGTGGCCGTGGCGGCCGGTGATAAGGGTGCCGTCCGCCACCGCGCCCTGGTCGCGCCATTGGGCGCCGGCGTTGACCACGTCGGTGCGGATGGCCGGGTGCGAGGTGGCGGCGCGGCCCTTGATGGCGCCGGCTTCCGCCAGCACCCAGACCGCATGGCCCAGGGCCGCCACAGGCCTGCCCTGGGCGGTGGCGTCGCGGACAAGGCGCACCACGGCGTCGTCGCTCCTCAGGGTGTCGGCGGCGATCAGGCCGCCCGGGAACACCAGTGCGTCGAAATCCTGCGCCTCGGCGTCGATGGCGGCCATGTCGACCGGAACGTCGCCGTTCCAGCGGGTGTTGTCCCACGAACGGGCGGCATGCTTCTTGGTGGAAACGACCTGGACGGTATGGCCGGCGTCGGCCAGCCCCTTGCAGATGGCCGTCATCTCGGTCTGCTCGAATCCGCTCGCAACCACGACCGCCACCTTCGCCATGGCCCATCCTCCATACCGCCTCTCCTGGCAGGTGGGCAGCCGCGGCGCGAAGGTCAATCGACGAAGGTCTGGCGTGGTCACGGCCGTCGGTTTGGGGTAAGGTCCGGGCCGCCATGATCCATCCGCGCACCATCTACCACATGTGCCGTCGCGAGGAGTGGGAGGGCGCCCTCGCCTGCGGCGCCTACCCGGGTTCCTCCCAGGATGCGGCCGACGGGTTCATCCACTTCTCGACCGCCGCCCAGGTGGTGGCCAGCGCCGCCAAGCACCGTGCCGGCCAGGATGGCTTGGTGCTGCTGGCGGCCGACGCCACGCGGCTGGGCGACGCCCTCAAATGGGTGGAGGCCCGCGGCGGCCAGCTGTTCCCCCATCTGTACGGTCCCCTGCCGGTCGCAGCCGTCCTCACGGTGGCCGAATTGCCGCTGGACGCGGCGAGCGGCCGCCACGTCTTCCCTCCCTTGGAGGATTAATTTGGACTACTTCCGTCTCGCCGGGCCGCTGGTCCGGTTCTTCGACCCCGAAACCGCCCACGGCCTGACCATCCGGGCCCTGAAGGCCGGCCTGGTGCCGCGCCAGCCGCGCGTCGAGCATCCCAGCCTGGAGGTGGCGCTGTGGGGCCTGCGCTTCCCCAATCCGGTCGGGCTGGCCGCTGGCTTCGACAAGAACGCCGAGGTCCCTGACGCCATGCTGCGCCAGGGGTTCGGCTTCGTCGAGATCGGCTCGGTGACGCCCCGGCCGCAGCCGGGCAACCCCAAGCCGCGCATGTTCCGCCTGGCCGAGGACCGCGCGGTGATCAACCGCATGGGCTTCAACAACGAGGGCCTCGACCGCGTGGCGCGCCGGCTCGACTCGCGCGCCCGCATCGGCATCGTCGGCGCCAACCTGGGCAAGAACAAGGACACCGAGGACGCGGCGTCCGACTATGAGAAGGGCGCCGCCCGCATGGCGCCGCTGGCCGATTATCTGGTCATCAACGTGTCCTCGCCCAACACCCCGGGCCTGCGGTCGCTGCAGGGCCGCGACCAGCTGGAGGGCCTGGTCGGGCGCACCCGTGCGGCGCTGGACGCCGCCGTGCCGTCGGGCAAGCGGCCGCCGCTGCTGCTGAAGATTGCCCCCGACCTCAACGACGACGACCTGGCCGACATCGCCGCGGTGGCCCTGGCCGGCGGGCTCGACGGCCTGATCGTCTCCAACACCACCATCGCCCGCCCGGCCACGCTGGCCTCGGAGCATGCCAAGGAGACCGGCGGCCTGTCCGGCGCGCCGCTGTTCGATCCCTCCACGGCGGTGCTGGGGCGCATGTACGGGCTGACCGAGGGCCGCCTGCCGCTGGTCGGCGCGGGCGGCATCGGGTCCGGCGCCCAGGCCTACGCCAAGATCCGCGCTGGTGCCTCGCTGGTGCAGCTCTACTCGGCGCTGGTGTATGAAGGCCCGGCCCTGGTCACCCGCATCAAGCGCGAACTGATCGACTGCCTGGCCCGCGACGGCTTCGCCTCCATCGCCGACGCCGTCGGTGCCGACCACAAGGAGAAGGCCGCGTGAGCGTGCGCATCATCACCGGGCTGAGCGAGGTCGCCGCCGGCTTCGATGCCTTCATCCTCGACCTGTGGGGCGTCGTCCACGACGGCGTCGAGGCCTATCCCGGCGCCGCCGACACCCTGGCCGCCATCCGCGCCGCCGGCAAGCGCACCCTGCTGCTGTCCAACGCCCCCCGCCGCGGCGACGCCCTGGTGGAGCAGATGGCGCGCATGGGCATCGGCCGCGAGCTCTACGACCTGGTGCTGTCGTCGGGCGAGGCGGTGCACACCGAGCTCAAGCGCCGCACCGATCCCTTCTATGCCGCGCTGGGGCCGAACCTCTACCACCTGGGCCCCGAGCGCGACATCAACGTCTATGCCGGCCTCGACTACGCGCCGGTGGACATCGACCACGCCGACTTCATCCTCAACACCGGCCCGTGGGACGTGGAGGAGACGGTCGAGGATTACCTGCCGCTGCTGACCAAGGGCATCGAGCGCAACCTGCCCATGGTGTGCGCCAATCCCGACCACGTGGTGATCCGCCAGGGCCGCATGATCGTGTGCGCCGGCGCGCTGGCCGCCCGCTATGCCGAGATGGGCGGACGCGTCAGCCAGCGCGGCAAGCCCGATCCCGCCATCTACCGCCTGGCGCTGGAGATGCTGGGGGTCGAACCCGGCCGGGTGCTGGCGGTGGGCGATGCGCTGCACACCGACATCAAGGGCGCCAACGATTCGGGCCTGCGCGCCGTGTTCGTCACCCAGGGCATCCATGCCGAGGAACTCGGCATCCGCCCCGGCCAGACGCCGGAGCCCGGCGCGCTGCGCGACGCCTATGCCCGCCATGGCGAGACCCCGCTCGCCGCCATTGCCACCTTCCGGTGGTAGCCTGCGCTTTGACTGATCCGAGGATGTGCCGATGACGAAGACCGATATGGTTGGGCAAACCGATGTGGTGGTGGTGGGCGCCGGCCCGGTGGGCCTGTTCGCCGTGTTCGAATGCGGCATGGTCAAGCTGCGCTGCCACGTGGTCGATGCGCTCGACGGCGTCGGCGGCCAGTGCCAGGCGCTCTATCCCGAGAAGCCCATCTTCGACATCCCCGGCCATCCGCGCATCCTGGCCGCCGACCTCATCGAGCGCCTGACCGAGCAGGCGGCGCCGTTCGAGCCGGTCTATCACCTGGGCCGCCAGATGGTGGGCTGCGCCAAGGACGGGGAAGGCTGGCGCTGCACCCTGTCGGACGGCACCGAGATCCGCGCCCGCGTCGTCATCATCGCCGCCGGCTGCGGCGCCTTCGGCCCCAACCGTCCGCCGCTCGACGGCATCGAGGCGTTCGAGGGCCAGGGCTCGGGCAAGGGTGTCAACTACTTCGTCACCCGCCGCGAGGACTACCGGGGCAAGAAGGTGGTGATCGCCGGCGGCGGCGATTCCGCCGTCGACTGGGCGATCTCGCTGTCCGAGGTGGCCGACAGGGTCATGGTGGTGCACCGCCGCCCCAAGTTCCGCGCCGCCCCCGAGAGCGAGGCGCGCCTGAAGGCGCTGTCCGATGCCGGCGCCATCGAACTGGTGGTGCCCTACCAGCTCCACGGCCTGGAGGGTGACGCCGGCCGCCTCGCCGCCGTCACCGTCGCCACCCTGGACGGCGAGACCCGCCGCCTCGAGGCCGACGTGCTGCTGCCGTTCTTCGGCCTGGCCATGAACCTCGGCCCCATCGCCGAGTGGGGCCTGGGCATGGACCGCAGCCAGATCGCCGTCGACCCCGCCACCATGGCCACCAGCGCCCCGGGCATCTTCGCCGCCGGCGACATCTGCACCTATCCCGGCAAGCTCAAGCTGATCCTGTCCGGCTTCGCCGAAGCCGCCCGCGCCGCCCACTCCGCCCACGATGCCGCCCACCCCGGCGAGGCGCTGCACTTCGAATACTCCACCACCTCCGGGGTTCCCGGCGGGAAGTAAGCGCGGAGGAAGCGCGCGCGTCGTCGAGGGTCGGCGGACGCCTTCACCGCCCCCCCTTCCCCCTCTTGCACCGCGCCCCGCCCCGCCCTATAACTGGGGCACCGCGGAGCGCGGGTGTAGCTCAATGGTAGAGCAGAAGCTTCCCAAGCTTACGACGAGGGTTCGATTCCCTTCACCCGCTCCAACGGTTTCCCGGCAAGATAAGAGATTAAGGGCGCGACCACGCCGCAGGGCGATGGTCGCTCGGGCCTTTGAAGGCAC
>JBLNCP010000058.1:0-8618 GCA_050260775.1 Solirubrobacterales bacterium | reverse complement strand
CCGCGGACGTTGATCAGCCCGGCGACGAAGGGACGCGCGTTGGGGACCTCGGTGATGGGCACGTGGTCCAGGATCTCGCGGATGCGCCCGGCGTCGATGGCGAACACCTCGCCGCCGAGGCCCAGGGTCAGGATCTGCACGACGTCGTCCATTGCCGCCTCCGTCACGACGCCTGCAGGCGCTGTTCGCGCGCCTGGCCCAGCTCGATCAGGTGCGCCACGTCCAGGATCAGGGCGACGGTGCCGTCGCCCAGGATGGTGGCGCCCGAAAAGCTTTCGACGTCGGCATGCAGCTTGGACAGCGACTTGATGACGGTCTGGTGGTCGCCGATGATCTGGTCGACCACCAGGCCGACGCGCAGGTCGCCCGACGAGACGATGACCACCTTCTGGTAAGGCTCGGCCGGCGTCGCTACCGTGAACAGCTCGCGCAGGCGCAGGAAGGGGACCAGGTCGCCGCGGATGGACAGGAAGCTGCGCCCGGTCGAACGCGCCGCCTCGGCCGCCGACAGCTCGACGCATTCCTCGACCGCGGCCAGCGGGATGACGTAGCGGCCGCGCCCCACCCGCACCAACAGGCCGTCGATGATCGCCAGGGTCAGCGGCAGCTGCAGCGTCACCGAGCTGCCCTGCCCCGGACGGGTCGCCATGTCAATGCTGCCGCGCAGGTTGTCGATGGTGCGCTTGACCACGTCCATGCCGACGCCGCGGCCCGAGACGTTTGTCACCTTGGCCGCCGTCGAGAAGCCGGGGCTCAGGATCAGTTGCAGGATGTCGCCGTCGGCCAGTTCGGCTCCGGGGGCGAGCAGACCCTGTTCCTCGGCCTTGGCACGGATGCGGGCGACGTCCATGCCGCGGCCGTCGTCGCCGACCGAGATCAGCACCTGGGCGCCGGCGTGGCGGGCCGAAAGGTGGATGGTGCCCTGGGCGGGCTTGCCGCGGCGCTCGCGCTCGTCGGGGGCCTCGAGGCCGTGGTCGATGGAGTTGCGGATCAGGTGGACCAGCGGATCGGCCAGGCGCTCGATCACTGTCTTGTCCAGCTCGGTCTCCTCGCCCTCGGTGGTCAGCACCACCTCCTTGCCCAGCTCGCGCGACAGGTCGCGCACCAGCCGGCGGAAGCGGCCGAACAACGAGCCGATGGGCACCATGCGGATGCCCATGGTGGTGTCGCGCAGGGAATTGGCCAGCCGCTCGATCTCCTCGGCGATGGACTTGACCAGGGGATCGTCGGACCCGGCGATCAGCTGCTTGAGGCGGGCCTGGGCGATCACCAGCTCGCCCACCTGGTCCATCAGGTCGTCCAGGCGCTCGGCCGGCACCTTGACGGTGTTGGACGCCCCGCCCTGCCCGCCCTTGGCCGCCTCGGCCTCGCCGCGCAAATGCCGCTGCTCGGCCAGGGCCGAATTGAGGCGGTCCTCGCTGACCTCGCCGGTACGCACCAGCATCTCGCCCAGACGCTCCTGGCGCGACACCGCGGCGGCCACCGTCTCGGGCGCCACGTCGCCGCGGGCGACCAGGATGTCGCCGACGCGCGGCGGCACCGACGGCAGGGGCTGGATGTCCAGCTCCATGTCGTCGATGACGAAGATGAACACCTCCTCGATGGCGGCGCGCCCGCCGGCACAGGTCACCACCACGTCCCAGGTGACGTGACAGGCGGTGGGATCGAGCTCGGACAGCGGCGGCACCGACTCGGTCAGGGCCGCCACGGTGCAATGGCTGCCCAGCCCGCGCAGCTCATCGAGCAGCAGCAGCGGGTTGGTGCCGCGCACCAGGCAGTCGGCCGGCAGGCGGAAGCGTACCCGCCAGCTGGCGGGCTCGTCGGCCGGAGGCTTGGGCGCGCACGGCGCCGTCGCCACCGCCTTGGGACCCGAGCCCCCCACCACCTGGGCCAGGCGGGCCAGCAGGGCGGGGCCGGCCTGGGGATCGGCGCGCTCGGGCGCCTCGATCAGGGCGCGAATGTGGTCGCGCGCCGCCAGCGCCACGCCGATCAGCTCGGAGCCGGCGGCCAACTGCCCCTTGCGCACCTGGTCGAAGGCGTTCTCGAGATGGTGGGTGAAGGCCGCCACCTCGTCGAAGCCGAACATGGCCCCCGAGCCCTTGATGGTGTGCAGCGCCCGGAAGGCGGTATCGAGCACTTCGCGGTCGTCGGGGCGCTCTTCCAGGACCAAGAGGGCCTCTTCCAGCTCGACCAGCAGGTCGGCGGCCTCGTCGCGGAAGGTTTGGGCCGGATCGGCGCCGGCGGCAGTCATCCCAGCACCTTCTTGACCACCGCCAGCAGGTGTTCCTGCTTGAAGGGCTTGGTGATCCAGGCGGTGGCGCCGGCCGCCTTGGCCTCGCCCTTCTTGGCCTCGTCGGATTCGGTGGTCAGGAAGATGATGGGCAGGCCCTTGCAGCTGGGCATCTTGCGCAGCTCGCGGATCAAGGACAGCCCGTCCATGACCGGCATGTTGAGGTCGGTCAGCACCATGTGCACGCCGTCCGCCTTGGCCAGGGCGTCGCGGCCGTCGCAGGCCTCGACCACCGCGTAGCCGGCCCCGGACAGGGTCAGCTTCACCATCTGGCGCATGCTGGGGGAATCGTCGACGGCTAGGACGGTCTTGGTCATGCTGGGAGTCCGTTGTTGATCCAGGCGGGGCACTCGGCGTCTCCGTCCGCCAGGCCGACGGCGCGCCAGCCGGCGGCAATCACGCCGGCAGCCGAATCGCGCACGCTGACGCCGACGCCGCGGCGTTCGGCCTCGCGCCGGGCAGCCAGCAGCACCTGCAGGAAGGCGAAGTCCACGTCCTCGACGGCGCTGCAGTCGACGACCAGGTCGCCGCCCAGCTCGAAACCGGCGCGAAGGCGCGCGACGATGTCCTCGACCTCGAGGATGGTGGCCCTGGCGGAAAGGGTTACGGGGACGGCGGGCATCGATGTGGCCCTCGGGGGAAGATCGCCGCCCGGAACTGGGGGCAATTGCTGGGGCAAGTCTGGGCCGCCGGGGCGGCTTTGGAACAGTTGGAATTAGGGATGACCCATACCAAGAGCATACGCAGTAAAATGGCGAAGGACATGCCGCAGGGCAAAAGGCATATGCAGTGCCGCACTTCAGCATGACATGTACAAATCGGGCCGCTAATGTGTGAACAGTTTGTCAATGACTTTCATGCAGCCTCGGCATGAATGACGTCGCCTTCCGTGTATGACCATTGCGACTTATGGCGGAGCCGCATCGGCCACGACGAATAATTGGTTAGAGTTTGGTATGACCACCCATGCGGCCCGTTCGGCCCAAAGGTCTCCACCCGAAGCCCGAATGTGGCGCCGTATCGACCGCTCGGCCTGCGCAAAGGCAGCAGAAACGGTTGAGGCCGCCCGCCAAGAGATGGATGTCAGGGTTGACGGCGGCTGAGTTTGATTGAATTTCGGCCGAGGATGCTCGCCTTGACCCGCAGCGGCGGCCCACCTATCCCTAGAGTCAGCCAAACGGCGCAAGGGCAGCATGCCATGGTCAAGGTCATCCTGGCCCATTCGCACGCCATGATCCGGGAAGCACTGCGCCCGCATCTGGAACAGGTCGCCGCCGCCGTCGAGGTGCGCGAGGCCACCAGCTTCGCCCAGGTGCTGGCCCACCTGGCCGACACCCCCGACACCGACCTGGTGGTCCTGGTCCCGCCCCTGCCCGACTTCCCCGGCCCACCGGCGGCACGCGGGCTGTCCATGACCCATCCGCGGGTCAAGCTGGCGGTGGTGGGCACCGAGACGTGCGAACACGACTGCCTCTCTTATTTCGAGGCGGGCGTGGCGGCGGTGGTGCCTTATCGGATGAGTTGCGACGCCCTGGTGTCGTCGCTGCGCCTGGCGCTGGCCGGCGAACGCTTCGCCCCTGCCGACCTTATTGCCGCCGGCCACGGGCTGGGGCCGGTGCATGCCAACGACGCCGGCGCCAACCTGACGGTGCGCGAAGGCGAGGTGCTGGACCTGCTGGGCAACGGCCTGCGCAACAAGATGATCGCGGATCGCCTCGGCATCAGCGAGGCCACGGTAAAGACCCACCTCAATTCGGCGTTCCGTAAGCTCGGCGCGCGGAACCGCCGCGAAGTGGTCCGCCTGCTCGGCATCAGCAGTCCGAGAATGGCGGCCAAGTAGTCGACCGGGTCAGGTCAAGTCGTATCAGGCAGCGTCGGCCATGGAGGCACGGCGGCGCTGCAGTTCCTCGCAGGCCAGAACCCAGACGCGAGAACCGCGGACCTTGTTGTCGTTGGCGATACGATTGACCAGGGCGAGCGGGATGTTACGGATCCACTCGGCGAGCATGGGGCGCACTCCTTCATGTTGCGGCGCAGCGAACTTATAACCCACCCGCCCGCGCGCAAGCCACCACCACGACCGCACCGGACCCATGCCGAAGATGCATTCCTTTCGGGGTGAAGCGGTTCACGGTCGAGCAAGGGTCGCTGCGCTAGGATAGGCCCATGCGCATGACGGCCGCCTATCTGCTGTTCGCCATGGCCGCCGCAGCCTGGGGCCGCATCGCCCTGGACCGCCTGGCGGGCGGAACCATGCCCGCCGCCTCCGTGGCGCAGCTGCTCGACCTGCCCGCTCCCCCACCCGGCTGGGGAGCGCTGGGCGAAGCCCTGGCCGCCGCCACCCACCTGGAAGCCGGCACCGCCGCCCTGGCCGCCGCCCTGGCCCTGGCGCTGATCGACGCGGTGCTGACGCGACGGTGAGCGCGGTTCCCCATTACCCACCACACCCCCTACCCTTCAGATCAGGCAAGGGCAGAGGCCATAAAAACCGGGATGACGACAGGATTGCGAAGCATTCGCAGCGTAATATTGTTACTTTTCCCCTATTCCATACGAAAGGGACTTGCGCCTTCGCAGGTGCAATGTCTATTCTCCCGACCCTTGGACGATGGTGCCGTCTGTCCATTGGTCTATACTCTTGGGCGCGGCACCCACAGATCGATTGGAAGGGATCATGGCAAAGCGGGCATTGATCACGGTCGACGGCAACGAGGCGTGCGCGTCGGTGGCCTATCGCGTCAGCGAAGTGGCTGCGATCTATCCCATCACGCCCTCGTCGACGATGGGCGAGTTCGCCGACCAGTGGGCGTCGGAGGGCAAGAAGAACATCTGGGGCCTGGTGCCCGAGGTGGCCGAGATGCAGCACGAGGGCGGCGCCGCCGGCGCGGTCCACGGCGCCCTGCAGGCCGGCGCGCTGTCGACGACGTTTACGGCGTCGCAGGGCCTGCTGCTGATGATCCCCAACATGTACAAGATCGCGGGCGAGCTCACCGCGTTCACCATGCACGTGACGGCGCGCACCATCGCGACGCACGCGCTGTCGATCTTCGGCGACCACTCCGACGTCATGGCCTGCCGCCAGACCGGCTTCGCCATGCTGGCCTCCTCCAGCGTGCAGGAAGCGCACGACATGGCGGCCATCAGCCATGCCGCCACCCTGAAGGCGCGCGTGCCCTTCCTCCACTTCTTCGACGGCTTCCGCACCTCGCATGAGGTGGCCAAGATGGAGGAGCTGACCGACGACGATCTGCACGCCCTGATCGACGCCCAGGCGGTCGAGGCCCATCGCGCCCGCGCCCTGTCGCCCGACCATCCGGTGCTGCGCGGCTCGTCGGCCAACCCCGACACCTTCTTCCAGGCCCAGGAAGCGCGCAATCCCTGGTACCTGGCCTGCCCGGGCATCGTCCAGCAGACCATGGACCGCTTCGCCGCGCTGACCGGGCGCCAGTACCACCTGTTCGACTACCACGGCCACCCCGAGGCCGAGCGCGTCATCATCCTGATGGGCTCGGGCACCGAGACCGCCCACGAGACCGTCGACCATCTGGTGGCCAAGGGCGAGAAGATCGGCGTGCTGAAGGTCCGCCTGTTCCGCCCGTTCTCCATCGACGCCTTCGTCTCCGCCCTGCCGCCCAGCGTGCGCTCCATCGCCGTGCTGGATCGCACCAAGGAGTGCGGCGCGGTCGGCGAGCCGCTCTATCTCGATGTGGTCGGCGCGCTGGCCGAGGCCAAGGCGCTGGGGCTGCGCGCCACCGGCATCGATCCGCTGGTGATCGGCGGCCGCTACGGCCTGGCGTCCAAGGAATTCACCCCGGCCATGATCAAGGCGGTGTTCGACGAGCTGTCGAAGGCCAAGCCGAAGCACCATTTCACCGTCGGCATCACCGACGACGTCACCGGCTATTCGCTCGACGTCGACACCAGCTTCCAGCTGCCGCAGGGGCCGGTGAAGCGGGCGGTGTTCTTCGGCCTCGGCGCCGACGGCACGGTCGGCGCCAACAAGAACTCCATCAAGATCATCGCCGAGAACGCCGGCTTCCAGGGCCAGGGCTACTTCGTCTACGATTCGAAGAAGTCGGGCGCCATCACCATCTCGCATCTGCGCTTCAGCCCGGCGCCGATCCGCTCGGCCTACCTGCTGACCGAGGCCGACTTCGTCGCCTGCCACCACTTCGTCTTCCTCGATAAGTACGACGTGCTGCAGTACGCGGCGCCCGGCGCCACCTTCCTGCTGAACTCGCCCTATTCCAAGGACGAGGTGTGGGACCATCTGCCGCGCGAGGTCCAGGAGGAGATCCTGGCCAAGAACCTCGATTTCTACGTCATCAACGCGCGCGAGGTGGCGCTGAAGGCCGGCATGGGCCAGCGCATCAACACCATCATGCAGACCTGCTTCTTTGCCCTGTCGGGCGTGCTGCCCCGCGACGAGGCCATCACCCACATCAAGGAAGCGATCGAGAAGACCTACGGCCGCAAGTCGCCCGCCATCGTCGCCAAGAATTTCGAGGCGGTGGACATGTCGCTGGAGCACATGGAGAAGGTCGAAATCCCCGACCGCATCACCGCCACGCGGGTGCGGCCGCCGATCGTCCCCGGGCACGCCCCGGACTTCGTCCAGCGCGTCACCGCCATGATGCTGGCCAACAAGGGCGACCTGCTGCCGGTCTCGGCCTTCCCGCCGGACGGCACCTGGCCCACCGGCACCGCCCGCTTCGAGCGCCGCAACATCGCCGCCGAGCTGCCGGTGTGGGAGCCCGACCTCTGCATCCAGTGCAACAAGTGCACCATGGTCTGCCCGCACGGCGCCATCCGCGCCAAGGTGGCCGACCCGGCCCTGGTCGCCAACGGTCCGGCCTCGTTCCTGCACATGCCGTACAAGGGCACCGAGTTCAAGGGCGCCGAGTACCTGCTGCAGGTGGCGCCCGAGGACTGCACCGGCTGCACGCTCTGCGTCAAGGTGTGCCCCGGCAAGGACAAGAAGGACCCGTCGCGCCTCGCCCTGCGCATGGAGGACAAGGCCCCGATCGTCGAGGCCGAGAAGGTCAACTGGGACTTCTATCTGTCGCTGCCCGAGGTTGACCGCACCAAGCTGACCAAGCCGACGGTCAAGACCGCCCAGTTCCTGCAGCCTTTGTTCGAGTTCTCGGGCGCCTGCGTCGGCTGCGGCGAGACCCCGTACATCAAGCTGCTGACCCAGCTGTACGGCGACCGCCTGATGATCGCCAACGCCACCGGCTGCTCGTCGATCTTCGGCGGCAACCTGCCGACCACCCCCTACACCCAGAACGAGGACGGTCGCGGGCCGGCCTGGTCCAACTCGCTGTTCGAGGACACCGCCGAGTTCGGCATGGGCTTCCGTCTGGCCGTGGATCGTCACGGCGACCACGCCCGCCTGCTGCTCAAGCACGCGGTGGCCACCGGCACCGTCCCCGAGCAGTTGGCCAACGAGCTGCTGCACGCGCCGCAGGCCGACGACGCCCAGATCGCCGCCCAGCGGGTGCGCGTCGACGAGCTGCGCCGCCTGCTGGCCGGCAATCCCTCGGCCGAGGCGCGCCGCCTCGCCGGCATCGCCGACTACCTGGTCGAGAAGGTGGTGTGGATCGTCGGCGGCGACGGCTGGGCCTACGACATCGGCTACGGCGGCCTCGACCACGTGCTGGCGTCGGGCAAGAACGTCAACATCCTGGTCATGGACACCGAGGTGTACTCCAACACCGGCGGCCAGCAGTCCAAGGCCACGCCCATGTGCGCCACCGCCAAGTTCGCCACCGCCGGCAAGTCGCTGCCCAAGAAGGACCTGGGCATGATGGCCATGTCCTACGGCGACGTGTACGTGGCCAACGTGGCCTTCGGCTCGAAGGACGTGCAGACGGTGCGCGCCATCCAGGACGCGGTCGCCTATCCCGGCGTGTCGCTGATCGTCGCCTACTCGCACTGCATCGCCCACGGCTACGACATGGCCGACGCGCTCGAGCAGCAGAAGCTGGCGGTGCAGTCCGGCTACTGGCCGCTGTTCCGCTTCGACCCGCGCAAGCTGGGCACCGGCGAGCAGGCGCTGACCCTGGATAGCCAGGAGCCCAATGGCCATCTGTATGACTTCCTTAAGGGTGAGGCTCGCTTCACCATGGTCGAGCGCGCCAACCCGGAACGCTTCCGTGGCCTGGTCGACCAGTCGGAGGGCATCATCCGCCGCCGCTTCGCCACGCTGCGCCGCTTTGCCGGCCTGCCCGATGCCCCGGCCGTCACCAAGGACGCGGTGGAATAGCAATAACCCCCCGCGGGGGGGGGGGCGCGCCCGCCAACACAGGTAGTGGGGGGGCGGCGCCGA
>JBLNCP010000057.1:0-32272 GCA_050260775.1 Solirubrobacterales bacterium | reverse complement strand
CCACGACGTCACCGACAAAAATACGCAACGTGATGAAACCCCGGTTATCTGTCTTTTTTGGGTCGCTCCGGCGTCACGCGGGTGGTGGTGGCCGGCCGGGGGGCCGGCCACCACTTCCTGGGCCGCGAGCGCGATGCCTATCGTCCTCACGTGGGCCTTGGCGCGCAAGCTTTCCAGCGTACGGTCGTAGTACCCGCCCCCGTAACCGAGGCGGAAACCCTGGCGGTCGAAGGCGAGCAGCGGCACGAGCACCACGGCGGGAACCAGGGCGGGCGCCGTGGCGAAGGGATGGAAGGTGCCATGGTCCCCCGGCTCCAGCTCGTCGCCCGGCGTCCAGGCGCGGAAGGCCAGCCGGTGGCCGCGCTCGACCACCACCGGCAGCGCCAGCCGGCAGCCGGCTTCCGCCAGGCGCAGCATCAGCGGACGCGGATCAAGCTCGTCGGCCATCGGCCAGTAGCCGGCCACCACCGTCCCGGGCGCGATCGCCAGCTGATCGGCCAGCCCGGCCAGGCGCGCGGCGGCCTCGCCGTTGGCGGTCCTGCCGGCGCGACGGGCCGCCAGCGCTTCGCTGCGCAGGCGCTTCTTGGCGGCGATGATGGCGTGGGATTGACTCATGATGGAAAGCAGGAGCGGCGCCGCCTCGGCCGTTGGCTGTGCATGTCCTCCGTGGCCTGCTAGTGCAGGTGGGCGCCATATGCCGAGACCACGGCCCCGGCAGGGACAGCTCCCAGGAGTACATTTATTGGCCCCAGGGACGTAGCTGCCTGACGCACCGCGCAGCAGACCGCTCCTGAGAACGAATCTAGGCCCTTTCCAGGCGGGCTGCAATCCCCTCGATACGGGCAGCCAGCGTCTCGATGCCGGCGGCGAGGCGGGCATCGCCCTCGCTGGCGACCGACAGGTCGGACGCGACCCGCGCCAACTCGGCCTTGGCCTCGGCCAGCTCGTCGGCCAGCATCAGGCCGACCATCACCAGCAGGCGGGCGTCCGGCACCGCGCCGATCTGCTTCAAGAGCCCCTGGGCTCTGGCGTCGACCTCGCGGCCGAGGTCGGCAATGTGCTCGGCCTGGCTGTCGTCGCAGGCGATCTCGTAGACGCGGCCGTTGATGGTGAGGCTGACGACGGCCACGGGCTAGTCCTCCAGCAGCGTGCGCAGGCGGTCGATGGTGGCGTCGAGGCGCTGGGCGACGACGCGGGTGGTGTCCTGCAGCGCGGCATGGTCATCGCGCGCGTCCCGCAGCTCGCCCGCCAGCAGCAGGTCGCCGGCGCCCACGCGGGCGGCCGCGGCCTCGAGCTGGTCGATGGCGGCACCCAGCCGCTTCATCGCCTCGTCCGTACGCTGGAACGATTGAGACACCTTGAGACCCCCGATTCTCCCGATCGGCGGCGAGGTTAGGACCGAACCTCGCGCGAGTCAACGCGGCGAGCTTGAAGGGGTTGGCCGCCGACGTTAGCCTTGGATGGCAAGATCATTCGGGGATTTGGCCCATGCGCATGCTGCTCGCCCTCATCATCGCCCTGTTCGCGGCCCTGCCCGCCATCGCCGCCGAACCGGAGCCGGCGAGCCGCGGCCAGACCGTCTACGTGCCGGTGTACTCCCACATCTGGCACGGCAATCTGGACGCCAAGGGCCGGCCGCAGGAGCTGTTGCTGTCGTCGATGCTGTCGATCCGCAACACCGATGCAGACGATGGCCTGACCATCAAGTCGGTGCGCTACTACGACAGCGACGGCAAGCTGCTGCGCGAATACATGCAGACGCCCAAGCGCCTGGGGCCGATGGCCTCGGCCGACACCTTCGTCGAGCACAAGGACTCGGCCGGCGGCACCGGCGCCAACTTCATCGTGGAATGGACGGCGGACAAGCCGATCAACCCGCCGGTGATCGAGACGGTGAACGCCTATTTCTTCGGCCCCCATTCCCTGGCCTTCACCAGCCCGGGCAAGCCGATCCGGTGAGGCGCGTCGTCGTCCATTCCCTGGACGAAGCCCGCGCCGCCTTGAGCCAGGCGGGCGAGGTCACCATCGAGACTCCGCCCGGGGCCGCCGCCCTGCACGGCATCGGCTGGTGGCGCGAGATCCTCGACATCCTCGCCGAGGAATTCCCCGGCCGGACCTTCACCGCCATCCTCGACTGCGCCGGCCTGCCGGGGCTCGCCATGGCGGCCATCCGCGACGGCATCCCGGCGATCCGCTTCGCCGGAACGGCCGCGGTGACGGAAAAAATCGCGGCACTGGCCGAAGCCGCGGGGGTGAGGCTGGTCCGCTGAGGCTCAGCGCCCCACGCCATTGAGCAGCAGTCGGGTCTGGTTGTTGATGGCGTTCATCTGCTCCGGGGTCAGTTGGCCGTCCTTCGACCAGATCTTGCCGCGGCGCTCGGCCTCGGCGGCCATGCTGTCGGCAGGCTGATCCTGCCGGTGCACCCGCTCGATCGGGGCGACTTCCACCCGGTTCATCGGGGCGACCTGCACCCGGTTCATGGGCGCCGCTTCCACCCGGTTCATCGGAGCGACCTCCACCCGGTTCATCGGCGCAACCTGCACCCGGTTCATCGGTGCAACCTCGACCCGGTTCATCGGCGCCGCTTCCACCCGGTTCATCGGGGCGACCTGCACCCGGTTCATGGGCGCCGCCTGCACCCGGTTCATCGGGGCCGCCTGCACCCGGTTCATGGGCGCCGCTTCCACCCGGTTCATCGGGGCCGCCTCGACCCGGTTCATCGGCGCCGCTTCAACCCGGTTCATCGGGGCCGCCTGCACCCGGTTCATGGGCGCTGCCTCGACCTTGCCGCAGGCGATGGAGCGCGACCCGTCCGGGCAAACGCCCGCCTGGGCGGCGACGGCCAACAGGCAAAGCGCGGAAGACGTGGCGAGAACCTTGGCGAAACGGGTGAGTTGAGTGTGACGCATCGTGCCCCTCCCTGATCCGGCCAAGAGGTTAGCAAAGCCGGTGATGCGGGGCGAGCGCGTCCAGTCGGATTCGCAAACAATATCAGATGATTACTTCGCCCTGCCCCCTCCCCCCGGCTTCGGCCGAGGGGAGGGCGCTCAGGGAAAGCGGCTACTGCTTGACGGCCGAGGTCTCGGCGGCCTTGGTCACCGCCTGGTCGGCAGCCTTCTCGGCGGCCGGGGCGGCGGCCTTGTGGCCGTGCCGCTTGGCCTTGGCGGTCTCGTGCTTGACCACTTTCTCCGCCTTGACGGGGGCGGCGGGAGTGGCGGGGCTGGCCGGCGAGGCCTGCGCCAGCGCGGCGACCGGCAGGAGCGAAGCGGCAACCAGGGCGGTGGCGAGGAAACGGGTGACGCGCATGGCGAAGTGTCCTTCTGAGTGTCGGTCCGGACCAACTGTCCGGTGATCACAATATCCCGCCGCCCGATGGCACGATTTTGGAGCAATCGTGATCCTTTCGAGGCGAATGGATCCCCGGTTTCGCGAGGCAAGCGCCGCCGCAGCCGTTGCATCTCGGGCCGCGAGGCGCCATCTGCCGCCTTGAATCCGCCCCAATCCGGGAGCCCGCCATGCCCGTCACCGACGCCGTCCGCCGCATCCTGTCCAACTACGAGAGCGACAATCCCGGCACCAAGGCCGCCCTGGCGCGCATGCTGATGCACGGACGCCTGGCCGGCACCGGCAAGATGGTGATCCTGCCGGTGGACCAGGGGTTCGAGCACGGCCCGGCCCGCAGCTTCGCCGTCAATCCGGCCGGCTACGACCCGCACTATCATTTCCGGCTCGCCATCGAATCGGGGTGCAACGCCTATGCGGCGCCGTTGGGCGCGCTGGAGGCCGGGGCCGACACCTTCGCCGGGCAGGTCCCCCTCATCCTCAAGGTCAACAGCGCCAACTCGCTGTCGCGCGACAAGGAGGGCGCCACCCAGGCGGTGACCGCCGGCGTGCGCGACGCGCTGCGGCTCGGCTGCACCGCCATCGGCTTCACCATCTATCCCGGCTCGGACAACGCCTACACCATGTTCGAGGACCTGCGCGAGCTGATCGCCGAGGCCAAGGAATACGGCCTGGCGGCGGTGGTGTGGTCCTATCCGCGCGGCGGTGCGCTGAGCGGGCCCGGCGAGACGGCCATCGACGTCATCGCCTACGGCGCCCACATGGCCTGCCTGCTCGGCGCCCACGTGGTCAAGGTCAAGCTGCCGAGCGAGCACATCGAGCTCGCCGAGGCCAAGAAGGTGTACGACAAGACCGGTATCGACGTGTCCTCCCTCGGCAAACGTGTTGCGCACGTCGTCCAGTCGTGTTTCAACGGGCGCAGGATCGTCGTCTTCTCGGGCGGCGCCGCCAAGGACGACCTGAACGCCGTCTACGACGAGGTCAGGGCCATCCGCGACGGCGGCGGCAACGGCTCCATCATCGGGCGCAACAGCTTCCAGCGCCCGCGCGACCAGGCGCTCGACATGCTGGCGAAGATCCAGGACATCCTCGCGGGAAGGGCTTGACCATTTCGAACGACAACTGCCGCCTCTACCTCATCACCCCGCCGCGGATCGACAATCCGTTCGAGTGGGTGAAGACCTGGGAAGCCACCCTGGACGCCGGTGACATCGCCTGCGTCCAGATCCGTGTCAAGGACGTCGACGACGATACCGTCGCCCGCACCGTCGACCTGCTGCGGCCGGCGGCGCAGCGCCGCGGCATCGCCGTGCTGCTCAACGACCGCCCCGATCTGGCGTTCGAGACCGGCTGCGACGGCGTCCACATCGGCCAGGACGACGCCACCTATGCCGAGGCCCGCGCCGCAATCGGCGCCGAGGGCATCGTCGGCATCACCTGCCACGATTCGCGCCACCTCGCCATGGAGGCGGGCGAACGAGGCGCCGATTATGTGGCGTTCGGCGCCTTCTTCCCCACCGACACCAAGGAGGCCCGCTTCAAGGCCGAGCCGGACCTGCTCCGGTGGTGGAGCGACCTGTTCACGGTGCCGTGCGTGGCCATCGGCGGCATCACCGTCGACAATTGCCGCCCGCTGATCGAGGCCGGCGCCGACTTCCTCGCCGTGTGCGGCGGGGTGTGGAACCACGCGCAAGGTCCCGCGGCGGCGGTGAAGGCCTTCAACCGGCTGTTCGAGGCCGGATGATGAAGCGGGTCTGCGTCTTCTGCGGCTCCTCGACCGGTGTCCGCCCCGCCTATGCCGAGGCGGCGCGGGCCCTGGGCCGGCTGCTGGGAGCGCGTGGCCTGGGCCTGGTCTACGGCGGCGGCAATATCGGCCTGATGGGCGAGGTCGCCAACGCGGCGCTCACCGCCGGCGCCGAGGTCATCGGCGTCATCCCCGAGGCGCTGATGAAGTTCGAGGTCGGCCACCTCGACCTCGCCGCCCTGCACGTGGTCGGCTCGATGCACGAGCGCAAGGCGCTGATGGCCGACCTGTCGGACGGCTTCATCGCCCTGCCCGGCGGCATCGGCACCATGGAGGAACTGTTCGAGGTGTGGACCTGGGGCCAGCTGGGATTGCATCCCAAACCCCTCGGATTCCTCGACGTGGCCGGCTATTACGACCACCTGCACACCTTCCTCGACCACATGACCGCGGAGGGCTTCCTCAAGGAACGCCACCGCGCCATGGTGGCGGTGGAGAGCAACCCCGCCCTCCTGCTCGACCGCCTGGCCGCCTACAACCCGCCCGAGGTGGTCCGCGTCATCGACCGCCAAGCCACCTGACGCCCCCACCAAAAGGGGCCGCATCGACGCTTGACAGCCCCCCGGCCCCGCAATATAAAGCGGCCCTCCACAGGGAATGGGCGATTAGCTCAGCGGGAGAGCACACCCTTCACACGGGTGGGGTCGTAGGTTCAATCCCTACATCGCCCACCATTCCCTGGCAGACGAAAGTCAAAAAGGCCGCCCTCGGGCGGCCTTTTTCGTTTTGGCCCGGCCGTGCCAAAGGGGAAACCAGCGCAACAACGCGCGAAAGAACTTCACACCGTAGATAATTACGTACAATATTCCACCGCTGATCGAAGCGGGGGCATCAATGCGGTATGGGTTTGAGGAGCTTGTGGACCTCAACCAGATCCTCGCTTTGATGCGGGCCTTCTTCGAACTCACCGGCATTCCATCCACCATTATTGGTAGAGACGGCACGATCTACCATACCGCCGAGGGTGAGATGGTGGGGGCCGGCTGGAAGAAGATCTGCCTGGACTTCCACCGCGTCCACCCCGACACCAACCGCAACTGCATCGAAAGCGACGTGCGGCTGGCCAGCGATGTCCAGGGCGGCCCGGTGGGCTGCTATTACAGATGCCTGAACGGGCTGGTCGACGGGGCGATCCCGCTGCTGATCGACGGCGAGCACGTCGCCAACCTGTTCACCGGCCAGTTCTTCCTGGAAAAGCCCGACCGCGAGGTCTTCCGCGCCCAGGCGCTGCGCTATGGCTTCGATCCCGAGGCTTATCTCGAGGCGCTGGACGAGGTGCCGGTCTTCGATCCCGAGTACGGCCGGCGTGGCCTCACCTTCCTGAGGATGCTGGCCGGCATCATCGGCGAACTGGGCCTGGCGCAGAAGCGGCTGCTGGAACAGTTGGCGCGCTCGGAGGAGGCCGCCGAAGCCGCCCGACGGGCCGAGGCGGAAGCGGTGCGCATGCGCGAAGCGGCGGAACTGGCCAGCAAGGTACGCTCGCGCTTCTTCGCCTGCGCCAGCCACGATCTGCGCCAGCCGATCCAGGCGGTACGCCTGTTCATCGACGTGCTGAGCGGGCGCCTGGCCGGCGGCGACCATGCCTTGGTGGTCGAGCAGGCCAGCCAGGGCCTGGCCAGTGCCGAAACCATCCTCAACGCCCTGTTCGACGTGGCCCGCATCGAGGCAGGCGTGGTGGCGCCATCGCCGCAACCGGTGGCGCTGGCACCGCTGTTCGCCACCCTGGCCCAGGAATTCGCGCCGCAGGCCGTCGCCAAGGGGATCGATTTTCGCTGGCGGCCGGTGGAGCGGACGGTCATCAGCGACCCGCTGATGCTGGAGCGGATCGTGCGCAATCTGCTCGCCAACGCCATCCGCTACACCGTGAGGGGCGGCATCCTGCTCGGCAGCCGGCGGCAGGGCGGGATCACCTGGATCGAGGTGTGGGACACCGGCCCCGGCATCCCCGGCGAGCACCTGCAGCACATCTGGGAGGAGTTCTACCAGGTCGGCAACGTCGCGCGCGACCGCACCCAGGGGCTGGGCCTCGGACTGTCCATCGCCCGCAAGCTGGCGGCAACGCTCGGCCATCGGCTGGAGGTCCGCTCCCGGCCCGGTCGCGGGACGGTGTTCCGCATCGGCGTCGCCGAACGGATGGATTGAGGCGCGTGCCCACGGCTCACGCGCCCGGCAGGACCTTCCCCAGCACCGCGATGACCTGCCCCGGCGCCGTCAGATGGGGAAAGTGGCCGCTGGCCTCGATGATCTCCAGCCGGGCATGGGGCCATCGGCCGGCGAGATATTCGCCGACCGCCACCGGCACTGCCGGGTCGTCGGTGGGCTGGATGATGGTGGTGGGCGTGGTGAAGGCATCCAGCCGGTCGCGCACATCCAGGTGGAAGACGGTGAGCGCCATGGCGTAGGCGATGTCGGGGCGCATCGCCTCCAGGCTGCGCGCGAACTCGTCGATGGCCGAGGCGCCGCCGTCATTGCCCACCGCCCTCGGCGCGAATTCCTCGATCCATGCCATGTAATTCTCGCCCATCCGCCCCAGCAGGGCATCGATGGCATCGTTGTCAAACCCGGCGACATAACCCTCGTCGCTCACGTAGCGGGGCGCCGGGGCCAGCATCACCATCTGGCGGAAGAACGTGGGCTCCATCTCGGCGGCGGCCATGCCGACCATGCCGCTCATGGAGTGGCCGATGAAGACGCAGGGTGGCGCATTGGTGGCGCACAGCACCGCCAGCAGATCCTCGGCATAAGCATCGATGTCGGCGTAGCGCGACGCCTCGAAATGCGTCGGATCGGTGGCCCAGTCGAACCGCACCACCCGGTAGCGCCGCTCCAGCCACGGCAGGATCCCCGACCAGAAATTCAGGTCGGTGCCGTAGCCGTTGCCGAGCACGACGGTTGTCGTCCCCTCGCCGCTCACCGCGATGTGGTGGCGCTCGGCCAGGTCGCGCGTGCGGGACAGCAATCGGTAATCGCCCATGCAACCTCCACACGGCTCATATGTGGGCCGGCACCGCCATCACAAGCGGCGCAGGGGCGCCAGACAGGGAGCCGGTTGGCCTTCCATTCACCGCCCGTTCAATCCCGACCATCACCCGGTTAACTCCCCGGGCGCAAGCTTTCACCCTCGGCAATGTTGGTGAATTGGAGAAGGAATGCGCTGCCTGGTCTATTTGAGCCACGAAAGGCGGGCGATGACGCGCTCCGATCTGCACGACATCCTGCGGGCGTCGCGCATCAAGAACACGGTGGCCGGCGTCACCGGCGTTCTGGTCTATGACCAGGGCACCTTCATCCAGGTCCTCGAGGGAGATGCTCATGCGGTCGGCGCCCTGTTCGAGACCATCCGCGGCGACAGGCGCCATGCCGGTGTCGAGGTGCTGCTCGACGTCGAGACGGATCGGCGAACCTTCAGCGAATGGTCGATGGCCTTCATCGAGGCGGACTCCCTGCCGCCGAATGAGCGCTGGCTGACCCGCTCGCTGAGCACACCCCTGCCCGCCCTCGGCGCGGGAGCGGTCGCCGACCGCGTGCGCGCCCTGATGGCCGAGTGGCCCGCCCACCTGAGCGCGGCATGAGCGGCGCCCCCGCCCCCTGATCACGGCGGATCAGGCAGCGGGGGCGCCGGCCTTCCTTTCGTTCAGGCGCGGATGCGGGCGATGAAGCCGTGCGCCTCGGTGGAGAGCTCCTGCGAGGTCTTGGTCAGCACCGCCGCCTCGTTGAGGACCTTGACCGCCACCCGTCCGGCCTCGGAGGCCGCTTCGTTGACGCCCGCGATGTTGCGCGCCACCTCGGTGGTGCCGATCGCCGCCTGTTCGACGTTGCGGGCGATCTCCTTGGTGGCGGCCTGCTGTTCCTCCACCGCCGAGGCAATGGCGGTGGACACCTGGTTGATCTCGCCGATGGTGGCGGCGATCTGGGTGATGGCGTCGACGGCCTCGCGGGTGGCGTTCTGGACGCCGCCGATCTGTTGCGCGATTTCCTCGGTGGCCTTGGCGGTCTGGTTGGCCAGGGTCTTGACCTCGTTGGCGACCACCGCGAAGCCGCGCCCCGCCTCGCCGGCACGGGCCGCCTCGATGGTGGCGTTCAGGGCCAGCAGGTTGGTCTGGCTGGCGATGTCGTTGATCAGGCGGATGACCTCGCCGATCTTGCCCGCGGCCTCGGCCAGGCTGCGCACGATGGTATCGGTCTGGTGCGCCTTGTCGGCGGCGCTGGACGCGGTGGCGCTGGCGTGGGCGACCTGGCGGCTGATCTCGGCGATGGAAGCCGCGAGCTCTTCCGCCGCCGAGGCCACCGTCTCGACGTTGACCGAGGCCTCCTCGGCGGCGGAGGTGGCCGCGGCGGCTTGGCGGGTGGCCTGTTCGGCGACCGCCGCCATGGACTGGGCGGTGGCGTCCATCTGCGTGGCCGAGGACGACACGTGGCCGACCACCGCGCTGACATGGGCCTCGAAGTCGTCGGCGAGGGCGACCATGGCGCGATGCTTTTCCTCGGCGGCCCGGTGCTCCTTGGCGGTCTGCTCGTCGCGCATGCGGTCCATGGCGATGGCGTTGTCCTTGAATACCTGGACGGCATGCGCCATCTCGCCCACCTCGTCGCCGCGCTCCTGCGCCGGCACGTCGATGAGCTTGTCGCCGGCGGCCAGGCGGGCCATCACCGCGGTCATCGCCTTGACCGGCTGGACGATGCCCTGCGAGATCAGCCACGCCAGCACCAGGCCGGCCATCACCGCAATCACCGCCACCACCGCGCCGATGCGGATGCCGACCGAGGCCTGCGACACGGTCCGCTCCTCCAGGCTGCGCAGCGAGACCTCCTGCGAGTCCGAGAGTTCGGAGGCCAGCGCGCTGATGTCCTCGCCCTGTTTCGCCATGGTCTCGAACACCAGGGTCTGCACCTCCATCGCCGCGGCGGCGGTGCGGGAGAAGGCGGTCTCGTAGCGCTTGGCGTAGTCGCGGGCGTCGGTGGCCAGCTGCTTGAGGTCGGGGTCCTTCATGCGGGCGGCCAGTTCGTCGGCCTTGGTGACGAAGTCGCGCACCAGGCGGCGGGTGTCCTCGGCCGCCTTGGTCGACGGCGTCAGCAGGAACTGGTTGGCCTGGATGCGGGCCAGCAGCAGGGATTCTTCGGCGACGGCGGCCAGGGCGGCGCCTTCGTAATTGGCGTAGGCCATGGCCGTCTGGACGATTTCCGACAGATTGCGCTGCGCCCAGTTGCCGGCGAGCATCAGCTCCTTGTCCACCAGTTGGTCGCGTTCCGCCCGGAGCGGCCCGACCTTGTTGAGCGCCTCCTCGTGCGCCAGCGTCAGCGCCAGGATGCGCTCGAGCTTCTCGCGGCGTTCTCCCTGCGCATCGGACAGCGCGGCATCGAGGTAGTTCTTCACCTCGCCGCTCAAGGTGCGCGCCTTGGCCAGGGCATCCTGGTTTCCGGTAAGGGCGTAGGTCACCACGTTGCGCCGCATGTCGACGGCGTGCGCGTCGATGCTGACGACGCGAACCGCGGTATTGGCCTCGCCGACATAGGATTGCAGGCCGCCGCGGGTAAAGGACAGGGCGGCGATGCCGACGATGGCGACAATCACCAACAGCAAGATCACCAGTCCGAAACCGGCGCCGATACGTGTGCGAATCCCGAGATGCGAGGAAAACCGACCGATATCCATGGCGCACCCCCTCCCCTTGCAGTGGTCCGACGAAATAATCAACAGGCTCCGTCGCGGGCACTTTCCAAGCCCGCCGCATCAAGACAATAACAACGCAGGGTTATGACATCACCAAATCATCTGTACTCGTCCAGGTGTATAGGGCGTAGTCTTGGTTTCATACTTATTGACGATACTCTTCCACCTTGTTGAGCGCAGGGAAGCGTGCCTAGGCTCGAAAGCACTGGACACCGGCCCGAAGCGGGCGATCAGAGGGAGAACGGAGCATGGGTATCCACGAAGCATTCAAGACCACCCGCCGCGGGATCATGCTGGCGGCACTGGGGGCGATGATGGCGGGCGGCCTGGCCGCCCCGGCGGCGGCGGCCGACAAGCCGACGTCCATCGGCCTCGACTGGGCCCTCTACAACCCCTTGAGCGTGGTGCTGAAACAGAAGGGGTGGATGGAGGAAGAGTTCGCCAAGGACGGATTGCAGGTTCGGTGGCAGCAGAGCGCCGGCAGCAACATTTCGCTGGGCCTGCTCAATTCCGGTCAGGTGGATTTCGGCTCGACCGCCGGCGCGGCGGCGCTGATGGGCAAGATCAACGGCGCCAAGATCAAGGCGGTCTACAGCTTCTCGCGCCCGGAATGGACGGCGCTGGTCGCCCGCAAGGACAAGGGCATCACCAAGGTGGCCGACCTCAAGGGCAAGCGGGTCGCCGCGGCCCGCGGCACCGACCCCCACATCTTCCTGATCCGCGCCCTGGCCAAGGCCGGCCTGACCGACAAGGACATCCAGCTCGTCGCCATGCAGCACGACAACGGCCGTCAGGCGCTGGAGGCCGGCGACGTCGACGCCTGGGCCGGCCTCGACCCGCTGATGGCCCAGTCGGAAATGAGCGGCTGCTGCGGCCTGTTCTACCGGGCGCCGGAATTCAACACCTTCGGCATCCTGAACGTCCGCCAGGACTTCGCTGACGGCAATCCCGCCCTGGTGACCCGGGTGCTCGGAGTCTATGACAAGGCGCGCAAGTGGGCCTTGGAGAACCCGGCCGAGGTCAAGGCGATCATGGTCGCCGCCAGCGGCCTGCCCGAGGCGGTCATCGCCAAGCAGCTGGAACGCACCGACCTGAAGATGGGCGCGCTCGGCGACGAACAGCGTTCGACCATCACCGCCGCCGGCAACGCCCTCAAGGAAGCCGGCGTCATCACCGGCTCGGTCGACGTCGTCAAGACGGTGGACGACCTGATGGCCCCCAACTTCTTCCGCAAGTAGATCCCCACAAACTCCTGCGCCCGGGGGCTCCGGCCTCCGGGCGTTTTTCTATCGGCCCCTCATTCGATCGTCGGCTCGGGCCAGTCCTTGAGGACGTTAAGGCACGCCTTCACCACTTGGGGATCGAACGCCTTGCCGGCGCCCTCGGCCAGTTGCGCCCGCGCGTAATCGAGGCCCAGGGCCGGCCGGTAGGGCCGATGGCTGCTCATGGCCTCGACGGCATCGGCGGCGCTGAGGATGCGCGCCCCCATGCGGATGGCGCCGCCCGCAAGGCCGAAGGGGTAGCCGGTGCCGTCCAGCTTCTCATGGTGCTGCAGGATCATCTCCGCCACCGGCCAGGGGAAATCGATGGATTTCACGATGTCGTGGCCGGCCTGCGGGTGGGCCTTGATCAGGGCGAACTCGGCCTCGGACAGCCGGCGCGGACAGGTGAGGATCTCGGCGGGGACGCAGATCTTGCCGATGTCATGGATGACCGCCGCGGTGTAGACCCCGCGCACGTCGTTCTCGGACAGGCCCATCTCCACCGCGACCGCCTGCGCCAGCTCGGCGGTACGGCGCTGGTGGCCGGCGGTATAGGGATCGCGCGCCTCCATGGCCGAAGCGAGCGCCTCGATGGCGGCCGACAGGCTGTTCTCCAGCTTGTCCCGGAACGAGATCATGTCGGTCTGGTCGCGCGCCATCACCGTCACCGCCCCCGGCGGATCTCCCAGCGGAAAGGTGGAGACCAGCAGGTTGCGGACGGTCCCGTTGACCGGCACGGTGAAGGCCTGGGCGTGGCTGGCCAGCCCGGCGCGGGCCTCTTCGACCATGGTGCAGATGGTCTTCTTGATGGCGAAGGGGAAAAAATCGCGGTAATCGCGGCCGGGGCGACGCGCCGCCGCCACGGTGAGCAGCTCGTCGGCGGCGGCGTTCCACCGGCTGACGAAGCCGTCCGGCTCGATCAGCATGATGGCGTCCTGGCTGGCGAGGATCAGTTCGTCCAGGCGGTTGCGGTAGGCGTCGGCGCGCTTCTGGGCCTGCGCCAGGTTGGCGCGGCTTTCCCGCAACCGCAGGCTCTCGGCGTCCGAGTGCAGGGCGGCGCTCAGGGTGCCGGCGATGGCCAGCATCAGCTTGCGATGGGTCCGCGACCACATGCGCCGGCGGGAATCCTCGGCGGCGACCAGCACCCCCCACCAGGCGCCGTTCAGGAAGACCGGCGCCATGATCAGCGAGCTGGCGCGCCAGCGTTCCATGTGCGCGCATTCGCGCGCCGTGCGGCCCTGGTCGACCGCCACCACGGATCCCTGGCTCAACTGCCGCACCCACTCCGTCGCCTGGGGCAGTTGCCCCCGGGCGTCGCCGAAGGTGTGTTCGCGGCGGTCGGCGGCCCAGCTATGCTCGCGCAGATGGGGAGCGAGCGGCGCGAGAACCGTGCGCTGGACCTCCAGCCCCTGGCCCAGCCGCGCCAGGACACGGTCGATCGACCGGTTGAGGTCGCGGTCGTAAAGGAAGGCGATCGTCGTGTAGGCCAGCACGTCGATCAGGGACTGTCCGCGTGGGGGCTTGGCGGTGGCGGTCATGACCGTCCCCCGGCCAATCCATCGAGGCGGGCCACCCTGGCGAACAGGGTGGCGCTTTCCCGCAGCAGGCGCGACAACTCGTCGGGACGGTCGATCTCGTTGCCGAGGTCGGCGGGGTCGACGCGGGGATCGCCGACCCCGAACAGACGGCGGCAGGCCCGCTCGTCATCGGGCGCGATCTCGCCGTGCATGACGGCCTTCTGCGCCAGCAGCCAGGACAGGACGGCGGTCAGACGGGCCGTCAGCCGGCTGCAGTCGCGGGTGATCAACAGACGGAGCTCGGCGTCGTCGATGGAGCGCAACCCGCCATCCACCCAGCCCACGACATGTTGGGCGGACACCAGCAGGCGGCGCGTTTCGTCGAGCAACGCGTCAAGCATCGGGGTCGGCGGCACGGTCATTGCGTCAGGCAGCCTCCGCCGCCCCTCCCCGGGTTGCGAGCCATTCGGCGAACTTGCCCCTGGTCGCCTCGTCCATCCGATAGACGAGGTCCACGGCCTGGCCCTCGCAACGCTGCACGACGGCGGCCAGGCGTCCCACCTTCGGCACCTCGATCTCCACCGGGGTCCCCGAGGCGATGGGCTCGGCGACGGTCAGCCGTGCGCCGTCGGCCGCCAGGTGCGACGACAGCGGCTGGATGCGCCGGTTGCCGACGATGAAATCGACCCCCATGGGCTGCGCCGGCCGCGGCTGCTCGCCGGCAACCCTGAGGCCCCGCTTGACCACCAGCGCCGTGACCTTCTGGAAACCGCGCACGCGGTCGGCCACCTCTCCCACCTCGGTGTCGACCTCGGCCGCCGCTTCGGTGACCCGGTCGTTGACCGACAAGGCCTGACTGAGATTGGCCTCGGCGGCATGCATGGAGGCGGCGGCCTCGCCGGTCCGTGCCGAGATGCTTTCGATCAAAGTGAGGTGCTGCGACATGGAGCTCTCCATCGCCGCGCTCAGACTGTCCAGGCTGTCGATCACCTTGACGATGCCCTCGATGGCGTCGACCGCATCGCCGATGGCTCCCCGGATGGCGTCGACCTGGCCGGAGATGTCCTCGGTGGAACGGGCGGTGCTGGT
This sequence comes from Solirubrobacterales bacterium, assembly GCA_050260775.1. Lineage (GTDB taxonomy): Bacteria > Pseudomonadota > Alphaproteobacteria > Rhodospirillales > Magnetospirillaceae > CALABS01. Next base: position 17,587 of record JBLNCP010000057.1, on the reverse strand, counting down.
CGCCAGGGTCTTGACCTCGGTGGCCACGACCGCGAAGCCCTTGCCGGTCTCGCCGGCGCGCGCCGCCTCGATGGTGGCGTTCAGGGCCAGCATGTTGGTCTGCCGCGCGATGGTGCCGATCAGCCCGACCACCTGCCCGATATGCGAGGTGGCGTCGGCCAGCGATTGGACGGTGCGGTCGGCCACGTGCGCCCGCGCCACCGCCTGCCGACACATCTCCCCCGTCCGGCGGACATCGGCCCGCACCGCTTCGAGGGAATGGGACAGTTCATCGGCAGCGGCCGCAGTGGTCCCCACCCCGGCGGCGGCGAGCTGCACCGCGTCGGCGGTGGCGGCGGACGAGGTGCGGATGTCGGCCGCCATCGAGCGCAATTCCCCGGCGCAGGTGGACATCCGCTCGGTACGCGACACCACGTCGCCCATGGCCTGCACCAGCTCGCGCTCGAGCATGGTGGCCATCTGCCGGATCTCACGCCTGAGGCCGTCGGTCTCCTCGCGCGGCGGCGCCTCCGGCTCGCCGACCGCGATCTGCTCCAGGTCCGGCACCGGCACGGCCATCGGCTTCGGGCGCGGCCACAGCAGGGCCGCTCCCGCGCTCGCAGCTGCCAGGGCGGCGGCGAGGCCAGCGGCGGCATTGTCGAGGGACAGCAGGGCCGCGGCTCCCGCGGCCACGGCGGCGAGCCCGTTGGCCAGCGTCAAGGGCCCGTTGGCAAGCGTCAATGGATCGTGACGGAGCTGTCGCATGACGCCCTCCCTGCCGATTGGTTGGTGCGCAGCCGCAGGACCTGATGGCCGGCGGCGACATCGGTCCAGACGCCGTCGAAGTACGCGGCGGCGGCCGAGGCCGAGGCGGGGATGGGCCGCAAATCGGCCTCGTCGAGCTCGACCAGCCCGAGGACACGGTCGACCAGCATCCCCTGGCGCCCGCCATCGTCGCCTCCGTGGACGATGACCACACCGCCGTCGCCGTCGGGCAGCCTCAGGCGGGTGCGCATCGAGACCATGGGCAGGATCTGGTCCCGCCACATGAGGAAATGGTTGTCACCCTCGGACGCATCGACTTCGAGAACCTCGAACACTTCGTCCGTGGGCAGGAGCAGCAGATAGGGACCAACCTCGAGTCTCAAGTGGCTTGCCATTCGTCCCTCCCCTATTCGGCCGCCATCGCGGCGGCGGTCTGCAGGTGTCCGCCCGCGGCCAGGCGGAACAACGCTTCCACATCCAGGATGATCACCACCCGGCCATCACCGAGGACCGAGGCGCCACCCACACCGGGAATCGCCAGCAGGCGGGCATGGATGTCCTTCACATAGAGTTCCTGGCGGCGGGCGACGCGGTCGACCTCGACCCCCATGCGGCCGGCCCCGCTGCCGATGATCAGCACGGTCCCGGCGCGGCTCTGCGGCGACGGCGGCAGGCCGAGAAGATCGGCCAGCTCGAACACCGGCAGATACGCCTGGCGCAGCAGCATCGCCCGCTGTCCGCGCACGGTCTGCAGCGAGGCCTGCTCGACCTCGCAGATCTCGAGCAGGAAGCGCTCCGGGATGGCGAAGGTCTGTCCGCCCGCCTCCACCAGCAGCACATCCTGGATGGCGGCCGACAGCGGCAGGCTCAGCGTGAAGGTGGTGCCGGAACCGGGGCGCGAGGTGATGGCGACGCGACCGCCCAGGCGGCCGATGTTGACGTTGACCACGTCCATTCCCACCCCCCGGCCCGACATCTCGGTGACCACCTCGGTGGTGGAGAAGCCGGGCAGGAAGATCAGGGCGAACACCTCCTCGTCGCTCATGCCCTGGGCCGCTTCCACCGAAACCAGCCCCTGGGCCTCGGCCTTGGCAAGGATGCGCGCCCGGTCGAGGCCGCGTCCGTCGTCCGAAATCTCGACGATGACCCGGTTGCCCCGCTGGCTGGCCGACAGGCGAATCAGTCCGGTCGCCGGCTTGCCCGCGGCTTCGCGCTCCTGCGGAAGCTCGATGCCGTGGTCGATGGCGTTGCGCACCATGTGGGTCAAGGGATCGACCAGTTGGTCCACCATGCCCTTGTCGATGCGAACGTCGCGGCCGGCGAGGTCCAGACGGACGGTCTTGCCGGTGCGCTGCGCGATGTCGCGCACCACCCGCGGGAAGCGGCTGAATACCGTGTCGATGGGCACCACCCGGAGCTCCAGGGCGCTTTCCTGCAGGCGCTTGAGCACCCCGTGCAGATGCTGGTCGCCCCGCGACAGCTGGGCCCAGGTCTCCTCGATATGGTCGAGCGTGCGCAGCATCTCCTCGGCCTGGTCGCCGCGCAGGCTGTCCGCCAGTTTGCGGAGCCTGGCCGCGGCGGCATCGAAGCCGCCCTCCGCCAGGGTGAGGTGGATGGTGCTGCGGGCGAGCAACAGTTCGCCGATATGGGCCATGAAGCGGTCGATCACTTCGCTCGGCACCCGGATCGCCGCGGCGGCGGCGGCCACCGCGGACGAGGGGCGCGCCTCCGTCGCGGCGGGATCGACGAGCCGGATCAGGCGGCGGCCGCCCGGGTCGATCTCGGACAGGCGCTCGCGCACGCTGTCGGAGGTGCCGCGGCCGAGAAGAAGGAACCGGTACCAGGTCTGTCCCTCGCGCGTGAAGGCGCGGTTGGTCAGGACATGGACATCGGCCTCCAGCCATTTCAGGAAACGGTCCGCGGTCTCGGGCGAGGCCTCCAGTTGCGCTTCCACCACGTAGGCGCGATCCCAGCCGCGCGAGATCAGGCCGCCGGCCTCGCCGACCGCTTCCGGCGACAGGCTCGACAGCAGGTCGTCGCCCACATGCTGCTTGCGCAGGAACGCCCGCACGAACTCGCCGGAATTCCCTTCGCCGCCACCGCCCATGTCCGACAAGGCGGCGGCGATGAAGCGGCCCTGCAGCTCGGCGAGCACGGCGGCCGCAGCGTCCGCGAAGCCCTTGGCCAGGTCGACGGCGGCCGCGAGCGTGGCGGCGGTGGGGACGAACTCGCCCAGCCGGCAGCGCGCGAAGATGTCCTGGATGAGGAAGGCGGCCCGCGCGCTGCTCGTCGCGTCCGGCTGGGTCGAGAGGGCATGGCCGAGATCGCCGGCGCTGACCGCCACCGCCTCGTAGAAATCGGCGGGAACGCCGAGCATCGTGGGCTCGGACACCGCCACGTCCAGCGCGTCGAGCAGGCGCTGGCGCCCGAGCACCGCATAGCCGCGCATCATGTCCTGCAGGTCGGCGCGGAAGGTGGCGGCGCCGGCATCCAATCCGGTCTCGGCCTCGAACGTGGTGACCAGGTCCTCGACGCGGGTCAGCAGATGGAAGCGCGTCCATTCCATCCCCGGCTGGAGCGCCTCGGCGAGGGCGCGGAACAGCGTCGCCAGGGCATTCAGCTCCATGGAAGTCGCGGCGTGGTCAAGTTCGGACAGCAGCTCGTGCAGGCGCTGCTGGTTGGCGGGCTCGGACAGCACCGGCGCCACCAGGCGGTGTCCGAGCTCGCCGAGATCGTCGCGCAGCAGTTCGGCGAAGTACTGGCACATGTCGGGGTCGGCATCGACGCAGCACAGGCGGGCGGCCTGCACCGCAGCCGGGGACGAGGTCTCCGGCGCCGGGGCGGTCTCCGCCGCCGCGGCCAAGGCGGCCAGGCGCGCCACCAGCTCTTCGGGCAGGTCGCCGTCGCGGCGCTCCTCGACCGCGAGGCGCCGTAAGGCGCGGAGCGCGTCCACCGCCTCCAGCAGGGTGCCGACGGCGGCCCCTCCAAGCGCCATTTGGCCGGACCTGACGAGGCCAAGCAGGCTTTCGGCGTTGTGCGCGACCGCCTCCATCGACTTCATGCCGAGGCCGCGCGCCAGCCCCTTCAGCGAGTGGAAATCGCGGAACAGCTGGGCGATGGTGTCGGGCGTCGGCGGTTCGCTCTCGGCCGAGGCGATCAGCGGCTCGGCGACGGTGAGATGCTCGTCGCTCTCGGCGGCGAAGGCAGCCCATAGGCTCTCTGCGAGGTCGTCCATGGCCGGCCTCACGCGCCGACGGCTTTGTGGAGCGCCGCGACGATCTCGTGCCCCTTCTTGGCCTCCAGATCCAGGCTCAGCGCCCCCGAGGGCTTGCCGATCACGTCCATGGCCCCCAGGCGGCGGGCCTCCAGCGCCTGGTCCGAGCCCACCTGGGCCACCGAGGAAATGATGATGACCCTGGTGTCGCTGACCAGCTTCAGGCGCTTCAACGCCTCAAGGCCGCTCATTTCCGGCATCTCGATATCGAGCAGGGTGACCTCGGGCTTGAGCTCCTTGGCACGGGTCAGCGCCTCGCGGCCGTTCTCGGCCTCGCCGACTACCGCGAAGGATGGATCGCTCTCGACGATGTCGCGGATCAGTTCCCTCATCATCATCGAATCGTCGACGATCAGGACAGAGTGGCTCATGGCAGGCTCCTTCTCATCGTGCCCCCGCCCAGGCGCGCAGCTTCGCGGCCAAGGCGGGAATGGCGAGGGATTGGGTGGCGGCGCCGGCGCCGAGGGCGGCGCCCGGCATGCCGCCGACGATGCAGGTGTCGGGTTCCTGGGCAAGCACCGGGAAGCCGCGGCGGACGAGATCCAGGCCGCCGCGGGTGCCGTCGTCGCCCATGCCGGTCAGGATCACGCCGACCGGCTGCACCGAGGCCTTGGCGACCGACGCGAACAGCACGTCGACGGACGGATGGATGGGGGCATCGGCATGCAGGCGGACCCACAGCCCCAGATGGCCGTTGGCACGCCGGACGATTTCGGTGTCGGTCCCGCCCTTGAGGATGGTGACCGTCCCCGGCGCCAGGTCCTGGCCGTCCGTCCCTTCCATCACCGACAAGCCGGTGTCGCGCGCCAATTGCTGCGCGAAACTGGCGGTGAAGATCTCGGGCATGTGCTGGGCCACCACCACCGGACAATTGAGGCGGCCGGTCTGGGCCAACAGTTCCGGGACGGTCTTGGGGCCGCCGGTCGACACCCCGATCACCACGATCTCGACCGGGCCCCGGAGGCGGTCGGCAGCCGGGGGAGCTGCCGACCGCTGGGGCGACGCGGCGGCGGAGGGCGGGGAGAAGCCGCGTCGTCTGGCCCAGTAGCTGATCTTTTCCTTCAGTTCCTGCTCGATCTGGATGATGTCGAGCGCCACGAAGGAGCTGGATTTCGAGATGTAGTCCACCGCGCCTTCGCGGAGCGCCCGCACCGTGACGTCGGCGGAAGCCTGCGTCAGGCTCGACACCATGATGATGGGCGTCGGGATCTCGCGCATGATGAGGCGGGTGGCATCGAGCCCGTTGAGCTCCGGCATCTCGATGTCCATGGTGATGACGTCGGGACGCAGGGACCGGGCCATTTCCACCCCGATCAACCCATTCCGGGCCTCGCCGACCACCTGCACCCGGCCGTCGCGCTCGACCATCTTGCGGATGGCGGTGCGCATGAAGCCGGAATCGTCGACGATCAGCAGCCGGATCGGCGCCACGGTGGAGACCGGCTGGGGAGCCGATTGGGAAGATGTCGGAGGCTGCATGGGGACCAAGGTCATGCGCGCGCCTCCAGCAGGTGTTCCACCGACAGCACCGAGACCAGGCGGTCCTCGGCACGGCCCACCGCGATCAGCATGTCGTTGGAGGCGTCCTCGACGGGGCGGATCTCGTCCACCGGCACATTGATGATGCGGTGGGTGCGGTCGACGGCCAGGGCGCAGCACCCGCCCCCGACATGGGCGACGACCTGGGCAGGCGGCTGGCTCCCGGCTTCCGCCCCGCGCCTGCGGCGCAGATCGACCACCGGCATGACCTCGTCGCCGATCTGGGTCACCCCGCTGAGGCCGAGCGCGTCCCCGGGAAGGCCGGTCCAGTGCTGGCATTCGGCCACCCGCGACACCGCCTCGAGATCGATGCCGCACAATTCGTCGCCGAGCCAGAAGGTCAGCAGGCGCCGGACCCGGTCGGACCCGGCGCGGGTCTCGTGGTGCTGGGTATCGATCTTGGGGAGGTATTCGGCCAGGCGGCTCAATTCGGCCGGCGTCAGCACGTGGTCGAGATCCAGCGCCGCCAGCATGGCGCCGCCGGCATCGACGAGGCAGCCGGCGACCGCCCCGCTGGCATCGGCGACATCGTCGGCGGCATGGGGATCGAAGGTGCGGATGCCGGCCACCCGGCTGACGCCGAGCCCGAGACGCACCCCCTGGCGCTCGACCACCACCACGTGCCCCACCGCCGACGGCGCGACGGCCAGCAGCATCGACAGCGACACCACCAGGAGCGGCGTTCCCCGCAGGGAATAGTAGCCGAGCACCTCGGCCGGCGCCTTGGGCACGCAGACGAATTCGTCGGCTTCCAGCACCTCGACGACGGCGTGAACATCGAGCGCATAGCGTTCGCCGCCCAACTCCACAAGCAGGAAGGGCTGGCCGTCCGACCGCCCCTCAGCCGCGGCGGTGCTGGCCGCATCGCCGACGGCGGCGAAGACCTCCGCGCCGCCCAGGTGCTCATCGAGATCGATGTCGCCGAAATCGAAGCGGTCCGGATCGATCAGCAGAACCATCCGGTCGTTCCAACCGAACTCGGCGGCGACCATGCCATGGGCGGCGCCGGCCTCCTCGGGAGGAGTCGACACCGGATGCAGGGCGTCCTCGTCGACCGGCACCATCATGAGGACGCGTCCGACCTTCAGCGCGAAAGCGCCCTGGGCCGCCCGCACCACCATGGTGACGCCGCTGCCGTCCGCTGCCGGCATGCCGAGGGCCGCGCCGAGGTTGATGGAGGCGACCACCGAGCCGCCGATGTTGACCAGGCCCTCCACATGCTCGGGCAGGAACGGCACGGGAGTGACCGGGGGCGGATCCACCACTTGGCTGATGCGTGCGGCGTCCACCCCGAACAGGTGCCGCCCCACTTCGAGCAGGATGACGTTCATGGCTTTACCTCTTGGCAGGCCGCTTGGCGAGGATCGGCGAAATGCGGGGGTCCACCAGCTGGAACCCGGGCAGGACGTCGAACGGGTCGGTCGGCCCCAGCAGCATGAAGCCGTCGGGGGCAAGCGCTTGCGCCAGATTTCCGAGGGCGACGCGTTTGTGGGCGTCGTCGAAATAGATCATCACGTTGCGGCAGCTGACGATGTCGAAGTCGGTGCCCAGCGCCCCGTCCTTGATGTTGTGCACGCTGAAGCTGGTCACCGACCGCACGTCGTTGCGAACGGTGAAGCGGCTGATGGCGCCGTCCCCATCCTTGGGGACGAAGAAGCGACGGTATTCCTGGGGCGTGTCCCGGAAGGGGCTGAGGCCGAAATCCGAATAGATCCCGGCCCGCGCCTTGTCGACGACCCGGGCGCTGATGTCGGTGCCGGACACCGAGACCGACCAGCCGCTGGCCGGGTGAATGGCGCCGCCCAGCATTTCCGTCGCCTCGCCGGCCGCGACCAGCGCGTCGAGCACCAGCATGGCCAGGGTGTAGGGTTCTTCGCCGGTGGAACAGCCGGCCGACCACACCCGAATGCTGCGCGTGCCGGACCGCTTGGCGGCGATGATCCCGGGAAGGACGTGCTGGCGCAGCACGTCCAGTTGGGGCAGGTCCCGGAAGAAGAAGGTTTCGGGGACCAGCAGGCGGTCGAGCAACGCTTGCCACTCGCTGCTCGATATCCACCCCCGACCCAGGCGCTGCAGCCAGCCGGAAGCCCGCTCATCCTCGGACGCGCCGACGATGGTCCTGAGCTTGCCCCGGAGCGACGGCCCGTCACGGAAGCCGGTGACCTGCTGGATCAGTTCGGCCAGACGGGCGAGTTCCACGGTGTCTTCGTAGCCGTCCATCGTGGCCTCCAGGCCGCCTCCGTCGCTCGGTCCCGACATGGGAGTCTCCTTGGATCAGATGTTGAATTGCTGGGTCTGCCGGCGGGTCTGGTCCGCGAGCCGCGCGAGCTCGACCATGGTCGCGGTGATCTCCTCCGCGGCCGTGGCATTGGTCTCGCCGATCTTGGACAGGTTCTTGACGTTGGCGTTGATCTCCTCGACCGAGCTGGCCTGCTGGGTCATGGCGGCGGCGATGCCCTGGATCAGGCCGTCGGTCTGGCGAACGCTGTCGGCGATGGATTCCATGTCGCCGTTGACGGCGTTGACCATCTCCAGCGAGCGCTGGGACTCACGGGCGGCGTGCTCGACCAGCTCGGTGATCTGCTGCACCGAGTTGGCGGCGTGCTCGGCCAGCTTGCGCACCTCCTCGGCCACCACCGCGAAGCCCTTGCCGTGCTCGCCGGCGCGGGCTGCCTCGATGGCGGCATTGAGCGACAGCATGTTGGTCTGGTTGGCGATGCGCGAGATCACCTCGGTGATCTGGTTGATGCGCTTGGAGTTCTCGGAGATGACGTTGGCCACGTCGACCATGGTCGCCATCTTCTCGCGGCCGTGCTCGACCATCGTCGCCGCCTTCTTGGCGTTGGAGGTGGCGCTGTCGCTGTTGGAGGCCACGTCCTGGATGGCGCGCGCGGTCTGCTCCATCGCCGCCGAGATCTGGTTGATGGCGTTGAGCTGGTTCTGCGAGCCGTCCGACACCTGGCCGACGGCGGCACTGGCCTGCCCGGCGGCGGCGGCCACCTGGCCGGTGTTCTGAGTGATGCCCTGGAAGGCCTCCTGGAGCCCGTCCATCAGCGTGTTGAAGCTGCTGGAGATCAGGCCGATCTCGTTGGCGGCGTGGTATTCCACGCGCTTGGCCAGGTTCTTGGTGCGGGTAATGTCGGCGATGACGGCCGCGACCTCGGTCAGCGGCGCGGAAATCCGCCGGCCGATGAACGCGGCGGCGGCGAGACCGACGACCACGGCGATCAGCGCCAGGAAGATGGAGATGGTCTGGCCCGAGGCCATGTCCTTGGCCGCCACCTCGCCCACGCGGGTTTCCTTGTCGGCCTGAGACTTGCCGAGTCCCTGCACTTCCTGGGTGACGCGGAGGGCGACGTCGACGCGCTTGCGCTCGAGGCGCTCCATTTCGGCGATCGCCCGCTGATGGTTCTGCACACGGTCGGCGTAGGTGTTGCGCGCCGCGCTCGCCTGGGCCACCAGGTCCTGGATGGTGCGGTCATTGGTGCGGCGGGCGATGGCCGAGAGCGACTGGCTCATGGCCTCGAGCCGGCGCAGGGTCTCCGCTCCGTCAGCCTCCTTGTGCGTCCCGTAGTAGCGGGTGGCGAAAATTCGGGCCTGCAGCGCGTTGGCCACCGCGGAATCGGCCTGGCTGATCATCTCCGCATCATTGGCCCCGTTGACCTGGTGCTGCAGGCGGGCAAACGGCTCGGACATCTGGGCCCCGGCGCCCAGGACGACGTCGCCAAGCTTTTCGGCAGTCTCGAACGCTTCGGCGAAGACGTTCACGTCCTGCGCATATTCGCGGATGCTGGCGATCAGATGCTCGACCGCCGGCCGGTCGTCGCCGGCCCTGGTTCCGGCGGTTTCCAGCGTGCGGATCGCCGCGTCGAGGTGTTTGCGGGCCTTATCCTTGGCCCCGGCCTCGCCGTTGTTGGCGTAATTGGCGACCTCGATGCGGGCGTCGAGGAAGGCGCGCTCGGCATCGGCCAGCGACGTCATCAGGCCACCCAGGCGATGGTATTCATCGAACCCTTGGCTGACGCTGTGCAGGCTGAACCAGGAACCGCCCCCCAGCACACACAGCAGCACGACGAGGACGCCGAAGCCGCTGTGAATCTGCGTGGAAATCTTCATGTCGCTAAGCTTGGCCATGGCAATTGCCCCCTATTCGGCGGGAAGGTTGAAGGGCTGGAAACCCGGCAGCGGACACGCCGCCTCGATGCGCGCGATGCGCAGGGCAGAGGTCCCCTGTTCGATCTCGCCGAGGAGGTCGGCCAGGGTTCCGGCCAGGTCGTAGAGTCGGATGTCGGCGCCCCGCGGCGGCAGGCCGCGGCAGGCGATCTCGGCCGCTTCGGCGGCCAGGGCGAGCGCGGCGGAATTCAGGTCGAAGGCGAGGCGGCACAAGGCTCGGCCGTCGCTGGTGATGTGAGTGGTCATGGTCCCCTCCCTCTCGTACTGGAGGGAAAGGCTGACAGGGTGGCGGTCGCAGTTGGTATCACCCGCCGGTCTCGCCGGCCTCACTCTAAAGCAGCCGGAGACCCCATCCGTTTCCTCCGCCGTCCTCCCTCGGCAGGAGGAGCCCTGGTCTTAGGTTGGGGAACACGACGCGAAGCGCACAAGGACCCCCGTGCGACAACGTCGCGCGGAGCGGAGCGGAGCCAACAAAAAACCCCGTGCGACGACGTCGCGCGGAGCGGAGCGGAGCCAACAAAAAACCCCGTGCGACAACGTCGCGCGGAGCGGAGCGGAGCCAACAAAAAACCCCGTGCGACAACGTCGCACGGGGCGGACCAAGGAGAGCCGATGTGGTCAGTCGACCTGGATCTGCCACACCCTTGCCGCTTGAACCCGGTTGTGCACGTCCAGCTTGCGGAAGGCGTTGGTCAGGTGGGTCTTGACCGTCACCTCGCTGATGTTGAGCCGTCGGGCGATGCCCTTGTTGGACATGCCCTCGCGCAGGAGCGCCATGACATTGCGCTCGCGGATGGTCAGGTCATCCGTCTTGGCGTCGCTGTGCTGGGTCTCGCGGCCGCCGAGCATGATCGACGGGACGAACGTCTCTCCCGCCAGGACCAGGCGCAGGGCGGACACGATCGCCTCCGCTCCCAGCTTCTTGGGAATAAAGCCCTTGGCCCCCTTGCCCAGGGCCTCCCGGATCGTGCGCGGATCGGTGATCGACGACAGCACGGCGACCTTGACCCCGGGCAGGGCGGTGGTCACCGAGCCCAACCCGGTCATGGGATCCATATCGGGCATGCGCAGGTCGAGGATGCACAGATCCACGTCCCCGCCCGCTCTTTCGGTCTTGTCGATGAGGCCCCCGAAGGTCTCGGCCTCGATCACCTCGACCTCGGCAGCCAACTGGTTGAGAAACGGTCGGAGACCGTCCCGGACTACCGCGTGATCGTCTGCTAGTGCTACCCGCATTGTACCCTCCCCCTTGTCGGATACGGACTTGGACGAGAATTGGATGCCCAGTCTTAACCTACGTCAATCCCCCCTATCCTTGAGCATGGTGCCTCAGCCATTTCTCCGACTTGTCATACCGTCCCGCCTCCTCCTCCCCCGCCTGGATGACAGACGCGTCCCGTGTTCGGGAGTATCCATGGACCGCTCAGGCACAGTTCCCTTGGGGGGTGAGCGATGCGGTTCCGGGATTACGAGCCCACCATCGAAGATCTGCTCGGAGATGATCCGCTTCGCCTCCTGCTCGTCAAACAGGGGATCGGCGAAGATGAATTCCTGGCACGCTTGGCCGCATTGACGCGGCATGTGGTGGAACGGAGCAAGCATCGACGCGATGTCCATTGCGATGATTTTCTTGCTCTGGTTGAAGATTTCACGTCTTAGTTTTAGATTGAAATTAATTCAAAAGCACTCCAATATGTCAAAAGACATATATTGAAAGAGATAATCCTCCCTGTGCGTAGCGGGGATAGGGAAGGCGGGGAATGATGGATGAACAGTCGCGACGCCGGCGGGCGGAAGCCCTGCTGGCGGGCAGCGAGGACGTCGTCGTTCTGCAACTAGACTACGACTGGACGATCCTTTTCCTAAGCGACCCGGCCAAGGTATTTCCGCTGACCGGAGATACCGTGGGAAGAGGCCTTTGGGAATTCTTGCCCGAGGCGGAGAGAACACTCGGCGAATGCCTGCGGCGCGCCGCCCCCGAGGATCCCGTTGACGCCACCGTACGCCTGGGGACGGACGGCAGATGGTGGCAGGTGCGGGCGATGGCCGCGGCCGACCATTTCACCCTGTGCCTCCGCCGGATCCCCGAACCCAAGACGATCGAGGAAGCGCTGCGCTGTCACGTGGCGCTGCTGCCGACCATCCTGGAGGCGATCCCGGTCGGCGTCTGGGTCGCCGACGCCACCGGGGTGATCGTCGCGTCGAACGCCGAGGCACGCAGCATCTGGAACGGCGCCCGGCACGTGGGCATCAACCAATTCGCGGAATACAAGGGTTGGTGGCGCTCCTCCGGGAAGCAGATCGAGGGCCATGAGTGGGCGGCGGCACGGGCGATCCTCAAGGGCGAGACCAGCCTCAACGAGGAAATCGACATCCAATGCTTCGACGGCTCGCGCAAAACGATCCGCAATGCCGCGGTTCCCTTGCGCACCGAGGACGGGGCGATCTACGGCGCGGTGATCGTCAACGAGGACATCACCCAGGAAAAGGAGATCGAGGAAGCCCTGGCACGGTCATGGATGGCCGCGGAACAGCAGCTGCTGACCAAGTCGCGCATGATCGCCGCGCTGGCCCACGACCTTCATCAGCCCCTGGTCGGGGTGCGCCTCCAGCTCACCCACATGCTCGGCAAAGCGGGGAATGCGAACGTCCAGGGCATGATCGACACCATCTCGTCGGTGGAGCGCCTGCTCGACGACATGACCGAAATGTTCGCCCTGGAGACCGGGCAGATCCTTCCCATGTGGGCCCCGGTCGACCTGTGCCACCTGCTGGGAATGGTGTGCGCCGAGTTCGCCCCCCAGGCCGAGGAGAAGGGGCTGGAATTGCGCTGCCGCTCCGTCGGTGGGTCGACCGAGGTCACCACCGACCTCAACCTGGTGGAGCGCGCGCTGCGCAACCTGATCTCCAATGCGATCCGCTACACCGAACGGGGCGGCATCCTGGTGGCCCTGCGCCGCCGCCCATCCGCGATCGCCATCGAGGTGTGGGACACCGGCCGGGGCATTCCGCCCGACGACCTGCCCCACGTGTTCAAGGAATTCTACCGCGGACAGGGGCGCAGCTCGGCCAGCGGCTACGGCCTCGGCCTCGCCACCGTCGCCAACATCGCCAAGATGCTGACGATGACGGTCAACGTGCGCTCACGGGTCGGCCGCGGAACGGTGTTTTCGCTGAGCTTCCGCCAGCCGCGCCGGCCGGAGTGAACCGTCCGGCGTCGGGGCCAGCAACGCCTCGCGCAGCACCACCGCATTGTTGCGCGCCTCGTCGCGGGCGCCGAACAGTAGGGTCAGTCGGCGATGCGCCGCCAAGGCGCGCAACTCGGCCAAGGCCTCAGGCTGCTGCGCCAGCTCCTCGGCATAGCGCCGCCGGAATTCCTCCCACCGCTCGGGAGCATGGCCGAACCAGCGCCGGAGGTCGGTGCTGGGGGCGAGGTCGCGCCTCCAGGCGTCGATCGCCGCATCGGCCTTGCTGAGGCCGCGCGGCCACAGCCGATCGACCAGGACGCGCACGCCGTCGTCTCCCGCCGCCGGGGCATAGGCGCGCTTGACCCGGATGTCGGTGGTGGCCGCCCCCTCACCGGCCATCGCCATGGCCGCCGCCTTGCGGCCACCAGAACGAGGCGGCCCGCCGCCACATGTCCATCATCTGCATTCCCCACTGCAGCGGCCAGATCCACGGCACGATCGCATCGTGGTGGAATTCCGGTGCCCCCAAGGCGAAGGGAATGCGTGTGAGATCGGCGAGGTCATCGGAAGGCGCCGACCTCCCGGCTTCCGCCCGGGCCTGACGCTGAGGTTGGGGTTGGGGCTGGGGTTGGGGCTGGGGTTGGGGCTGGGGTTGGGATTGAGACGCCTGCGGTTGAGCCTGGGCCGGCGCCGGCCGGGCCCGCGCCGGCGGTTGGACGGCAGGCTGTACCGGCGAGGCCCGCCGACGCCCTCCCTTGCGCGTCTGGCGCACCCCCTGGAAGACGTCGGCCATGCTGCTGTAGCGCTCTTCGGGGATCTCTTCGAGCACCGCGATCACGTCGGGGTCGGCGTTGTGGCGGCGGGCGTAATTGACCACGCCCGCACGGTCGCAGGGAAAATCAATGCCCTTGAGGGCAAGCGCGATGGTACCGGTAGCGCGCGGAGTCAGGGCCATGGCATCCCTCCTGGGTTTGCCAAGCCAACGCGCGGCGCCAGCATGGGGTTCCGCGAGGAAGCCCATGCACCCCCCTCCCAACCCGATCAGGGGTCAGTGCAACGAACGGCAGGCGGGAAGGTCGAGGGTGTCTTCCAGCGCCATCTTGGCGCAGCCGATCAGCAGGGCGATCTCCTCGAGACCGCACTCGAGCGCCTCCTGCTCGAGATAGCCGAGCGCCTGGCGCAGCGCCTTGGCCGATTGCTCGCGCCGGCCGTCGGCGAGATGGGCGATCATGTTCATGGACCTGGCCTCCTTTGCGTGCGTGGGGCGCGATCGCACGGCCAGGGAAACGACCCGGGGCGATCCGGCGGGGGGAGGCGAGAGGGCCGCTGGACGAGAGCGGCCGAGGCGTCGGTCCATATCCACTGTCTCGAGCCGTTGGTCGCGTTCCCCCCGCCGGCCCGACAAAAGTAGAGCAGAGATGCCTTTGACCACGTAACTGGGAAATACCCCCTGGGAAAAATCCCAGGGTCTCAGGCGACGGTGATCATGTTCAACATGATCGCCTTCACGACTGCGTGCGTGCGGTTCAACACCTGCAACTTTCGCTTTGCGCTGTCCAAGTGGAACTCCACGCCTTTCTCAGACACACCGAGGATTTGCGAGATGTCGCGGCTGGATTTTCCACGAGCGGTCCAGGACAGCACTTCCTTTTCGCGCGGCGAGAGCAGCGCCTTGCTGCGCGGCGGGCTCATGGACTGTTCCAGCAGGATGCGGGCGGCATGGTCGTGATAGTAGAGGGCGACCAGGTGCAGCAGGTGCCGGTAATAAATGATCGTCGCCGCGGCCTCGGACACGTCGCCGGCCGGCACGAAGGACAGCGTCGCGAACTCGCCGTTGCGGCCATGGATGGGGACCGTCAGGCCGTTGACGAGGCCGACCAGCCGGGCCTCGTCGAACATCTGCCGCTGCTTGGAACTCAATTCCTCGGGCATGACGTCCGACCACAGGAACGGCAACCGCCGGTTCGGATTGTCGGCGATCAGCGGGTCGATCTGCAGGTAATTCTCGGAAAAATACCGATTGACCCACGATTGCGGGTATGTGGTGATGAGGTACGGCAGCCGGTGCGGCGAACCGCCGACCCTGACCACGTGATAGCTGAAGTACGCGATCCCCAGGCGCGCCAGCGTGTCCGACAACAGCCGCTTCAGGCTGTCGACGTCGTCGCAGCTCTTGAGTTCCTCGACGAACGAGGCCAGGACATCGCGATGACCGAACATTCCCCCAACCGCCCCGTGGTGCGGGCATAACTGCGTGGCGTTACGAGCATAGCGCAGGCAACCTCCGATCCCCAAATACTTTACCACGCGCGGCAATCGGGACGACGCCTGCCCCGCGAAAAGGTCCGCCGACCACCCGCGTTGGGAAACCATCCCTCTAGCAAACCACCGACGTTTGGGCGATTATCGGCCATCCACTGTCTTGGACGAGACGCACAACATGAATCAAACCTCTGAAAACGGCGCGCGGGTGCGCAGGAAGGGCTTTCGCGGCCGCACCCCGTCCGGCAAGCCTAACCCCATCGACGTTCACGTCGGGGCTCGGGTCCGGCTGCGCCGCACCCTACTCGGCATCACCCAGGAGAAGCTCGGCGAGTCGCTCGGCCTGACCTTCCAGCAGGTCCAGAAGTACGAGCGCGGCACCAACCGCATCGGCGCCAGCCGCCTGTTCGACCTCTCGCGCGTCCTCGACGTGCCGGTCGGCTATTTCTTCGACGACATGCCGGATGACGTGCGGGTCAATTCCCCCAGCCAGATCCTGGGCTCGTCCGACCCCGAAGGATCGCTGGACCTCTACAAGGGCGACCCGGTGATGAAGCGCGAGACCCTGGAACTGGTGCGCGCCTACTACCGCATCACCGACCCCCAGGTGCGCAAGCGCGTCTACGACCTGGCCAAGGCGCTGGGCGAGATCATCGGCGACAAGTCCTGATCGTCCCGGGGGCCGTCGCGCCGGCGGCCCCCGTCCTTTTCCCGGCGCGATGCCTTCCCCCTCCCCGGTTCGGCGTCATGCCCCGGCTCAGCGGTCACGCCGGTTCGCGGGCCGATTTCGGCCGCACCGCCAGATCGCATTCCGCCGGGCGGGCCCGGCATGCGGCGCGCACCAGGGCGGCCGACAGCACCGTCAGCGCCAGCGCCACCAGCATCCAGAAGCGATCGAAATCCCGATACAGCGTGTAGAGCGCCAGCGGCAGGAACCCCGCCAGCGTCAGCACCGCCAACAGGTGGCTGCGGCGCACCACCGCCGCCAGGGCCAGTGCCGCGACGCCCAAGGCTACGGGCCACCATCCCATGATCCCCTCCCCGCGCCGTCCGGCGCAACCGCTCTTCTTATCGGCTTGCGGACAGGATGCCCATCAACCATCGGTCGCAGCAAGCAAATAAATCGTTGATATTTCAATTGAAACTTCCAGCATCGCCCCGTCGGCGCCCCTCCCGGACACGTTAGGCGCGGAGCGCGCGCCCCACCGCGCCGCTCCCGCCCTAGCGACCCGCGCCCGTCCGGCCGCCGCTCCGCAATATTATTACCCCCGCATATGCCCCGGATCGGGCGGTTCCCATGCCCGAGGCCGCGCCCCCACCCGGGCCAGTACGCCGCCCCCACACGATCGGGGGGAAAATTCCGTTGCGAGTGACTGTCATTGTCATTGCGCTATATTTTTATTTCTTTTTTCGCCCCATTAGTAGAAGGAACTTGCGCTTTCGCAGGTGCAATGTAATTCTCCCGCCCTAAGGCATAGGGCCCCCATGCCATTGGTGCATCCATGCCGGGGCGATAACGACGAAAGAAGAGAGCGGGACTATCCATGGCGCAGCGGGAATTGATCACGGTTGACGGCAACGAGGCATGCGCGTCGGTGGCCTATCGCGTCAGCGAGGTCGCGGCGATCTACCCGATCACGCCGTCCTCGACCATGGGCGAACTGGCCGACCAGTGGTCGGCCGAAGGCCGCAAGAACATCTGGGGCGTGATCCCCGAGGTGGCGGAGATGCAGCACGAGGGCGGCGCCGCCGGCGCCGTGCACGGCGCGCTGCAGGCCGGTTCGCTGGCGACGACCTTCACGGCGTCGCAGGGCCTGCTGCTGATGGTCCCCAACATGTACAAGATCGCCGGTGAGCTGACCTCGTTCACCATGCACGTGTCGGCGCGCACGGTCGCGACGCACGGCCTGTCGATCTTCGGCGACCATTCCGACGTGATGGCCTGCCGCCAGACCGGCTTCGCCATGCTGGCGTCGTCCTCGGTGCAGGAAGCGCACGACATGGCCGCCATCGCCCATGCGGCGACGTTGCGGGCGCGGGTGCCGTTTGTCCACTTCTTCGACGGCTTCCGCACCTCGCACGAGGTGGCGAAGATGGAGGAGCTGACCGACGACGACCTGCGCGCCATGCTCGACGAGGAGGCGATCAAGGCCCATCGCGCCCGCGCCCTCTCGCCCGACCATCCGGTGCTGCGCGGCTCGTCGCAGAACCCGGACACCTTCTTCCAGATGCAGGAAGCGCGCAATCCCTGGTACCAGGCCTGCACCGGCGTGGTGCAGGAGACCATGGACAAGTTCGCCGCGCTGACCGGCCGCGCCTATCACCTGTTCGACTATTTCGGCCATCCCGAGGCCGACCGCGTCATCGTCCTCATGGGCTCGGGCTGCGAGACCGTGCATGAGACCGT
>JBLNCP010000056.1:0-92206 GCA_050260775.1 Solirubrobacterales bacterium | reverse complement strand
CCTCTATGGCTCGATGACCCTGCTCAACGGCGCCGGCAGCAACGTCAACAACACCACGCTGTCCAGCCATCCGACCATGGATGCCTCGCATCCGTGGGAGGTCAGCACCACTCCGGCCCCGACGCCCGAGCCCACCCCGGCCCCGACGCCGGCCCCCGAGCCCACTCCGGCCCCGGTCCCGGATACCGGGTCGGTGACGCCGACCGCCACCAAGACCGGCACCGACGGCAACGACACCCTGTCGGGCGTCGGCGGCGAGTACAAGCTGGTGGGCGGCCTGGGCAGCGACACCTACGTCGTCGACTCCAAGGGCGACGTGGTGGTCGAGAACTCGGGCGGCGGCAACGACCTGGTCAAGGCCTCGGTCAGCCACGTCATGGGCGCGTTCACCGAGCAGCTGCAGCTGACCGGCAACAACGCCATCGACGGCACCGGCAACGGCAAGGACAACCCCATGACGGGCAACGATGCCGCCAACACGCTGAAGGGCATGGACGGCAACGACCTGATCAAGGGCATGGGCGGCAACGACGTGCTGGTCGGCGGCACCGGTTCGGACAACCTGACCGGTGGCACCGGCGCCGACAAGTTCCAGTACGTCTCGGCGGCGGACGGCGCCTTCGTGGCGGTGAACGGCGTCAAGGGGGCCATCCATGGCGACACCATCACCGACTTCACCAGCGGTGTGGACAAGATCGCCTTGGCGGCCAGCGCGCTGGGCCTCAACCCCAACGGCCTGACGGTGGGCAAGGACCTCGTGTTCCTGTCGACCGAGTTCAACGGCACCAACGCCAAGGCGGCCACCGAGTTCGGCCTCAAGCACCCGACCGTGATCGTCGACAGCACCGGCACCATCTACTTCGACAAGAACGGTGCCGATGCCGGCTACACCGTCCTGGCCACCGTCCAGTCCGGGGCCAAGGTCGCCGCCGCCGACATCAGCGTCTACTACGACCTGGGCTGATCTCAGTCCCTGGTCCGACACCAGCCCCGCCGCAACCTCGCGGCGGGGCTTTTTTCTTTGTCGCATTATGGCGGAATCAAGAAGAATTAAAGAACAATTATGATGGCAAGATGCCGTTAACTAGTGCCGACGCAGTATGTCCTCGTTAAGTGTGAAGCAGTAAGAGGACTTGATTTATGGCTAACCTGACTGTTGGTTCCGGCAAGCAGTACTCCACGCTGACCGCCGCCGTTGCGGCCTCGCATGATGGTGACACCATTTACTTGGATGCCGGCACCTACACGGCCAACGACCTGCAGATCAACACCAAGATCTCGATCGTCGGCGTGGGCGGCATGGCCAAGTTGGTCTCCAGCCAGACGCTGCAGAAGGCGATCCTGGTCAGCAACACCGACCTCACCCTCGATCACATCGAGTTCACCGGCGCCAAGTCGGGCGGCATGAATGGTGCCGGCATCCGCTACCAGGGCGGCAACCTGGTCGTGAAGAACTCGTACTTCCATGACAACCAGGACGGCATCCTGGGTGCGGACAGCACCGGCACCGTCACCATCACCAACAGCGAGTTCGCGCACAACGGCGCCGGCGATGGTTACAGCCACAACATCTACATCAACCATGTCGCCAGCTTCTACGTGGGCAACAGCTACTTCCACGACGCGGTCAACGGTAACCAGATCAAGAGCCGCGCGCTCAAGACGGTGATCGAGAACACCCGCATCGACGACGGGTCGAACAGCGGCATCTACTCCATCGACCTGCCCAACGGCGGCAACGCCATCGTGCGCAACAACACGATCGTCCAGGGCACCAACATCTCGAACAAGAACATCATCCACTTCGGTGGTGAGAACGGGATGAACTCGAACCTCAGCCTGGACGTCTACGGCAACACCATCGTCAACAAGTACTCGGGTGGCGGCACGGCGTTGCTGAACCAGACGTCGACCCCTGTGACCTTCCACGACAACAAGCTGTACGGCTCGATGTCGGTGCTCAGCGGCGCCGGTTCGACCAGCAACAACACCACGCTGTCGAGCTCGCCCTCCATGGATACCTCGCATCCGTGGGACGCCACCACCACCACGCCGACCCCCACCACCGATCCGGTGCCGGCGCCGACCCCCACCCCCACCGACTCCGGCTCGACCACCCCCACCGCCACCAAGACCGGCACCGACGGCAACGACACCCTGTCGGGCGTCGGCGGCGAGTACAAGCTGGTGGGCGGCCTGGGCAGCGACACCTACATCGTCGACTCCAAGGGCGACGTGGTGGTCGAGAACTCGGGCGGCGGCAACGACCTGGTCAAGGCCTCGGTCAGCCACGTGATGGGCGACTACACCGAGCAGCTGCAGCTGACCGGGCTCAACGCCATCGACGGCACCGGCAACGGCAAGGACAACCCGATCACCGGCAACGACGCCGCCAACACCCTGAAGGGCATGGGCGGCAACGACCTGATCAAGGGCATGGGCGGCAACGACGTGCTGATCGGCGGCACCGGTTCGGACAACCTGACCGGCGGCCTGGGTGCCGACAAGTTCCAGTACGTCTCGGCGACCGATGGCGCCTACATGGCGGTCAATGCCACCAAGGGCACGCTGCGCGGTGACACCATCACCGACTTCACCAGCGGCACCGACAAGATCGCCCTGGCGGCCAGCGCGCTCGGCCTCAATGCCAACGGCCTGACGGTGGGCAAGGACCTCGTGTTCCTGTCGACCGAGTTCAACGGCACCAACGCCAAGGCGGCGAGCGAGTTCAACCTCAAGCACTCGACCGTGATCGTCGACAGCACCGGGACCATCTACGTCGACAAGAACGGCGCCGATGCCGGCTACACCGTCCTGGCCACCGTCCAGTCCGGGGCCAAGATCGCGGCGACCGACATCAGCGTCTACTACGACCTGGGCTGATCAGTCCCGGTCCCAGACAGCCCCGCCGCGGTCTCCGCGGCGGGGTTTTTTGTGTAAACCCCAGCCCCGCCCCGCGGGGCACCCTTGTGTAAACCAACGAGTGTCCGGTTTACACGTGCCACCCCCAACCTTCGGCGTGGAAGGCGCGGACGGTCTAGGCCGTTGGTTTGGCATGGCGATTGCCTGGGGCAGGGCATGTTGCGCCTCCCGCCCCGCCACCGGCGCCCCCGCGCCCATCCCGAGACGGCCGCGCGTGCGCTGGTCACCACCTGGATCGCGCCGATGATCGTCCTGCCGTGGCCGCAGCGGCTGGAGCTGCTGGAGGAGATCGACCGGCTGCTGATCGCCGACCTGGGGGATCTGTCCGGCCGCTGGACCTCGCGCGAGTTCACGGCGCAATTGCTGGAACGCCTGGCCCCCGGGCCCATCGCCAGCCGCGAGCAGGCGGATTTCTACCTCAATTCCGCCCGGCACGAGCATTCCGGGCTCGCCTGGCGCATCCTCAACGGCCTGTGGCCGGGACGGGCGGTCGACATGCCGGCTTGGCTGGGCGGGCAATCGGCACGCCTGTTCCACCTCTCGGCCACCGGGGCGCGGGCCGAGGCCGTGGCCGCCAGCGGGCGCTCCGAGCTGTCGATCGCCGACCTCGAACCGCTGCCGGCATGGGTCGACGCGGTGGACGGCATCGAGGTGCGGATCACTTTCCTTCGCTGAGCTCGAGTCGCCGACTGGCCCCCGACTGCAGGCGCAGGAAGGCATGGAACATCATGACCAGCCACAGGGCGGCACTGTGGTCGCGGCCGCCGCCCAGGTGCTCGTCCACCAGCCGGCGCACCGCGCCCCGGTCGAGCACGCCCGCGTCGAACAGCAGCGGATCCTCGGCCAGCGCCTGCAGCCGCGAGCGCAGCGGGCCGCGGAACCAGCGGGCGAGCGGCATGGAGAAGCCTTGCTTGGGGCGGTACAGCAGGTCGGCATCCACGTAGGGTTCCATCGCCCGCTTGAGGACCCGCTTGCCGACGCCCCCCGCGAGCTTGAGGCCGGGGGCCAGGCGCGCGCTCCATTCGGCCAGGGTATGGTCGAGCAGCGGCGCCCGCAGCTCCAGCGAATTGGCCATGCTGGCCCGGTCGGCCTTGACCAGGATGCCGCCCGGCAGCCAGGTGGCGAGGTCGGCGGCCTGCACCTGAAGCAGCGCATCGTCGGTGTCGGCGGCGGCGAAGGCGGCGCGCATCACCTCGTTGGCGCCGTAGCCCTGGAGGCTTTGCCTGAAGGCGGGCGCATAGAGCCGCGCCCGCAACGGGTCGTTCATCACCGACACGGCGGCGAAGTAGCCGTCGGCCGAATCCTTGGCCAGCTCCTGAAAGGTCGTCTTGGCCCGCAGCACCCGCGGCGCCCGGTCGAGTTTGGGATAGAGCCGGCCCAGCGTCCCGAACACCGTGCGGCGCAATCCGGCCGGCAGGGCCCGGCGGACGCGCTCCGTGGCCGCCTGCAGGCGGTAGCGGCGGTAGCCGGCGAACAGCTCGTCACCGCCATCGCCCGACAGCGCCACCGTGACGCGTTGCCGCGCCAGCTCGCAGACCCGGAAGGTGGGCATGGCCGAACTGTCGCCGAAGGGCTCGTCGTAGATGGCGGCCAGGCGGTCGAGCAGGTCGAAGTCGTCAGGGTCGACCGCGCGCGCGTGGTGCCGGGTGTGCCAGCGCCTGGCCACCCGCAATGCATACTCGGATTCATCGTAGCCGCGGTCGCCGAACCCGATGGAGAAGGTCTCGACCGGCTCGGGGGAGAGGCCGGCCATCATGGCGACCACCGCGCTGGAATCGACCCCTCCCGACAGGAAGGCGCCCAGCGGAACGTCCGAGATCATGCGCAGGCGGGTGGAATCGCGCAGCCGCTCGGTGAGTTCGCCGGCGGCGGCCTCCAGGTCGCCGATGGCCGGCCCGGACAAGGGCAGCTTCCAGTAGGGGGCGAGCACCGGTGTTTCCCCCCGCCGCCACACCAGCCGGTGGGCCGGCGGCAGCTTGCGGACGGCGCGGTAGATGCTCCGTGGGTCGGGGACGTAGCCGTAGGCGAAGAAATCCTCGATCGCCTGCGGGTCGAGGGCGCGCGGCACCCCGGGATGCGCCATCACCGCCTTGAGCTCGGAGCCGAACACCAGCGTGCCGTCGGGCAGGGCGGCGTAGTAGAGCGGCTTCTTGCCAAGGCGGTCGCGCGCCAGCATCAGGGTGCAGCGGTTGGCGTCCCACAGCGCGAGGGCGAACATGCCGCGGAAGCGCTCCAGGCAGGCCGGCCCCCATTCCTCCCAGCCGTGCACGATCACCTCGGTGTCGCTGCGGGTGTGGAACCGGTGTCCGGCCGCCTCCAGTTCCGGGATGAGCTCCTGGAAATTGTAGATCTCGCCGTTGAACACCACGACCACCGAGCCGTCCTCGTTGAACAGCGGCTGCCGCCCCCCTTCGACGTCGATGATGGCCAGGCGACGGTGCCCCAGCCCCAGGCCGGGCGCCAAGTGCTCACCGGCGCCGTCGGGCCCGCGATGGACCAGGCTGTCGTTCATGCGGCCGAGCAGCGCCGCGTCCACCGGCCGCTCGCCCCGCGTATCGAAGATGCCCACCAGCCCGCACATGCCGTCCCTCGCGCCCGCTCGATCCTGGCGGCGGAGATGGTGGCCTCGTCGGGGATGCGCCGCCATCGGACAGACGGCGGTGGCCGAAAGGGTTCTCCTTAGGCGTCTGGTCCATTGGCCGGACCCGCATTTGCTCCGCCGCGAACGGCCGTGGTACTGCCGGATGATGGTTTCACAGGCCTGAAGGATCCCATGCGGTCGCTGCTGTTCCTCGCCCATCGCATGCCGTTCCCGCCGACCAAGGGGGACAAGGTGCGGTCGTTCGCCGTCCTGAAGGCGCTGGCGAGGACGTGGCGGGTGCATCTCGGCTGCTTCGTCGACGATCCCGCCGACTGGCAGCATGTCGAGGGCCTGAAGGCCTATTGCGAGAGCGTGTGCTGCGTGCCGCTCGACAAGCGCTGGGCGCGGGTGCGCTCGCTGATGGGCCTGGTGCGCGGCACGTCGCTCAGTGAGGCGTGGTTCCATTCGCCGCGCCTGCAGCGCTGGACCGAGAGCGTGCTGGCCGACCAGCGTCCCGAGGCCGCCTTCCTGTTCTCGTCGGTCATGGCGCAATACCTGCCGGCGCGCCATCCGCTGCGGCCGCGGCGGGTGGTGATGGATTACATCGACGTCGATTCCGACAAGTGGGCGCAGTACGCCAAGACCAAGTCGTGGCCGACCCGCTGGATCTATCGCCGCGAAGCCCGCACGCTATTCGAGTTCGACCGCGCCGCCGCCTACGGCCTCGACGCCTGCGTCTTCGTGTCCGAAGCCGAGGCCGACCTGTTCCGCCGTCTGGTGCCGCGGGTGGCCGGCAAGGTCTGGGGCATCTCCAACGGCATCGACCACGGCTTCTTCAGTCCCGAGCCGCGCCTTGCCGATCCCTTCAGCGGCGTCGCGCCGACGGTGGTGTTCACCGGCGCCATGGATTACTGGCCGAACATCGACGCGGTGCTGTGGTTCGCCGCCGAGATCTTCCCCAAGATCCGCCTGGCCGTCCCCGGGGTGCGCTTCGTCGTGGTCGGTGCCAACCCGTCGCGCGAGGTGCTGCGCCTTGCCGAGCAGGAGGACATCGCGGTGACCGGCCGCGTGCCCGACGTGCGGCCCTATCTGGCGCATGCCACCGCGGTGGTGGCCCCCCTCCGGGTGGCGCGCGGCATCCAGAACAAGGTCCTGGAAGGCATGTCCATGGGCCGAGTGGTGGTCACCACCCCGCAGGGCTTCGAGGGGCTCGAGGCCGAACCGGGGCGCCACCTGCTGGTCGCCGCCGACGCCACCGCCTTCGCCTCGGCGGTGGTGCGGGTGCTGCTGGGCGATCCCTCGCTGGCCGGCATCGGCGAGGCGGCGCGCGCCCGGGTGGTCGAGTTCTACGATTGGAGCGACAAGCTCGCCGCCTACCACCGGCTGCTGAGCGACTGACGCTTAATCCCCCTTGTCATCCTGAGGAACGCATCGGCTCAGGATTGACCATCTTGTGCGACCGGCGTAAGGTCCCCGCCGTCATTGGGGAGTAGCCGCCCTCGCGTTCAGAGGGGGATGTGCCAACAGACTTGGGCCCCGGCCCATGGTGCATCCGGCAGTGCTTGGCGAGACCTTTGGCTTTGCCGTGCCTGGACTTGCGGGGTCGGGCGGTTCGGCGAGCCATGGGTATTCGGCCTGGCCCCGCGACGTGATTTCGAATGGAAACCTTCCTCGTGTCGACCGGCCTGGTCACCATCGCCGAGATCGGCGACAAGACCCAGTTGCTGGCACTCATGCTGGCCGCCCGCTTCAAGAAGCCGCTTCCCATCATCCTCGGCATTCTCGCCGCCACCGTGCTCAACCATGCGCTGGCGGCCTCGGTCGGCGCCTTGGTGGCCGGCTGGCTGGGGGGCGAGGTCATGCGCTGGGTGCTGGCGGCGTCGTTCCTGGCCATGGCGGCCTGGGCGCTGATCCCCGACAAGGCCGACGACGACCTGCGTCTGTTGGGCAAGGCCGGCGCATTCATGGCGACCCTGGTGTCGTTCTTCCTCATCGAGATCGGCGACAAGACCCAGATTGCCACCGTGGCCCTGGCGGCGCGGTTCGAGAACATCCCGGTGGTGACGGCCGGGACGACCACGGGCATGATGCTGGCCGACGTTCCCGCCGTCTTCATGGGCAACCTGGCCGGCGACCGGCTGCCGCTCAAGCTGATCCGCATGGCCACCGCCGCCGTGTTCGCGGCCCTGGGCATCGGCGCGCTGTTGATGGGGTAGGAACATGGACGACCTGACGCCCTGGACCCACGAGCACCGGTTCGAGACCGGCGGTGAGCGCTCCGCCGAGCGGCGGACCGGCGTGGTGGTGGCGCTGACCGTCGCCACCATGGTGGCGGAGATCGCCGCCGGCACCGCCTTCAACTCCATGGCCCTGCTGGCCGACGGCTTCCACATGGCGACCCATGCCTTCGCCCTGGGCATCGCGGTGTCGGCCTATGCCTTCGCCCGCAAGCACGCCACCGACACCCGGTTCAGCTTCGGGACCGGCAAGTTCGGCGCCCTGGCCGGCTTCACCAGCGCGCTGATCCTGGGGGTGGTCGCCCTGCTGATGGTGTGGGAGTCGGGCGCGCGCCTGCTGTCGCCGCAATCCATCGCCTTCACCGAGGCCCTGGTGGTCGCGGTCGTCGGGCTGGTGGTCAATCTGGCCAGCGCGGCGATCCTGGGGCAGCACGACCACCATGCCGACCATCACGACGACCCCCATGGGCACGGGCATGCGGATGGCCATCATCACCACGACCACAATCTGCGCGCCGCCTATATCCACGTCGTCGCCGACGCCCTGACCTCCGTGCTGGCCATCGCCGCGCTGCTGGCGGGCATGACGCTGGGATGGTGGTGGATGGACCCGATGATGGGGTTGGTCGGCGCCGCGGTCATCTCCGTGTGGGCGGTTGGATTGGCGCGGCGGACCGGCATGGTGCTGCTCGACATGAGTCACGACCCGGCGGTGGAGGCCGAGATCCGCGCGCTGGTCGAGGCCGAGGACACCCGGGTCAGCGACCTGCACGTCTGGCAGATCGGGCCGGGCCACTGGGCGGCCATCGTCTCGGTGGTGACCCGGACGCCGCGCCCGCCCGAGCATTACCGCGCCCTGCTCGCCCCGGTGCACGAGCTCAGCCACGTCACCGTCGAGGTCCACCCCTTCGCCTGATCGGCTAGCCGATGTGGCGGATGACCCGTGGCCCCAGGGTGTTGGCGACCGGCAGCGGCAGCCGCTTCCACGCGGCGATGAACGGGCTGAATTTCCGGTTGCGCACGTGCAGTTCCGGCATGGGGGTGCCCTGGCGCAGGTGGAACTCGTTGGCGATGGGCCGGGGTGAGAACCCGCTTTCCACCTTGAAGGTGTAGTTGCCGCTGTCGACCTTGGAGCGGCCGTAGTCGAACAGGGTCAGACCGCGCTCGGCGGCGCGGCGCGACATGCGCCACAGCAGGAAGTTGGTGGCGCCCAGCGGGCGGGCCTCGGGCAAATTGCCGAGGAAGTACTGGATGATGCGGTTCTTGAACACGAAGTTCAGGGCCGCCGCCACCGGCCGTCCTTCGTGGGTGGCGATCAGGCACTCGCAATCATGCCCGAACTCGGTCATCAGGTTGGTGAACAGGGCCGACCCGAACACCGGGGTGCCCAGGTCGCGCATGGCCTCGGCGTAGACCGGGAAGAAGCGGCCGGGATGGCGGTCCTCGACCGCCTCCAGGCCGGCATCGATGGCCTTGCGCACCATGCGCCGTTTCTTGCCGGGGATCAGTTTCCAATCGTCCTCCTCGCGCACCGGGATCGAGCGCTCGAAGGTGACGTACATGCCGGGCCGCGCCACCCAGCCGCTTCCCTCCGGATGCGGCCTGGGCGGCTGGCGGTATTCCACATAGGCGGCGCCGGTGCGGTTCATCAGCTCGACGGCCGCGGCGTCCAGCGCCTCGCGGGCGGCGTCCTCCACGGCGGCGACGCCCCCGCCGACCGTGAAGGCGGTGGAGACGATGCGGTTGCCGAACAACGGGCTGCGCATGTGCACCAGCGGCAGCACGCCCACGATGGCGCCGTCCTGTTCGGCATAGAGGAAGCGGGCCTTTTGCCGGAAGCTGGCGGTGATGACGCGCCGCCAGCCGGCGCGATGGAAGAAGGTCGCCTCGGGGCAGGAATCGACGAAACGATCCCACGCCACGACGGAGCCGTCGTCGAGCGACTTGATGACGAGAGCCATGCCAGGATCCCTTGTTTCAGCCGAGAAAGACGGTCAGCCGAGGAAGACGCGGTCGATCCGATCCCACGCGAAATCCGCCGCCAGGCGTTCGAGGCGCTTCTCGGTCTTGTCGAGGTTGAGGTAGTGGCGGAAGCGGGCCTTCCAGGGCAGGCCCTCGACGCGCGGCTGGCCGGGGTCGATCTCCCACGGGTGCAGATAGAAGATCGCCGGCCGGCGGTCGGCGGCGTTGACCCGCCGCAACGCCGCCCGGGTCAGCGCGTAGGGCAGCAGGCGGAAGAAGCCGCCGCCGCCGCAGGGCAGGTTGCGGCCGGCGATGCGCACCGTGGTGACCGGGTATTCCTCGAACCCGTGCGCCGAAAGGGGGAAGAAGGCGAAGCGGGGCGCTTCTGGCATGCCGTAGAAGTCGCGCCGCACCGGATAGACGCTGGACGAATAGGCGTAGCCCTCCTCGGCCAGCACCTCGAACGCCCACAGGTTGGCGCGTCCGATGGAGAAGGTGGGGGCGCGGTAGCCTTTGACCGCGGTGCCGGAGACGTCCTCCAATTGCCGCTTGGAGGTGCGCACGTCTTCGCGGAAGGCCTCGCGGCCCTGGTCGTCGGCGCGGCGGTGTTCGCTGCCGTGGCTGGCCAGCTCGTGTCCGCGCGCCACGATGCGGCGGATCAGCGCCGGATGGCGTGCCGCCACCCAGCCCAGCGTGAAGAAGGTGGCGGTGATGCCGTGGCGCTCGAACAGGGCGAGGATCCGCTCGGTGTTGGCCTCGACGCGGCGCGGCATCGCCTCCCACTGGTGGCGCTCCACCGCCCCGGCCAGGGCCTGGACCTGGAAGTAGTCCTCGACGTCCACCGACATGGCATTGACGATCCGGCCCCGGCGGATCGCCGGAGCCAGCGGCTTGACGCGGAAGTCCATGCCGTCCCCCTCAGCGCAGCGAATCGGCGAGCTTGGTGTCGCTCAGGGATGCGAAGTAGCGTAGCGCCCGGTTGTGGCTCTCCACCCGCCGCTCCAGCCGGTCGAGGCGGTCGGAGATGGGGGTGCTGGCGGGGATCGACACCTCGATGGGCGCCGCCGGCTGCGGGCTGCCGTCCACCACCTGGCTGCTCTCGCGCCTGAGGTCCTCCCCCACCTGGCGCACCACGTCGCGGTCGACGGCGTGCAGGCCATCGAGGAAGGCATGCAGCAGCAGGCGCGAGCAGAATACGTTGATCCGGCGCGGGACGCCGGCGGTGGCGGCGAAGATGTCGGCATGCGCCTCGGGAGAGATCTCGGGGTCGCCGTGCCAGCCCACCAGGGTCAGGCGATGGTTGATGTATTCGCGCGTCTCCTCCGCCCCCATGGGCCCGAGGTGGTAGGAGGCAATCACCCGCTGGCGGAACTGTTCCAGGTCGGGGTTGGCCAGGGTGCGGCGGAACTGGGGCTGTGCCAGCAGGAAGCTTTGCAGCGGCACGCGGTTGCCGACCTGGAAGTTCGACAGCATGCGCAGTTCCTCGAGCGCCGAGAAGGTGAGGTTCTGCGCCTCGTCGACCATCAGCAGGGTGCGCAGGCCGCGCGCGTGGTTGGCGGCGAGGAAGTCCTCGATGCGCCGCAGCAGGGTGGCCTTGTCGGCGCCCTCGAACGGCAGGCCGAAGGCCGAGGCGACCGAGCGCAGCATGTCGTCGGCCTGCAGGTTGCTGCTGACGATCTTGGCGGCGACGAACGCGCTGGTGTCCAGCGCGTCGAGGAGGTGGCCGAGGATGGTGGTCTTGCCCGCCCCGACGTCGCCGGTGATGACGATGAACCCCTCGCTCTGTTCGAGGCCGAACAGCAGGTGGGCGACCGCGCGCCGATGGACCGTGCTTTCAAAGAAGAAGCGCGGATCAGGGGTCAGTTGAAAAGGGAAGGCGGTCAGTCCGTAGAATTCCGTGTACATCGCGCTCCCCGGTTTCCCTAGTTTAAGGAATAACGCAGGCCAATACCTATCATATTTTCAGCAACGTTATCTCGGTTCTCACGTTGGCTATCGACGTAACGGTACCCTGCCACGACCTGGGCCCTATCAGTTAGTTGGTATGCCAAGTCGAACGAGGCTCGGTACTTCACGCCTTCGCGCGAAGCGATCGCGGCATTGAGGATCTGGTCGCGGGCCAGGCGGGCGGTGCCGGACAGCCGCTCGGTCAGTTGGTGCGTCCACACCACCGTGCCGGTTACGGCCGTGGCCTCCGAGCTCGCCGATTGTGGGCCCACCATGTCCTGGCGGGTCATGTAGCGGCCGACCAGGGAGATGGTGTCGCGGTGATGCCGCCAGGTCAGCGAACCCTGGCTGCGCCGCAGCTTGAACACCGAGTCGGTGCGGTTGAACGGGGTCGCCGCGGGGTCGGCCAGCAGCCCGGAGAAGGGGTCGATGAAGTGCCCCATCTCGTCGCGTTCGACCACGCCGAGGGCATCGGCCATGGTCTGCGCTTCCGTGGTCACCGTGGTGTCGTGCAGCAGCCGCAGGGTGGTGAACGCCCCCAGCTGGAAGTTTCCGCGCACGCCGATGTCGACGACATTGTAGCGTCGCCCCACCTCGACCCGGAGGTCCGACTTTTCGGCCGGCGTCCAATGCAGGCCGCCGCCGTAGAAGGGGCCGCTGTAGGTGTTGCTGTCGAGCCCGTCGTCGTTGATGTAGTCGTGGCCGCCATGCGCCAGGATGCCCCATTGCGGGCTCAGGCGGTATTCGCCGCGCAGCTGCTCGCCGGTGGCCGTGAAGATGCGGCCGCCGCGCTCGACCCGCATGGTGTCGCCGGTGACTTCCCACAGGATGCGGGAGAAATTCTCGCCGCTGCGCAGTTGGATGCTGCCGCCGTCGCCCGTGCTGTCCTCGACCTGGCCGGTGAGGTCGACATTGGCGGTGGGCCAGTACTTGGTGCCGAAATGGCGATAGCTGGCCAGGCCCAGCGCCCATGGCCCGAAGCTGTGGCGCAGGTTCGGCATGAAGGTGTAGGCGCCCAGGCGAACGCGGTTGGCCGCGGTGGTGCGACCGCCCGCCGCCGTCGGGTCGATGGCGTCCAGTTCCTCTTCGCTCACCGAACCGCGCAGGTCGAGGTAGAACAGGTCCTTGAGCAGCTCGGCCTCGGCCAGGCCCATGCCGTCGTGCCTGAACCCGTCGAGGTCGTTGTTCTCGGCGTAATGATCGTAGGCGATGTCGTAATTCAGCGCCGCCTTCACGCCGCCGCCCTGGCCCTCCACCTGGATGCCCGGCATCACCGAGGTGATGAAGTCCGACTGCTTGTCGTGCGCCGTGGTGTAGACGTTGTCGCTCCACTTCTCGTCGACCTGGATCGCCGGACGGACGGTCCAGTCGCCGGCAAGGGCGGGCGCGCCGGCGCCGATCGAGACCATACCGATGGCCGCTGCATATAGTCTAGGTTTCATTCGTTTCGGCTCTATGCCCGTGTTGGAGGTCCATGTCTGCCACCGGCAGCCGGAGCACGCAACCGACCTTAGGGCATGGTTCGAGCAGGGAAAGCGTGCGTTTCAGGGCGCTGCGCGAGGTGCGGTCCTTCTCGACCACCACCACCACCTGGCCGGCCAGCGCCGCCAGCACCGAGGCCTCGGCACTGGCCAGGACAGCGGGGGTGTCGATGACCACCATCACGCCGGGGGTGCGGCTGCCCAGTTGCCCGACCAGATCGGCCATGCGCCGGGACGCCAGCAGTTCGACGGTGTTGGCGCGCGGCATGCCGGGCGGCAGGATCCGCAGGTTGGCGATGGAGGTGGTCAGCAGGGTGTCGGCGGCCTTGAGGTCGGTGTCGACCAGCAGGTCCGACAGGCCCGGCTCGCGCGGGACGCCCAGCAGGTCGACCAGCCCGTGGCCGTGGCTGTCGGCGTCGACCAGCACCACCGACATCTCCCGTTCCAGCGACAGGCTGAGCGCCAGGTTGACGGCGAAGAAGGTCTTGCCCTCGCGCGGGCCGGCGCTGGTGACCATCACCACCCGCGGCGAGGCCCGCCCGGGCTCGGGCACCTCCGCCGTCTTGATCAGGTGGCGCTTGATCATGCGCAGTTCCTCGGTGAACCGGCTCTGGCCGCCGCGGGGGGCGATGCATCCGGCGGCGCGCAGCCGGGCCGGGTCGATCTCGATCGCCGGGCGCGGCCCGCTCGGAGGCGGCGGAGCGGCGGGCTGCGCGGTCGGGGCCCGCAATGGCGCCGTGGCCGTGGGGCCGCTCCCCTCGGGGCGGACCGGCTCTGGCGCCACCGCTGCGGGTGGAGGGGGCGGTGGCGTGACGACCGGCTGGGGTTGCGCGGGGGGCGCGGGCGGCTGGGCGGCCAGCGTGGGGTCACGCAGGGGCACCGTCCCCTTGTAGGCGGCAAGCCCGTTGGGGGCCAGCCGGCGCGCGGCACGTTCGGCCAGCGAATCCGGGCGGCTGGTCGTCGGGTCCCTATCCTGCATTGGTGATCCCCTGCGCGATGCCGTGCCAACGGCTGGCGGCGAACAGCGCCAGCCCCATCAAGATGCCGTAGGCGAGCAGAAGGCTGCCGGACGCGGTGGCGAAGCGCCGCAGGCTGACCTGGCGTTCGCGGGCCCGGTTGGGGCTGTCCACCTCGGGAACGAACCCCAGCACCCGGATCGAGAAGTCGGCGGCCAGCGCCTCCGCCGAGCCGACGGTGGCGTCCATCTTCTGCAGCATGTAGACCAGGAACCCGCCCGCCCCGATGGCCAGGATCAGCACTCCCGAGAGGAACAGCGGCCGGTTGGGCCAGGCCGGGATGGCCGGGACGTGGGGGGCGTCGATGACGCGGAACTGGATGCGGTCGCCGCTGGTCTGCACCGCCTCGCTGATGCGCGCCGATTCGCGCCGCCCCAGCAGGTCCTCGTAGCGGGTCTTGATCACGCCGTACTCGCGGTT
Source organism: Solirubrobacterales bacterium (assembly GCA_050260775.1). Classification (GTDB taxonomy): domain Bacteria; phylum Pseudomonadota; class Alphaproteobacteria; order Rhodospirillales; family Magnetospirillaceae; genus CALABS01. Next base: position 77,640 of record JBLNCP010000056.1, on the reverse strand, counting down.
GAGGTCGGCCAGTTCGGCCTCGATGCGCGGCGCCGTCTCCGCCAGCGTGCTGAGGTGGGTCATGGTCTCGTTGGCGACCTGGTAGCGGCTCCGGGCGGTGGCGAGGTCGGCTTCGGCCTGGATGAGGCGCAGGTTGACCTGCTCGTACACCGGATTGGACATGCGTCCGTGCGCCGGGCCCTCGGTGATGCCGGCGCGCTCGGCCTGGCGCTTCAGCGCCTCCAGCTGCCGCTCGACGGTCAGCACGTCGGGATGGCGGTCGGTGTACTGGACGCGCAGCTGGGCGAGCTCGGCTTCCAGGGCCGAGATCCGGCTGGACAGGGAGCCTCCTGAGCTGGTGCCGCCATTGATCACCACCTGCGGCGGCGCGTCGACCTCGATGTAGCGGTTGAGGGTGGCGAGATGGGCCTTGAGCTGGTCACGCGCGATGACGGCCTCGTCCATCTTGATCTTGGTCTCGGACTGCTCGCGCCGCGCCGTCTCCAGGCGGCCCGAGAAGTTGTTGCCGATCGCGGTCAGCATCTCGGCATTGCGCATCTTGTAGTCGGCCAGCCGGTGTTCGGCCGCCTGCAGCTCCTTCTCGTATTCCTGGATCTGGTTCTCGATGAAGGAACGCGCTTCCTCCATGTTGCTGCGGGTCTGCCCGACATTGGTGGCGACGAAGATCTCCAGGAGCGACGACACCACCTTGAGCGCCCGCTCGGGATCGGGATCGCGGTAGGTCACCGAGAACAGGTTGCGCCCCTCGGCGGTGACCAGGATCTTCTTCTGCAGGCGCTGGTAGGTGGTCTCCAGCTCGACGTCGCCCTTGGCCTCGGCCTCGAAGCCGGCGGCCCGCGCCACCGCCGCCAGGTTGTTGCGGTTGAGCAGCGTGCGCTGCATGACCTCGAGCTGGTTCTGCAGGTCGGTCTCGACCGTGATGTTGCGCAGAAGCGGGGTCAGCAGGCTTTCGGTCTCGACGTAGAGCCGCGTCATCGCCTCGTAGCGGTCGGGCAGGATCGCCACGACCAGCCAGCCGAGGAAGGACAGCACCCACGAGACGGCAAGGATGGTCCAGCGCCGCCGCCAGTAGGGGCGGAGCGGCGCGTGGAATTCGATGGGGATGTAGCGCAGGACCGACAGCACCGGCGGAACCTCCGTGGCGAGCAGCGATCAGAACCAGCTTTCCGGGATCAGCAGCAGGTCGCCGGGCGCCACCGGCACGTTGGCGCTGAGGTCGCCCTCCTTCATCAGGTCGGCGAGGCGCACGCGGTAGCGGGCCTGCTTGCCGTCGGCGCCGCGGACCAGCACCGCGCCGTTGCCGTCGGCGAACTGCGTCAGGCCGCCGGCGGCGATGACGACGTCGAGCACCGTCATATCCTTGTGGAAGGGAATGGCCTGCGGCTTGGCGGCCTGGCCGACCACGCGGATCTGCCGGCTCGCCTGGCCGACGAATTCCGAGATCATCACCGTGACCTTGGGATCGCGCACGTAGTCGCCCAACTGCCGCTCGATCTCGCGCGCCACCTCGGCCGGCGGCTTGCCGGCCACCGGCATGTCCTCGATCAAGGGCACCGAGATGCGGCCGTCGGGACGGACCCGCACCTTGGTCGACAGTTCGGGGGCGCGCCAGACGAACACCTGCACCTCGTCGCCGGGCCCGACCAGGTAGTCGATCGGCGCGTCGGCTGCGGCGCCGACGACCATGGGCGCCTCGGAGGTGCCGGAGAAGGCGCCGCAGCCGCTCAGGGCCGTCGCGGAGGCCAGGGCCACGGCCCCCGTCACGAAAGATTTCAGCATGGCTTTCTGTCCTCGCCGCCCGTTGGAGCGGACCGCTCGTTGGTGGTGACAATACGGCCATGAATAAGAGTTCGCAGTTCTAGGGGGCAACGGCACAGACGGTCGGTTATTGTTTGTCATAACTGGGTAGACGACTACGAACGGTGGTCATATGACCACTCGATTTCATGAGTGCAGGAGTTCGTAAAAATCAGCAGTCGTACTCTGTAGGAGTGGAAAAGAGCCGATCGAGTATTTGGGCCTCCCCAGGGCCTAGTGGGGGAGGGGGGGCCGATTGAGAACAAACCCGCTCCGCAGCCATCCTCAGGCCAGTTACGCCGGGTCTCGGAAACTTTCTACGTTGCGGTGGCCCGAAGCTGTCCGGTCCGAGAAGACCGATGTTGCTTTGGGAAGACAACGGGGAACCGAATCGGCCATGCTGAGATTCTTTCGGCACTACTTGCATGTACCGGCGATTATCCTGGCGGTCTGCGAAGCGATCCTTCTGTATGGCCTGATCACCCTTTTTGGACGAACCCTGCCGTCCTTGGGCGGGGGCCAGGAGCTGCCGGCCGTCATGGTGACGGCGGCGGCGGTCGCCGGCATGTCGGCGGTCGGCCTCTACAATCGCCAGCACTTCGCCGAGTTGCGGCACGTCCTCGGCCGCGCCGTGGTGGCGTTGCCCCTGGTGATGGCCGCCGTCTTTGCCGCCAGCCTGGTGCTCGGGGGCTCGATCTGGCAGCTGGCCGCCGCCGGGTTGTTGGCCTTCCTCCCCGCCATGCTGGTGCTGCGCGAGGCATTCGTCCGCCTGGTCGACCGCTTCGGCCTGTTCCGGCGCCGCGTCCTCCTGCTGGGAGCGGGGGCGCGGGTCGCCAAGATCGACCAGCTGGCGCGCGACCTCGGTGACCGCACCTTCCAGTTCGTGGCGGTGGGCCATGTCGGCTCCGCTCCGGCCACCACCGCGGTCGCGGTCGACCGGCGCCAGGGCAAGCGGCGCATCGACCTGTGGATCCCGCCGGCCGATCTCGTGCGCTTCTGCCGCGAGAACCGCGTCGTCGAGGTGGTGGTGGCGGTGCCCGAGCGCCGCGGCTTCGCCCTGTCCGAACTGCTGGCCTGCCGGCTGGACGGTATCGGCGTCACCGACTACGCCTCGTTCTGGGAGCGCGAAAGCGGCCAGATCGATCTCGACGAGGTCACCCCCGGCTGGCTGGCCTACGCGGACGGCTTCGCGACGGGACGGCTGCGCGCCGCCGTCAAGCGGGGGGTGGACGTGGCGGTCAGCCTCGCCGTCCTCTTGCTGACGCTGCCGATCACCGCCGTGACCGCGCTGCTGATCAAGCTGGAAAGCCCCGGGCCGGTCTTCTATCTGCAGGAGCGGGTCGGCCTGCACGGTCGCACCTTCATGATCCGCAAGTTCCGCAGCATGCGGGTCGACGCCGAGAAGAACGGTCCGCAATGGGCGGCCAAGGGGGATGCCCGGGTCACCAGGGTGGGGGCGGTGATCCGCAAGGTGCGGATCGACGAGATCCCGCAGGTCTTCAACGTGCTGGCCGGCGACATGAGCTTCGTCGGGCCGCGTCCGGAACGCCCGGTGTTCGTCGAGGCGCTGGCCTCGCGCATCCCCTACTACCGGGAACGCCATCTGGTGAAGCCCGGCATCACCGGCTGGGCCCAGATCAATTTCCCCTATGGCGCGACCGAGGAGGACGCCCGCCGCAAGCTGGCCTACGACCTCTATTACGTCAAGAACGGCAGCCTCTTCCTCGACCTCATCATCATCCTGCAGACCGTCAAGGTGCTGCTGTGGAACGAGGGGGCACGCTGATGACCCACCCCTCGACCATCGCGGCTCCGGCGCTGCACCGCCAGCGGGTGCGGCGCTTCCGGCTCCTCGTCTTCTCCAGCCTGTTTCCCAATCCGCGCCAGCCGGTGCACGGCGTGTTCGTCGAGAACCGGCTGCGCCACCTCCTTGCCAGTGGCGAGGTCGAGGCCCGCGTCGTCGCGCCGGTGCCCTGGTTTCCCAGCGCCCATCCTCTGTTCGGGCGTTGGGCGGTGTTCGCCGGCGTCCCGGACGCCGAGACGCGCCAGGGGCTGGAAATCCGCCATCCCCGCTATCCGGTGATTCCCAAGGTGGGAATGGGCATCGCCCCGACGCTGATGTACCTGGCCGCCAAGAAGCTGGTGGCGCGCCTCAGGGCCGAGCAGGATTTCGACCTCATCGATGCCCATTACGTCTACCCCGACGGGGTGGCGGCGGCCCTGCTGGCGCGCGAGTGCGGCAAGCCCTTCGTGGTCACCGCCCGCGGCACCGACATCAACGACTCGCCGCGCTTTCCGCTGCCGCGTGCCCAGATCCGTTGGGCGATGGGGCAGGCGGCCGGCTGCATCGCCGTGTGCGATGCCCTCAAGCGGCGCATGGTCGAGCTGGGGGTGGACGAGGCCAAGGTCCGCGTTTTGCGCAACGGTGTCGATCTCGCGCGGTTCCAGCCGCGCGATCGCGCCGCGGCGCGGGCCGAACTGGGGCTGACGGGGACCGTGCTGCTGTCGGTCGGGCTGCTGATCGAGCGCAAGGGCCATCACCTCGTCATCGAGGCGCTGCCCTCGCTGCCGGGGGTGACGCTGGTGATCGCCGGCGACGGCCCCGAGCGGGCGACCCTGGCGGCGCTGGCCACGCGCCTCGGCGTGTCCGACCGGGTGCTGTTCCTCGGCCTGGTGCCGCACGAGCGTCTCGCTCACGTCTACTCCGCCGCCGACGCCCTGGTGCTGGCCTCCAGCCGCGAGGGCTGGGCCAACGTCCTGCTGGAATCCATGGCCTGCGGCACCCCGGTGGCGGCCACCGACGTGTGGGGCACCCGCGAGGCGGTGGGGGCTCCCGAGGCCGGCGTGCTGATCGGCGAGCGCTCCGCCGCGGGGGTGGTTAAGGGCGTCCTTGCATTGCTGGCCGCCCCGCCCGACCGCGCCGCCACCCGCCGCTACGCCGAGATCTTCGACTGGGATGCCACCACCCGCGGCCAGTTGGACCTGTTCGCCTCCATCCTCAAGGCCTGAGCCATGACGACCCGCCGTACCTTCCTGCTCGCCACCGCCACCGCCACCGCCACCGCCGCGCTGGCCGCACGCGTTCCCTTGGCCGCCGAGGCCAAGGGAACGCGGCCACTGCCGGAACTGGTCCCCGACCGTGATCTGCCGGTGCTGCCGCTCGATGTCGAGGCCTCGCGCGCCGAGCGGACCCTCATTCTCGAGGACGGCAAGCCGTTGAACTATTCGCCGGCCGGATTGGTGGTGGAGATTCCCGCCGGCGCCGAGATCCCGTTGCCGTGGTGGCAGTTCAAGGCCAACCCCAATCACGGCTTCGCGCCGGGCGCCCGCATCATCCTGCGCGGCGGCAAGGGCGGCCCGAAGCCCCGCCTGTTCGTGCCCGGGGACGAGGCGCTGCTGTTCGTTTCCAACGGCACCCGCCAGCCGCTGTCGTTCGAGTTGGAGAACCTGCACCTGGTCGGCGGGACGGGGGGCAACGCGCTGCACGGGGTGGCGCTGCGCTTCATCCGCGTCAGCAATTGCCGCATCGAGGGCGGCCGCAACGGCTTCTTCCTGCCGGTCGATCCCACCATCGCGCTGGCCGAGGACAGCACCTTCGTGCATGGCGGCACCGGCGACGGCCTGACCCACTGCATGTACCTGGGCTATATCGAGCGCTTCACCGCGCGGCGCTGCACCTTCGTCGCCGCCCGCGCCGAAGGCCACGCCCTCAAGTGCTACGCCGCCCACACCATCCTCAAGGAATGCCGGGTATCCAATTGGGACAGCGTGGCGGACCGGGATGCCGGCTATTACGGACTGCTCCCGCCGGTCGACCTGGGGGCCTGGGCCCGCACCACCCTGGTCGGCAACACCTTCGTGCGGCGAGGCCCGGCGCGGACGCATGCGCTCGAGTACCGCAACCGGCAATATCCGCGGAACTTTTACGAATACGTCACGCCGGACTGGGGCACCGCCATCGTCGACCACCGCCTGGTCGACAATCGCGATCCCCGCAACCCGCACCTGTTCCACCACGTCCTGGCCAACAACCGTTTTATCAACGGGGTGCTGCCGGACGGCGGCCCCGACCCCAAGATCCGCGCCAATCCCGGCCGTGCCGCGCGCAACAACGGCAGCGGCCCGTGGGCGTCGCACGGCGATCCCGAGCCGGGGCACGGGACGAAGCCCGCCGATTTCAAGCCGTGGAACGAGCGCTCGGTGGTGTGGGCGGTGGGCAACCGCTGCGAGGGGGTTCCCTTCGAACGCCAATGGGATGAAGTGCCGCACGGCCATCCGGAGGACACGGCGCCGATCCGGGCGCTGGAGCGATTGCCCGACTTCCTCCGGCACGAAGTATGAGCCCATGACCCGAACGGAGGTGGTCCAACGGGTCCGGTGCTATGAGCTCCGCTCGATTGACCGTGCCCCCTCCGCCGCGCCATACCTTGGGCCGTCCGGACAACAGCTTTCCACCCCCATTCCCCATCCGACAAGGCCGCGGCCCCGCCGTGGTCGAGGGAGAGCGCGCGCGCGCCGATGACCAAGGAAACCGGCCAGAACTTCAACTCCATCAAAGGACACATGGCTCGCGGCGCCATCTGGATGGTCGCGATGCGGTGGTCGTTGCGTGGCGTTGGGCTGATCAACACGGTGATCATCGCCCGCCTGCTCGCCCCCGAGGATTTCGGGGTGTCGGCGATGGCCTGGATCGTCGTCGAGTTCCTGATGACGCTGACCGAGACCAACGTCGATCTCGCCCTGCTGCGCAGCCAGAAATTCGACCGCGCCCGCATGGATACCGCCTGGACGGTCAAGGTCCTGGCCGGATTGCTGACCACGGTCGGGCTGCTGGCGGTGGCTCCGGTGGCGGCCGCCTATTACCACGACCCCCGCATCACCGTGGTGATCGCCATCGTCGCCTCGCGGGCGGCGATCATGGGGTTCGAGAACATCGGCGTGGTCGAGTTCCGCCAGAACCTGGAATTCTCGAAAGAGTACCGCTACTGGGTGTGGCGGCGCGTGATCATGCTGGGGGTGGGGCTGGGGCTGGCCTTCATCTTCCGCAACTACCTGGCGCTGGCCATCGCGGCGCCGCTGGCCGGCGTGGTCACGGTCATCGTCAGCTTCGTCATGAGCTCGTACCGGCCGCGCTGGTGCCTGACACACTGGCGCGAGATGTGGTCCTTCTCGCAGTGGCTGATCATCTATTCGAGCGCCCGCTTCGTCAGCAGCCGCGCCGACCAGTTCGTGCTGGGCGGCCTGGCGGGGGCCTCGGCCACCGGCGCCTACTACGTCGCCTCCAGCATCGCCACGGTCCCCGGCCGCGAGATCATCTGGCCCATGGGCCGCGCCTTCACGCCGACGCTGGCCCGCATCGTCGACGACGAGGCTGAGATGCTGAAGGCGCTGAAGGGCATTCTCGCCATCGTCGCCCTGATCGCCCTGCCGGCCGGGGTCGGGCTCGCCATGGTGGCCGAGGACGCCACCTTGGTGCTGCTCGGCGAGCAATGGCGCCAGTCGGTCGACTTCTTCCGCTGGCTGGCCATCTGCGGTGCGCTCGAAGGATTCTTCCTGGCGATGGAATCCTACTTCATCGCCCGCAGCCGCGAGCGCGGCTACGCCTTCTTCAACATGGCCCAGGTGGCGCTGCTGGTGCCGTTCGTCGTCCTGGCCGGCCACTTCCTGGGCACGGACTGGATCGCCCCCGCCCGCGGGCTGGCCATGGCGGTGATGGTGGTCGCCATGTTCGGCTTCATGGCCCGCATGCGCTGGCTGACCATGACCGACGCGCTGTCGGCCTGCTGGCGGCCGCTGCTGGCCTCGGGAGTGATGGCGGCGGCGGTCTATCTGCTGCACCAGCCCGAGATCTCCATTCGCTTCCTGTCGCTCGCCCTCGATATCGGCGTCGGGCTGGTGGCGTTCGCGTTGGCCCTCACCGCGCTGTGGCTGATCGCCGGGCGCCCCGACGGGGTGGAGCGCAGCATCCTGACCGCCGTCTCCGACTATCTCGCCTACCGTAGATCAAGGGAGCCCCAGCCATGAGCCTGTCCGTGGCGGTGTTCGCCCATAACGAGGAGCACCACATCGCCCGCTGCTTGTACTCGGTGCTGGCCGATGCCGGGCCGGACGCGGCGGTGCACGTGCTGGTCAACGGATCGCGGGACGGGACCGCCCGCGTCGCCCGCGAGGTGGCCAAGGCCGACGGTCGGGTGCGGGTGCACGAGATCACCAAGGGCGACAAGTGCAATGCCTGGAACGTGTTCGTCCACGACATCCGCGACCAGGCCGACGTCTATGCCTTCGTGGACGGCGACGTGCGCGTCGCCTCGGGCGCGCTGCCGATCCTGATCGGGGCGCTGGCCGACCCCACCCTGAACGCGGCGGCGGCGGTGCCGTTCTCCGGCCGCTCGGCCGAGGCCAACACCGCCGAGATGCTGCGCCATCCCGGGGTGGCGGGAAACCTCTACGCGCTGCCGGCCCGCTTCGTCGAGCGCATCCGCGCCCAGGGGATCCGGCTGCCGGTCGGCCTGGTCGGCGATGATTCGCTGGTGGGATCGCTGGCGGGCGTGGACCTCGGCCGGCTCGAGGCCTGGGACTACGCCCGCATCAAGGTCTGCCCGCGGGCGGGGTTCGAGTTCGACTCGCTCGACGTCTCCAACCCGCGCCATTTCCGCCAGTACTGGAGACGCCTGGTGCGCTACAGCGTGCGCCGCTTCGAAAACATGATGATCCGGGTCGTGCTCGAGGAGGTCGGGCCGGCCGGGCTGCCCGCCACCGCGCGCGAGCTTCACCGCGCCCATTTCGCCGCCTGCCAGGTGGGCTGGCGCGGCGACAAGACCCTGTTCGACCTGATCGCCTACCGCCGCATCCGCAACTCGCTGCAATAGGAGCCTCTCTTGCCTCGCGTCTGCCTGATCGGAGCCGGCTTCATCGCCAATGTCCATGCCGAGGCCGTCAAGTCCATCCCCGGCCTGACGCTGCACGCGGTTGCCGACCCCAATCGAACGGCGGCCGAGGCGCTGGCGGCCCGCCACGCCATCCCGCGGGTGTTCGGCTCGATCGCCGAGGCGCTGGCCTCCGGCGAGGTCGACCGCGTCCACGTGCTGACCCCGCCCGACCGTCACGCCGAGGCGGCGCTGCCCTTCGTCGAACGCGGCATTCCCACCCTGATCGAGAAGCCGCTGGCGGCGACCGAGGCCGAGTGCGAGCAGGTGCTCGCCGCCGCCACCAAGGGCGCCGCCATGGTCGGGGTGAGCCAGAACTTCGTCCACCATCCCGCCTTCGCCCGCCTGCGCGCCGCCGTCGAAGCCGGCGCGATGGGGCCGCCGCGCCTGGTGTCGTGCGTGTTCAACGTGCCGCTCCGGCAGATGGCGGCGCGGCAGTTCGGCCACTGGATGTTCGCCGAGCCGCTCAACATCCTGCTGGAGCAGGCGGTTCATCCCCTGTCGCAGATCGTCACCCTGGCCGGGCGGGTCGAGCACAGCCGCACCCTGGCCGGGACCGCCTTCGAGATCGCCCCCGGAATCCCCTTCTACGCCCGCGTCGGCATGCAGATGGAGTGCTCCCGCCTGCCGGCGCAGATGCACCTGGCGGTGGGGCAGTCCTTCCCGTTCTGGCAGGTCACCGTGGTGTGCGACGACGGGGTCGGGGTGGCCGACGTTCTGGCCAACCGCTTCTTTGCCACCCGGCGCACCCACTTCATCGACCCGCTCGACCAATTGGCCTCCGGCCTGTCGCTCGGGGCCGGCCTCGCCGGCGAAAGCCTGCGCGGTGCCCGCGACTACATGCTGTCGGCCCTCAGGCTCAAGCCCCGGAGCGATCCCTTCTACGTCAGCATCCGCGACACCGTCGCCGAGTTCCACGACGCGGTCGACCGCGGCATGCCCCCCTTCCTCGATGCCAGGTTCGGGGCCCATCTGGTCTCGGTCTGCACCCAGGCGGCCCGGGACGCCTTCCCGCTGCCGGCGTCCCCCCGGCAACCCGCCACCGAGGGCGCGTACGACGTTTGCGTGCTCGGCGCGACCGGCTTCATCGGTCAATACGTGGTCGAGGCCCTGCTCAAGGCCGGGCACAAGGTGGGCTGCGTCGCGCGCAACACCCGCAATCTCGCCCCGGTGTTCCATCGGCCGGGCGTCGTGGTGGTGCGCGCCGACGTGCGCGATCAGGGGCAGGTGCGGGCGGCCATCGGCCGGGCCAAGATCGTCGTCAACCTGGCCCATGGCGGCGGGGGCGGGTCGTGGCCCGAAATCCGCGCCGCCATGGTCGGCAGCGCCGAGGCGGTGGCGCAGGCCTGTCTGGGCGCCGGGGTCGAGCGCCTGGTGCATGTGGGGTCGATCGCGGGGCTCTACCTGGGACCGCAATCGACCCTGGTGACCGGTGAGACGCCGCCCGATCCCAAGGCCCATCTGCGCGCCGACTACGCCCGCGCCAAGGCCGAGGCGGACCTGCGGCTGATGACGCTCCATCGCACCCATGGCCTGCCGGTGGTCATCCTGCGGCCCGGCCTGGTGGTCGGCGCCGGCAGCGCGCCCTACCACACCGGGCTCGGCACCTGGAACTCGGACCAGCATTGCGTCGGCTGGAACCAAGGCAGCAACCCGCTGCCCTTCGTGCTGGTCGAGGACGTTGCCGACGCGGTGGTGAAGGCGTGCCGGGCACCGCACCTCGCCGGCAAGTCCTACAACCTGGTCGGCGACGTGCGGCTGTCGGCGCGCCAGTACATGCGTGAGTTGGCGAAGGCCAGCCGGCGACCGCTCGCTTACCATCCCAAGCTGCCGCAGGTGCTGTGGCTGGAGGAGATGGGCAAGTGGGCGATCAAGCGGGCCGGCGGGCGCAAGGTCGCGCCCCCCAGCCTGCACGATCTGCTGTCGCGCGGCCTGGCGGCCACCTTCGACTGTTCCGATGCCAAGCGCGACCTCGGCTGGCGGCCGGTGGACGATCCCGGCCGCTTCCTCGATCGCGGCGTGAGGATCTACCGCCCGTCATGACCCGGACCCTGCTTCACGTCTTCGCCACCTTCAAGGTGGGCGGCCCGCAGATCCGCTTCGCCCGCGTGGCCAACCATTTCGGCCGGCGCTGGCGTCACCTGGTGGTGGCGATGGACGGCAACACCGAGGCGCGGGAGCGGCTCGATCCCGGGCTCGACGTGGAGTTCCCCGAGATCGCCATCCGGCGCGGCCGCACCCTGCCCAACCTGATGCCCTTCCGCCGGGCGCTGAAGGCTTGGCGGCCGGACCTGCTGGTGACCTCCAACTGGGGCTCCATCGATTGGGCGCTGGCCAACCTCGACGGCCTGGTGCCCCACCTCCACATGGAGGACGGCTTCGGTCCCGAGGAGGCCCTGCGCCAGTTGCCCCGCCGCGTGTGGACGCGCCGGCTGGCCCTGCGCCGCTCGACCGTGCTGCTGCCGTCCATGACGCTCCAGCGCATCGCCCGGACGGAATGGAAGCTGCCGGCCCGGCGGATCCTCTATGTGCCGAACGGCGTCGATTGCGCCCGCTTCGTGGCGATGCCCCCCGAGACGACAGGGGGGGCGATGGCCGGGCCGGTGGTCGGCACGGTGGCGGTGCTGCGCCCCGAGAAGAACCTGAAGCGGCTGCTCGAGGCCTTCGCCCTGGTGGCGCGCGAGCGGCCGGCCCGGCTGGAGATCGTCGGCGACGGGCCGGAGAGGGCGGCGCTCGAAGCCTATGCCAGCGACCTCGGCGTCGCAGGCCGCGTCACCTTCGCCGGCAACCGGTCTGATCCCGAGCGGGCCCTGGCCGGGTTCAGCGTCTTCGCCCTGTCGTCCGACACCGAACAGATGCCGCTGTCGGTGCTGGAGGCGATGGCGGCCGGGCGTCCGTTGGTCGCCACCGATGTGGGCGACGTCCGCCGCATGGTGGCGCAGGAGAACCATCCGTTCGTGGTGCCCAAGGACGCCCGCATGCTTGCCGGGGCCCTGCGCACCTTGCTCGACCGCCCCGGCATGGCGGCCGAGATCGGCGCCGCCAACGCCAGGCGGGCGCGCGAGGTCTACGACCAAGAGCTGATGTTCAGCGCGTTCGCGAAGCTGTTCGATCGCACCTGACCGCTTCGGCCAGTGCGACGACGCGCCGGGCGTTGCCGTCCCAGGTGAACGGCCGCTCGTCCACCGCCCGCGCCGCGGCCGCACCGAGGCGGCGGCGCAGAGCCTCGTCGCCGCACAGGGTGCGGATGCACGCCCCGAGGTGGGCCGGATTGTTGGGGTCGAACAGCAGGGCGTCGACCCCGTCGGTCAGCACCTCGCGGATGTTGGGCTGGTCGGGCGCGACGATGGCGCGGCCCAGCGCCATGTACTCGAACAGCTTCAAGGGCGAGGCGTAGTCGACCACGCGCGGCTGCAGGGCGACGTCGAAGGCGGCGACGCAGGCGGCGACCCGATCCCGGCCGGTCAGCCCCAGGCAGGTCAGCCGGTCGGCCATCCCCCTTTCCTTGGCATGGGCCTCCAACTCGGCCCGCGCCGGGCCGTCGCCGACCACCAGCAGATGGGCCTGCGGCAGGTCGGCCATGGCGTCGACCACGTGGGGAAGGCCGTGCCAGGCGCGGATGAAGCCGGTGAACCCCAGCACGAGCTTGCCGTCCAGCCCCAGCTCGCGCCGTACGGCGCTGCCGTCCATCTCGGCCGGGAAGCGGTGGCGGTCGATGCCGTTGGGGATGATCTTGATGGCGGACGTGGCGACGCCGGCGCGGGTCAGATGCTCGGCCAGGACGCCGGTCACCGGCAGGCAGCGGTCGGCCCCTCTCCAGGTCAGTCCCTCGCTCCACCGGGCCAGCGCCGGCAGGGCGAGGCCGCCGTGGGCGGAGCGCTCATGGGCCAGCGGGGCGTTGACCTCCAGCAGGAACGGCACCCCGGTGCGCCGCTTCAGCCACCACCCGGCCACGAGGTGCAGGTTGTAGCGCTCGTAGAGCACGTCGGGGCGCTCGGCGTCGTAGGCGCGCTTCAGCCGCAGGTAGGCCGGGATGGAATAGGCCAGTTCCAGGATCTCGTAGAGGGGCTTGGGCAGGGCCCGCTTCAGGCGCGCCACCCAGCCGCCGTCGTGCCCGAACGAGGACGCCTCGGCCATGGCGGGGGCGACCAGCACCACCTGGTGGCCCAGCCGGCCCAGGGCCGCGATCATCTCCTCGATATGGACATCCTGGCCGTCCTTGGAGGCGGTGCGGTGATGGTAGAGAATCTTCACGCGCGTCTCCCCAGCAGCCGGCGCGCCAGGCCTTCGAGGCAGTGGCCGAGATCCCGGCGATGGGCGACCGCCCACAGGAGCTCGTCGCTGCCGCTGGCCAGGCTGTTCTTGTAGCGGCTGTCGCCGGCGAGCAGGCGGTAGCCGTCCAACCCCATGTCACGGTAGAGCCGCATGGCCAGCACGTGGCTGACCAATCCGGGCTTCAGCCGTTCGTCCTCCTCGTAGTGGAATCCGCTCTGGTAGGAATAGGCCCAGCCCGCCTTGCGGAAGTTATAAAGGTAGCCGATGTCCGCCTCGCCGGCGCGCACTCGCATCAGGTCGCAGGCGGGGAAACCGGACTCGATCAGAACCCGGTGCAACTTGCGGAAATGGGGGTTGGCGAAGGCGCCCGGCTGCCCCCGCGCCTGCCAATAGGGGGTGTGGAAGCGCTCCAGGCGATCGAGCCAGTCCGTTGCCTGCTCCGGGGTCGCGGCCCGATCCACCGTCAGTGGACCGCGCTCTTCGTACAGCCGGATGGCCCGGCGGATCTGCTGGCGGCTGTTGCGCGACAGGGCCTCGAGCGGATCGCCTGCCGGCATGGCGTTGAAATCGGCGAAGGGGGCCCGATGGGTGCGCCGGAGGCGCACTTCCAGTCCGGTGCGGCGACAGGCGTTGAGGACGGACGGGGGGACGCCGGACAGGTGGATCTCGCGCCAGCCGTCGCTGTCGGCGAGAGCATCGAGGCAGGCACTGGTGGCCTCCGCCTCCAACCCCCGCTCGGCCAGGATGCCGTTGTACTCGATCATCACCGCGTCGCGCGTCGGGTCGCCGGTCTCATTGAGATGCAGCGACGGCGTGTGCAGCAGGTCCAGCAACGGTCCGCGCCGGCGACCGAGCAGGGCGAGGCCGATGACGCGGTCGTCGAGCCGGGCCTTGATCAGCGCATGCGGACGCCCCAGGGCTGCGACCACCGCTCCCAGCCAATCCCAGCTCAGGAAGAAAGGCGGCTGGCGCGCGCGTGATTCCAGGTCGCGCCAGATCGGGGCCAGCTCGGCAGGGGGCGGGCAAGGCTCGATGGCCGCGCGCACGCGCCGCCGGCCGCCCGCCACGATCCCCACCAACATGCCCCCCTCCGCAGCTCGCCGCGCTGACCTCTCTTAGCGCATCTCCGCGGCCAATCGGCGGAGGCAGAAGCCATAGCGGCCGGGGGCATCCGGCTTGGGCGGGGGGCATATTCAACCTGAGCGCGGATACCCCCACGTCGAGCCCGGTACACGTGCCAAGGGGTGACACATGGGCAAAGGATGCGTCCTGGTGACCGGCGGGGCCGGCTACATCGGCAGCCACGTGGCGCTGGACCTGTTGGACCGCGGCTGGTCGGTGGTGATTCTCGACAACCTGTCGAGCGGGGTGCGCGAGGTGATCCCGCGGGACGCGCTGTTCGTGCACGGCGACGCCGGCGAGTCGGAACAGGTGGCCTCGCTGCTGATCCGCCATCGCTGCAGCGCGATCCTGCATTTCGCCGGCTCCACCGTCGTGCCGGAATCGGTTTCCGATCCCCTCAAGTATTACCGCAACAACACGGCCGTCAGCCGCTCGCTCATCGCCGCGGCGGTCGCCGCCGGCGTCGACAAGTTCATCTTCTCCTCGACCGCCGCGATCTACGGCAATCCCGCCAGGTTGCCGGTGGACGAGGACGCGCCGGCCGACCCCATCACCCCCTACGGCACCTCGAAGCTGGTGACCGAGCTGATGCTGCGCGACGTTGCCGCCGCCACCGACCTGCGCTACGTTTCCCTGCGCTACTTCAACGTCGCCGGGGCCGACCCGCTGGGGCGCAGCGGCCAGTGCACCCCCGAGGCGACCCATTTGATCAAGGTGGCGTGCGAGGTGGCCGCCGGCCGGCGGCCGGCCTTCACCATCTTCGGCGACGACTACGACACGGCGGATGGCACCTGCGTGCGCGACTTCATACACGTGAGCGACCTGGCCTCGGCCCATGTGGCGGCGCTTGACCATCTGGTCAGGGGAGGATCCAGTCTGACGCTGAACTGCGGCTACGGGCGCGGCATTTCGGTGCGCCAGATCGCCGAGACCGTCCAGCGCCTGTCGCCCCGGCCGATGGAGGTCCGCGTCGGGCCGCGCCGTCCGGGCGACATCACCGCGATGGTCGCCGACAGCGGCCGCATGCGACGGCTGCTGGGCTGGACCCCGCGCCATGACGACATCGAGGCGATCGTCGGCTCGTCCCTGGCATGGGAACTGCGCCGGGCGTGAACGACGACCTCGCCTTCACGCTGTCGAAGCTGCTGTGGGTGATGGCTCGCCCCAGCAGCATCTTGCTGATCCTCCTGCTGGTCGGCCTCGCCCTGGGGCGTCGGCGCGCCGGGCGTGGCCTCGCCCTCGCCGCCGCCTTGGCGCTCGCGGCGATCGCCGTGCTGCCTTTGGGGGAATGGATCGCCCAGCCCCTGGAGAACCGGTTTCCGCTGCCTGCGGACATGCCGGCGCATGTCGACGGCATCCTGGTGCTTGGCGGCGCGGTGGATCCCGGCATGACCGAGGCCCGCGGGCTGCCCGCGCTGCGCGACTCGGCCGCGCGCATGACCACCTTCGTCGCCCTTGCCCGGCGCTATCCGAACGCCCGCCTGGCCTTCACCGGCGGCAACGGGGGGCTGACTCCCGGGGCGCTCACCGAGGCCGAGGTCGCGGCCCAGTTGTTCGAAAGCCTGGGGCTGGACCGCAGCCGCGTCGTCTACGAGAACCGGTCGCGCAACACCTGGGAGAACGCGGTCCTGACGCGCGAGCTGATGGCGCCGCGAGCGGGGGAAACCTGGATCCTGGTCACCTCGGCCCTGCACATGCCGCGGTCGGTCGGTTGCTTCCGCCGCGCCGGCTGGCCGGTTGTGCCCTATCCGGCCCACTACCAGACGCGGCCGCACCACCGGCCCTCGCTGGAGGGGATCGACCTGGCCGACGAACTGGTGCTGCTTGACCGCGCCACCCACGAGTGGATGGGGCTGCTCGCCTATCACGTCATGGGCCGCACCGAAGCCTGGTTCCCTTCACACTGAAGCGGACGGGCCGGCACCATGCGCCGCCGGATCTCGGTGGCGGTGGCGAAGGCTCCGCCCACCACCGTGCCGAAGAAGTGGAAGTAGGCGTCGCAGGTGTCGATGAAGGCCTTGAGGTCGTCCTGGTTCCTCACGTAATGGCCCATCCCCGGCGCCAGCGTGCTGGAGTGGTATGAGAACACGAATACCCGGTGGCCGCGCTTGAGCATGTCCACGGTCAGCCGCTGCAGGCGCGCCAGCGGCACGCCCTCGGGGGTGAGGCGGGTGCGCTCCAGCAAACGCAGCCGTGACGCCACCCCAGGCAGTTTGCAGCGCCGGGCCAGCGGCCCGTCGATCAGCCGGTAGAGGTCGCTGCCGGATGCGGCCAGGCGCCCGCCGAAGCCGACGGTGAGCGGCAGTTCCAGCAGGCGGCCGTCATGGCCGAAGCGGTACGGGGCGTCGGGCATGCGGCGGAAATCGGGGCCGCCGTCCCGGCTGAACGAGGTGTGCGGCACCACGCTGGTGTCGACCTCGTAGCCGAGGTCTTCCAGGATGGCCGGCGTGTTGCGGCCGATGCCGTAGCGCCCGGCCTTGTAGACCAGGGGGCGCACCCCGAGGTTCTCGCCGATGGCGCGCCCCAGCCGCGCCAGCTTGGCGTGCTCCAGCTCGGCCGGCAGATTGCCCGGGTACGAGTTCATGCGGGTCAGCTCCTCCTCGAAGGGGGGCGAGACCCAGGGATGGAGGTGCGCTCCGATCTCGCACAGGCCGCCGTCGAGGAGACCGCGCAGCAAGGCGACCGAGGACGGCGTCGTCGCGACCGGGAAGTCGACGACGTAGGTGGGGACGATGCCATGGCGCTCGAACACCCGGTGCATCAGCGGCTGGGCGTCGATGTTGGTCACCCCCACCGCCTCCCGCGCGAAGGGCTTCGTCCAGTCGAACTCCTCTTCGGTGTCGATGACGACGGTCAGCACCGGCGGTGCGTCGGGGCGTGCTTCCAGCGGAACGGGCTCGCGATGTTGCACTGTCATGATCTCAACGTGGGTAGCCGGAACGAGCGGGGGAAGACGATGGGGTCGCGGCTGGCCTCGCGATGCGAGTCGAGCTCATGGCGATGCGCCCGGACCAATTGCGACAGCGAGATGGAGATGGCGACGAAATCGTAGAGGAAGGGCTGGAAGGCGATGCCGATGAAGGCGCCGCCGGCCAGGAACGCCAGCATGGCGATCAGCAGCGCCTTGGCGAGCTCGCGCAGCCACAGCAGGTCCTTGCTGCCCGTGGTGCGGCGGATCACCACCCAGTACTGCCAGAGCCCCAGCAGCATCAGCACGCCCCAGATGGCGGCCCCCGGCCAGCCGTGTTCGCCCAGCACCTCGAAATAGATGCTGTGGAAGGCCTTGCCGCGGATCTCCAGGAACTGGTTGTGGCTGCCCTCGATGGGGACCTTGAAGGTGTTGATGCGATAGACCTCGAAGCCGCCGCCGAGCGGGTGATCCTTGACGTAGTCCAGCGTCCACAGCCACACCGCCACCCGGCCAAGGGCCGATTCCTCCTTGCCGTAGGTGGTGATGGTGGACATGCGGGCCATCCACTGGTCGGTGGTGAAGGCCATCCCGGCCGAGCCGATAGCCGCGAAGGCGATCAGCCACAGCACCTTGCGCCGGCTCTGCAGCCACCAGGCGCCCGCCACCACCGCCAGCGCCACAAGGCCGGTGCGCGCGTAGGAGCCGATCAGGCCGACCAGGGCGATGCCGCCCATGCCCAGGAACAGCAGCCGCTGGCGCGGCAGGATGCGGGAATGGTCCTTGCACCACATCAGGATCGGCAGCAGGGCCGCGCAGGCGGTGGCGAAGGTGCTGCTCTCGCCGCCCCACCCGTTGTTCACCGGGATCAGCCCGATGGACATGTCGTAGCCGCCGCCGTTGATGGCCGTCTTCACGGCGTAGGGGATCATGTGGGCGATCATCGCCGACACCATCACCAGGATCAGGGCCTCGAGGTGGGTGCGGGTCCGGAACAGGTAGGGCAGGAAGCCGGCGAACAGGATGGTCTTCACCGCCCAGTCCCACTTGACCCAGGCCGGTTCGGGGACCTCGGCCCAGGTGGTGGTCATGGTCACCCAGGCGGCCCAGACGACGAACAGCCAGCTTCCCGACCAGAACGACGGGCGGTCCTTGCGGTCGAACAGCAGGTAGGCGCCCACGGTGGCGGCGCCCATGATCGCCGAGACCGGGATCGAGGGCAGGATCGACCACGCCACCCGCTGCGGCAGCATGATGTCGGTCCAAACGTAGCCCAGGCCGATGATGAACGGGGCCGAGGTCCCGATCACCAGGAAGGAGAGGTAAGCCACCAGCAGGATCAGCGACCGCATCAGCGTCTCCCGCCCGAGCGGTCGGCGCGGTCCAGGCGGGCCGCGCGGAAGATGACGTAGACGACCAGCACGCACCCGAACAGGACGGCGACATTGTCGATCATGGACGCTCGCCCTCCAGGGCCGGCTTCGGTGAAGGCGTGAACAGCCCGCGCAGGCCGCGGCGCCCCGGGAGTTCCACCGCGTGGTAGAGCAGGGCCGAGGCCGCCAGGGTGCCGGCCATGTAGACGGCGAAGGCGGCCGGCGACGGGATGCCCGGCCGCAGCATCAGGAAGCCCACCCAGTCCTTGACGAAGTAGTGGGCGAGATAGGTGGAGTAGGAGACCATGCCCAGCCATTGCGGCAGCGCCGCTGACAGCAGGGCCGCCCCCGGGGCGGTGGGGCCGGCATAGGCGAGGACGATGAGGGCGGACGCCGCCGGCATGGTCAGCCAGTCGGGAACGCCGGCGAAGAAGTGAGCGGCGACGAGGGTGGCGGCCAGCGCCAGCATGCCGCCGGCCGCCCCCCGCCCCGGCGGCCCGTCGAGGGCGACGACGCGGCACAGCAGCATGCCCAGGCTGAACTCCAGCACGCACCGGGGCAGCCCGCGGCTGGTGACCGCGTCGCCGATCGAGGCGGTGTCGGCAAACAGCGCCGCCGTCGCCGCCAGCAGCAGGGCGGCCAGGATCGCCGCCGTCCCCCGGCTGCGGACCAGCCGCGGCAGGGCGCAGCTGGCGAGCGGAAACACCACGTAGGCGAAGGCCTCGGTGCTGATGGACCAGGACGGCACGTTCCAGCTCAGCGTATGGACGAATCCCCAGTTCTGCACCAGGACGAGGCTCAAGGCCCAGGCCAGCGGGTCCCAGCGTTCCCCCAACGACTTGGCGGTCGAGAACAGGGCGATGGCCAGGGGGTTGAGCAGGAACAGGATGCTCAGGAAGAAGTGCAGCGGGTAGATCCTGGCCAGGCGGGCGATGGCGAAATCCCTGAGGCGAGGGCGGCTGACGCGGGCCTCGAACCAGCTCCCGTAGTTGAGCTGGATGACGAAGCCCGACAGCACGAAGAACAGGTCGACGGCCAGGAAGCCGCGGTCGAGGATGGCCGCGGCCGCCGCCGGGGCGACGCCCGACAGCTGGTCGCGGAAATGGAAGGCCACGACCCACCAGGCCGCCAATCCACGCAATCCGGTGAACGCAGAGATCTGCATCTTCACCCGCATTGGCAACCGCCTCCCGCCGTGAACCTGTTGCAAATAGCTGGGCAAGCCCCGCTGCGGCAATCCAGCCAACGACCACCCCCGAACGGGTCTTTCTCCGGGCGGCCTATGGCGGCGGTCTGGCGCGGGGGAGCGGGGCAGGGCACAATGGGTTTTGCGCAATCGCGGCAGCCGGGGAGGATGCCATGGACTCCGATCTCACCATCGCCGTCGGTGGGGCCGCCGATCTGGCCGGCAAGGAATGGATGGTCGCCAACGGCCTGGGCGGCTATGCGTCGGGGACGCTCGCGGGGGGCGTCAGCCGCCGGCACGACGGCCTGCTGGTGTCTGCGCTGGATGCCCCGCATGGGCGGACGGTGATGCTCGATCGGATCGACGAGCGTCTGGACGGAGTATCCATCTTCGACCGCCTGCAGGAGATCCGCCTGGAGCGCGGACTGCCGGTCTGGCGCTTCGCGCTGGGTGAAACGGTGATCGAGCGGCGTGTCGTGATGCCGTGGCGGCAGAACACCGTCCATCTGCTGTACCGGGTGGTGAAGGGCGAGGCGGCCGCGCTGGAGATCCGCCCCTGGTTCCACATTCGGCACGCCGACTGGCAGGTCGACCAGCCCCTGGGCCCCGCGGCGGTCACCGTCGAGGGCGACCGCATCGAGGTCGTGCACGGCGCCTGGCCGGCCGTGCGCCTCATCGCGCCGGGCGCGGCCGTCGCCTTCGACGACGAGCGCACCGCCGAGGCGGTTTACCCCGTCGAGACCGAGCGCGGGTACCTCGACCACGGTCCGCTGTGGAGCCCGGGCACATTGACCGTGCCGCTTCAAGCCGGCGGCGGCGCCCTCTCCGCCAGCACCGAGAACTGGGCGGTCGCCACCGCCCTTTCGCCCGAGGAGGCGTGGGATGCCGAGCAGGAGCGCCGCCGCCGTCTGATCGGCCGCGCCCATCCCGCGCTGCGCTCGGGACCCGCCGCCCTGCTGGCCATGGCGGCCGACGCCTTCGTCTTCACCCCGCGTAACCGGCCGGAGCTGACCGCCCGCGTCAACGCCACTGGTGACCAGTTGTGCAGCATCATCGCCGGCTATCCGTGGTTCAACGACTGGGGCCGCGACACCATGATCAGCCTGGAGGGACTGACGCTGGTGACCGGGCGCGCCAGCGAGGCGCGCGACATTCTCAGGACCTTCGCGCGCTACGTGAAGGATGGCCTGATCCCGGACAACATCCCCGACGGGCCGTGGCCCCCCGTCTACCACAGCGCCGACGCCACCTTGTGGTTCTTCCACGCCGTCGACCGCTATCTGGTCGCCACCGGCGATGCCGAGACCCGCGACCTCCTGCTGCCGTCGCTGGTCTCGATCATCGAGGCGCACCGGCGCGGCACCCTGTTCAACATCGGCGTCGATCCCGAGGACGGATTGCTGCGCCAGGGGGCCGAGGGCTACCAGCTGACCTGGATGGACGCCATCGTCGACGACTGGGTGGTCACCCCCAGGCGGGGCAAGCCGGTGGAGATCAACGCCCTGTGGCACAACGCGCTCTGCGTGCTGGCCCGTCTGCTGTCCGAGACCGGCGACGCCGAGGGCGCGCGCCGCGCCGCGGCCGATGCCGCGCGCGCCCGCGCCAGCTTCAATCGCCGTTTCTGGGCCGCCGACCTCGGCCACCTGTATGACGTGATCGACGGCGACCCGGCCGAAGCCCCGCTGTGCCGGCCCAACCAGATCTTCGCGGTCTCGCTGCCCCATCCCGTGCTGGAGGAGCGGTACTGGCCTGCGGTGGTCGACACGGTGGAGGCGCGCCTGCTCACCCCGTTCGGCCTGCGTTCGCTCGCTCCCGGCACGCCCGGCTATCGCCCCCGCTTCGGCGGCGACCAGCGCTCGCGCGACGGCGCCTACCACCAGGGCACGGTGTGGCCGTGGCTGCTCGGCGCCTTCATCGACGCCCGCATGAAGGTGCGGCCGCACCAGGGCGCCGAGGCGATGCGCATCCTGGACGGCATGCAGCCCCATCTCGGCGACTACTGCATCGGAACCATCGGCGAGGTCTTCGATGCCGATCCCCCGCACGGTCCGCGCGGATGTACCGCCCAGGCCTGGAGCGTCGCCGAATGGCTGCGCGCCCGCGTTCGCGCCGCCTCCGCCGACGGTGTGCGCTGGGACGGTTGATTTCCCGCAAAATATGTGGACTCCTTGCGGGATTGTTGGGGGGGCGCCAGCCCGGTGACGACCGAGATCATCCGCTTGAAGGACGAGTTGGCCGCACTCCGCGCGACCGTTGGTCGGCTGGAGCAGGAGAAGTGCGACCTCGAGATCGAGCTGCAGGCCGCGATCGAGCACGGTGACGCCATCGAGGCGGAACTGGCACTCGCCAACGAGCAGATGCGCGGCGAGATCGCCGAGCGCATCCGGGCCGAGGTGCGCCTGAACAAGCTTCTCGAGGCCCTGCACGAGCAGAAGGAAGACCTCGAACTCCTCGTCCACACCATCACCGAGCACAGCGACGAGATCGACATCGAGCGGGAGCTGGCCAACGAGCAGCTCCGCCATGAGAATGCGCGGATCTCCCTGGCCAAGGAACACGCCGAGGCGCTGGCCCGCATCAAGGCCGAGTTCGTGGCCGTGGTCTCGCACGAGGTCCGCACGCCGATGAACGGCGTGCTGGGCATGGCCCGCCTGCTGCTGGACACGCCGCTCACCCCCGAACAGCGCGACCTTGCCGAGACCGTGGTGTCGTCGGGCCGTCTGCTGCTCAACATCCTCGACGACATCCTCGATCTGTCCAAGCTGGAGGCCGGGCGCCTGCAGCTGGAAAGCATCGACTTCAACCTCGTCCAATTGGTCGAGGAGAGCCTTGAGCTGATGGGAAGCCGAGCCTCGGAGCGGGGCTTGGCGCTGGGGCACGCCATCGCCCCCTCGGTCCCGGCTGTCGTCAATGGGGACCCCACCCGCTTGCGCCAGGTTCTCCTCAACCTGATCGGCAACGCGCTCAAGTTCACCGAAAAGGGCAGCGTCGCGGTCACCGTCGAGCCGGGGGAGGACGGCGGGTTCCGTTTCGCCGTCACCGACAGCGGCATCGGCATCGCCGAGGAGGCGCGCGAACGGCTGTTCCACCGCTATTCGCAGGTGGACGCCTGGGTCTCGCGCAAGTTCGGCGGAACCGGCCTGGGCCTGTCGATCTGCAAGCAGCTGGTCGAACTGATGGGCGGCCGGATCGGCGTCGACAGCACCTTGGGCGAGGGCAGCACCTTCTGGTTCCACATCCCCCTGGGTGCCGCCTTCCAGCCCGGCGAACGCGCCCGTCCGTCCAATCCGCCCCGGCGCGTGCTGATGGTCGAGCCGGAGCCCACGCTACGGCGCATCCTGCGGGCCCGCCTGGAAGGTTGGGGCATCGAGGTGCTCGAGGTCGCTCCCGAGGCCGTGGCGGCGACCAGCCGGCCCGGGGACGTGCTGGTCGCGGGCGGGCGGCTGATGCACAGCGCGGCGCTGTCGCTGGCGGCGCGTACCGACCTGCCGACGATCATCCTGTGCCTCGCCGGCACGCTGCCGCCTTCCGTCGCCTGTGCCAATTCGGTCAATCTGCCGGAACCGGTCGGCGAGGTGACGCTGGCCGGCGCCTTCGACTGGCTGGCGATTCCGCCAGCCTCGCGGCCGCCGAGCGCCGGTCCCCATCTGGCCGGGGTGCTGGCGTCCGACGCCGCCGCCTTGCCGCCGCTCGACCTGTTGCTGGTCGAGGACAACCCGGTCAACCGCCGCGTCGCCGGCGGCATGCTCACCCGCCGCGGCCATCGGGTGATGACGGTCGATGACGGCGCCCAGGCGGTGGACGCAGTGGCCGAGCAGCGCTTCGACGTGGTCCTGATGGACCGCCACATGCCGGTGATGGATGGGATCGAGGCGGCGCGCGCCATCCGGGCCTTGCCGGCCCCCGCCGGCGAGGTGCCGATCCTGGCGCTCACGGCGGCGGTCACTCCGGCCGAGATCCAGGAATGCCTTGCCGCCGGGATGAACGATTTCGTCCCCAAGCCCTTTTCGCCCGAGCAGCTGGTCGATGCGCTGTCGCGCCTGGTCGGCGGCAAGCCCGGCCGCGAGGACCTCGATTTCGATCCCGCCGCGCTGGAGTTGCTGCGCGACAGCCTGGGTGACGAGGCGGCTTTCGAGGTGATCCCCGCCTTCTTCGAATCCGCGGCGCAATTGCTGGCCCAGTGCGATCGGGCGGTGACCCTGCGCGACACCGGATTGCTGACCGACGCCGTGCACAGCCTGAAGAGCGCCGCCGGCCAGATGGGGCTCGTCGGCCTCCAGAAGCTGTGTGCGGCGGTGGAGACGGCTGTACGCGAGGGGCGGATCGAGGACGCGCTGGCGCAGGCCGACCGCCTGCCGGAGGCGTTCGCGCGCGGCCGGGCGCGGCTCAAGGGATACGGCAACTAGGTGATCAACGAATAATCCGCGCCTTGCCGGGGCGGGAAGACGGTGGCACCATTCGGTGCGCGAACGGGGGAGGAACGATGTCGGACGTCGTGGGGGAATTCGTCGAGACCGGGGGTGACGTTCTCGAGGGCCTGGAACTCACTTTTTCGCCTACGTCGATCCCGCTGAAGCAGCGTTGGCGCAACAACGGCCTGTCGGCCGACTTCCTGGCCGATTACGTCAGCACCTTTCTTCCGAGGGACGAGAGCGACCCCCAGGCGGTGGCCCGGCTCGAAGAGGTTCGCGGCGCGATCAAGTACATAGCGAACGAGCTTCTGGAAAACGGCATGAAGTATAGCGAGGACGCCTTCTCGCAGCCGATCTGCATGAAGCTGGTTCTCGGCGCCGATTCCATCGTCTTCTACGAAAGCAACGCCATGGGCCTGGAGCGCGGCAAGGTCTTTCGCGCGTTCGTGGCCGAGCTGTTGGACAGCGACCCGATGGAGATGTATGTCCGGCAACTGGAGCGTTCGGCCGAGACCGGCGCCTCGGGCCTGGGCCTGCTCACCATGATCAATGATTACGGCGCCCGTCTGGGCTGGAAGTTCGATGACCTCGGGAACGGTGGCGTGCGCGTGACCACCCAGGTGCGGATCGATATCTAGGGGTAAGGGGATAGGATGGAAACGGTCATCACTGGCGAAACCTTTTCGGTCGACTGGGATGCGGACAACCGCGCCGCAGCCCTCAAGGGCATCCTTCGCCTCAACGGCCTCGACGAATACGCCCCGATCGCGCAGTTCCTTTCCAACGCGGTTCCCGAAGGATCGATGACGCTGGACCTGCGCCAGCTCGCCTTCCTCAACAGCTCCGGCATCGCCATGCTGTCGAAGTTCGTCATCGAGGTGCGCAACCGCAAGACCGTCGACCTGACCGTGCTCGGTTCGAAGGACGTGTCGTGGCAGGGCAAGTCCCTGGTCAATCTGTGCAAGCTGATGCCGTCGCTCAGGATGGAGATCGCCTGAGGGCGCTCTCAGTCGATCCCCTGCTCGGCGTCGTAGCGACGCTTGATCTCCTCCACCACTGCCCGGTTTGACGCCAGCCATTGGTCGAATTCCGCGACGATTGCGGGATGGCGGGTGGTGGACAGCATGTAGCCATCCTTGGTGTGCGGCATGTTGGGCGCGAACACCAACGCGCCCGGCGTCGCCGCCAGATGGTGGTTGGCCACCGCGACGTTGGCATAGGCGCCGTCGATGCGGCCGGTCGCCGCCTGCTTGAGCAGGAGCGGCAGCGACGAGTTCTCCTCAAGCTTGGTCTTGCCGGCGCCGATGCGATCCAGCCAGGCGAAGGGCGTGAAGCCGGACACCGTCCCGAGGACGGCGATGGCGTCCGGCCCCTTGTCGCGGTTGTCCGGGACCACCAGGACGCCGTCGACGTAGCGGATGGCCGGCTGGCTGTAGACGACCGGCTTGCCCTTCTTGGCGTCGGGGTTCCAGTAGGGGTTGTCCGGGAATTTGAAGTCGATCATTCCCCCCGCCAGTTCCGAGAATAGGCGTTTGATCGGGAGCGGCCGGTAGGTGAAGCTGTGGCCGCGGTCGGCGGCGAAGCGGTCAAGGATCTCGCGGGCGGCGCCGCTGTAGCGGCCGTCGCGGATACCGTAGATCGGCAGATAGTCCAACTCCTCGACCCCGACCACGTAATCCTTGGCCGCGGCCGGACATGCAATCGAAAGCATGGACGCCAGTGCGCATGCCGCAACGATGGAGCGCATCGTTCGCTTTCCCCGTATCATCCCCAAAGCGACGGGCATCCTCTCATTTCGCTTTCTGGGCGGCAAGAGGGGCGTCCCCGCGTAAAGCCCGCTTGCGCGGGGAGCGCTCCTGACGCGATTATATTCGGAGCCGGAGGGGATGCACCGGCAGGGGTAGCCGTTCGGAGGCGGGGGGGTGAGCATTCAATCCAGGATTACGGTCGGCCCGGAAATGGGGCCGCCAGCAGGGGACGTCCGGTCGCGGGGCCTGACGGCCAAGCAGGCCATCATCACCGTCGTCGTCGTCCTCGCCCTCAGCGTCGTCGGCAGTTTCATCGAACTCTTCCTCGACTGGCACGGCATGCGCAGCGAGGTGCGCGAGCAGGCCAACCGGATCCTCGAGATGATCGACGGGTCGGCGCAGGAGGCGGCCTATCAGCTCAGCCCGGCCCTGGCCGCGCAGGTGGTGGACGGCATGTTCCGCACCGAGGCCGTCGACGCCGCCACCCTGCGGGACAATTTCGGCGATATCCTGGCTACCCGCGAGCGGGACCGCGAGGGGCGCCAGCAGGTCAGCTGGGGTGCAATCGCCGAGTACCTGTTCGCCGACGTCACCGTCTATCGCCACAAGCTGGTGCGGCCCAAGGCGGATGGAACGCCGGCCGAGGTCGGCCACGTTGATCTTCGCCTGTCGCCCCAGGAGGTGGCGCGCAGCTTCTTCGAGCGCGCCATGGTCAATGCGGCGTTGGGCCTATTCCGATCCCTCGCCATCACCGGCCTGGTTGTCGGCGTCTTCTACCTGATGATCACCCGGCCGCTGGTGCGCCTGGCCCAGGTCGTCGCGCAGGTCGATCCCAATCGCCCGGGCGCCCGTCTGGTCGCCCCGCCGAAGGGCCATGACCAGGATGAGTTCGGGCTGCTGGTGGGCTCGATCAACGCCTTGCTGCAGGCCTCGCAGAAGGGGTTGGACCAACGCGACGTCGCCGAGGCCGGCCTCAAGGAGCTGACGCACGACCTGGAGCGGCGCGTCGCCGACCGCACGCGGGAACTGGAGGCGGCCAACGAGGAGATCCAGTCGCTGATCAACCGCCTCAAGGCGGAGAATGTTCGTCTCGGCGCTGAGCTCGACGTGTCGCGCCGCATCCAGCAGATGATCCTGCCCACGGCGGCCGAGCTGTCGGCCATCCGCGGCCTCGACGTGGCGACGTTCATGGAGCCGGCCAACGAAGTGGGCGGCGACTACTACGACATCCTGCAGGAGGCCGGCGGGCGGGTGAGGATCGGCATCGGCGACGTCACCGGCCACGGCCTGGAAAGCGGCGTGGTCATGCTGATGACCCAGTCCGCCGTCCGCACCCTGGTGACCAGCGACGAGAGCGATTTCGTGCGGCTGCTCGACGTGCTCAACCGCACCATCTACCAGAACGTCCAGCGCATGGGCAGCGACAAGAACCTGACGCTGGCGCTGCTCGATTATCGCCCCGAGGCGCCCGAGCTGGTGGCGGAGCGGGGGATCGCCGGCCATCTGCGCATCAGCGGCCAGCACGAATCGCTGATCGTGGTCCGCAAGGGCGGTCACGTCGAACTGATCGACACCGTCCACCTGGGAATGCCCATCGGCCTGATCGACGAAGTGAAGGACTTCGTCGACGAGGTCTCTGTCCTCCTGCATCCCGGGGACACGGTGGTGCTCTACACCGACGGCATCACCGAGGCTGCGGATTCCGCCCACAACCTCTATGGGCTGGAACGCCTGTGCGAGACCTTGTCGGCGCATTGGCAGGAACCGGCCGAAGCCATCAAGGACGCGGTGGTGGCCGACGTCCGCCGGCACATCGGCGCGCAACCCCTCTACGACGATCTGACCCTGATCGTACTCAAGCAGGGCTAGGGCGTCTTACCCGGCGATCCACGCCTTGCCGCGCGAAAACCGAATTTCGGTGGAGCGCGCCGTAGATGGCCGGGTCGAGCCCGGCCATGACGGGAGTGGGGGGGAGCGGTCCGGCGGCGGGTCTACTTGGCGTACTTGGCGTAGAGCTGCGGGCCCAGGGTGTCGCGGACCTCGGCCAGGTGCGACCACAGCCGCTCCACCAACTCGGGCTTCCGGCCATAGAGCTGGTGGCTGACCTGGACGAAGTAGTCCTTGGAGGCCAGGACCGGCGTCACCTTCTCGAGGTTGGGGAACTCGCCCGACGCGATGAGGCCGTCGCCGATGCGTTCGTGCGTGGCCACTGCGGGAATGCGGCCCGAGGCCAGCTTCTTGAAGTTGATCACCGTATCAGGGGCTTCCTCGGTCGCCACGCCCATCGCTTTGAGGTCGGTGAGGATGGAGTAGCCGGCGGGAGCGCCCACAGGGCCATCCAGGCCGGTGATGGCCTTGCCGTTGAAGGTGACCTTGCCGCCTTTCACGCGATAGAGCGCGTAGGTGATGGTGTCGATGCGGCGGTGGTGATCCGGCTTTCCCGCCGCCATCGGGTACACCCCGAGCGGAAGGCGATCCTCTTTGAACGAGGAGTTGAAGATCGCGTCGACCTCGCCGCGCTCCAGCGACTTCAGGCAGCGGACCCAGGGCATGCGGACGAATTTGATCTCGATGCCGGCGCGCTTCGCGGCCTCGCGCATCATCTCCACCGAGATGCCGGGGCGCTCGGCGTCGATTTCGACGGAATTGCCCATGTAATAGGGCGCGTTCTCCACGTCCTCGTAGGCGGCGCGCAGGATTTCGGCGGCCCTTGCGCCCGCCGACGACAGCGCCATCGCCATCACGGCCAGGCCGATCACCTTCCTAAGCATGTCGTGAACTCCGGGGGGGAATTACCACCCCATCATGCTGTGGTCACTCCACTTTGCCAATAGCCTAACCTGCGGGTTTTTGCAGGGTCGGCGGCTTGCAACGGCCGCGACCGCCTCGCGAAAACGTGCACTCTGTCCAGGTCTGCCCCGATTGAAACGTAAGCGTGATCGTGTCTCCCCGTACGCTGGCAAGCACGTTGGCGTAGGCGACGGTCTCCAGGACCGGCCTGCGGGAGAGGTCCCGGATCACGAGCAGCGGACACCCCTTGGCCGGGTCGCACAGCGACGGCGCCAGCAGGTTCATCATCACCACGTCGCGATAGGTGTTGACGCGCAGCTGGACGGTCTCTTTGGCGGCGCGGGCGCGGCCGAGCAGGTGGGCGCCGTGGCGGGTAGCCAGCTTGATCTCCTCCGCCGAGGGCGGACGGTCGAGGATGACCAGCTCACGCTCGCCCTGCACCTCCCCGGCCGAGGCGGCGGAGGCAAGGAGAGGGAGCAGGAGTAGGAGGAGAGCGCGGCGGGGCATGCCGCTTTGCTAGGACGAAATGGCGCCGGGCGCAAGCGGCGCGGCCACGGGGGCCGCCGCCGCTTGCGTCACCGCGTCAGCCGCAGCTGCCGCAGCAGCTGGCACCCTTGTCCTTGGCCGCGGGGGCCTTGGTCCGGGTGATGCGCACGCGCCACTGTTCGGGGCCTTCCTCGAGGTAGGTCCAGTCGAACTCCTCGGGGCGCTCCACCTTGAACTGGTAGAACAGCGGCCGGGGATCGTGGTCGTTGGCGAGGATGAACGAGGTCCCCACCGGCAACGCGTCGAAGGTCTGGAAGATCCGGGGGTGACGGTCGCGCGGCTGGATGGTACGGACGTCGAGAACGGTGTCGGTCATGGACTGCCTTTCAGGAAAAGCTGCAGCCCATAACCAACAATGGGCCGGGGGTCTCGGGCCTTGAGCCCCGTCAAGCCGGGGCTCAGCCGTCGGCAGCCCCGTCCTGGCCCGGACGGGCGCGGCGGCGCACCGTCTTGGGGTCGGCGGTGATGGGGCGGTAGATCTCGACGCGGGCGCCATCCTCCAGCGGCGCGTCGAGGGCGGCCAGCTTGCCGAAGATCCCCACCTTCTGGGTCTCGAGATCGATCTCGGGGAACTGCTTCAGGATGCCCGACTTCTCGATGGCGTCCTTGACGGTCGCCCCGTCGGGAACCTCGACGGAGTGCCAGACCTGTTGCAGGGGGGTGGCGTATGCGACACCGATCTTCATCGTGGTCTCCTCAGCCGACGCAGTGGGCGCCGGCCATCTGGATGCTCTTGCCGGCCTTGAGGTCGATCAGCCGCTTGCCGACCAGCAGCAGGCCGGTGGCCAGGAAGCCGCCGGGGGGCAGGATCGCGACCAGGACGCCCATGTCCGACGGCAGCAGGCGCAGTTCCATGAAGTGGAAGGCCGGGCCGAACAGCAGCGAGGCATCGGCGAACACGGTGCCGC
The DNA here is from genome assembly GCA_050260775.1 of Solirubrobacterales bacterium. Taxonomy (GTDB): domain Bacteria; phylum Pseudomonadota; class Alphaproteobacteria; order Rhodospirillales; family Magnetospirillaceae; genus CALABS01. The sequence continues at coordinate 47,649 of JBLNCP010000056.1, read as the reverse complement.
CGCCGACGATCTCGCGCACGGCGCCGATGGCGGTCAGCGCGATGGTGAAGCCGATGCCCATGAACAGGCCGTCGAGGAAGGACGGCAGCACCGGCTCCTTGGCGGCGAAGGCCTCGAGGCGGGCCAGCGGCAGGCAGTTGGACACGATCAACGGGATGAACAGGCCAAGCACCTTATAGAGCTCGTGCATGTAGGCGTTCATCGTGAGATCGACCAGCGTGGTGTTGGCCGCGACGATCAGGATGTAGACCGGGATGCGGACTTCCTGGGTGATGTAGTTGCGGAACATCGCCACCATCAGGCTGGACGCCGCCATCACCACCGCGGTGGCCAGGCCCATGCCCAGGGCGTTGGTGGCCCCCGTGGTCATCGCCATGGTTGGGCACATGCCCAGCAGCATGGCGAACACGCCGTTGTTGTCCCACAGCCCGTCCTTGACGATGGTCTTGTAGTTCGAGGCCATCAGCGCATCTCCAGCAATTGGGCCTTGTGGGCGTCGAAGAAGTGCAGGCCGTGGCGGACGGCGGTGACGACGCCGCGCGGCGTGATGGTGGCACCCGAGAACTGGTCGAAGATGCCGCCGTCCTTCTTCACCTTGAACTTCTCCTCGGGCGGATTGCCGAGCGACAGGCCGGTGAAGCGGGTGATCCAGTCGCCCTTCTTCTCCTCGATCTTGTCGCCGAGGCCGGGGGTCTCCTTGTGGAAGGTGACGCGCACGCCCAGGATCTTCCCCTCGGCATCGACGCCCAGCATCATCCGCATCTCGCCGGCATAGCCCGACCCGTAGATCTCGTAGGCCACCGCCGTCACCTTGCCGTCCTTGGTGCCGCGGTAGACGGTGATCTCCTTGCCCTCGTCATTCTTCATGGCAAGGGTGTTGGCGACCAGGCTGTTGTCGTGCAGCGCGGCGGGAACCACTTGGCTCAGCGAGGCCTGGCGGTCCTCGGTGGCGCGGTCCTTGATCTCGGCGTTGGTGGCCAGGTCGGTGCCGGCCAGCACGATGCCGAAGCCCAGGCAGAAGGCGCCCAGGATCACCGCATGAATGAAGGTGGCCTTTTTCATTTCTCCCCCTTGAGCGGCAGAGGCTCACCCTTGCGGGTACGGCCGAAGACCCGCGGACGGAAGTGTTGGTCGATGATGGGGGCCAGCGAGTTCATCAGCAGCACCGCGAAGGCCATGCCCTCGGGATAGCCCGCGAAGGTGCGGATGATCCAGGTGAGCAGGCCGCAGCCGATGCCGAACACGATCTGGCCCTGCTTCGAGGTCGGCGACGTCACGTAATCGGTGGCGATGAAGAACGCGCCCAGGAAGGTGGCACCCGACAGCAGGTGGAACGTTCCGGTGGTGAAGCGGTCGGGATTGATGGCGTGGAACAGGGTGCCCATCACGAACAGGGTGCCCATCACCGCCACCGGGATGTGCCACGAGATGATCCGGCGCCACAGCAGGAACACGCCGCCCAGCAGGATCAGCACCGCCGAGGTCTCGCCGAAGCTGCCGGCACGGTTGCCCAGCACCATGTCCATCAGCTCGGGCACCTGGGTGATCGACTGCGACACGGGAATTCCGCGCGACAGCTCGGTCTTGACGTAGCCGAGCGCCGAGGCGGCGCTGACGGAGTCGAGGTGCAGGGCGCCGAAGGTGATGGCCAGGCCGTCGGCCAGCCCGGGGGCCCCGGCCGAGAACAGCGGGTGCGGCGCGACCCAGGCGGTCATCTGCACCGGGAACGACACCAGCAGCGCCACGCGGGCGACCATGGCCGGGTTGAACACGTTCTGGCCGATGCCGCCGAAGGTGTGCTTGGCCAGGGCGATGGCGAACACCGCGCCCACCACCCCGATCCACCACGGCGCCCACGGCGGCAGGCTCATGGCCAGCAGCCAGCCGGTGAGGATGGCGGAGCCGTCGGTCAGGGTGCTCTTGACCGGCTTGCCGCCGAGATGGAGGCAGGCGGCTTCGACGCCCATGCAGGCGGCGATGGTGATCGCGAAAAGGTTGAGAGCCGGCCAGCCGAACAGCCAGATGTCGAACAGCGTGGCAGGGGTCAGCGCCGCCATCACCAGCGCCATCGTCCGCTGGACGCTGGTGCGGGCGTGCGTGTACGGGCCGCTGCGGTCGAAAACTACGCTCATGAACTGGCCTCGGGCTGGAGGGCTTCGGTTGGGGCGGCCGGAGCGGCAGCGGGGGCAGGCGCGGCGGCGGCCGCGGCCTTGCGCGCCGCCATGGCTTCACGCTTGGCGAGGGCGATCTTCTCGAGACGGGCGGCGCGCGCCTCGACCAGCTTCTTCACCCGGTCCTGCTTGCGCTTGTCGCGGGCGATGGCCCAGATGCGGCCCTTGGCGTACTCGAAGTAGTGCACCAGCGGGATGAAGGACGGGCAGATGTACGAGCAGCTGCCGCAGCTGATGCAGTCCTCGACGCCGACGGCGGCGGCCTTGTCCAAGTCGTCGTGCTTGATCAGGCTCATCATCTCGAGCGGCACCAGGCCGTTCGGGCAGGCGGTGACGCACGAGCCGCAGCGGATGCAGGGCTGGGGATCGCGGATCTTCACCTCGGCTTCCGACAGGGCGACGATGCCGCAGGTGCCCTTGACCACCGGCGATTCCAGGTTGGCCAGCGGCTGGCCCATCATGGGGCCGCCGTTGATGATGCGCACCGGGTGCTCGCGGAAGCCGCCGCAGAAGGCAACGACGTCGGCCACGTGGGTGCCCAGCGGCACGTCGATGTTCTTGGGCTCCGCCAGGGCGCCGCCGGTGAAGGTGACCACGCGCGAGATCAGCGGCTTGCCCTGGCGCACAGCCAGCGACACCGCGCGGGCGGTGGCGACGTTGTGCACCAGCACGCCGATCTCGGCCATGCGGCGGCCCGCCGGCTTCTCGCGGCCGGTGACGGCCAGGGCCAGATGGTCGGCCGAGCCCATGGGATAGCGCACCGGCACCGCCACCACCGACAGGTCGGAGAAGGTGGCGACGGCGGCGCGCATGGTGGCCAGCGCCTGCGGCTTGTTGCCCTCGATGGCGATGATCGAGCGCTTGGCGCCCAGGGCGTACTGCATGATGCGGACGCCGTCGACCACCTCGTCGGCGTACTCGCGCATGACGCGGTCGTCGCAGGTCAGGTAGGGCTCGCACTCGGCGCCGTTGATCAGCAGGGTGTCGATGGGGTGGCGGGTGCCGAGGTCCAGCTTGACCGCCGACGGGAACGAGGCGCCGCCCAGGCCGACGATGCCGGCCTGCGCCACCCGCTCGGAGATGACGGAGCGGGCGACCGCGAACGGGTCGGCGATGGGGGCCGGCAGGTCGGCCCACGCGTCGCGGCCGTCGGCCTCAATGACGATGGTGCGCTGGGGCAGGCCCGACGGGTGCGGGGCGGTATAGGCGCCGATGTCGACCACGCGGCCGGAGGTGGGGGCGTGCACGGGCGCCGACACCGGTCCTTGCGAGCGGGCGATCATCTGACCCTTGAGCACGATGTCGCCGATGGCGACGATCGGCTCGGCCGGAGCGCCGACGTGCTGCAGCAGCGGCACGTAGAGCATGCGGGGAATCGGCAGCGGGACGACCGCCTTCTCCGACGCCAGTTCCTTGCGGTAGTCCGGATGGACGCCGCCGCGGATGGGGCCCAGTTTCATCTCAGTTCACCCAATTCGAGCCGGGCTTGTGCCAGTGCCAGGTGGCCAGCGTCAGCGGGATGGTGCGCATCTCGATGGCCTCGGTCGGGCAGACCTTGGCGCACTTGCCGCAGCCATGGCAGACATCGGTGATCACGGTGTGCATCTGCTTGTTGGCGCCGACGATGGCGTCCGAGCTGCACTCCTGGATGCAGCGCATGCAGCCGATGCACAGATCCTCGTTGATGAAGGCGTTCTCGGGGTCGAGCTCCTCGGTGTCCGAGAGGTCGGCGTGGACGCCGAGCTTGGCCGCCAGCGCCGCCGCGGTGGCGCGGCCACCGGGCGGGCACAGGGTGACCTTGGCCTCGCCGGCGGCGAGCGCCTTGGCGGCCTGGGCGCAGCCCACGTAGCCGCACTGGCCGCACTGCGATCCCGGCAGCATGGCCAGGATCTCCTGCTCGACCGGATTTTCCTCGACCGCAAGGTAGCGGGCCGCAACGCCGAGCACCGTGCCGAGGGCGGCGCCCATGACCGCGAGACTGCCGACAGCGAGCAACATGACGAGGACCCTCTCTTAATTCGTGCTGATGCCAGAGAAACCCATGAACGCCAGCGCCAGCAGGCTGGCGGTCACGAACCCGATCGGCGGGCCGGCGAAGATGCGCGGCACCTCGGCCAGGGCCAGACGCTCGCGCAGGCCGGCGAAGATGGCCATGACCAGGCTGTAGCCCACCGACGAGGCGAAGGCGAACAGCGCGCTCTCGATGAAGCCGAGCTTGCCCTCGACCAGCAGCAGCGCCACGCCGAGCACGGCGCAGTTGGTGGTGATCAGCGGCAGGTAGATGCCCAGCATCTGGAACAGCGCCGGCGACACCTTGCGCACCACCATCTCGGTGAACTGCACGGCGGCGGCGATCACCAGGATGAAGGTGACGGTGCGCAGGTAGCCCAGGTCGTAGGGCTTGAGCAGGAAATGCTCGATGGCCCAGTCGCCCATGGACGACACGGTGATGACGAAGGTCGTCGCCGCGCCCATGCCGATGGCGGTGTCCACCTTGGTGGTCACGCCCATGAACGAGCACAGGCCCAGGAATCTGGCCAGCACCACGTTGTTGACCAGGGTGGCTCCGATCATGAGCAGAAAGAGTTCCTGCATCTCGTCCTATCCTTCAACCCATCTGACAACCGTCGCCGGCCCTGGGGGCCTCGAGGCGACGGATCACTTTCGGAGCCAGGTCGCCGCTGGCCGACAGCCGGCTGGCCCCCAGGCGGGCTCCGATGAACCCCAATGCCAGGCCGCCGACGGCGCCGGCCATGGCGGCGATGTCGCTGCCGGTCATGCGCTGGGCAACGACCATTGCGACCAACATGCATATTAGAGGAGCAGCATATGCGACCAGCGAGGCTTTGAGTAGCGACGATTCGGAAACCCCGACCACCACTCTGTCCCCTACTTCCAGGCCCTGCTCGTTCCTAAGGGAGAAGCGGCGCAGCCGCAGGCGATTGCCCGGGCTGCCCATGCCGCACACCGAGGAGGACACGCAATGGCCGCAGGCGGTGGTCTGCTCGGGTTCGAGCACCACGCGGGGTCCCTCGACCGCGACCACGCGGGCGAAGCCCTCCACCGTATCGTTGCCGTAGGTCCGTCCCCGGTCCGGGTGCATGTCTCCCCCTCTACTTGAACGTATAGGGGGTGTCGACCCACCCCTCGACCAGCCGGAAATCGGTGGGCGGCAGGGGGGCGGGGCCCGACGCGGCGCAGGCGTCGCGCAGGTCGGCCATGCAGTGGAAATGGATGAAGTGGTTGGTCACCTGCAGGAAGTACCAGGCCATGGGATAGCCGGCCTCGGCATCGACCTGGCGCACCATCGCCACCGGATCGTAATGGGCGGCGTGCTCGCGGGCATCCTTGAGATCCGGGAAGGCCGGCTTGTACGACGGCACCGGGCGCGCCTCCAGCAGGTGCTCGCCGTCCTCGGTGCGGAACGGCACCACGCGCAGCACCCAGTGGTCGCAGAAATGCCCGTCCTTGCCGGCGCTCGAGGCGCTCCACTCCGAGACGAACCGCTTGAAGCGCGGGTCGCCCTTGTGGTCGTCCATCAGCTCGGGCATCGCGCCGAAGGCGGTATGGCGGCGGGCGACATAGGCGGCGGGGGCGAGCGGCACCGCCTCGGGCCAGGCCGGCAAAGCCGCCAGCTCCTCGACGGTGTCGGGGATGTGGTCGCCCTCGAACAGCGGTCGGCACAGCATCTCCTGCACCTGGTCGACTTCGACCTGGACGAAATCCAGCGGGCCCGGGCCGGTCGGGGCCGTCAGGTAGATGCGCCAGCCGGCGTGACGGGTGAAGCGGTAGCCGGCGTCGGCATAGCGCTCGAACAGCGCGGTCATGTCGCCGCCGGTCTCGGCATCAACCCAGTCCTCGAGGTCGTCGGCGATGCGGTTGCCGTTGGCGTCCATCAGGCCGCCCAGGCGGAACCAGCCGGCATCCACATGGGCGAGGCGGAAATCGAGGCCGCTGGCCTCGCGCGCGGCGGCCACCAGCTTTTCATGGCCGGGAGCCGGCGTCAGCCGCCGGCAGGTGGCCCCCAGGGCGTCCATGTCGATGGTCATGATCGGCTCCCCCTGTCGGCCTGGGTCAGGACGCCAGCGTGGTGACGCGCCCGTCGCCGGCCACGAACAGGGCCGACACCCCGCCGGCCGCCGACAGGATGGCTTGGCGGCGCTCGGCCGGCGCCACCGACAGGGCGGTGGACAGGCCGTCGGCCAGGGCGGCGCTGGCGGCGATCACGGTGACGCTCTGGTAGGCCGGGGCGGTGGTGCCCGAGGTCGGGTCGATCAGGTGGGTGAAGCGCATGGCTTCGTCGAAGGTGGTGCCGTAGCCGCCCGAGGTCGCCACCGCCTTGTCGACGACGTCGACCGAGGTCACGCTGCGCGAATTGTCGGTGGGGTCGGCGATGCCGATGCGCCAGGCGCTGCCGTCGGGCTTGGCCGACAGGGCCTTGGGTTCGCCCATGTCGACCAGGGTGCGGTCGAAGCCGCGGGCGCGCAGCAGGTCGGCGATGCGGTCGGTGATGTAGCCCTGGGCGATGCCGTTCAGGGTGACGCCCATGCCGGGCCGGGTGAGGCGGATGCTGTCGCCCTCGATCGCCACGTCGCGCCAGCCGAGCAGCGCCCGCGCCGCGGCGATGTCGGCGGCGGCCGGGCCCTCGGACGACGGGTTGGCGGAGGTGAAGTGCTGGAAATAGACCTGCCACAGCGGCTGCACGGTCGGATCGAAGGCGCCGTCGCTGATCGCGGCCACCGACAGGGCGTCCTTCATCAGGTCGAGCAGCTCGGCCGGGGCGTGGGCGAGGGCGCCGTCGCGGTTGAGGCGGCTGATGGCGGAATCGGCTTGGTAGAGGCTGAGGATCGATTCGAGGCGGTTGAGCTCGGCGACCGAGGCGGCGATGGCGTCGCGTGCGGCGGTCTCGTCATGGTGGTAAAGAGCGAGCGACGCCGGGGCCCCGAGGGCGGTGCCTTCCCACTTGATCAGCCGCGCCTGCGCACGGCCCGCGCCCATGACGAGCGGCACGCCCGCGGCGGCGGCGAGGATGGTGAGCACACGGCGACGAGTGAAGGTGACGCTCATATTCTATGACCCCGGATGGCGGATCTCGCTCGATGGGCCACGACGTCCGCCTATCATCCGGCGTAGCCCTTAGACAGCCTTGCTATGCACCAAATATGACCAAATGAGCAAGTGCGACGTAATTATTTTTCGCAGCTCCGATAGTGGAATTAAGGTACCGCAATGCATCTTTAGCCGTCAACGCCCTTTTTGTGCAGGTTTCGCCCCACCCAATGCCCCTTCTTTTGGAAGGGTGCAGTGCAGCGGGTAGGGCGAAGCCGGCCCATCAGCGACCGGTGGCAGCCTTCTGGAACTTGCGGGCCTGCTGCCCGTTTCCACCATTCGGCTTGGCGCCGGGACGGCGGGGCTTGGCGAACGGACGTCCCGCCCGCGCCGGGGTAGTGGGAACGCGGCGCGGCTCCAGTCCGGGGATCTGGTGGACGGTCAGCGTGGTCTTGGTGAACTGCTGGATGCGGGCCAGGGAATCGCGATCGCTGTGGCTGGCGAACGAGATGGCGACGCCCTCGGCGCCGTTGCGTCCGGTCCGGCCGATGCGGTGGACGTAATCCTCGGCGGCGCGGGGCAGGTCGAAGTTGATGACGTGCGAGATGTCGCGCACGTCGATGCCGCGGGCGGCCACGTCGGTGGCGACCAGCAGGCGGACGGCGCCCTGCTTCAGGCGGTCGAGGGTGCGGTTGCGCTGGGACTGGTGCATGTCGCCGTGCAGGGCGGCGGCGGCATGGCCGGCGGCTACCAGATCCTGGGCCAGGGTGTCGGCATCGCGCTTGGTGGCGGTGAAGACGATGGCCTTTGCCACTTCGGGGTCGGCGGCGAAGTGGTGCAACAGGCGCCGCTTGTGGGCGAGGTCGTCGGCATGGTGCAGGCGCTGCTCGATCAGCACCGGGCCGGAGGTAGCCTCGATGGCGACCCGCACCGGGTCGGTGAGCAGGCGCTCGGACAGCTTGGCCATGCGCTTGTCCAGCGTCGCGGTGAACAGCAGGGTCTGGCGGTCCTTGCCGCAGGCGGCGGCCACCGCCTCGACGTCGTCGAGGAAGCCCATGTCGAGCATGCGGTCGGCCTCGTCGAGCACCAGCACCTCGACGCCGTCGAGGAACAGCCGTCCGCGTTCGACATGGTCGATCAGGCGGCCGGGGGTGGCGACAACGACGTCGACCGGGCGCGCCAGCATGCGCAGCTGCTCGCGGTAGGGCATGCCCCCCACCAGCTCGACGGTGTTCAGACGCAGGAACTTGCCGTACTTGCGGGCGGCCTGCAGCACCTGGCGCGCCAGTTCGCGGGTCGGCGCCAGCACCAGGATGCGGGGGGCGCCGGCCGGGCGCGGGGTGCGGTTCTCGGCGATGCGGGTCAGGGCGGGCAGCAGGAAGGCGGCGGTCTTGCCGGTGCCGGTCTGGGCGGTGGCCAGCAGGTCGCGGCCGGTCAGCGCCGCCGGGATGGCGGCGGCCTGGACGGGGGTGGGATCGGTGTAGTTCTCGGCGGCCAGGGCGTTGAGGATCAGGGGATGCAAGGAGAGGTCAGCGAAGGACAAGAGCGTCTTCCCGTTCGAATGAGAAAAAAGGGGCGTTCGGTCCGTCGCGGGCGACGGCACCTGGCAGGAGGAAGTCGAGAGGAAGAAGCGTCCTCGCGGGAGCGGTCCCAAGGAGCCGCCCGCATCCACGTCTCACTCAAGAGACGGATGAGCCTCCAGCGATCGAACGCCGGGACCATAGGCCTGCGGCCCCGAAAAAGCCAACCTTTTCGGTTCGTGCGCCTCTCGGGAACCCAGGCCGCCGCTTCGGGGTTCTTTCCGCATGACGAACGCCGCCCATGGCCCCCACGATATCGAATCGGCCGACATCGCCGCTCTGGCCCACCTCTACCGCGGCGAGCTCTACCGCAGCACGGTCTGGCGCACCCGGCTCGACACCACCACCAACTGGGCGGTGGTAACCACCGGCCTCGCGCTGTCGCTGACCTACAGCAGCGACAGCGCCTCGGCGCTGCCGCTGGTGCTGGTCGGCCTCTTGGTGACGGTGTTCCTGTCCATCGAGGCCCGGCGCTATCGCTTCTTCGATTTCTGGCGGATCCGTGCCCACATCCTCGAAGTCAACTTCTTCGGGCCCATCCTGCTGGGGCGCGGCGTCGTCCTGGACAACCGCTGGAACGAGATCCTCTACAAGGACTACATCGATCCCCAGCTCCACATCACCTTCGCCGAGGCGGCCGGCCGGCGGCTGCGCCGCAACTACAGCTGGATCTTCCTGATCCAGCTGATCGCCTACATCGGCAAGCTGCTGATCCATCCGGTGTCGGCGACGACCTGGGCGGCCTTCGTCCACCGCGCCACCATCGGCCCCATCCCCGGCGAGATCGTGCTGCTGGCCGGGGTGCTGTTCCACGGCGGCTGGATGACGCTGGCGCTGGTCACCATGCAAAGCCGCCGCGGCCGCGATCGCCCCCGCCAGGCCAGCCCCCTCAAGGACTCCGTCCTCGACCTCGCGCGGACCGGCCACTAGGCCGTGCCACTAGGCCGTAATCGTGCGCGCGCCCAGGCTGCGGCACAGCGCGGCGCCGGCGGTGGGATGGATGGCGATGGCGGTGGCGAGCCCGTCGGCCACCGCCGCCTCGTCGGCGAGCACGGTCACCGCCCTGGCGGCGGCGGCGCTGCGCCCGGTTGCGGGGTCGAACAGGTGATGGCAGCAGGGACTGAACCGCGTTCCGTCCGGCGAGGAAGTGGCCATCGCCCCGGATTGCAGGTCCAGGCGACGGTGCGAGGTCTCGTCCTCCACCGTCCAGGGCATGCCGTCGCCGCGCCGGCCGAGGGCCCGGATCTCGCCCATGTCGACCAGCACGTGGCGCATGCCGGCGCGGCGCAGCAGGTCGGCGACGCGGTCGGTGATCCAGCCCTGGGCGATGCCGTTGAGGGTCAGCGCCATGCCCGGCCGCGCCAAGGCGACGCGGTCGGCGGCCAGCGACACGTGCGGCCAGCCCAGCCGGTCCTTGGCGGCGGCGAGGCTCTCGGCGTCCGGTCCGTCGGGCGAGGCGCCGGGCTGGCCGAAGTGGCGGGCATAGACGTCCCACAGCGGCTGGACGGTGGGGTCGAAGGTGCCCTCGGACAGCTCCCACATGCGCCCGGCGAGGGCCAGCAGGGTAACGAGGTCGAGCGGGGGCGCCTCCAGTGCTCCGTCGCGGTTGAGGCGCACCAGCGCCGAATCGGGGCGGTAGAGGCTGAAGATGGCTTCCTGGCGGGCGATCTCGGCCTCGCAGGCGCGGACCAGCCGCAGGGCCTCATCGCGGTCTTCGTGGTGGATGATCAGGGTGGCGGGGGCCCCGAGCGCGACGCCGCGCCACTCCACCGGGTCGAGGCGGAAGGCGCGGGCGGGGCCGGCGGCGAGCGCGCCGGCGGCGGCGGTGATGGCGAGGAAGCGGCGACGCTTCATGGGTGGGATCCTCCCTGGTGTCCGTCTTCGTGGCTCTGGACCGCCGGCGTGTCCTCGCCCAGGACCTTGTCGTGGGGGACCCGGTCGAAGCCGTAGACCTGGCCGCCGTGCTGGCGGGCGAAGGCCTCCGCGGCTTCGGGGGTCGTGAAGGGGACCACCTCGTTCTGGCCCATGCCGCCCTTGGCATCGCTGCCGACCACGTACGATGCCGCATGGGCGTCCACCCACGCTGCCTGCCCCGGCTGCTCCCAGCTGGCCGCCTTGTCCATGGCGGTCACATAGATGGCGGCGATGTCCTTGGGTTCCTCCGGCAGCATGGTAAAGGCCAGCGTGTCGCGCGCCGACGAGAACCAGTACGGCTCCTTGCGGCTCTTGACCTGGATCTGCCCCTTGGGCCCGGGATGGTCGGCCAACGTCATGCCGCAGTAATGGCCGACGGCGTCGGAGCCCATCGCCGCCGGCGGCGGCGGGGGCGCCTTGCCCTTGTCGCCGCAGGCGCCGACCATCAGCAGGACCACCAGGGCCAGGGCCGTTCTCACATTTGCCTCCGTGCGAACAGGGCATGGGCGGCGACCAGCGGCACCACCACCCAGCCGACCAGGGCGGCGGCAAGCACGACGGGCGGCCACAATACTTCCTGCGACAGTCCGGCCATCCCCGCGAATTGGCGCACGTCGGAAAAGCCGGTGAGATTGAGCAGGCGGTAGGCGTCGGCGGGGTTGAGCAGCAGCAGCCAGCGGAAGGCCGCCGCCGAAATCGCCTTGCCCTCGCTGGCGGCGAGCACGCCGAGCAGCGTCAGGTCGAACAGCAGCACGAACACCAGCCAGGCCGCCACCGCGATGCCGGCCGCGGTGGCGCGGTCGCGCACCAGGGCGCTGGCCAGGATGCCGAGGGCGAGGAAGCTGGCGCCCAGCAGCACCGAGGAGGCGATCAGCACCACGAAGGCGCGCCAATCGCCGACCGCCGCGCCGGCCTTCCCGCCGGCCAGCGCGATGCCCAGCCCGGCGGCGCCGTAGCCGACCACGGTGGCGAAGGCCAGGAGGGCGAGATGGCCGAGGAATTTCCCCCACACCACCTCGCCGCGTCCCACCGGGTAGGCGAGCAGCAGCAGCATGGTGCCGCGCTCGATCTCGCCGGCCAGGGTGTCGTAGGCCAGCATCAGGGCGATTAGTGGCAGCAGGAAGATGGTCAGGCTGGCGAGGCTCACCACCGTCACCGCCAGACGCGAGGCGCCGACGCTGCCGGCGGGCGCGCTGCCCAGGAAGGCCAGCCCCAAAGCCAGCGCGGCCAGCACCAGGGTGGCGGCCACCACCCATCGGTTGCGCATGCCCTGGCGCACCTCCTTGGCGGCAACGTCGAGCAGGTGGGTCATCGCGCCTCCTCCCCCAGGAAGTGCGCGTACAGGTCGTCGAGCCCCGGCGGGTGGAGTTCGATGTCGGCGACGCCGTCGAGCGCGGCAAGGCGCCGCAGCACCGCCATTTTGTCCGCCGGCCGGCAGGCCAAGTGCAGCCATGCGCCGTCCGGCCGGGGCGCGAGGTCGGCGAGGGCGGCGGACAGATCGTGCCCGGGGCGGGCCAGCACCCGCATCCCGAACGGCCGGTCGGCCCGAACCCGCAACTCCTCCAGCGTCCCCTGGGCGATCAGCAAGCCGTGGTCGACGATCAGGACGCGGTCGGTCTTCTCCTCCAGTTCGGTCAACAGGTGGGAGGACAGCAGCACGGCGGTGCCGCCGCGCGCCCGCTCCGCCAGCAACTCATAGAAGGCCTGGCGATATTCGGGATCGAGCCCCGAGGTCGGCTCGTCCAGCAGCAGCAGGCGCGGCGTGCCCAGCACCGCCTGGGCCAGCCCCAGGCGCTGGCGCATGCCCTTCGACCAGGTGCCGACCCGGCGCCCGGCGGCCTCGGCGAGGCCGACCTGCTCCAGGAGGGCGGTAACCTCCTTGGCACCGCGGTGCTTGAGGGCGGCGTAGAAGGACAGCATCTCGCGGCCGGTCATGCCGGGATCGAAGGCCACGTTCTCGGGCAGGAAGCCGATGCCGCGCCGCACCGAGGCCGGCATGGTGGTGGGGTCGTGCCCGTTGACGCGGATGTCGCCGGAGGTGACCGCCGCCAGCCCGAGCGCCATCTTCATCAGCGTGGTCTTGCCCGCTCCGTTGTGTCCGAGCAGGGCGACACGCTCGCCGGGCCGCAGGGCGAAATCGACGCCGCGGACGACCACGCGCTCGCCATAGCGCTTGGTCACCGCACGCAGGGTCAGCGGCTCGCTCATGACGGCGGTCGCATCAACGGATAGGGGTCGACCACGCCCCCCGGCATCAGGGCGGGGAACTGCGACTGCGACCATCGCACCACCTGCACCGCCGGGCTGTTGAGCAGCAGCTTGGCCAAGGGCACCGCCCACACCACCCGGTCGACCACGTCGTTGGGGCGGTAGGCGGTGTCGGCGATGCCGTCGCCGTCGAGGTCGAAGGCCGGATTGTCGCTCCAGTAATTGCCGCGGCCTTCGTCGGCCCACACCACGTCGCGGGTGCCGACGTACATCACCTGGACCTCGTTGCCGATGAAGGCGTTGCCGCTCATGCGGTTGCGCTCGGATCCCGCGGTGAAGTGGATGCCGATGGCGCAGCCCTGGAAGACGTTGTCGGCGATGCGGTTCTTGTTGGCGTTGTAGATGAAGACGCACTTCTTGCTGCCGTCGACCCGGTTGCCGACCACGGTCGATTGGTTGGCGTAGTTGAGCAGCACCCCGTGCTCGCGGTCGCGGGTGGAGACGTTGTCGGCCACGGTCAGCCCGGTCGAATACATCAGCGCGAAGCCGACGTCGTTGCCGGTCGAGACGTTGTCGCTGACCTCGCTCTGGTTGCAGTACATGTAGTGGACCGCGAAGCGGACGTGGGCGAAGCGGTTGCCGACGAAGCGGTTGTTGCGGCTGGTGGTGACGAAGATGCCGTCGCGCCCCTCGGAGATGTCGTTGCGCAGGATCTGGGCGCCCGGCGAGTTCCACAGGCTGATGCCGTTGCCCCGTTCGTTGACCCTGAGGTCGGTGCGCCCGACGATCCGGTTGTCCTCGACGCGGGCGTCCTTGGCCCCCCACACATAGACTCCGACCAGGTTGTCGAGCACCCGGTTGCCCTCGACCACCGCACGCTCCGCCGTCTTGTCGAGGAAGACGCCCGCATCCATGGTCTCGAGATCAAGCCCCGATCCGGTGATTTCCAGCCCCCGGACGGTGACGTCGGGCGAACTCACCTGGATGGTGCGGCCCTTGCCGCCGCCGTCGACCACCGCCCCGGGACCGCCTTCCAGCGTCAGCGGCTTGTCGATAACAACCCCGCCCTGGTGGCGGCCGGCGGCCAGTTTCAGGACGTCGCCCGGTGCGGCCTGGGCGATGGCGGCGGCCAGCCGGCCGGGCTCGGCCGCCACGTCGATTGTGGCGGCCGCAGCCGGGGTGGCGGCCAGGGCAACAAGGAACGCCGCCACCCCACGCATCATGCCGGCCGCGGCTCCACCAGCATGCGGCCCCGCATCTCCATGTGCAGGGCGTGGCAGAACCACACGCAGTAGAACCAGTGCACCCCGGGCTGGTCGGCGATGAAGGTCACCGACGCCGTGGCCTGCGGCGCGATCTCGAACTGCACGCCGTAGTTCGACAGCGTGAAGCCGTGGGTCAGATCCTCGACGTCGTCCATGTTGGTGATGAAGATCGAGACTTCGTCACCCTGGCCGACCTGGAACTTCTCGAGGCTGAAGGCCGGGGCGACGGTGTACATGTAGACGCGCACCTTGTTGCCGTCGCGGATGACGTTGGCGGCGTTCTCCAGCTTGACCCCGTCCTTCTGCGCCCACTTGCGCGCGTCCTCCCACATGGGATCGTTGCGGTCCCACACCTGGCGGGGCCGGATCTTGGAGCGGTGCACGATGGTGGCGTCGTGCGGCTCGGCGAAGCTGGGGCTGTCGTGGACCAGGCGCATCTGGTCGCCCGAGATGTCGATCAGCTGGTCGTTCTCGGGCTTCAACGGGCCGACGTTGAGGTAGCGGTCCTTGGAGAACTTGTTCAGCGACAGCAGCCACTTGCCGTCGGCTTCCTTGGTCTGGCCCATGGAGGTGTGGTTGTGGCCGGGCTGGTAATGGACGTCGAGCTTCTGGATGATGGGGTCGACCTTCTCGCCCTTGTAGGCGCGGACGGCCTTGTCGATGTTCCACTTCACCACCTGGCTGTCGAGGAACAGGGTGGTGTAGGCGTTGCCGCGGCCGTCATAGGCGGTGTGCAGCGGCCCCAGTCCCAGTTGCGGTTCGGCGACGATGACGTCGCGCGGCTTGATCTTGCCGGCGAAGGCGTCGTCGAGCTTGCGCACGTCCATCACCGACACGGTCGGCGACAGCTTGCCGTTGATGGTGACGTGGATGCCGTCGGGGGCGGTGTTGATGCCGTGTGGACTGTTCGAGATCGGGATGTAGAGCGTGAACGGCGACCCGTGGCGGCCGTCGAGCACCGGCACCCCGTTCATCATGGTGGCCTTGCCGGCTTTGACCGCTTCCTCGATGCGCTTGATGTTGAACACCACCACCCAATCCTGCTCGTTGGCGGTCATCTCGGCGGTGTTCACGCCCATTTCTGAGTTGTAGCAGGTCGAGAAGCAGTACTTGCCCTGGTAATCGGCGTCAACGTTGTCGAGGTTGCCGTCGACGATCACCTGCCAGGCCACCGTCATGGTGTCGCCGTCGATGGCGTTGAAGATGGCGCGGTACTGCTTGGGATCGTCCAGCGAGCGGCCATCGTTGGGGATCGGCGCCTCGTGTTCGCCGTTGGCGAAGACGTAGCCGGTGCGCGGGTATTTCTGCAGGCGCAGGCCGTGGATGTCGTGGGCGTTGGGCACCTCGATGATCTTGTCGCACTTCATGACGTCGAGCCGGATGCGGCAGATGCGGGTGTTGGCCTTGTCGTTGGCGAACAGATAGCGGCCGTCATAGGTGCCGTCGGTGAAGCTGACATGCGGGTGGTGCAGGTCGCCGTTCATCCAGGTGCCGCCGCGCTTTTCCAGCCGCTTCCGGGTCTCGGGCGTCAGGCCGGAAGTCAGCACCTTGAGCGATTCGTTGGTAAGGCCCCAGCCGGTGGCGCTGTCGCGGTTGTAGACCGGGATGCGCATGAGCTCGCGCATGGACGGCAGGCCGACGATGCGGACCTCGCCCGACTGGCCGCTGGAGAAGAACGTGTAGTACTCGTCGAGCTGGCCGGGGGCCACCTCGGCCGATTGCTGCCCCTTGGCCTGGGGCTGCTGGCGCTGCTGCGCCTCGGCCGGCCCCAGCAGCAGCCCGCCGCCGCCGGCCAGCGCGGCTCCACCGACCCCGGCCGCCGCCAGTTTGAACAGGTCGCGGCGCGATACTCCGGGTTTTTCTTCGTAGTCTGACATCTCACGGCACTCCTGGTTGTTTGCCGGTGCGTTCGGCATGGCCGACGGGATCGGCCGCACTCTTGGCCGGCGGGGAAGGCGAAGGCGACGACATGGCTGCGCGTTTTTCGCGTTTGAGCCGCACCTGGACCATGTGAGGACAACGGTGTTCGTCCCAGTAGAGTTCCTGGCAGTGCATGCAGTAGATGCACTCGTTGGGATTGATGCGGCCGTCGGGGTGAATGCTCTGAACCGGGCATTCGATGGAGCAGCGCTGGCACGGGCTGCCGCATTCGCGGTGGCGCTTCAGCCAGTCGAACATGCGGATGCGGGCGGGGATCGCCAGCGCCGCGCCCAGCGGGCAGAGGTAGCGGCAGAAGAAGCGCTCGATGAACAGGCCGGCGGCCAGCAGGGCGACGGCGAACAGCACGAACGGCCAGTCGCGGACGAATTTCAGGATGATGGCGGTCTTGAACGGCTCGACCTCGGACAGCTTCTCGCCCCACGCCAGCGAATAGAGCGCGGTGCCGAACAGCCCGAGGAAGATGACGTACTTGATGGGCCACAGCCGCTCGTGCAGGCCCCAGGGCACGTTGATCTGGCGGATGCCCAGGCGCTTGGCGCCCAGGCTGACGAATTCCTGCAGCGCCCCGAACGGACACAGCCAGCCGCAGAAGGCGCCGCGCCCCCAGAACAGCAGGGAGGCCGCCACCGCCGACCACAGGATGAACAGCAGCGGGTCCATCAGGAAGTAGTCCCACGAGAACCCGGTGATCACCGCGTTGGAGAGCGTCAGGATGTTGACGACCGAGAGCTGGGCGTTGGCCCACCATCCCAGCCACAGCAGGGTGAAGGCGAGATAGCCCAGCCGGAACCACTTCAGCACCCGCGGACGCCGCACCAGCCAGTCCTGGAAGAAGAAGGCGGCGGTGAGGACGAGGAGGGCGATGGACAGCACCCCGATGGACAGCGCCTTCGAGCGCCACATCCGCTGCCACAGCGCGGTGGTGGCGGCTTCCTCGCTGGCGGGGCCGGCGGTCGGCGGCGGGGCCGTGGGGGCGGCGGCCTTCGGCGCCGGCGCCAGGTAGCCTTCGGGGAGCTGGTAGTCCAGCTCGAAGGTGAGGAAGGATTTGTCGAGCGCCGCCACCGCGCGCGATACCAGCAGGTTGAGGCGCCAGGGCTGGGTCGGGTCGAAGGGCACGGTTTCGGGGATGGTGAACAAACCGATTTCTGGGAAATTCGGGGCGTCCTGGGTTGCCAGGTCGCCGATGCGCTCGTAGTCGCGGTCACGGAAGCGGATCGAGTTCTCGCCCTGGACCATCTCGATGCGGTCGAACAGGCCGCCGCGCACGTAGCCGGAGCCCCGGAAGGAATAGATGCCCTGGCCCATCACCAGGATGGCGTGCCGGTTGTCGCCCAGGCGCTGGCGCAGTTCCTGATAGCCCTGCTCGCCGAGCAGCGAGCGGCCGATCACCGGCACGTCGGCCTGGGCGACGTACAGGTCGATGAAGGTGTCGTTGGCATCGCCCGCCTCGGGTCTGGCGGCGGCGCGCGGGTCCTTCTCGAACGCCTTGTTGATCTCGCCGATGGACAGGTGCAGCCGGCGTATGGAGCCGTCTCCCAGCAGTTGCTCCCACGAGCGGGTGCCTTGCAGTGTCATGTCGACGGTCCGGGCGGCGGCAGCGGGCGCCTGCGCCGCCGGGGCGCCGGCGCGGGCGTGGACGACCTTGGCGGCGGCGCGGGTGATGGAATCGCCGATCACCACCACGGTGACGGTGGCGCCGCTGACGATGTCGACCGGCGGCTTGGTGATGGTGCGCGCCTCGAGCACGTTGTAGCCGACGTAGCCGTGGATGAAGTCGTCGATGCGCTTCTGGGGGATGCCGACCAGCACGATGGGTTCGTGGTGATCGAGCAGCTTGGCCCCGACGATCGTGCCCTTGGCGTCGACCCCCACCGCCACATGGATCGGCTTGCCCGAATATCCGGTGGCGGTGACCACGTCGGTGTTGAGCAGCACCCAGCCGAGCAGGGTCTGCCCGGCATAGGCGGCGGCGGCGGGCGGCGTTCCTTCCACCGGCCCGAGGTGATCGGCCCCCGGGAAAACCTGGCCGAGGTCGACCTTGGGCAGGAATTCGGCCAGGCGGCTTTCGGCGGCCAGCGGCGGCGCCCACGCGACCATCGCCAGGAGGGCAACCAACATGCCTAACCCCAAAAGGCCCAACCGACGGCCCCGCCAATGGTCACAGACCGGTTCGCGCATCATCGTTAGGACGATTGGCGACGGAATCGGCGTTTCAATCGGTTCGCAAAGGGGTATGCGCGCAAGCGGTAAGCCGAATTCGCGTGGCGTTCGTGCCCGCGCGAGAGGCGTTTCCTCAATGTGCGTCGGAGCAGGAGGTGGACGTGCGCCCCGTCATCAATCCCGTCTACCCCGTGGCGGAAATCACGTCGGTGGATCAGCTGATGTCCATTGCCGTGGGCATGGAGAACGAGGCGGCCCGGCGTTACGAGCAATTGGCGGCGGCGATGGAGCGCCGGGGGGAGGGTGGCATGGCCACCCTGTTCCGCCAGCTCTCGCAGCTGGAGCGCGACCACGAATCCGGCCTGGCGCGCTGGGCGGAGCGCGAGGGGCGGCGGCGTCCCGACCCCGCGGCCTTTCCGTGGCCGATGCCCGAGACCTTCGGGGAGGAGGGCGACGGTACGCTGACGCCCTACGAGGCGCTCGGCATCGCCGTCCGCAATGAGGAGCGGGCCTTCGCGTTCTACTCCTATCTGGCCGCGATGGCGCCCGAGGACGAGACCCGCGAGCGCGCCGAAGCCCTGGCGCGCGAGGAACTGGTGCACGTGCGCCAGCTCCGCATGCTGCGCCGGCGCGCCTTCCACATGGAGCGCCGGCCGCCGCGTGCCCTCAGGCGCGCCCGCGACATCCCGGAATTGCAGGCGGTGGCGCGCGGGCTGGAGGCAGGCGCCGCCGAGGCGTGCGACGCCCTGGCCGCCGCCTTGGTGGCCGACAAGAGAACTCCCATGGCGGTCCTGGTCCGTCAGCAGGGCGAGTCCGCCCGCAAACGCCGGGGCGGCGGCCTGTCGGTGGGGCCGGGCTCGGCGGCGGTCGAGGCGGCGCGGGCGGCCGGGGTGCTGGTCCCCGGCGGCCTGACCGTCCCGGGGGCCCTGAGGCTGGCGTTGCGGGATGCGGAAGAGGTCCTCGACGCCTATCTCGGCACCGCCGAGCACGCCACCGACGCCCAATTGATGACCGAGGCCCAGGCCCTGGCCGAGGAGGCCATGGCCCGGCTGGCGGTCATTCGCTCGTTGGCAGAGGAACCGGAAGGAAAGGGCCTTGCATGACCGTACGCATCTGGCAAGCCACCGCCGCGCTGTTGGTGATCGCGCCTTTGGCCGCGGCTCCCGCGCTGTCCCAGCAGGCCGGCCCGTCCCAGGACCAGCAGGCCGCGACGGGACAACGCGAGACCACGCAGGAGCTCGGCCAATTGGCCCAGGACGCCATCGCCGCCCAGCAGATGGGTAATCTCGCGGCCGACAAGGACACGCGGGCGGGCTACCAGCTGCTGGGCGACCAGATGTCGCTGACCAATGCCCAGATCAACAAGCGCCTCGATCAGCTGGCAAAGGAGACCCGTCAGAACGTGCCGCGCACCATGGACGCGCAATCCAAGGCGCGGTTCGAGGAACTGAAGGCGACCAACCAGGAACGGTTCGCGGAAGGGTTCGTGCGCTTCATCGACGAGACCTACCCGCGCATGATCCAGAACATCGAGGATATCGCCAAGCGCTCCCCCGAGTCACCGGCGGCGACGGCGCTCGCCAACGAGGCCTTGCCGGCCTTGCGCGATCAGATGCAGACGGCCAGGCAATTGGCGCAGTCCGGGGGCGACCTCAACCAGCAGAAGGCGGAAAGCATCAATCGCGGTCCGATTGAGCGCAAGGATGACCCCAGGGTGATGAAGCCGAACGAGAATCGGTAATCGGCCTGGTCAGACTCCCTTAACCGCCGTCGGTCATGATCATGCATCTCTTTCGAGGTGCGCGATGACGATTGATGAGATCCCGGCGGCGGTCGAGCGGATGAAGAAAGGGGCCCGGGCCGCCGAGGCCCTGGGCCGGACGCAGCTGGCCGAACTTCTCGCGCAATGCGCCGAGGAGTTGGCCGCCACCCTGGAAGCGGAGGCGGCCGCCCACCGGGAAGCCGCCTGACCAGGCGGCCTTCCTGAACCGGAGATGAATGCTCCGGTCAGACTGAATTCAGTCACCGATCGGTATGGTCGACGGCATCGAACCCCACGGAGTGGAAGCGATGCTCGGCAAGATGATCATACACGGACTGATCGCCGCGACCCTGATCGGCTCGGCGGCGGCGGTCTATGCCCAGGCGGCCCGGGACACCGGCTACCTGTCGCCCACCGGCCCCTCGGCTCCCACGCAAACCAGCGCCAATCCGGACAAGGACAACGGCTACCTGCGCCCGGCCATGCGGTCGGAGCGCGAGCACGACCGCGAGCGCGGCTGGTCCCGCTCGGAGCATTCCGAGCGCAGGCACGACGGCCGCGAGCACGAGCGCCGCAAGCACTCCCGTGACCGGGACGACGACTGATCCCGCCCCGCACCGCGCCAGGAGACGCTCAGATGAATTTCAAGAAGACCATGATGGCGGCGTTCCTTGCCGTCACCCTCCCGGCCGTCGCCTCGGCGGCGGATGCCCGACGCGAGGCCATCCTCAACGACTTCGCCGCCCAGGCGAAGGCCGCCGACCCCGCCTTCGCCGGCTTCTCCGCCCAGCGGGGCGAGAAGCTGTTTCGCACCAAGTGGGCGGGGGGCGACGCCCGCACGGCCTCCTGCACCGCCTGCCACACCGAGGATCCGCGGAAACCCGGCCAGAACGCCAAGACCGGCCGCGCCATCGAGCCGGTGGCCGTCTCGGCCAATCCCAAGCGCTTCACCGACAAGGCCGAGGTCGAGAAGCAGTTCGGCCGCGACTGCAAGAGCGTGCTGGGCCGCGAGTGCACCGCGCTCGAAAAGGGCGACTACATCACCTTCATGGCGGAGCAGTGACATGAGACGGATCATCCTCGCGGGCGCCGCCCTGCTGTTTTCCGCCCCCGCCTTCGCCGGCGACGACTGGGTGCCGCCGGTCAAGGACCAACTGGTTAAGAAGGAGTGCGGCACCTGCCACATGGCCTTCCAGCCCGCGTTCCTGCCGGCGCGCTCGTGGGACCGCATGATGAATGAGTTGGCCGACCATTTCGGCGAGGACGCCTCGTTGCCTCCCGACACGGCCCAGGCCATCCGCGCCTATCTCACCGCCAACGCCGGCGACGTGGTCAACCAGGGCCGCGCCCGCAAGTACATGAAATGGGTGGCGCCCGGCGGAACCCCCCAGCGCATCACCGAGAACCCGGATTTCGAGCGTAAGCACCGGTTTCCCGACAAGGTGTGGAAAGACCCCAAGGTTGTGACCAAATCCAATTGTCCGGCCTGCCACCAGGGGGCCGAACTGGGCTGGTACGACGACGACTGAGGAGGGCAGTTGCGATGAAGTACGACCCGCTGACCCGGCTGTTGCACCTGCTGATCGCCGTCGGCATCACCGCCCAGATGCTGACCAGTCTGGTCATGGTGGATCCCAAGCCGGGCCGTCCGCCCGACCAGTGGTTCGAGATCCACGAGACCCTGGGTGTGGCCCTGCTGTTCGTGCTGCTGGCCCATTGGCTGTGGTCGGTGGCGCGGCACTTCATGTACGCCGAGCCCATGCTGCTGTTCCCTTGGCTGTCCCGCCCGCGGATCAGCGACCTCGCCGCGGACGTCCGCGCCAGCCTGCGCGAAGTCCGGCACGGGCGCCTTCCCGCCGACGATCGGGCCAGGCCGCTGCCGTCGGCCATCCAGGGCCTGGGGTTGATCCTCGGGGTGTTCCTGGCGGCGACCGGCACGGCCATGGCGGTCGGCATGGGGCCGCAGGGCCAGATGGGACCGGTGCTGCACGCGGTCAAGGAGATGCACGAGGCGGCAAGTCCGCTGATGTGGGCCTATCTGGTGGTGCACCCGGCCCTCGCCATCCTGCATCAGTTCGCCGGCCATCGCTCCCTCAGCCGGATGTTCGGCTGGGGGTGACCGCAAGGCGTTGTCATTTGGGGGTGAGCGGCTATCCTTTGGCGTAACCGCAAAAGGATTGTCCGATGATGTCGTGTCCGTGTTCCTCGGGGCTGCCTTTCGACCAATGCTGCGGCGCCATCCTGGCCGGGGCGCCGGCCGCGACGGCGGAGGCGCTGATGCGGGCGCGCTACACCGCGTTCCTGCGGGGCGACCTCGACTTCCTTGACGCCACATTGGCCCCCGAGAAGCGGGGCGAGTTCGACCGGCTGGAGGTCGAGGAGTCCGCGCGTGACGCCGAGGGCGCCGGCTTCGAGGTGCGTTCCCGCTCCGAGGACGGCGAGACGGCGTCGGTGGAATACATCGCGCGCTTCCGCATCCGGGGCCAGGCCCAGTTCCATCACGAGCGCGCCTATTTCCGCAAGGCGGAGGGCCGTTGGCTCTACGTCGATGGCGAGATCAATCCCGCCGCCGCCCCGAGACGGGTCGACAAGGTCGGCCGCAACGACCCCTGCCCCTGCGGGTCAGGGGCCAAGTACAAGAAGTGTTGCGGGGCCTGACCCGAAGATGGAGCGACGATTTCGCTGCACCGCCTGCGGCGCCTGCTGCCACGGTTGGCTGCCGCTCACGCTCGGCGACGCGCTGCGCCATGGCGGGCGCTTTCCGCTCGGGGTGGCGTGGACGCCGGTGCGGCAGGGGCATCGCTCGTTCGATCTCACCGCGCGCCTCGGCACCGTCATCCCGTCGCGGGATCGCCGCAAGCTGGCGGTCCGTATCGCGCCAATAGCCTATCTGCCGCCGTCCATCCCCTGTCCCGAGTTGCGGTCCGACGGTCTGTGCGGCATCCACGAGGACAAGCCGGCGCGCTGCCGCGCCATGCCCTTCTACGCCTACCGGGAAGAAGGCGACCAGTCCGAGTTCCTGGTGCCGCGCAAGGGGTGGGCGTGCGACACCGCGGACACCGCCCCGGTGGTCTATCGCGACAAAATCATCGTGGCGCGCGCCGGTTTCGACCTTGAGCGCAAGGAACTGCTGGCCGAGGCCCCGGTCCTGCGCGCCTATGCCGACCACCTGCTGGCGACCGTCACCGCGCTGCCCGACGCCCTGATGCGGGCGTCGGCCAAGCCGGTGGGCGGCGATGTCGTGGTCAGCTTCGCGTCGCTGCTCCGCCGCCTCGACCATGCGGACAAGGCGGCGTTCGCGCGCGAACAGAGCATGGTCTTGGCCGCCTTCCAGGCCAGGGTCGCCGCGGATGCCGCCTTGGCCGACTATCACCGCAATTACGGCGAGTGGCTTCGCGACATGCAGCGGCTGGCCCGCCAGGCGTCGGGCGCCTGATCACCCGGCGCGCGGCCGTTCGTGCCCGGGGCCGAACAGCAGCTGGTAGGCGACCACGAGGATGAGGGCGGCGAGGGCGATTACGCCAAGTAGTGGCAGGACGCCGAGGAACAGCGCGACGGGGAGCGGCATGGGAACCTCCATGGTTACGGGATTGGTTCCAGCCTAGGCCGCCGCTCCTGTCGCCGCCCTGAACGGAGCGTTCATCCCCCGGTCACCGTGTCCGATCCGGCTGCGGGAACACCGAAACCCGCCGAGGAGCCAGGCCGACCCGCTGGCCGGCCGCCAGTCCCAGGCGGCCGTGAGTCTCGCGGCTGAGTTCCGCTTCCAGGCGGCCGCCGTCGGCCAACGCCAGTTCGGCGCGAACGACCGGGCCGAGGACCGACAGGTGGGCGATGCGGGCCGGCAGGCGTCCGTCGCCCGGCAGATCCACGTCGATGTCGTGCGGACGCAGGAAGGCGATGCCGGGGCCATCGGCGCAGCCGTCGGCGGCGGCGGTCCATCCGCCCAGATCGGCGACGCCGCCGGTGATGGTGCAGTCCAGGCGGTTGGCGTTGCCCAGGAACTGGAAGACGAACGGGGTGGCGGGATTGTCGTAGATCTCCACCGGTGTGCCGATCTGCTCGATGCGGCCCCGGTTCATGACCACCACCACGTCGGCCAGTTCCAGGGCTTCTTCCTGGTCGTGGGTCACGAACACGCTGGTCAAGCCCATGTCGTCGTGCAATTGGCGCAGCCAGCGCCGCAGGTCCTTCCTCACCTGGGCGTCGAGGGCGCCGAACGGCTCATCGAGCAGCAGCAGGCGCGGCTCGACCGCCAGCGCCCGGGCCAGGGCCACCCGCTGGCGCTGGCCGCCCGACAATTGCGATGGATAACGGCCGGCCATGCCCGCGAGGTGGACGAGATCGAGCAGGCGTCCGACCTTCTCGGCGATGGCGGCCCGGGTCGGCCGGTCGGCACCCCGGCGTACCCTGAGGCCGAAGCCGACGTTGTCGGCCACCGTCATGTGCCGGAACAGCGCGTAGTGCTGGAACACGAAGCCGATGCGGCGGTCGCGGGTCCTCAGGTGGCTGGCGTCGCGGCCGTCGATGAAGATCCGCCCCGCGTCATGGTGCTCCAGCCCGGCGATGATGCGCAAAAGCGTGGTCTTGCCCGAGCCCGACGGGCCCAGCAGCGCCACCAGCTTGCCCTCGGGCACCGCCAGCGAGACGTCGTCGAGGGCGGTGAAGCTGCCGAAACGCTTGCTCAGGCCGGCGACCTCGATCATCGCCCGCTCCTCAATGGCGTCCCGAGGCGGCGAGTTGGTCGCGGTGCCACCATTCGAGGGCGGTCTTCGCGACCAGGGTGACCAGGGCCAGAAGGGCGAGAAGCGAGGCGACGGCGAAGGCGCCGACGAAATCATATTCATTGTAGAGGATCTCCACATGCAGCGGCATGGTGTTGGTCAGGCCGCGGATGTGGCCGGAGACCACCGAAACGGCGCCGAATTCGCCCATGGCGCGGGCGTTGCACAGAAGGACGCCGTACAGCAGTCCCCATTTGATGTTGGGCAGCGTCACCGACCAGAAGGTGCGCAGGCCGCCGGCCCCCAGCACCACCGCGGCCTCCTCCTCGTCACGGCCCTGTTCCTCCATCAGCGGGATCAGTTCCCGGGCCACGAAGGGGAAGGTGACGAACATGGTGGCGAGCACGATGCCGGGGATGGCGAAGATGACCTTGATCCCGTGGGCGGCGAGCCACGGGCCCATCAGTCCCTGGGCGCCGAACAGCAGCACATAGATCAGTCCCGAGATCACCGGCGACACCGAGAACGGCAGGTCGATCAGCGACACCAGGATGCTGCGGCCGGGAAACTCGAACTTGGCCACCGCCCAGCTCGCCACCAACCCGAAGGCGATGTTGAGCGGCACGGCAATGGCGGCGACCAGCAGGGTCAGGCGGATGGCGGACTGGGTTTCCTGGCCGGTGAGCGACGACAGGTAGACCGTCACCCCCTTGGCGAAGGCCTCGCTCAGCACGCTGACCAGCGGCAGCACCAGGAAGAGGCCGAGGAAGGCGAGGGCCAGCAGGGTGAGCAGCCAGCGCACCCAGGTGGGGTCGACGAGTTCGCGGCGGGTCATTACGCGCCCCCCGTGCGCCGGCGCTGCCATTTCTGCAGGCCGTTGATGAACAAGAGGATGAGGAACGAGGCCGCCAGCATGATGGTGGCGACCGCGGTGGCGCCGACGTAGTCGTACTGTTCGAGCTTGGTGACGATGAGCAGCGGCGCGATCTCGGAGACGCCCGGCAGGTTGCCGGCGATGAAGATGATCGAGCCGTATTCCCCGACGGCACGGGCGAACGCCAGCGAGAAGCCGGTCCCCAGGGCCGGGGCGATGGTCGGCAGCACCACCAACCGGAAGGTTTGAAGCCGCGAGGCCCCGAGCGAGGCCGCGGCCTCCTCCAACTCGAGGTCAACGTCCTGCAGCACCGGTTCGACGGTGCGAACCACGAACGGTAGCCCGATGAACACCATCGCCACCATCACCCCGAACGGCGTGAAGGCCACCTTGACGCCCAGTGGCGCGAGCAGGCTGCCGATCCAGCCGTTGGGGGCGTAGAGGGCGGTCAGCGCGATGCCGGCCACGGCGGTGGGAAGGGCGAAGGGCAGGTCGACGAAGGCGTCGACCAGCTTCGCCCCGGGGAACGGGTAGCGCACCAGCACCCAGGCCACCAGCAGGCCGAACACCGCGTTGGCGGCGGCGGCGGCCAGGGCGCCCCCGAACGACAGCCGGAAGGCGGCCAGGACCCGGGGATCGGTCACGGTGGCCAGCCATTGTGCCGCCGACATGCCGGAGGCCTTGAGGATCAGGGCGGCCAGCGGGACCAGCACCACCAGGGAAAGATAGAAGATGGTGAGGCCCAGCGTCGGCCCCAGCCCCGGGATCACCCGGGGCGGGGTGCCGGCGCCGGCCCTGCGCAGGACGGCGACGGTCATCGCTTCTTCGCCACGATCTTGTCGAACACCCCGCCATCGGCGAAGTGGGTGGCCTGGGCCTTCTGCCATCCGCCGAAGACGTCGTCGATGGTGAACAGCCGGACCGGCGGAAAGTCCTTGGCGTACTTCCGCGCCACCTCGACATCCCTCGCCCGGTAATGGTGCTTGGCGATGATCTCCTGTCCTTCCGGCGAGTAGAGGAAATCGAGGTAGGCCTCGGCCGCCGCGCGGGTGCCGTGCTTGTCGGCGGTCTTGTCCAGCACCGCCACCGGCGGCTCGGCCAGGATCGACAGCGAGGGAGCCACGATCTCGAAGCCGCCGCCCAATTCCTTGAGCGCGAGGACCGCTTCGTTCTCCCAGGCGAGCAGCACGTCGCCGAGGCCGCGCTGGGCGAAGGTGTTGGTGGCCCCGCGCGCACCCGAATCGAGCACGGGCACGTTGTGGAACAGCGCGGTGACGAACTCCTCGGCCTTGGCCTGGTCGCCGTCCCACTTGTTGAGCGCGTAGCCCCAGGCGGCGAGGTAGTTCCACCGGGCGCCCCCCGAGGTCTTCGGGTTGGGGGTGATCACCTGGATGCCGGGCTTCACCAGGTCATCCCAGTCCTTGATCTGCTTGGGGTTGCCCTTGCGGACCAGGAACACGATGGTCGAGGTGTACGGGGCGCTGTTGTAGGCGCGCCGGGATTGCCAGTTGGGCGGCAACAGCGCGGTCTTCTCGGCGATGACGTCGATGTCGTAGGCGAGCGCGAGGGTGACGACGTCGGCCTCCAGCCCGTCGATCACCGAGCGGGCCTGCTTGCCCGACCCGCCGTGCGACTGGTTGATCTTCAGGTCCTCGCCGGTCTTGGCCTTCCATGCCTTGGCGAAGGCGGCGTTGATCTCCTGGTAGAGCTCACGGGTCGGATCGTAGGAAACGTTGAGCAGCGTCCGGTCGGCGGCGCGGGCGCCGGGGGAAAGCGCGGCGGCCAGGATGCCGAAGGCCAAGGCCGCCAGGGCGCCCAGCACGATGCGGCGGAGTTCGTCGTCAAACCAGCGTTCCATGTCCCCTCCAATTTCACACCAATGTGGCGTCGATCTGCCTCTCCAATAGTCTATAGATTTGTAGATTAATGGTTCGCGTGCCGTCAATCGGCGTTTTCCACGCCCCGCTGAGAGACGCGCCTCAGATGTCGTACATGAAGACGGGCTCGGTGGTTCCCGCCGCCGCGGCCATTCCGGCCAAGGTGGTATTGTCGAGAATGGAGGCGATGGCGTCGCGCACGTCGCCCATCACCGCCCGGATGGCGCAGGTGGTCTCGTCGCGGCAATCGTCACAGCGGCGATAGGCGGTGCGCGACACGCAGGGCACCGGGGCGAGCGGGCCATCGAGGATGCGCACGATCTCGCCCACCGTGATCGACGCCGCCGGCCGTGCCAGGGAATAGCCCCCCCCCTTGCCCTTCTTGCTGTTGAGCAGGCCGTGGTTCTTCAGGTCGAGCAGGATCGCGTCGAGGAATTTCTTGGGGATGCGCTCGGCCTCGGCGATCTCCATGATCAGCACCGCCCGCTCCGACTCGCGGCGGGCGAGGTGGACCATGGCCTTCAGGCCGTATTTCGCTTTGCTCGACAGCATCCCGGCTTCCCTTCGTCGGACCGACATGGGCCGGCAAACCCCACCAAGTCAATAGGCTTGTGGGTTTTTCCGCCGGGATCCCGCCCAGGGGGCGAAACATTCCGTTACCAACGGGTTGTCGACGGCGGCCCGGAAGGCTGCGCAATATCGGGGCCATGGTTCGCATCGCCCCAAGATTCCGCCGCCTGATCGTGCTTGGCCTGCTGGCTGTGGTCGTCATCGCCACCGGCGGCTGGCTGGCGCTCGGCCTCGGGCGCGGCGACGACGCCGACAAATGGGTGACCGCGCGGGTGGCGCGCGGCGACATCGAGGACAGCACCACTGCGCTGGGCACGCTGCAGCCGCTCAACTACGTCGATGTCGGCACCCAGGTCTCGGGCCAGTTGCGGCGCATCTACGTCGACATCGGCGACAAGGTCGAGGAAGGCCAGCCGCTGGCCGACATCGACCCCACCATCTACGGCAGCCGCGTCGACGCCGACCGCGCCCAGTTGCGCAGCCTCAAGGCCCAGTTGACCGAGAAGCAGGCGCAGGCGGTGCTGGCCCAGGAGCTGTTCGCACGCCAGGAACGCATGCTGCGCGCCAACGCCACCAGCCAGGAGGCGTGGCAGAGCGCCCAGACCCAGCTCAAGGCGGCGCTGGCGCAGGCCGACCAGCTCCGCGCCCAGATCAACCAGGTCGAATCCCAGCTCAAGGGCGACGAGGCCAATCTCGGCTACACCAAGATCTACGCCCCCATGGCCGGGACCGTCGTCAGCCAGACCGCGCGCCAGGGCCAGACCCTGAACGCCAACCAGCAGGCGCCGATCATCGTACGCATCGCCGACCTGGCCACCATGACCGTATGGACCCAGGTCTCGGAAGCCGACGTGCCCAAGCTGAAGATCGGGCAGGACGTCTACTTCACCACTTTGGGACAGCCCGACCGCCGCTGGACCGGCAAGCTGCGCCAGGTGCTGCCGACGCCTGAGATCGTCAACAACGTCGTCCTCTACGACGCGCTGTTCGACGTGCCCAATCCCAGCCTGGACCTCGGCATCCAAATGTCGGCCCAGGTGTTCTTCGTCCACGCCGCTGCCAAGGACGCGCTGCTGGTTCCGGTCGCCGCGCTGTCGGTGGGTGAGAAGGGCGGCGCCGAGGGGCGGGCGGCCCAGGCGCGCGCAGGCGGCGGCCGCGACGGCGGCCCCCGCAAGGAGGGCAAGGACGGCCGCAAGGGTGGCACGGTGCTGGTGATGAAGGACGGCACGCCCCAGCCCCGCGCCGTCACCGTGGGCGTGCACAACCGCGTGCAGGCCGAGATCCTCTCGGGCCTGGAGGAGGGCGAGGAGGTGGTGGTGGCGGTCCGCACGCCCGAGGCCAAGAAGGCGCCGCCCCAGCAAGGCGGCGGCGGGCCGCCGCAGCCGCAGGGAAGGGCGCGGCTGTGACCGCGGCCCCGCGCGCCCTCGACCTGGCGGGGGTGGCGGCCGGCGAGCCGCTGATCGTGCTCGAGGGCATCACCAAGACCTATCGGACCGGCACCCTGGCGGTCGAGGTCCTGCACGGGGTGTCGCTGACCATCCGCCGCGGCGAGTTCGTCGCCCTGATGGGGGCGTCGGGCTCGGGCAAGACCACGCTCATGAACCTGATCGGCTGTCTCGACCGTCCCACCACCGGCCGTTACCTGTTCGCCGGCCGCGACGTGTCCGGGCTCGACCGCGACCAGCTGGCGCTGCTGCGCCGCGACGCCTTCGGCTTCGTCTTCCAGCAATACAACCTGCTCGCCACCGCCGACGCGGTGGAGAACGTCGAGGTGCCCGCCGTCTATGCCGGTATGCCGCGCCAGGCGCGCGCCGCCCGCGCCCGCGCCATCCTCGACTCGCTGGGACTGGGCGAACGCTTCGACCACCGGCCCAACCAGTTGTCGGGCGGCCAGCAGCAACGGGTGTCCATCGCGCGTGCCCTGATGAACGGCGGCGGCGTCATCCTCGCCGACGAGCCGACCGGCGCGCTCGACAGCGCCAGCGGCCGCGAGGTGATGGCGCTGCTGCACCGCCTCAACGGCGACGGCCACACCATCATCCTGATCACGCATGACGCCAAGGTGGCTGCGGAGGCGCGCCGGGTGGTGACCATTTCCGACGGCCAGATCGTCTCCGACAGCGGCGACGAAACCGTGCCCGCCTCGGGCCCGGCGGTGCCGCGTGCGCCGTTCACCCCGGACTCCGCGGCCATCGGCATGGTCGACGCCGCCGAGGCGGTGAAGATGGCGCTGCGCTCGCTCAAGGCCAACCTCTTCCGCACCGTGCTCACCCTGCTCGGCATCGTCATCGGCGTCGGCTCGGTGGTCGCCATGCTGGCGCTGGGCGACGGCGCCAAGCAGGACGTGCTGGCCCGCATCCAGGCCATGGGCACCAACCTGCTGCTGGTGCGTCCCGGCGCCCCCAACATGCGGGGCAGCGGCTCCACCGTCGCCACCCTGATGCCCGAGGACGCCGACGAGATCGCCCGCCTGCCCAACGTTCGCGTCGCCGTTCCCGAGATGGGCGGCGGCGTGACGGTGCGGTTCGGCAGCGCCGACTACCAGAGCTCGGTGACCGCCACCTCCGCCGAGTACCCCGAGGCGCGGGACTGGCCGATGAAGTCGGGCGTGTTCTTCGGCGAGGAGGACGTGAAGAGCTACGTGCCGGTGGCGGCGCTGGGCCAGACCGTGGTCGACAACCTGTTCCCGCAGGGCGCGGACCCGGTGGGCAAGTACGTGCTCATCAACAACGTGCCGTTCCAGGTGATCGGGGTGATGGCGCGCAAGGGGGCGTCGCCCTACGGCAGCGACCTCGACGACGTGGTGTTCGTGCCGCTGTCCACCGGCTCGCTCCGGTTGCTCGGCCAGCGCTGGCTGCGCTCGATCACCATCGAGGTCGAGGACGTCTCGGCCATGCAGACCACCCAGGACCAGGTGACGGCCCTGCTGGCGGCCCGCCACCGCGCCAACGACTTCCAGACCCGCAACATGACGGCGATCCTGGAGACGGCGACCCAGACCCAGAACACCATGACCGTCCTGTTGGGCTCCATTGCGGCCATCTCACTGCTGGTCGGCGGCATCGGGGTGATGAACATCATGCTGGTGAGCGTCACCGAGCGCACCCGCGAGATCGGCATCCGCATGGCCACCGGCGCCAGGACCGCCAACATCCTGATGCAGTTCCTGATCGAGGCGCTGGTGGTGTGCGCCATCGGCGGCGGCCTCGGGGTCGGCGGCGGCCTTGCCACCGCGCTGATCGCCGAGCGCCTGGGCAGCACCGTCGTGCTGTCGCTGCCGCCGGTGCTGCTGGCGTTCGGCTGCGCCTTCGCCACCGGCCTGTTCTTCGGATACTGGCCGGCCCGCAAGGCCGCCCATCTCGATCCCGTGGCGGCCCTGTCGGCGGAGTGACCATGCGCCCTTTTCCCCTCGTTTCCGCCCTGGTGCTTCTGGCCGGCTGCTCGCAGATGCCGGAGCTGACCATGCCCGAGCTGTCGCTGCCGGTCTCGTGGGGAAACGCCCGCCCGGTCGAGGCTGCCGCGCCCGCCGTCCCCGCTGAGGTGCCGGCGGCGTGGTGGTCCAGCTTCGGCAGCGAGGAACTGGACGCGCTGGAGCAGGCGGCGCTGGCCGGCAACCGTGACCTCGCGGCGGCGGTCGCCCGCATCGAGCAGGCCGAGGCCCAGCTCAAGGTGGCCGGCGCTCCCCTGCTGCCGACGCTGTCGGCCGACGCGCTGGGGCAGGTGGCCAAGCGGTCGGTGACCTCGACCTCGGCCTTCTCGTCGGGGCGCTCCGCCGTCGGCGGCGGCGCCGCCCGGACCTACCAGGGCTCGCTGTCGGCGTCCTATGAAA
Source organism: Solirubrobacterales bacterium (assembly GCA_050260775.1). Classification (GTDB taxonomy): domain Bacteria; phylum Pseudomonadota; class Alphaproteobacteria; order Rhodospirillales; family Magnetospirillaceae; genus CALABS01. Next base: position 15,728 of record JBLNCP010000056.1, on the reverse strand, counting down.
TCGACTTCTGGGGCAAGACCTCCTCCGCCATCGCGGCGGCACGGGCGGGGCTCGATTCCAGCCGCTTCGACCGCGACACCGTGGCGATGACCCTCACCGCCGGGGTGGCCTCCACCTGGTTCCAGGCCCTGGCCTTGAGCGACCGTGTCGCGGTCGCCAGGCGCAACCTGGAGATCGCCCGCGCCACCATGGAACTGGCCGAACGGCAGGCGGAGTTCGGCAAGACCTCGGCGCTGGAGGCGGCGCAGCAGCGCGCCAACGTGGCCCAGATCGAGGCGCAGCTGCCGGCGCTGGAGCTGCAACTGGCCCAGGCGGTCGACGCCCTGGCGGTGCTGACCGGGCTGGCGCCGTCGCGCCTGTCGCTCGCCACGCGGTCGCTGGAGGGGATCGCCGCGCCGGCCGTCGAGGCCGGCCTGCCGTCCGAGCTGTTGCGGCGCCGCCCCGACCTCCGCCGGGCGGAGGCCAACCTGCAGGCGGCCAATGCCAATGTCGGCGTGGCGCGCGCCCAGTTGTTCCCCTCGGTCGAGCTGACGGCGGAGCGCGGCTACGCCAGTCCCTATCTGGTCAACCTGCTCGACCCGGCGCACATCTTTTGGACCCTGGGCGCGAGCCTGACCGGGACGCTGTTCGACAACGGCAAGCTCTCGGGCAACGTCGATCTCGCCGAGGCACGGGTGCGGGAGGCGGCGGCCGGCTACCAGGGGGCGGTGCTGACCGCCTTGAAGGACGTGGAGGACAACCTCGCCGCGGTCGGCTATCTCGCCGGCCAGGAGGAGGCGCAGCAGCGGGCGGTCGCCGCCGCCCGCGAGGCGCAGCGGCTGTCCGACGTGCGCTATCGCGAGGGCGCCGTCGATTATCTGACCGTGCTGGAGGCGCAGCGCACGCTGCTGCAGACCGAGGATGCCGCCGTGCAGGTGCGGTTGGCGCGTCTCAATGCGGCGGTGGGCCTGTTCAAGGCCCTGGGGGGCGGGCTCGAAAGCCCGCCCTGAGGGTAATTCAGATCTCGCGGCCGATGACGGCGTCGAGCGAATAGCGGCCGCCGCCGCGGACGGCGAAGGCCAGCGCCACCACGCCCCACAGCAACGGGTATTCGAGCCCGCCCGAGGTCCAGAAGAAGCCGTTGCCGAGATGGACCTTGAAGGCCGCCACCGCCATCAGCCCGGCCACCAGCAGGGCCACCGCCCGGGTGGCGAGGCCGGCGGCCAGCATCAGGCCGCCGACGAACTCGATGAGGCCGGCCGTCAGGGCCAGCGAGGCCGGCAGGCCCAGCTTGGCGGCGAAGAACTGGCCGGTCGCCTCGATGCCGTAGCCGCCGAACCAGCCGAACAGCTTCTGGGCGCCATGGGGCACCAGCAGCAGGCCGGCGGCGGCGCGGACCAGCGGCTCGGCCAGCGGCGACAGGGCGTCGGTGATGGGGGAGAGGGCGGGAACCAGGGGCTTGGCGGGGGAGGTTTGCAGGGTGGTGGCGGTTTGAAGGGGGGTGGACATGGCGAACTCCTGATCTGATCCGGGGGTGTCCCCGTGGGTTGCCCGGATTTTCGCTTGAGGTGCCCCGGACAACAATTCACCATCTCGCCACAACATTGTTGGTGGAAAGGCAACAATCATGGACCGGCTGGCTGCGATGGAGGCCTTCGTTCGCGTGGCGGAAGCGCGCTCGTTCTCCGAGGCGGCGCGGCGCCTGCGCTCGTCCAAGTCGGTGGTCAGCCGGCAGGTGTCGGCGCTGGAGGCCGAGCTGGGGGCGCGGCTGTTCCACCGCACCACCCGCTCGATGACGCTGACCGAGGCCGGGCAGGGCTACTACGAGCGCTGCGCCCGCATCCTCGCCGACATCGACGAGGCCAACCAGTCGGTCAGCCAGTTGCAGGCGGCGCCGCGCGGCAAGCTCCGGGTCAACGCCCCCATGAGCTTCGGCTTCCTCCACCTGGCGCCGGCCATTCCAGACTTCCTGGCGCGCTACCCCGACGTGGACGTGGACATGACCATGAACGACCGCTTCGTCGACCTGGTGGACGAGGGCTTCGACGTGGCGGTGCGCATCGCCCGGCTGGCCGATTCCAGTCTGGTGGCGCGCAAGCTGGCGCCCATGCGCCGCGCGGTGTGCGCCAGCCCCGACTACCTGGACGCCCACGGCGTGCCGCAATCCCCCGAGGATCTTGCCGCCCACGATTGCCTCTGTTACAGCAATGTGGCGCTCTCGGACGAATGGCGCTTCGTCACCCCCGACGGCAAGCCATGGCCGGTGGCGGTGCGCGGGCGGCTGCGCACCAACAATGGCGACGCCTTGCGCGCTGCCGCGCTGAAGGGGGTGGGGCTTGCCTATCTGCCGACCTTCCTGGTCGGCAATGACCTCAAGGCCGGGACGCTGGTGCCGGTGCTGGGGGAGTACGTCCCGCAAGACATGGCCGTCCACGCCGTCTACCCCCACTCGCGCCACCTGTCGCCCAAGGTGCGCGCCTTCGTCGACTTCCTCGCCGACCGTTTCGGGCCCCGGCCCTATTGGGACATGCCCGACTGAGGACCGCGTTGCGCGCGCGGCAACGACCCGTTGCACCGCCGGGCGATTGTCGGCCCGCCCCGCTTGCGCCACATCTGTCGGAAGCATGGAGGACGACATGGGCTTGCTGGTCGACGGGGTTTGGCATGATCAGTGGTACGACACCACCGCGACCGGCGGCCGCTTCGTGCGGCCGGCGGCCGGCTTCCGCTCGGCGGTCGCCGAGGGCGGCGACTTCCCGCCCGAGCCGGGGCGCTATCACCTTTATGTGTCCTGGGCCTGTCCCTGGGCCCACCGCACCCTGATCTACCGCGCCCTGAAAGGCCTGGAGGACGCCATCGGAGTGACGGTGGTCGACCCGCTGATGCTGGAGAACGGCTGGACCATCTCCGAGGGCGCCGACCCGGTCAACGGCGCCCGCTTCCTGTGGCAGGTCTACGCCAAGGCCGATCCCCGCTACACCGGCCGCGCCAGCGTGCCGCTGCTGTGGGATCGGGTGCGCGGCACCATCGTCAACAACGAGTCCTCGGAAATCATCCGCATGCTGGATGCGTGGCCGGGGGCGCGCGGGCCGCTGTTCCGCCCGCCCGAACTGGCGGGGGCCATCGACGAGCTCAACGACCGCATCTACCCGGCGATCAACGACGGCGTCTACCGCGCCGGCTTCGCCACCACCCAGGCGGCCTACGAGGAGGCCTTCGACCGGCTGTTCGCCATGCTGGACAGCCTGGAGGAGCGCCTGGCCCGCCAGCAATTCCTGCTGGGCGACCGGGTGACCGAGGCCGACTGGCGCCTGTTCACCACCCTGGTCCGCTTCGACGCGGTCTATCACGGCCACTTCAAGTGCAACCGCAACCGGCTGGTGGATTTCCCCGAGCTGTGGGACTACGTGCGCGCCCTAACCCAGGTGCCCGGCATCGCCGCCACCATCCGCCTGGACCAGATCAAGACCCACTACTACGCCAGCCACCGGACCATCAATCCGACCGGCATCGTGCCCAAGGGTCCCGACCTGGACTTCACCGCGCCCACCCGGCGGCGGGCGCGGCTGGACTGACCCCTACTCGGCGATCTCGACCTCCTTGGCGGCGTGATGCTTGGCCTGGGGACGCCGTCCGGCCAGGCGCGCCACCGCGGCGCGCACCACCACGTAGAACACCGGGGTGAAGATCAGGCCGAACACCGTCACGCCCAGCATGCCGGCGAACACGGCGGTGCCCAGCGACTGGCGCATCTCGGCGCCGGCGCCGACGCCCCACACCAGCGGAACCACGCCCAGCACGAAGGCCAGCGAGGTCATCAGGATCGGGCGCAGGCGGGTGCGGGCGGCGTGCACCGCCGCCCCGATGCGGTCCATGCCTTCCACCTCGGCCTGGCGGGCGAACTCGACGATCAGGATGGCGTTCTTGGCCGCCAGCCCGATCAGCACGATGAACCCGATCTGTGCCAGGATGTTGATGGGCAGGCCGCGGACCAGCAGGCCGGAGATGCCGGCCAGCAGGCACATGGGCACGATCAGCACCACCGCCAGCGGCAGCGACCAGCTTTCGTACTGGGCGGCCAGCAGCAGGAACACGAACAGCACCGAGGCCGCGAACACCAGCAGGCCGTGGTTGCCGGCCAGCACCTCCTGCAGCGCCAGTTCGGTCCACTCGAAGCCGAACCCTTCCGGCAGGCGTTCGGCCGCCAATTGCTTCATGGCGTCGAGCGCGTAGCCGGAGGAGTAGCCGGGAAGGGCCGCGCCCTGCAGCTCGGCGGCCGGGTACAGGTTGTAGCGGGGCACGCGGTAGGGGCCGGTGTCGTAGCGGAACGACGACACCGAACCGATCGGCACCATCTGGCCGCGGTCGTTGCGCACCTTCAGCATGGCGATGTCGCGCAGGTCGTTGCGGAAGGGGGCGTCGGCCTGCGCCGTCACGCGGTAGGTACGGCCGAGGAAGTTGAACTCGTTGACGAAGGTCGAGCCGAGATAGACCTGCAGCGCCTCGTTGACCCGGTCGGCCGGCACGCCCAGCATCTGCGAGCGCACCCGGTCGATGTCGGCGAAGACGTTGGGGGTGCGGGTGTTGAACAGGGTGAAGACGTTGGCGAGGCCGGGGATCTTGTTGGCCGCCATCATCATGTCGGTGGCCACCTCCTCCAGCGCCTTCGACCCGCGTCCGGACTTGTCCTGCAGGATCATCTTGAAGCCGCCGGCACTGCCGATGCCGCGCACCGGCGGCGGCTGGACGGTGATGATCATCGCCTCCTGGATGACGCCGAGGCGCTTCTTGAGGTCGGCGGCGATCACCGAGGAATGCAGCCCTTGGCCGGCGCGCTCCTCGAACGGCTTCAGGGTGGTGAAAATGGCCGCCGAGTTGGACGCGTTGGTGAAGGTCGAGGCGTCGAGACCGGTGAACGGCACCGCGTGGGCCACGCCGGGGGTGTCCAGCATGATGTCGACCGCACGCTTCACCGCCGCGTCGGTGCGCGACAGCGACGAGCCGGCCGGCAACTGCACGATGTTGATCAGGTAGCCCTGGTCCTGGTCGGGGATGAAGCCCTTGGGCGTCGACAGGAACTGGTAGCCGGTGATCGCGATCAGGCCGCCGTAGATCAGCAGCATGATGGCGGCCATGCGCACCACGCGGCGGGTCAGGCTGCCATAGCCGCCGGACAGGCGCTCGAAACCGCGGTTGAAGCCGCGGAAGAAGGCGATGCCCGGCCGCACCCACGCCGGGACCTGATGGATGTCGTGCAGCTGGTGCGGCTTGAACAGCAGCGCGCACAGGGCCGGCGACAGGGTCAGGGACACGATCAGCGAGATGACCGTCGAGGCGGCGATGGTCACCGCGAACTGGCGGAAGAAGGCGCCCGAGATGCCCGGGATGAAGGCGGCGGGGATGAACACCGCGCACAGCACCAGGGCGATGGAGATCAGCGCGCTGCCGACCTCGTCCATGGTGACGTGGGCGGCGTTCCTGGGACTCATGCCCTCGCGGATGTTGCGCTCGACGTTCTCCACCACGACGATGGCGTCGTCGACCACGATGCCCACCGCCAGCACCAGCCCGAACAGCGACAGGTTGTTGAGCGAGTAGCCCATGGCGGTCAGCACGGCGAAGGTGCCGACCAGCGAGACCGGGATGGCGACGATGGGAATGATCGAGGCCCGCCAGGTCTGCAGGAACAGCACCACCACGATCACCACCAGCACCACCGCCTCGAAGATGGTGTGGTTCACCGCCGACACCGACTGGGCGATGAACTGGGTCGGGTTGTAGGGCACGTCGTAGCGGACCCCCGAGGGGAAGGTCCTCGACAGCTCGTTCATCTTGTTGAGGATGCGGTCGGCGGTGGCCAGGGCGTTGGAGCCCGGCCGCTGGAAGATGGCAATCGGCACCGCCGGACGGCGGTCGAGGTAGCCGTTCAGGCTGTAGTCCTGCGCCCCCAGTTCGACGCGGGCGATGTCCTTGAGGCGGGTGACGCGGCCGTCGGCGTCGGTCTTGACGATGACGTTGCCGAACTGCTCGGGATCGGCCAGGCGGCCTTGCGTCTGCACGCTGAGCTGGAACGCGCCCTGGTCGGGCATGGGGGGCGCGTTGAGCACGCCGGCGGCGACCTGCACGTTCTGCGATTGCAGGGCGCGCACGACCTCGCCGGCGGTGAGGTTGCGGGCGGCCGCCTTCTCGGGGTCCAGCCACACGCGCATGGCGTAGTCGCGGGCGCCGAACACACGCACGTCGCCGACGCCGTCGAGGCGGGCCAGCACGTCCATGATCTGCAGGGTGGCGTAATTGGAGAGGTAGAGCTGGTCGCGCGAGCCGTCCGGCGAGTTGAGGTGGACGACCATCAGCATGTCGGGCGAGTTCTTGGCCACGGTGACGCCGATGCGCTTGACGTCGTCGGGCAGGCGGGCCTGGGCGATGGCGACGCGGTTCTGCACCAGCACCTGGGCGGTGTCGAGATTGGTGCCGAGCGCGAAGGTGATGGTCAGCCGGAGGTTGCCGTCGCCGGTGGCCTGGCTGCTCATGTAAAGCATGTTCTCGACGCCGTTGATCTGCTGTTCCAGCGGCGTGGCGACGGTGTCGGCGACCACCTGCGCCGCGGCGCCCGGATACGACGCCGAGACGATGATGGTCGGCGGCGCGATCTCGGGATACTGGGCGACCGGCAGGGTGAAGTACGAGATGGCGCCGATGATGGTGATCAGCAGCGATACCACCGTCGCGAAGATCGGCCGGTCGATGAAGAAGTGGGAAAGGCGCATTCCCTGATCCTTTACTTGCCGGCGGCGGGGGCGGCCGCGGGCTGCGGCTGCCCGCCGATGCTGCCCGGCTGCGCCGTGACCTTGGCGCCGGGACGGGCGCGGATGATGCCGTTGACGATGACCTGGTCCTCGGCGGTGATGCCCGAGCGCACCACCCGGAGGCCGTCGCTGAGCGGGCCCACCGTCACCGGCTTGGGCACCACCGTGCCGTCAGGCGCCACCGTCAGCAGGATCTTGCGGTTCTGGTCGGTGACCACCGAGGTGTCGGGCACCAGCAGCGCCTCGTAGGGCGCCGACGACGGCATGCGGATGCGGCCGAAGCTGCCCGGGGCGATCAGGTGCTCGGGATTGGCCAGGGTGGCGCGGGCGCGGATGGTGCCGCTGGTGCGGTCCACCTGGTTGTCGATGAAGGTCAGCTCGCCCTGCAGCGTCCAGTCGGTCTGGTCCATCTGGCGCAGTTGCACCGGCACGGCCATTTCGCCGCCGCTGGCGCTCTTGCTGCCGCGCCACCGCTGGAAGGCCAGGAATTCGGCCTCGCTCATGTCGAAATTGAAGTACAGCGGGTCCTGCGAAACGATGGTGGTCAGCAGGGTGCCGCCGCCGCTGTTGCCGCCGCCACCGCCGGCGCTGACCAGGTTGCCGATGCTGATCTGGCGGGCGCTGACGCGGCCGGCGACCGGCGCGGTCACCCGGGTGAACTGCAGGTTCAGCTCGGCCTCGCGCACCGCGGCGCGGGCGGCATCGAGGGCGGCGCCGGCCCCCTTGGACTCGCTCTGGCGCTGATCGAGCAGGCTCTGGGGGGTGAAGTCGCGCCGCTTGAGCTCGTCGGCGCGGCCCAACTGCCGGCTGGCGAATTCGCGGGAGGACGTAGCCTGGTCCAGGCGCGCGCGGGCCGAGGCGAGCGCGATCTCGAACGGGCGCGGATCGATGACGAACAGCAGGTCGCCCTTCTGCACCATCTGGCCGTCGGTGAAATCCACCTCGGTGAGGTAGCCGCTGACACGGGCCCGCACCTCGACGTAGTCCACCGGCGCGAACTGGCCGGTGAACTCGTTCCAGTCGGTGATTTCGCGCTTCAGGGGGGCGGAGACCGTCACCGGCGGCGCCGGCGGCGCGGCGCCCGGCTTCTGCTGCGCCTGGCCGGAACCGGAAGGGCCAAAGGACAGCAGGCCGGCGACGAGGCCGATGGCCGCGACGATGGCGATGATTGCGAGCAGACGGATGGGGGGCAGCGAGCGCGGCATCATGAATCCGAACGGCGGGGTGGGCGGGGACGGCGAGAGGGACGGGCCGACGGCCCGGCCTCTTCCTCGCCGTGTGAACATAAACAGGCGGCCTCTTGGGCGGGGCACTCGCGGTCCGACAGGTTTGCGTGCACCCGCTCCATGAGGGCCGTCAGTTGCGCGGCCTCCTGGTCCGACAGGCCGGCGAGGGCCTGGGCGCGAACCTGCGCGGCAATCTCACGGATGCGCGCGAATACCGGGCGCACCTTGTCCGTGACGTAGACGCACCGGGCGCGGCGGTCGGCCGGATGCGGCCGCCGCTCGATCCAGCCAGCCGCCTCCATCCGGTCGAGCAGGCGGGTCAGGCTGATCGGCTCGACGTCGAGAAGTTCGGCAAGCCCTGCCTGGTTGATGCCCTCGTTGCGGATCAGGTAGGCGATGGCCTTGGCCTGGGCCCGCGACAGGCCAAGGCTGCCGGCAAGCTGGTCGAACCGCTTGCCCATCAGCCGGGCCACGTCGTGGGTCAGAAAGCCAAAGGTGTTTTCTATGCGCATGCTTATAACAAGCACGCTCAGGGTGCGGTTTGTCAAGGCGGCCATCAATTCGCGTATTGATGGTCGGCGAAATTGTCTGGAAGACCGGCATGCCGCCATCTGCAAGAAGGCCGCGCGAGGTTCTCGGCCGGACTCGGCCGGCGAAATTCGGGCGGAGAATCGACGGCCTGGCGGGTGGGGAGGCGCCGGCGCCTACCGCACCCAGCGGACCCGGAGCAGGTATTCCTCCTTGGCGTAATCGAGGCTCAGCTCGCCGTGGAAGGCGCGGTGAAGCGCTTCGCCCAGGCGCCGGGCAAGATGGAGGTCGGTGGTGGTGACCTTCATCCCGCCGTCGTGCGTGACCATGGCCAGCACCCGGTTCATGGGATGCTCGCGCGCCTCGGCCTCGGCCTCGTTGCGCAGCAGGCCCCGGATTTCCTCGCGGTGGGCTTCCGCGAACATTCCCTCGATCTCGATGATGCCGGCGGGGCAGTCGTCGGCGATCCGGCGGCAGGCCGGACAGACCTCCTCGGCCATGCCGGCCGGGGCGTGCTCGGCCCAGCGCCAGCGGCCGTCGTCGTAGACGGCGCTGCAGCGCGGGCACGCCAGCGGCCCCTCCGGCTTCCGGCGCATACGGTAGGGGTCGTGCACATGTTCCTGGATCATCCGGTCTCGCCGGCCCGTCGGGCCGGTGGATACGTCGCCTCTGTTCACCGTGGAGCCTCCTTCTGCCTGACCTGTGAGCGCGCCAATTCGTCAGGCATTTGGCGGCACCGGGGGCGGCCGACAAGGGGGAGGCCCGGCTGCGTCGTCCGTGCCGGGCCGGCACCGGGTGGTCAGGCCGGCACCGCGATCTGGGCTTCCTGGATCAGGACGGCGCCGACCGCCCGCACCTCGTCCATGGCGCGCAGGTAAGCCTGGCCGGTGCCGATGGGGCGGCAGGCATCCTCGATCACCATCACCGCGAAGCCGTGATGGCGCGCGTCGATGGCCGAATAGCGCACGCAATAATCGGTGGCCAGGCCGGCGAGAAACACGCGAGTGAACCCTCGCTCACGCAGATAGCCGGTCAGGCCGGTGGGGGTGGTGCGGTCGTTCTCGACGAAGGCGGAGTAGGAATCGATGTCGCGGCGGAACCCCTTGCGGATTACCAGTTCGGCCTTGGGCAACGTGAACGACGGATGGAACTCGGCGCCGCGGGTGCCCTGGACGCAGTGGTCGGGCCACAGGCGCTGTTCGCCGTAGGGCATGTCGACGATCTCGAAGGGCTGGCGGCCCGGGTGCGCGCTGGCGAAGGAGGCATGGTCCGCCGGGTGCCAGTCCTGGGTCAGCAGGACGTGCTCGAACGCGTGGGCCAGACGCAGGATGGGGGCCACCACCTCGTCGCCCCGGATCACCGGCAGGGCGCCGCCGGGGCAGAAATCGTTCTGGATGTCGACCACCAGCAGGACGTCGGTGCGGCAGATCTCCATGACCCCTTCCTCGAACGGGGTGATCCTCCGCGAGTCTGCCGAAGCCTGCCGCGCCGGACCTAAACTAGGTTAAGCCGCGCCGCTTTCCGCGGGGGCAGGATGCGGCTTTTGGCGGAGGGCACCATGTCCAGGAGAGCCGGAGCAGGACGGGCCAGGGAGCGCGTGGAATGGATGCGGTGGCTGCGCGACCCCCGGCATTGGGAGCGGTTCTATGATCAGCTCGCCACCCAGACCTTCGCGGCGATGTCCAAGGAGATCTCTGACGGCAAATGGCCCGACGAGGCGGCGGACCTCGCCATCGAGGACGTGAGCGCCAGGATGCGCGCCGACGGGGTGCCCGAGGAGGTGGTGGTCTCCTATCGCGAGGAATACCTCAAGCACCGCAGGCAGCTGGTCGAGGTCGCGGGCGAGATCTCGGACGTGATCCCCGGTCCCCGCTCCGAGGGCGAGGCCGGGGAAACCGAGGCCCCGGCCATGACCTTGCCGCCTACACCGATGCTCCTGCCGCTGTGGCTGGCCAAGACCTACTGGGGCGCCGCCGCCCACACCCTCCAGGAGATGGAGCGTTGGTTCGCGAACGAGGCCCCGGTGCCGGAGCGGCGCCTGCCCGAGCTGGTCTGGGACTTCCGGCGGCCCGGTGAGACCGGCCGTCGGCGGCGTGACCTCAACGTCGAACGCCTGTGACCGGGTGCGGAGGAGTGGCCCATGGAACACGGCGAGATCCTGGTTCGCTGGCTGGATGAGGTCCGCAGAACCGATGTTGCCCAGGTCGGCGGCAAGAACGCCTCGCTAGGGGAGATGCTGTCCACCCTCGCCGGGGCCGGCATCGAGGTGCCGCCGGGCTTCGCGCTGACGGCCGCCGCCTACCGCCTGTTCCTGTCCGAGAACGAGCTCGGGCCGCCCATCGCCGAGCGTCTGGCCGCCCATCGCGACGGGCGGATGCCGCTGCACGCTGCCGGCGAGGAGATCCGCCACCTGATCGTCAAAGCTGTCATGCCCGCGGCGGTGCTGCAGGCGGTCCGCCGCTTCTACGCTGACCTGGGCCGGCGCCTCGGCCGCGCCGCCCCCGACGTCGCCGTGCGCTCCAGCGCCACCGCCGAGGACCTGCCCGAAGCGAGCTTCGCCGGGCAGCAGGAAACCTTCCTCAACGTCCGGGGCGAGGAGGCCCTGGTCGATGCCTGTCGCCGTTGCTTCGCCTCGCTGTTCACCGACCGCGCCATCACCTACCGCGAGGTCCACGCCTTCGACCACATGAAGGTCGCCCTCTCGGTCGGCGTGCAGAAGATGGTGCGGTCCGACAAGGCCTCGGCCGGGGTGATGTTCACCATCGATACCGAGACCGGCTTTCCCGGCACCGTCCTGATCAACGGCGCCTGGGGGCTCGGCGAGACGGTGGTGCAGGGCACGGTCGATCCCGACGAGTACGTGGTGTTCAAGCCGCTGCTGGACCGGCCCGAAGTGGTCCCCATCATCGCCCGCGCCGCCGGTGACAAGCGTCACAAGCTGGTCTATGGCGCCGGCGGCCATACCCGGTTGGAGGCGACGACGCCTGACGAACGGCGCCGGCTGGTGCTGGCCGACGCCGAGGTGCTCGCCCTGGCCCGCTGGGCCGTCGCCGTCGAGCGCCATTACGGCTGTCCCATGGATCTGGAATGGGCCAAGGACGGCGAGACCGGGCGGCTCTACATCGTCCAGGCCCGCCCCGAAACGGTGCAGTCCCGCCGCGAGGCCGGCGCCTTGCGCAGCTACCGCGTGACCGGGGCGGGCCCGCGCCTGGCCGAGGGCATCGCGGTCGGGGAGGCGGCGGCGGTGGGCAAGGCCTGCCGGCTGGCCAGCCCGGCGGAAAGCGACCGCTTCCCGAGCGGGGCCATCCTGGTCGCCGAGGCCACCGACCCCGATTGGGTGCCGGTGATGAAGCGGGCCGCCGCCATCGTCACCGACCACGGCGGGCGCACCTCGCATGCCGCCATCGTCAGCCGTGAACTGGGCGTGCCGGCGGTGGTGGGCACCGGGACGGGGACCAAGGCCGTCGACGACGGGCGGATGATCACCGTGTCCTGCGCCGAGGGCGATCGCGGCTTCGTCACCGACGGCGCCGCCACGGTGGAGAGCGTCGAGCTCGATCTGGGGGCCATCCCCCCGACGCAGACCAAGGTGATGCTGAACCTGGCCAATCCCGCCGCCGCCCTGCGCTGGTGGCGGCTGCCGGCCGACGGCGTCGGCCTGGCGCGGATGGAATTCATCATCGCCAACCTGATCCGCATCCACCCGCTGGCGCTGGTTCACTTCGATCGTCTCGCCCCGCAGGCGCGCGCGCAGGTGGCCGAGCTTACCCGGGGCTACGCCGACAAATCGGCCTATTTCGTCGACCGTCTGGCCGAGGGCATCGCCCGCATCGCCGCCGCCCACCACCCCAACCCGGTGATCGTGCGGATGAGCGACTTCAAGACCAACGAGTATGCCGCGCTGATCGGCGGCGCCGCGTTCGAGCCCAAGGAGGAGAATCCGATGATCGGTTGGCGCGGAGCCTGCCGCTACTACAGCGAGGGCTATCGCCAGGGCTTCGCGCTGGAATGCCGCGCCATCCGCCGCGTGCGCGGCGAGATGGGCCTGGCCAACGTGGTGGTGATGATCCCGTTCTGCCGCACCCCGGCGGAAGCCGACCGCGTGCTGGCGGTGATGGCGGAGAACGGTCTGGTCCGCGGCGAGGACGGGCTCGAGGTCTACGTGATGTGCGAGATCCCCTCCAACGTCATCCTCGCCCACCGCTTCGCCGCGCGTTTCGACGGCTTCTCCATCGGCAGCAACGACCTCACCCAGCTGACCCTGGGGGTCGACCGCGAATCCGAGATCCTGGCCTCGCTGTTCGACGAGCAGGACGAGGCGGTCACCACGTCCATCCGCGAGCTGATCGAGCGGGCCCATGCCCATGGCTGCAAGGTGGGGTTCTGCGGGCAGGCGCCCAGCAACCGGCCGGCCTACGCCGCCCTGTTGGTCGATGCCGGCATCGATTCGATCTCGGTCACTCCCGACAGCTTCCTCGCCGTGAAGAAGAGCGTCGCCGACGCCGAGGAGAGCGGGGAGGACGAGGACTGATTCCTAGGTCAGCGGGCGTCGCGCCTGGTTCTCGCAATCCTTCAGCTGGCGCTCGACCGTGCCGGCATCGACCAGCGTCTGTTCGCGCCGGAAGTCGGCGACCACCTTGGCGATCATCCCCCGCTCGCCGCCTTCGGCGTCGGCATCGGTGATTTCGGCCGCGTAGGCCAGCGCGTTGCCGCCGTCGAGGCCGAGTTGGCGGGCCGCCCACAATCCGAACAGGCGGTCGCGCCGCGTCCGCACCCGGAAGAGGTCGTCGTCGGAAGCCGAGCCGGTCATGTCCGTCCTTTCGCCGGTGGGGCATCAAGCCTGCCACCCGGCCGCCGCATCGCACTAATCCACGTTAAGGCGTATCCCGCCGGCATCGACCGGGGTGTCGCTTTCGGTCGAAAGGCAGCGCAGAGGGCTCCTACCTCCAATAGCGGTCTACGCCGGGGTTTCGCGGGGGCGATATCTTCGCAAGCGTCATCCCAGTGTGGGGCGATTCCATGGTCGGAGCCGGCACCATCGTCATTCCGAGCCGGAGCTGTCGCACCTGCCCGATCCGGGCGCGCGGCATGTGCAGCACCGTGCCGGACGCCGAGCTGCCGCGTTTGGAAAAGATGCGCGAGCTGCCCCGCCGCGTCGCGGCCGGCGAGGACCTTTTCAGCCAGGGCGAGCCGCTGGAAGAGGTGTTCAACATCCTCGACGGCTGGGCGTTCCTGTACGAGATCCTGGAGGACGGCCGCCGCCAGATCATCCAGTTCGCCATCCCCGGCGACCTGGTCGGCTTCACCGCGAACAGCCATGCCTCCACGTTCGGGGCCCAGGCCATCAACCGCGTCGAACTGTGCGTGATCCCGCGGCGGCGTCTGTTCGCCTTCGCTCGCGATCATGCCGAGTTCGCCCTCGGGCTGGCGGCCATGCTCTCGGTCGACGAGCACCTGGCCTACGAGCGCATCACCAGCATCGGCCGCAAGACCGCGCAGGAACGGATCGCCGCCCTGCTGCTGGAGCTGTTCTACCGGCTGAGGCGCCGGGCCCCCAGCGTGCGGGGCGAGGAATTGCGTCTGCCCCTGACCCAGCCGCTGATCGCCGATGCCACCGGGCTGACGCCGATCCATACCAACCGGATGCTGGGCGATCTCCGCAGCAAGGGCGTCATCGATTACGGCAACGGCCTGTTCCGGATCCTCGATCCGGTCCGCCTGTTCGAGGTGGCCGGCATCGATCCCGCCATGTGCCCATGGGCGCCCGATGAAGGCTCCGGTTTCCTGCAGGAAGCTTGCCGATGACCATCCAGCCTCCCCCCCGGCGCCCCCCGCGCGACATCCCCGACCAGGCTCCCGAGGAGATGCCCGAGGAATACCCCGACCAGACCCCGCCCGCCTTCGACGAGCCGGCGACCCGCGACGACGAGCCGGATGTGGAACGGGAGGAGCCGTCGCCGGACTAGGGTCCCGCGGCAAAGGATCCCGCTTCCTCGAGAAGGCCGGCCACCTCGTCGTCGGTCAATTGGTGGAAGTCCTCGTAGAACATCCCGACGGCATGGAAGAGCGGCGGCGCGAACAGGCACACGGTCTCGTCCGCCTCGGCTTCCAGGTCGGCCAGGGTGTCGGGCGGCGCCACCGGCACCGCCATCACCACCCGCCGGGGAGCGCGCCGGCGCAGCGACCGGAGCGCCGCCCGCATGGTGCCGCCGGTGGCGATTCCGTCATCGACCAAGATGGCCGTGGCCTGTTCCACCGCGACGGGCGGGCGCCCGCCCAGCCACAGGGTTCGCCGCCGCTCGATCTCGCCCAGCTCGCGGGCCGTCTGCCTGTCGATCCAGGCGTCGCTTGCTCCCACCAGGGCGGCGGCCTCGTGGTCGATCCACACCACCGGTTGGGCGCCGTCGGCGACCGCGCCGATCCCGTATTCCTCGTGCCCGGGCGCGCCGATCTTGCGCACCAGCATCAGGTCCAGCGGCGCCTGCAGGATCCTGGCCACCTCGGACGCCACGGGCACGCCGCCACGGGGCAGGGCCAGCACCACCGGCTGTTCCCCTTTCAGGTGGAGGAGCGCCGCCGCCAACTGGCGTCCGGCATCGGCGCGGTCCATGAACATCATCGGGCCCTCTCGCAAACCCAGCCCCGGTCTGCCCCGGCATGCGCGCATCCCCGATGGCGGTCATTAACCTGCATTAGTGCCGGCCGGCCGCCGGCCTCCGAAGATGGGGGCAACACGGGCAGGGGGAGGACCCACCATGGACGCCGGCGTCCATTCCGTGACCATCGGTCCCTTGGGTCTGCACGGCGCGCTGCGAATGCCCATGCGGGCGCGCGGCCTGGTGATCTTCGCCCACGGCAGCGGCAGCAGCCGCCTCAGTCCCCGCAACACGCACGTCGCTCAGGTGCTCGGCAGCCACCGGCTGGCGACCCTGCTGTTCGATCTGCTGACGGCGGAGGAGGCGCAATCGCGCGACAACGTCTTCGACATCCCCCTGCTGGCCCAGCGCCTGGAGCAGGCGGTGGCCGTGGCCGACGCCGACGACGGTCTGCGCGCCCTGCCGCTTGGCCTGTTCGGGGCCAGCACTGGCGCCGCCGCCCCCCGGGTGGCGGCGGCGCGGCGTGGCGAGCGGGTGTTGTCGGTGGGTTAGCGGGGCGGCCCTACCCACCAGGCGGGTGCGGCGCGGGCCCG
>JBLNCP010000055.1:0-8325 GCA_050260775.1 Solirubrobacterales bacterium | reverse complement strand
GCTCGCGCCGGACCTTGGCCAGCGTCACTTCGACGCCGCACTTCTCGCAGATGATGCCGCGATACTTCATGCGCTTGTACTTGCCGCACAAGCACTCGTAGTCCTTGATCGGACCGAAGATACGGGCGCAGAACAGGCCGTCGCGCTCCGGCTTGAAGGTCCGGTAGTTGATGGTCTCGGGCTTCTTGATCTCGCCATACGACCACGAGCGGATGCGCTCGGGGGAGGCGATCGAGATACGGATCTGGTCGAAGGACTGCGTGCCGCTCGCCTGACCGAAGATCTTCATCAGTTCATTCATGACCTGCTCCCGCGTGACCTTTCGGGGGTGCGGCGGGGCGGCTGTCCGCCGCCCCGCCCCGGGTTACGTGCTGTTCTCAGTAGTTCCGCTGCGTCAGTTCGACGTTGAGGCCGAGCGAGCGGAGCTCCTTGACCAGAACGTTGAAGGACTCGGGGATGCCAGCCTCGAAGTTGTCGTCGCCGCGGACGATCGCCTCGTAGACCTTGGTGCGGCCGGACACGTCGTCCGACTTGACCGTGAGCATCTCCTGCAGCGTGTAGGCTGCGCCGTAGGCCTCGAGGGCCCACACTTCCATTTCACCGAAACGCTGGCCGCCGAACTGGGCCTTACCGCCCAGCGGCTGCTGGGTGACGAGCGAATACGGGCCGATGGAGCGCGCGTGGATCTTGTCGTCCACCAGATGGTGCAGCTTCAGCATGTAGATGTAGCCGACGGTGACCCGGCGGTCGAAGGGCTCGCCGGTGCGGCCGTCGAACAGGGTGACCTGGCCCGAGCGATGCCGCCCCGCCAGCTCCAGCGCCTCGCAGATGTCGCTTTCGCGCGCACCGTCGAACACCGGGGATGCGAAGGGCACACCCGGCCGCAGGTTGTTGGACAGGTCGAGGATCTCCTCGGCGCCCATGTCGGCGATGTCCTCGGCGTAGACCTTCTCGCCGTAGGCGTACTTGAGCTTGCCCTTGAGGTCGTCGACCGTGGCCTTGCCGTGGCGGTACGAATCGAGCATCTGCCCGATCTGCTGGCCAAGGCCGGCGGCCGCCCATCCCAGGTGGGTCTCGAGGATCTGACCGACGTTCATGCGCGACGGCACGCCCAGCGGGTTCAGCACCACGTCGACCTGCTGGCCGTCCTCCAGGTAGGGCATGTCCTCCAGCGGAACGATGCGGGAGATGACGCCCTTGTTGCCGTGACGGCCGGCCATCTTGTCGCCCGGCTGCAGCTTGCGCTTCACCGCGACGAACACCTTGACCATCTTCATCACGCCGGGCGGCAGCTCGTCGCCGCGCTGCAGCTTCTCGACCTTGTTCTCGAAGCGGGCCTGCAGGCGATCGACGGCGGCGTCGAAGGCGCGCTTGAGCTGCTCGACGTCGGCCATCACCGCGTCGTCGTCGACCGCCAGGTTGCGCCAGGCGCTGGAATGCAGCTCGGCCAGCATGTCCTCGGACACGGCCTGACCGGCCTTCACGCCCTTGGGGCCCGAGACCACCTTCTTGCCGACCACCAGGTCCTTGAGGCGGGCGTAGAACGACCGCTCGAGGATGGCGCGCTCGTCGTCGCGGTCCTTGGCCAGACGCTCGATCTCGGCCCGCTCGATGGCGAGCGCACGCTCGTCCTTCTCGACGCCGCGCCGCGAGAAGACGCGGACTTCGACGATGGTGCCGGTGACGCCCGGGGGCAGACGCAGGCTGGTGTCGCGGACGTCGGAAGCCTTCTCGCCGAAGATGGCGCGCAGCAGCTTCTCCTCGGGGGTCATCGGCGATTCGCCCTTCGGCGTCACCTTGCCCACCAGGATGTCGCCCGGCTTGACCTCGGCGCCGATGTAGACGATGCCGGCCTCGTCCAGGTTCTTCAGGGCCTCTTCACCCACGTTGGGAATGTCGCGGGTGATTTCCTCCTGGCCCAGCTTGGTGTCGCGGGCCATGACCTCGAATTCCTCGATGTGGATCGAGGTGAACACGTCGTCGCGGACGATGCGCTCGGAGATGAGGATGGAGTCCTCGAAGTTGTAGCCGTTCCAGGGCATGAACGCGACCAGCACGTTGCGGCCCAGCGCCAGCTCGCCCAGCTGGGTGCTGGGGCCGTCGGCGATGATGTCGCCCTTGCGGATGCGGTCGCCCACCTTCACCAGCGGCTTCTGCGTGATGCAGGTGTTCTGGTTGGAGCGCTGGAACTTCAGCAGGTTGTAGATGTCGACGCCCGATTCGTGCGCGGCCACGTCCTCGGTGGCGCGGATCACGACGCGGGTGGCGTCGACCTGGTCGACGATGCCGGTGCGCTTGGCGGTGATCGCCGCGCCCGAGTCACGCGCCACCGCCTGCTCCATGCCGGTGCCGACCAGCGGCGCCTCGGCGCGGATCAGGGGAACCGCCTGACGCTGCATGTTCGAACCCATCAGCGCGCGGTTGGCGTCGTCGTTCTCGAGGAACGGGATCAGCGCCGCGGCGACCGAGACCAGCTGCTTCGGCGACACGTCGATCATGTTGATCTCGGTGGGCGGCACCATGACGAATTCGCCGGCCTGACGGCACGACACCAGGTCATGGACGAAGCGGCCCTCGGCATCGAGCTCCGAGTTGGCCTGGGCGATGGTGTAGCGGCCCTCTTCCATGGCCGACAGGTACAGCACCTCGTCGGTCACGCGGCCATCGACGACGCGACGGTACGGGGCCTCGATGAAGCCGTACTGGTTGACGCGGGCGTAGGTGGCCAGCGAGTTGATCAGGCCGATGTTCGGGCCTTCCGGCGTCTCGATCGGGCAGATGCGGCCGTAATGGGTCGGGTGCACGTCGCGCACCTCGAAGCCGGCGCGCTCGCGGGTCAGACCGCCCGGGCCCAGGGCCGACAGGCGGCGCTTGTGGGTGATCTCGGACAGCGGGTTGGTCTGGTCCATGAACTGCGACAGCTGCGACGAGCCGAAGAACTCGCGCACGGCGGCCGCCGCCGGCTTGGCGTTGATCAGGTCGTGCGGCATCACCGAGTCGATGTCCACCGAGGACATGCGCTCGCGGATGGCACGCTCCATGCGCAGCAGGCCGACGCGGTACTGGTTCTCCATCAGCTCGCCGACCGAGCGGACGCGGCGGTTGCCGAGGTGGTCGATGTCGTCGATCTCGCCCTTGCCGTCCTTGAGCTCGACCAGCACCTTGATGACCGCCAGGATGTCTTCCTTGCGGAGCACGCGGGTGGTGTCGGGCACCTCCTTGTCGGAGAAGTTCAGGCGCGAGTTCATCTTGACGCGGCCGACCGCCGACAGGTCATAGCGCTCGGCGTCGAAGAACAGGCCCTGGAAAAGCGCTTCCGCGGTCTCGAGCGTCGGCGGCTCGCCGGGACGCATGACGCGGTAGATGTCGATCAGCGCTTCCTCGCGGCACGAGTTCTTGTCGATGGCCAGCGTGTTGCGGATGTAGGGACCGACGTTGATGTGGTCGATGGCGAGAGTCGGCAGTTCGGTGACGCCCGCCTTCTCCAACTCGCCCAGGCCATTGGCGGTCAGCTCCTCGCCGGCCTCGGCGTAGATCTCGCCGGTGGCGGGGTTGACGATGTCCTCGCCGACGAACTGGCCGACCAAGTCCTCGGCGGTGACCAGGATCTCCTCGACGCCCTGCTCCTTGAGCTTCTTGCCCAGGCGGGGGGTCATCTTGGTGCCGGCCTCGGCCACCTTCTCGCCGGTCTTGGCGTCGATCAGGTCGCTGATCAGCTTGACGCCGCGCATGCGCTCGGGGTGGAAGACGGTCTTCCAGCCCTTCGGGCCGCGGGTGTAGGTGATCTTGTCGTAGAAATAGTCGAGGATCTCTTCGGAGGTCATGCCGCGGAGCTCGCCGAGCTCCAGGCCACGGCCCTCGGCCTTGCGGGCCTCGCGCAGATGCTGGGTCGCCAGCCCGTCCAGCGCGTAGAGCAGCGTGGTCACGGGCAGCTTGCGGCGGCGGTCGATGCGGACATAGACCAAGTCCTTGGCGTCGAACTCGAAGTCGAGCCAGGAGCCGCGATAGGGGATGACGCGGGCGGCGAACAGGTACTTGCCCGACGAATGCGTCTTGCCCTTGTCATGGTCGAAGAACACGCCCGGGCTGCGGTGCATCTGGCTGACGATGACGCGCTCGGTGCCGTTGATGACGAAGGTGCCGTTGGCCGTCATCAGGGGCATGTCGCCCATGTAGACGTCCTGCTCCTTGATGTCGCGGATGGACCGCGCGCCGGTGTCCTCGTCGATGTCCCACACCACCAGGCGCAGGGTGACCTTGAGCGGCGCCGCGAAGGTCATGCCGCGCTGCTGGCACTCCTCGACGTCGTACTTGGGCTGCTCGAGCTCGTACTTGACGAACTCCAGCGTGCCGCGCTCGGAAAAGTCCTTGATCGGGAAGACGGACTTGAAGACTTCCTGCAGCCCGACGTTGGCGCGCTTTTCGGGCAGGACGTCCATCTGAAGGAAGTGATCGTAGGAGCTCTTCTGCACCTCGATCAGATTGGGCATCGGCGCAACCGAGGGGATACGTCCGAAGCTTTTGCGCACACGCTTCCGACCCGTATAGGATTTAGCCATTGCCGCTCCTCGTCCTCATGTCGGTTCCGGCCCCGGAAAAGGGACCACGGACAGGCCAGCCACCCGCCCGAAAGATAAATTCAAAAACCAATACGCGCCGCCCGGAGGGGCCGGACGGTTTCACAAGCGCCAGCGGGCCGGAACGCGGCGGCGTCGACCGCCACCGCGTCCGGCCCCTGGAGCTCTGGGTTCCAGAAAGGCAGGTTACTTGACCTGAACCTTGGCACCGGCCTCTTCGAGAACCTTCTTGATCTTCTCGGCCTCGTCCTTCGACACGCCTTCCTTGACGGTCTTCGGAGCGCCTTCGACCAGATCCTTGGCCTCCTTCAGGCCGAGGCCGGTGATCGCGCGGACCTCCTTGATGACGTTGATCTTCTTGTCGCCGGCGTCGGCCAGGACGACCTCGAACTCGGTCTTCTCTTCGGCGGCCGGAGCGGCGGCGCCGGCAGCCGGGGCGGCGGCAACGGCGACCGGAGCGGCGGCGGAAACGCCCCACTTCTCCTCGAGCATCTTCGAGAGCTCGGCGGCCTCCAGAACGGTCAGGGTCGACAGCTCGTCGACCAGCTTGGCGAGATCAGCCATTGTAGACTCCTAAATAAGGCTTGAAGTTTGGGATTGGTAGTCGATTCTCACGCGGCTTCGCTCTTTTCCGCCTTCGCGCGAAGGACCCTGGCCATCTGGCCAGCGGGCGCCTGCAGCACGGCAGCGATACGGGTAGCCGGGGTCTGGAGCATGCCGACAAGGCGGCCACGCAGCTCGTCGAGCGACGGCAGGGTGGCAAGCGCCTTGACACCATCGACGCCCAGAGCCTTGCCATCCAGCGATCCACCCAGGATCACCAGCTTGTCATTGGTCTTGGCATAGTCGACGGCGACCTTGGCGGCCGCGACCGGATCCTTCGAAAAGGCAATCGCGGTCGGACCCTTGAACAGGTCGGCGAGGCCCTCATAGGCGGTCCCCGCAAGGGCGAGACGGGTGAGCCGGTTCTTGGTCACCTTGAAGCTGGCGCCGGCAGCCCGCATCTTGGAACGCAGATCGGTCATCTGCGCCACCGTCAGACCCATGTAATGGGTGACGACGACGACGGACGCATCGCCCAGCGTGCCATGAAGCGACCCGACCCATTCCTTCTTTTGGTTCCGGTCCACTTTCGTCTCCGTACTCAAATCCCGGGTTCGGCCGCAAACGGTCGGTCCCGGGGTCCTTGCCCAAGGCTCCGTCGCTGGCGGACCAGCCGGCGGAGCCGGTGGCCTGTCCCAGAAGCTTCAAGCCGTTTTCACCCGCGGGTGCGGGAGGAACGGTTTCACCTCTGTCTGCGCAGGCGGGACATCCCCATCAAGCCCCTTGGCCGGCATGGCCTCGGGACACCTACGGTCTCGGACAGGTTGGAGTGCCCCGAGGGGCACTCCGCATCCCCTCCCGAGGGAGGGGAAATTCATTACGCGATGGTCGCGGTGTCCAGCTTGACGCCCGGGCCCATGGTCGACGACAGCGACACCTTCTTGACGTAGGTGCCCTTGGCGCCCTGGGGCTTGGCCTTCTGGATGGCGTCGACGAACGCCTTGATGTTCTCGACCAGCTTGTCCTCGCCGAACGAGGCCTTGCCGACGCCGGCGTGAACGATACCGGCCTTCTCGACGCGGAACTGCACCTGGCCGGCCTTGGCGGCGCGAACCGCCTCGGACACGTTGACGGTGACGGTGCCGAGCTTGGGGTTCGGCATCAGGCCGCGCGGGCCGAGCACCTTACCGAGGCGACCGACCACACCCATCATGTCGGGGGTGGCGATGACGCGGTCGAAGTCCATGCGGCCGTTCTGGATCTCGGCGGCCAGCTCGTCGTCTCCGACGATGTCGGCGCCGGCGGCGCGGGCCTCGTCGGCCTTGGCGGCCTTGGCCAGCACGCAGACGCGCACGGTCTTGCCGGTGCCGTGGGGCAGCTCGACCACGCCGCGGACCATCTGGTCGGCGTGACGGGGGTCGACGCCCAGGTTCAGGGCGATCTCGATGGTCTCGTCGAACTTGGCCACAGCCCGCGACTTGATCAGCTTCACCGCCTCGTCAAGGGCGTAGAACTTGTTGCGGTCGATATCGGCGTAGCCCGCCTTCAGACGCTTGCCAATGTGGGCCATGGTCTTACTCCACCACCTTGAGGCCCATGGAGCGGGCCGAGCCGACGATCATGCTGCTGGCGGCCTCGATGTCATTGGCATTGAGGTCCTGCATCTTCTTGGCGGCGATCTCGCGGATCTGACCCATCGACACCTCGCCGACGGTCGCGCCCTTGCCGGGGGTCTGCGAACCCTTCTGCACCGCGGCCGCCTTCTTGAGGAAGTAGCTGACCGGCGGGGTCTTGGTGACGAAGGTGAAGGTGCGATCGGTGTAGGCGGTGATCACCACCGGAATCGGCATGCCCGGTTCCAGGTTCTGGGTCTGGGCGTTGAACGCCTTGCAGAACTCCATGATGTTCAGGCCGCGCTGACCCAGCGCCGGACCGATCGGCGGCGACGGGTTGGCCTTGCCGGCCGGCACCTGGAGCTTGATATAGCCCACAATCTTCTTTGCCATTGTCCTATCCTCTGTCTCTCGACAAGGGTGGCGGTACGGCCAGTGGCAGGCCTTCCGCCCCTTTTCGCCTTACGGGCACCATGCCCGTCCGGCAACGAAAACGGGACTGCGGCCGCCAGCGGCGGCCGGTCCCGAAACCCGTTCTCAGATCTTCTCGACCTGCGAATATTCCAGCTCGACCGGGGTCGAGCGTCCGAAGATCGACACCGCCACCTTGAGGCGGGCCTTCTCTTCGTCGACTTCCTCGACCAGGCCGTTGAACGAGGTAAAGGGGCCGTCGCACACGCGCACCTGCTCGCCCACCTCGAACACGATCGAGGGCTTCGGCCGCTCGACGCCTTCCTGGACCTGCTTGATGATCCGCTCGGCCTCGCCCTCGGTGATCGGCACCGGACGGCCCTTGCCGCCCAGGAAGCCGGTGACCTTCGGCGTGTTCTTGACCAGGTGCCAGGTGTCGTCGGTCAGCACCATCTTGACCAGGACGTAGCCGGGGAAGAACTTGCGTTCGGCGTTCACCTTCGAGCCGCGCCGGACCTCGACCACCTCTTCGGTGGGCACCAGCACCTGCTCGATCAGTTCGGCCATGCCCTTCTGCTCGGCCTGCTCGCGGATCGACTGCGAGACCTTCTTCTCGAAACCGGAATAGACGTGAATCACGTACCAACGCGCGGTGGCCATTTCACGCTCCAAGTCCGAAGACCAGCTTGACGGCCCAGGCGAAGAACTGATCGACACCAAGGAAGAACACGGCGGCGAGCACCACCATCATGAACACCATGACGGTCGAAATGGTGGTTTCGCGCCGCGACGGCCAAGTGACCTTGGCCACCTCTTGGCGGACCTGCTTTACGAACTGGCCTGGGGACGTCTTTGCCATAATCTTTATTAACCAATGCGGCGCCGGGCGGCGCCCCTCATGAATTGCGGTTGGCAGGAGTGGAGGGGCTCGAACCCCCAACCCCCGGTTTTGGAGACCGGTGCTCTACCAGTTGAGCTACACTCCTACGGACCGCGAAACCGGCCCTCCGCGAGGAGGGCCGGTCCGGGTTCGGCGCGGCCGAAGCCGCACCTTATACAGCTACTCGATGATCTTGGCAACCACGCCGGCGCCGACGGTGCGGCCGCCTTCGCGGATGGCGAAGCGCAGGCCCTGGTCCATGGCGATCGGGGCGATCAGCTGAACGCTCATCTTCACGTTG
>JBLNCP010000054.1:0-62270 GCA_050260775.1 Solirubrobacterales bacterium | reverse complement strand
GCTCCTCCTCGAAGGTGCGCTCCAGCGCGGTCGAGGCCGAGAGCCGCCAGGCCGGCGACAGCAACCATTCGAGGCCGGCCGACACGCCGGCGGTGCGGGTGACGAAGGCGTCGGTGCGGCGCTCCTCGGCGGTGGCACTGCCGATGAGGCTCTGGTCGACGGCCAGGAAATCCGGGCCGCGGTATTCGAAATCCAGCGCATTGCGGGTCTGACCGCCGACCGCCGAGGCCCGGAACTGCTCGCCGCTCGCAAACAGATTGCGGTGCTCCCAATAGGCGCGGCCGGCGAAACCCTCGCTCGATGCCCAACTGGCCCCCAGGCCGAACGACCGGTGCTTGGCCTCGCTGACGTCGATGGTGATGGGAAGCAGGCCGCCCGGTTCCAGCTCCTGCGCCGTGGCCACCTTGACGGCGACGAACAGGCGGCTGTCCACCAGGGCCTTGCGCAGGACCTCGACCTGCTCGACCGAGAAGACGTCACCGCGCTGCCAGGGGATGCGGTTGCGCACATAGCTTTCACGCACCTCGTCCAGGCCCGTGACCGTCACCTCGCCGAAATGCGCGAGGCCATTGGTGTCGACGTCGAGCGCCACCTGCATGGAGTGGACGGCATGATCGACCACCACGCGGCGCTCGGCCACCTTGGCGAGCGGATAGCCCTGCTCGGCGAGCGCCAGCAGCAGGCGGCGTTCCGCCTCGATCACCAGGTCGGCGCGCCCGCGCTCGCCCAGTTCGACGCCCAGCCGGTCGAGAGCAACCGGCCCGGGCCCCGGGTCCCCCGGCGGGGCTCGAAACCGGATGTCGAAGGATGCGATGGCGTAGGCGGGACCGGGCGTGACGGTGACGGTGACGGCGACCGGACGCTTGGTTTCATCCACGGCGGTCGCGACGTCGCCGTCGTAGTAACCCTCCGACCGCAGGACGGTGCGGATGCGCTCCGCATCGTCGTCGGCCCGCCGGCGCAGCGCCACCAGCGAGGACGGCGGCTCGTCCGTCAGCGACACCAGGCGCGACGCCTCCTCAACGCGCCGCCGCAAATCGCCCTCGACCCCGACCACGTCGGCCCGATAGGGCACCTCTTCGGCCCGCACCACACCAAGCGGCAGCAACCACGCCACCAGCAGCCAGACCAGACGGCGCATACCCTCACCCGGTGGATCCTAGAACAGGCGGCGAGTGTAGGCAGGCCCGCCCCCCGACAGAATATGGACGGAGGCACTGCGACATTCGGCTAGATCATGCCGGCTTCCTATCCCCGTCACCCTCGGGCTTGACCCGAGGGTCCACGTGGATGCCCGCAGCAAGCGCGGGCATGACGGAAAGGGGCAACACTCACTCCTCGCATTCGGGGGCCGGATCGGGGCGCTTGTCGCGCATGGTCACCAGTTCCTCGGCGGCGGTGGGATGGATGCCGATGGTGGCATCGACCTGGGCCTTGGTGGCGCCGCACTTCAGCGCCACCGCGAAGCCCTGGACGATCTCGGGGGCGTCGGTCCCCACCATGTGGATCCCGAGCACCCGCCCGCTGGGGCGCTCGACGATCATCTTCATCAGGGTGCGCTCGTCGCGGCCGGCCAGGGTGTTGCGCATCGGCTTGAAACGCGACAGGTAGACATCGATGCCGCCCCGCTTGCGCGCCTCCTCCTCGGTCAGGCCGACCGTGCCGATGGGCGGCATGCTGAACACCGCGGTGGGGACGTTCTGGTAATCCATTGCCGTGGGATGGCCGAGATAGAGGGTGTTGACCAGGGCGCGGGCCTCGCCCAGCGCCACGGGGGTGAGGTTCATGCGGTCGGTGACGTCGCCGACGGCGTAGATGTGATCGACCGTAGTGCGCGAGAATTCATCGACCACCACCGCCCCCCGTGAATCCATCTTCACCCCGGCCTCTTCGAGCCCGAGCCCGTCGGAGTTGGGACGGCGGCCGGTGGCGTAGAGCACCAGGTCGGCCTCGATGGTCTCGTCGCCCGACAGCCGGAGCGAATAGCCGCGGCCGACCTTCTCGATGCTGCGCACCGTGGTCTCGCACACGAGATTGACCCCCTTGCCGGTCATTTCCTCGGCCAGGGCGGCGCGGACGTCGATGTCGAAGCCGCGCAGGACGGTGGCGCCGCGCAGGACCTGCGTCACCTTGACGCCGAGCGCGTTGAAGATGCCGGCGAACTCGACCGCGATGTAACCGCCGCCCACCACCACGATGCGTTCGGGCAGTTGCATGAGATCCAGCGCCTCGTTCGAGGTGATGGCGTGCTGGATGCCCGGCACCTCGGGCAGCATCGGCCGGCCGCCGGTGGCGATCAGGATGCGTTCGGCGCTGTAGGACTTGCCGCCGACTTGGACGGTGTGCGGGTCGAGCAGCCGTCCCCGCCCTTCCAGCAGGGTCACCCCGTTGTCCCGGAGGATGCGGTTATAAACGGTCTCCAGCCGCGCCAGCTCGGCATTCTTGGCGGCGATCAGCCGGGCCCAGTCGAAGGAGACCCCGGAAGCGCTCCACCCGAACCCCTCCATGTCGGCGAGGTCCTCGGCGAAGTGGGCGCCGTAGACCAGCAGCTTCTTGGGGACGCAGCCGCGCATGACGCAGGTGCCGCCCACCCGGCTCTCCTCGGCGACGGCAACGCGGACACCGATCTGCGCCGCCAGACGCGCCGCACGGACGCCGCCGGAGCCCGCGCCGAGGACGAAGAGGTCGAAATCGTACTTGGCCATGGGGGGTCCTTCCTCTGCTGCCTCAGGAAGGTAACAAGCGCGCCCGGTTCAGAGAACCCCACCTCGGTAACATCTGTCATCCTGAGGGCGCAAAGCGACCGAAGGATCTCGCAGGCCCCACGAGATCCTTCGCTCTGTTCAGGACGACAGCTCTTGGTGCTTCCTACCCTGCCGCCCGGACCCCCAAAGCCGAGGTGGCGAACTGACCCTCGATGTAGGCGATGAGGTCGGCGACGCTGTCGTCGATGCTCTTGCCGGCGGTCTCCAGCACCAGTTCGGGGACATCGGGCGCCTCGTAGGGTGCCGAGATGCCGGTGAAGTCCGGGATCTGGCCGGCGCGCGCCTTCTTGTAGAGGCCCTTGGGATCGCGGCGTTCGCACTCGTCGAGGCCAGTGGCGACGTGGATCTCGTGGAAGGCGTCGGGATCGACGGCGCGGACGCGGTCGCGGTCGGCACGATACGGGCTGATGAAGGCGGTGACCACCAGCATGCCCGCCTTGGCGAACAGGTGCGCCACCTCGCCGACACGGCGGATGTTCTCGGCGCGGTCGTCCGGCGAGAAGCCGAGGTCGGAGCACAGGCCGTGGCGGACGTTGTCGCCGTCCAGCACGGTGACCTGCCAGCCCTTCTGGAACAGGCGGCGCTCCACCTCCATGGCGATGGTGGACTTGCCCGCCCCCGACAGGCCGGTCAGCCACACCACGCCGCCGCGATGGCCGTTGGCAATGGCGCGGGTGTCCGGGCTGACCTTGTGCTCGACCGCGAAGATGTTGGCCGACGCCACCTTGGGAACCGCCGAGGCGGCCTCGGCGATGACGCCGCCGCCGACGATGTCGTAGCCCTCGACCAGCACGAAGCGGCCGACGCGCGGGTTGGCCGAGAAGCGGTCGAAGGCCAGCAGCCCGCGCGAGCGGAACACCACCTCGGCCACCGCGTTCTTGCCGACCTCGCCGCCCTTGCGGCTGGCCAGGTCGGAAACGTCGATGACGCGCTCGACCTCCTTGACCTCGACGATGTGCTCGGCGGTGGCCAGCTTCAGCTTGACGCGCGACCCGATCACCAGCGGCGCCTTGCCCAGCCAGAACACGCGGGTGCGGATCTCGTGGGCCAGAACCGGCCCGTCCTCCGCGAGGTGGGCGATCTGGCCGCGCTCGACGAATACCTGCTCGTCGAGGGTGAAGGCCACCGACCGACCGGCCTCGGAAGCCACCCTGTTGACGTCGGTACCGGCCCAATCCTCGACGGTGGCGACGCGCGCGGTGGTGCCCGACGGCGAGAACACCAGCTTGTCGCCCACCTTGAGGCGGCCGCTCTCGATGCGGCCGGCGACGATGCGGCGGTGATCCAGTTTGTAGACGTCCTGCACCGGCAGGCGCAGCGGCAGGTCGACCGGCGCCACCGCCGGCTCGAAGCCGTCGAGGGCCCCGAGCAGGGTGGGGCCCACGTACCAGTCCATGTTGGCGGAGCGCTCGCGGATATTGTCGCCGCCGCGGCCCGACACCGGGATGACGTGGGTGGGGGTGACGCCGATGCCGCCCAGATAGGCCTCGATCTCGGCCTTGACCTCGTGGAAACGGGGCTCGCTCCACTCGACCAGGTCCATCTTGTTGACCACCACCGCGATCTGCCGCAGGCCGAGGAGGTGCAGCAGGTAGCCATGACGGCGCGACTGCTCCTGCACGCCCTCGTGGGCATCGATCACCAGCACGGCCGCCTCGGCCGAGGCGGCGCCGGTAATCATGTTCTTGAGGAACTCCTTGTGGCCGGGCGCGTCGATCAGGACGTAGGGGCGGCGCGGCGTCTCGAAGCGGATGCGGGCGGTGTCGATGGTGATGCCCTGGTCGCGCTCGGCCTGGAGCGCGTCCATGACGAAGGCCCACTCGAACGGCATGCCGCGCTTGGCGGACACCTCCTGGAGATACTCGACCTTGCCCTCGGGCAGGGCGCCGGTCTCATGCAGCACGCGGCCGACGAGGGTGGACTTGCCGTGGTCGACGTGGCCGACGACGACGATGGACAGCGGGATCTTGCTCATGTCTTGTTCCCCTCTCGCGCCTACATGTACCCGCCGGCCCGCAGACGCTCGAAGGCGTCCTCGGATTCCTTGTCCTGGGCCCGGCCCGAGCGTTCCGACACGCGGGTGGTTTCCAGTTCGGCAATGATCTCGTCGACGTTGGCCGCGCTGCTCTCGACCGAACCGGTGCATGGGGCGCAGCCCAGCGAGCGGTAACGGCGGCCGTTCTTGGCGAAGTACAGGTCGACGACCGGGATGCCCTCGCGGCGGATGTAGCGCCACACGTCCAGTTCGGTCCACGCCAGCAGCGGATGGATGCGCAGGTGGGTGCCGGGGGCGAAGTCGGTCTTGAATTGGTCCCAGAACTCGGGCGGCTGGTCGCGAACGTCCCATTCCGCCTGCTCGTTGCGGGGGCTGAAGACGCGCTCCTTGGCGCGCGTGCCTTCCTCGTCGCGGCGGATGCCGGCGATCACCCCGGTGAAGCCGTGCTTGGACAGCACCTGCTTGAGTCCGTCGGTCTTGAGCGCCGAGCAGCAGGTCACCCGGCCCTCGTGCGGACCCATCCCGGCGGCCAGCGCCTCGTCGTTAGAGCCAACCACCAACGGCAGGTTCCACTCCTTGGCGATGCGATCGCGGAACGCGATCATTTCCGGGATCTTGTGCTTGGTGTCGACGTGGATGATGGGGAACGGCACGTGGCCAAGGAAGGCCTTGCGCGCCAGCCACAGCATGACGTTCGAATCCTTGCCGATGCTCCACAGCATGGCGATCTTGTCGAGGCGGTTGAACGCCTCGCGGAAAATGTAGATGGACTGGCTCTCCAACGCGTCAAGGTCGTTCATCGTGGCTTCTTTCGTCATATTCCGGCGCCATCGCGCAGGACGAGGGTATGGATGCCGCATTCGCTCTTGGCCTTGCCGGCCCAACGGCCGGCGCGGGCCGGCTGGCCGGGTTCGACCGGCCGGGTACACGGCCAGCAGCCGATCGAGCGGTAGCCCTGGGCCACGAGCGGATGGCGGGGAAGGTCGCGGCTGGTGAAGGCGTCGGCGATCTGCTGTTCGCTCCAATCGGCCAGCGGCGCGATCTTGACCACCGCCCCGGCCTGCTCGATGGAGTGCAGGGCCTCGCGGCCGAAGCCGTGGGCGCGCTTGCGGCCGTCGATCAGGGCGTCGAAGTCGCGGGTGGCGCGGGCCATGGGCAGCACCTTGCGCAGGGCGCAGCAGCGGTCGGGATCGAGTCGCCACAGCTCCTCGGCTTCCGCCAGTTCCTCGGCGTTGGGCCGCACGACGCGCACGTCGGTGAGGCCCAGGCGGCGCTTCAACTCGTCGCGATAGGCGATCGTCTCGTCGAACAGCTCGTTGGTGTCGAGAAAGATCACCGGCACCGACGGATCGACCTGGGCCACCAGGTCGAGCAGCACCGCCGATTCGGCGCCGAAGGACGAGGTGACGGCGATCTTGCCGGGGAAGGCCTCACCCACCATGGCGGCAATGAGCTCGGTTCCGCCCAGATGCCCGTAGGCGGCCCGGAGCCGCTCGAGATGTGCCGACGCGGTCATTCCCCCGCTCCCAGGATGGCGTCGAGGTTGCCGATTGCGGCGGTGGCCGGGGCGGCAGCCGGACGCTCGATCTTCTCGCGCACGGTGTCGATGAACCACGCCACCGCCTCGCGGTACTCGCCGATCTCGCCGGTGCCGAGCGCGCCGGCGCGTTCGGCGAGGACGCCCTCCAGCGCCTCGGAAACCTCGGCGGCGCCCAGAGTGCGCAGCGAGGCGTAGACGGCTTCCGCCGGCTGGTCGTCCTCACCGCCCAGGCCCTTGGTCTGCAGCAGGCGGCGGGCGGCCAGCACGGTGGCGCGCTCGGCGGCCTGCAGGGCCTCGACCCAACGGCCGGCGCCGGCGTTGCGGTCCAGCTCGATGAGGGCATCGTCGGCCAGGTCGGCCAGCAGTTCGTCGGCGGCGAACGGCGCCGCGCACTCGCCGCGGGCCTGCGGCGCGCCGGGAAAGTCGGCCGCCTCGCCCCAATCGACGAACCAGCCGTCCACGTCCTTGCCGTCAAGGGGGGCCAGCAACGCCGCCAGCCCGTCCTTGCCCAGGCGCTCGGCCCAGCCGCGCACGCCCTCGCCCCCCTGGGCGCCGGCGCGGTAGGCCTGGCGCAGCAGGCCGATGGCCTCGTTGGCGAGGCGCGCCGGGATGACCGGGCCGGTCAGGCCGATGGCCCCGCTGCGCTTGTCGCCGCCGATGTGAAGCTGGTAGTGCGGCGCCGAACGGCCGTCGACCTTCTTGGCCATGCCGTGCAGCCCGAAATCGGCGACATGGTGGAGGCCGCAGGAGTTCTGGCAGCCCGACACGTGCACCGAGGTGCCGCGCGCCGCCGGATCGGCGTCCGCCTCGGTCACCACCTGGCGGGCGAAGTTCTGCGAGTTGGTGATGCCGATACGGCAGGTGGTGGTGCCGGGGCACGAGATCACGTCGGGCACGTCGTCCGGCGAGGCGGGAACCTCGAGGCCGATGGCGCGCACCCCGGCGACCACCGCGGCGACGTCGGCGGGGGCGACGCCGACGAACACCAGGTTCTGGTCGCGGGTGGTGCGCAGCTCGCTCACCCCGGCGGCCAGGGCGATCTCGTGCAGGCGGTCGAGCTGGTCCGACGACAGGATGCCGAGCGGCACCGCCACCACCACGCTGGAGCTCCCGTCATGGGCGGCGACCACGCCGACCGGGGTCCTGGCGATGGCGGCCTCGCTCGGCTTGCGCCAGTCAAGGCTGGCCCACGGACGCTGCCCCAGTCCCTTCAGGCGGGCGAATTCCTCGCGGAACACCGCCACGAACTTCTCCTCGCCGAAGCGCTTGAGCACGTACTTGATCCGCGCGGCGTTGCGGTTGCGGCGGTCGGAATAGCGCTGGTGGATGCGCGCCAGCGCCTCGACGGCGACCGGCAGATCCTCTTCGCCCACGAAATCGAGCACGGTGACGGCGGTGCGCGGCTGGGCGCCGAGGCCGCCGCCGGCCACCACACGGAAGCCCGGCCGGCCGTCGCGCTCGACGGCGATGAAGCCGAGGTCATGGATGGCGGTGGTGCCGCAATCGGTGGCGCAGCCGGAAATGGCCACCTTCACCTTGCGCGGCATGTGCTGGACCAGCGGATGGCGGATCCACGAGAGGGCCAGCTGCTCGGCGACGCGGCCGGCGTCGACCAGCTCGCGCGGGCACGCCCCGGCCAGCGAGCACGAGGTCATGTTGCGCAGGGTGTTGCCGCAGGCCTCGCGGGTGGTGATGCCCGAGGAGTAGAGGGCCTCCAGCAGCTCGGCCGTGCGCGCCAGCGGCACCGAGTAGATCTGGATGTCCTGGCGGGTGGTGATGTGGGCGTCGCCGACCGCGAAGGCGCGATTGGCGTCGGAGATGGCCTTCAGCCACGTCACCGGCAGGACGCCGCCCGGGATCTTGATGCGCACCATCTGCACGCCCGGCTGCTTCTGGCCGTAGACGCCGAAGCGGACGCGATAGGCGGTCCAGCGCTCGTCATCCCATTCCCCGGCGAGGTGGCGGTCCAACCCCCGCCGGTACTCGGCCAGGTCGGCCATCCTGACCAGCGGCTCTGCCGTTTGCGTCCCGTCTGCGGGGATCCGGTCGGCCGGCGTGGCGTCTCTCATGGCACCCTCTCTTTTCACACATCGTTCGTGTGTATCGCTCAACTTTTTACGTTGTATGATGCGCTCATCCTTTTCGTCAATCTTTTTTCGGTGTATTTTAATGTCCAATTACATCGGTCAAAGTGTTGTATGGAGACGAACGATGACGGACCAGGCGCCCCCGACCTACGCCGGAGATATCTCGCCAGCCGAGGCGTGGAGCCGGCTTGAGCAGGACCCGACCGCAAGGCTGGTCGACGTCCGCACCCAGGCGGAATGGGTCTATGTCGGGGTTCCCGACCTTGCGAAGCTGGAGAAGCAGCCGCTGCTGGTCTCGTGGCAGGTGTTCCCGACCATGACCCGCAACGAAGCCTTCGCCGAGCAATTGGCCGCCCAGGGGATAAAACCCACCGACACGCTGTTGTTTCTGTGTCGCTCCGGAGTGCGGTCCCGGGCGGCGGCCGAATATCTCACCCGCCTGGGCTACACCTCGGCCTGGAACGTCAGCGACGGGTTCGAAGGTCCGCTCGATCCCACCCGCCACCGCGGGGAGACGGCGGGATGGAAGGCGGCCGGTTTGCCGTGGATCCAGGGCTGAGCCGGCCTCGGTGTGACATCTCGGCCGCAGTACGGCCGTGATGACACACCTGGGCACCGATGATCATTGACTTCCCAGGGGGGAGACCTCGATATCCTAAGGATGGCATCCCCCGATGCGCGGCCGCCTAGGCCGGCCGGGGATGCCGCCGAATCGTGCGTGCGCCGGCGGGTCCTCCCCGCATATAAGGGGGGCCGCCGGTGGCCACCTGGAGAGTTCGAGGTTTGATCGTGTCGTTTGCGCGCCCCTTGGTGGTTGGCCTGGCTCTGGCGCTCACCCCCGTCCTCACGTTGCCGGCCCTGGCCGACGCGCCCGAGCTTCAGAAGCGCTTCGACGACGGCGCACCCGCCAAGGTGGCCGACCGCGACGTCGATCTCGGCGCGCTCAAGCAATTCTACAGTGCGCGCGGCTACCGGCTGGCGTGGAGCGGGGCCTCGGAATCCAAGGGCGACCGCCTGCTGATGGATTTGCAGACGGTAGCCCTGGCCGAGGGACTGGCTCCCGAGGCGTATGCCGTGCCGCCCACCTCCTCCGACCTCGACCACGACCTGCTGGTCACCGATGCCCTGCTGCGGCTCGGGCACGACCTCGCGGTCGGCCGCCTGAGCGGCTCCAAGGCCTTCGGTGGCTTCGGCCCCGAGCAGCGTCCCAATTTCGAGGCCAAGGCCTACCTGTCCGACCTCGCCGCCGGCCGCGACCTGCCGGCGCTGGCCGAGGCGCTGCCGCCGCCCTATGCCGGCTACCAGCGCCTCAAGCTCGCGCTCGAAAAATACCGCCAGATCGCGCGGGCCGGCGGTTGGGCGACCATTCCCGACGGGCCGTCGATCAAGCCCGGCCAGGAGGATGAGCGGGTGCCGCTGGTGCGCAAGCGCCTGATCGCCACCGGCGAGCTCGCCGCCAGCCACGAGAAGGGGCGCACCCTCGATGCCAAGGTGTCGGAGGCGCTCAGGAAGTTCCAAAGCCGCCACGGCCTCGACATCGACGGCGCCGTCGGCAGGCAGACCCTGGCGGCGCTCAACGTCACCGCCGACGAACGGGTGCGCCAGATCAT
This sequence comes from Solirubrobacterales bacterium, assembly GCA_050260775.1. Lineage (GTDB taxonomy): Bacteria > Pseudomonadota > Alphaproteobacteria > Rhodospirillales > Magnetospirillaceae > CALABS01. The sequence goes on along the minus strand of JBLNCP010000054.1, from coordinate 52,272 downwards.
GGTCAACCTGGAGCGCTGGCGCTGGATGCCGCGCACGCTGGCGCCGCTGCACATCGCGGTCAACCTGCCCGCCGCCCGCCTCGAGCTGGTCGAGAACGGACAGGTCGTCAAGACCATGCGCGTGATCGTCGGCGACACCAAGCACCCCACGCCGACCATGAGCGCGTCGATGACCTCGGTGGTGCTCAATCCCACCTGGACGGTGCCGCCCTCGATCACCACCAAGGAGATCCTGCCCAAGCTCAAGAAGGACCCGAATTACCTGGCCGCCAACAACATGCGCTTCCTCGACGACGGCAGCCGCCTGCGCCAGCAGGCCGGCCCCGACAACGCGCTGGGGCAGGTCAAGTTCAACCTTCGCGATTCCGACGACATCTATCTCCACGACACGCCGAAGCGGCAGTATTTCGGCCGGACCTCCCGCGCCCTGTCGCATGGCTGCGTGCGGGTCGAGCGCCCCGTCGAGCTGGCCGAGGCGGTCCTCGGCGAACCCTGGGCCGGCACGCGGGTGGCCGACACCATCGAGGAGAGCGAGACCCGCACGGTCAAGATCGACCGCCCGCTCACCGTCTACCTCATGTATTGGACGGCCTGGGCCGATGGCGAGGGCGTCGTGCATTTCCGCGACGACCTCTACGGCCACGACGGGCGCGTCAAGGCGGCGCTGAAGCGCCTCCGCCCCTCCTCCGCCTCGCAAGTCGCAGAAGAGTCTCACCGCCGCCCCCTGTGAGATGAATCGGACTTCATCTTCCGGCGGTTGACTCCCTCCCTGTGCCTAATGGTATGTACGGACTCTCCGAATGAGTGGGGGGCTCACTATGACTGAGGGTCCGACCGGCACTGGTCCGATCGTATCGCGTCGTTCCTTCCTGGGTATGAGCCTGGGAGCCGCTGCGGCGACCCTGATCGCCAGCCCGCTCGAGGCCGCCGTCCGGGCCATGCCGGAGCGCGCGCTGAACCTCTACAACATCCATACCGGGGAATGGCTGAAGACCGTCTACTGGTCCAACGGCAAGTACCTGCCGAAGTCGCTCACCCAGGTGAACCGCTTCCTGCGCGACCATCGCTCCGGCGACGTCCACCCCATCGACCCGCAGTTGGTCGACCTCATGATGGCGGTGCACCGCAAGTTCGGGAACAAGGGCGCCCTGCACATCATCTCCGGCTACCGCTCGCCCGCCACCAACGCCATGCTGGAAGCGGCCAGCGACGGCGTCGCCCATCAGAGCCTGCACATGGCCGGCCGGGCGGTGGACATCCGGGTGCCGGGAACCAGCGTCAAGACGGTGGGCCGCGCCGCCCGCTCCCTCAAAGCCGGCGGGGTCGGCACCTATCCCTCGTCCAACTTCGTCCACATCGACACGGGCCGCGTCCGCACCTGGGGCTGAGGCCTCAGCGCTCCAGCATCGGACGCAGCCGCTCGACCGCCTGCTCGATCTGCTCGGGCGGCACCGAGCGCAGGTCCATGCCCATCCAGCCGGCCGGCAGTTCGAACACCCGCTCCTCAACCTTGCCCAGCTTGACCGCCGACAGGCCGGTCTCGACGGGCGTGGCGCGGCCGCGCGCGTCGGTCAGGGTGCCGACCGCCTTCACCAGGATGCCTTCGCGGCTGAACCAGGCGTCGCCGTTGAACTTGCCCTTGGCGGACCCCGCATCCACGCGGTAGCGGGTGGTGCGCAGGCCGGCCACCGTCTCGTCCTTGACCCGGGTGCGGTTGACGGCCATGCCGTCCAGCCCGCCGGCCAATCCCACCGCCGAGTTCAGCGCCAGGCCGACATACCAGCGGCCCGACGGCTTCATCAGGTAGGCGGAATCGGTGTCCCGGCGCAGCAGAAGCGCCTGGCTGCCGCCGCTGGTGGCGAAATCGCGCCGTTCACGCCCGGGCGCATGCCAGACCGTGCCGGTATAGGTGCCGCGCTCGCTGGTGACGTAGAAGTCGGCGGTGTAGGCGACCGGGGCATCGAGGAGGTCGAGGGCGGTCTCGCGGGCCCAGGCCGGCAGGGCCGACACAAGCAGGACGATGACCGTGGCGATCGTGCGGAGATGGGACACGGCGATGAATTCCGGTGGTGAGGAATGAAGCGATTAGACAGGGCGAAGATGGCGGTCCGATGGCGGGGTATTAACCCTCAGGAACCGCTAGGCCGCCCACGGCCTTAAGTATTATAATCTACCCATTTAGGAAACCGTCTCGACAGGGCTGGCATGATCGCGCACAGCGTCGCCGAACAACTTCGACTGATCGACCGCGCCGTCACCACCCTCACCCGCTCCACCGAGGCGATGCTGAAGGCGTCCGACGAGGCCTCGCTGCTGGAGGACATCTGCCAGGTGGCGGTGGAGGCGGCGGGCTACCGCCTGGCCTGGATCGCCTTCGGGCGCCCGGACGAGGACAAGACGGTCCAGACCGTGGCGCACGCCGGTCCGGCCAGCCAATACCTCAACGAGATCCGTCTGTCCTGGGCCGATTGCGAGCTTGGCCGCGGCCCGGCCGGCGCGGCGATCCGCACCGGCCAGTTGCAGGTGATCACCGACACCGAGACCGACCCACGCTTCGCCCCCTGGCGGGAGACCGCGCGCCGCCACCGCTTCCGCTCGGTCATCGCCCTGCCGCTCACCGTGGGCGACGACCACGGGGCGCTGAGCATCTACGCCAGCGAGCCGGACGCCTTCGACGACGACGCCCAGCGGCTGCTCGAGGATCTCGGCCACAACCTGACCTATGGCATCCGCGCGCTGCGCATGAAGGCCGAGCACGACCGCGCCGTGCGCGATCTCGCCGAGAGCGAGGAGCGCTACCGCTCGCTGATCGAGCTGACCCCCGACGCCATCCTGGTGCACAGCCAGGGCACCATCGTGTTCGCCAACCCCGCCTCGGCCTGCATGTTCGGCGCCGGTGACGCCGACAGCCTGATCGGACGCACCATTTTCGAGCTCATGCACCCCGGGGGCCACGAATCGGTGGTGCGGCGCCTGGACAACCCGTCGAAGGAGCGTCAGGTCGTCGAATACCGGCTGCTGCGTCTGGACGGCAGCGAGTTCGACGCCGAGGTGGTGGCCACCACCATCACCTTCCACAGCCTGCCCGCCCGCCTGCTGGTGATCCGCGACGTCACCGAGCGCAAGCAGGTGCAGGAGCAACTGGTGCAGGCCGCCAAGCTGGCGACCCTGGGCGAGATGGCGGCCGGCCTGGTCCACGAGCTGTCGCAGCCCCTCAACATCATGCGCCTGACCGCCGAGGGGGCGCTGCTGTTCATCGAACGCGGCAAGGCCCAGCCGGACTGGCAGGCCCAGCAGTTCCAACTGATCGCCGACCAGGCGCAGCGCACCGCCGAGATCATCGACGACATCCGCATCTTCTCGCGCCGCGACACCAGCCCGGTGCAGGTGTTCGACGCCCTGGCGGCGGTCCGTTCGGCTATCGGCGTGCTGGAAGGCCAGATGCGCCCCGACGGCATCGACCTGGTGATCGATCTGCCGGACCAGGCCAAGCCGGTGCGGGGGCGCCGCGTCCAGCTGGAGCAGGTAGTGCTCAACCTCGCCGCCAACGCCCATCACGCCGTCAAGGAGAAGCGGGAGACCGCCGACGCCGACTGGCAGCCACAGGTCCGTGTCGGCGCCCGCCGCAAGGGCCCCTGGGTGGTGATCACCGTGTCGGACAACGGCCCCGGCATCCCCATGGCGGTGCGCAAGCGCATCTTCGAACCGTTCTTCACCACCAAGGAGGCCGGACGCGGCACCGGCCTGGGGCTGTCGGTCAGCTTCGGCATCATCAACGCCATGGGCGGCCGGCTCGAGGTGGTCGACCAGGAGGTGGGCGCCTGCTTCGCCATCACGCTGCCGGTGGCAGAGGACGGCTGCCTGACGGACGGCGACGCACGCGGACAGCCGGTTCCCCCCGCCTTCGCCGATGCCGATGCCCACGTCATGGTGGTCGACGACGAGCGCACGGCCGCCGAGACGCTGGCCCACCACCTGGGCGAGATGGGCCTGCGCGTCAGCTTGTGCCTGTCGGGCTCGGAAGCCTTCACGCGGTTCATGGAGGATCCCGCCGACGTGGTCATCACCGACCTGAGGATGCCGGCCGGCGACGGCGAACAACTGGTCGAGAAACTGCGCGACTTCGACCCGCTGCTGCCCATCGTCATCGTCACCGGCCATCTGGGCGCCACCGAGCGCCTGGCGGACAATCTTCAGGATGACCGCTGTGCCGTGTTGAAGAAGCCGGTGGCCCTGGGACGGCTCGGAGAATTGATCGCGACATTCCTCAAACCGCCGCCGGAATGAAACTGCCTTTTCATCCAAGGGCCGGGCGTCTATACTTTCGTACAACGGAGGAAGAATCTCTTCTCCCGACGGAGTGAGTACGCATGCAGATCCTGGTTGCCGACGACCACAAGCTGGTACGTGACGGCCTGAAGCCGTTTCTCCAGGAGCTCGCACCGGATGTGGAAGTCCTCGACGCCGCCAGCATCGACGAAGCCCTGCGCGTGGCCGACAGCGCCAACGGGCTGGGCCTGGTTCTGCTCGACCTGATGATGCCCGGCATGGACGGCACCAAGGGACTGGAGATGCTGCGGGCCCGCTGCCCCAACGTTCCGGTGGTCATCGTCTCGGGGTACTCGACTCGCGACCACGTGGTCGCCGCCGTGCAGGCCGGCGCCGCCGGGTTCATCCCCAAGACGGTGAGCGGCACCGCCCTGGTCAATGCGCTGCGGCTGGTCCTGTCGGGCGAGAAGTACCTGCCGTCCAGCACCTTCTTCGACGATCCCGCCGGCCAAGTGCCGCCGCCGCCGTCGGCCGGGGTGGCCAAGCCCGCCGGGGTGCCGGCGCCGTTCGACAAGCTGTCGCGCCGCGAGGCCGAGATCCTGGTCCTGCTGGTCGAAGGCCGCACCAACAAGGAAATCGCCATCGCGCTGGAGCTGCAGGAGATCACCATCAAGGTCCACCTGCGCAACGTCTACCGCAAGATCGGCGCCGCCAACCGCGCCCAGGCGGTGCGCATCGCCATGTCGTCGGGCTGGGCTCCGGTCGCGGTCAGCGCCTAAGGCATAGCTCCCACCCAACCTTGCCCTTGCCATTCGGCCAGTTCTGGACGATTGTGCGGCCCTTCGTTCGTACCGGCGAAAGATCATGGCCACCGTCTACCTGGGCCTGGGCACCAACCTGGGCGACCGCTTCGCCAACCTGAAGGCCGCCGTCGCTGCGCTGGAAGGCGTCGGCGCGGTCGAGGCGCTGTCGCGCGTCTATGAAACGGCCCCCCTTTACGTCACCGATCAGCCCGCCTTCCTCAATATGGCGGCCCGCGCCACCACCGAGCTGGCGCCCCTCGAGCTGCTGCGCCGCCTCAAGGCCATCGAGGACGAGCTTGGCCGCGTGGCCTCGGTGCGTTATGGCCCCCGCCTCATCGACCTCGACATCCTTCTGTATGAGGGCGAAGTCGTGGACGGCACCGAACTCACCATCCCCCACCCCCGCCTGCCGGAGCGCCGCTTCGCGCTGGAGCCGCTGGCCGACATCGCCCCTTCGCTGAACCATCCGCTGGCGCAGCGGACGGTGGCCGAACTGCTGGCGGCGCTGCCGCCCGACCAGGACGGCATCGCGGTGGTGGCCGAGGCCCTGGCCTGACGGAAAGCAGAGGAAACCCTGAGTGTTCGCGCACAACGCCAAGCTCTACCGCATCCTGGTCCGCGACCTGGTCCTCAAGTGCCTGATCGGCATCCATGCCCATGAATTGCTGGCGCCGCAACGGGTGCGCATCAACGTCGACATGGCGGTGTTCGAGCAGGCCGGCCCGCTGTCGGACGACATCGCCAACGTGGTGTCGTACGAGGACGTGATCGAAGGGATCAAGCGGATGCTGGCCGAGGGCCACATCAACCTGGTCGAGACCCTGGCCGAGAAGGTCGCCACCCTGTGCCTGGCCGACGAGCGGGTGCAGTCGGTGCGCATCCGGGTGGAAAAGCTCGACGTCTACGCCGAGGCGGCCAGCGTCGGCATCGAGATCGAGCGGCGGCGGGATTGAAACTGCCACCGTCATCCTGAGGACGCCCTTGCGCCCGAAGGATCGCGTCCCCGCACACGAGATCCTTCGCTGCGCTCAGGATGACGGAAAGGCGGGTACAAACGAAAAGGCACGAAGGGTCGCCCCTTCGTGCCTTCGTCGTTTCGACGGGTGAGCGGTCGCTCACGCCATGCCGATGGCCGCCTTGTAGAGGTCGAGGAGTTGCTCGATCTCCTCGCGCTCCTGGTCCTCCAGCTTCCGCAGGCGGACGATCTGGCGGACGATCTTGGTGTCGAAGCCCTGAGACTTCGCCTGGGCGTAGACATCCTTGATGTCGGCCTGCAGCGTCTGCTTCTCTTCTTCCAGGCGCTCGATGCGCTCGATGAACTGGCGCAGCGCCTCGGCGGCGATGCCGCCGATCTGGCTGTTGCTCTGCTCGTCGCTCATGATGGGACCCCTTGTCCAAACCGGCCCCGACCATAGCCATGAGAGGGGGGCGGATCAAGGGGAGCATAGCCCCTGTGGGGTAAGTCAAAAGAGGTAGATGAATGGTCCGTCACATCGTGCTCTGGCGCCTGAACGGCGCCACCCCGGCCGACAGGCAGCGCCAGGCCGCCGAAATCAAGGTGGCGCTCGAAGGCCTGCACGGGCGCATCCCCGGCCTGCTGAAGATCGAGGTGGGGATCGATTTCAGCGCCTCGCCCGACTCGGCGGATATCGCGCTTTACTCGGAATTCGCCAGCCGCGAGGCCCTGGACGCCTATCACCATCATCCCGAGCACCTGAGGGTGGCGCCGCTGGTCAAGGAAGCCCGCACGGAACGGCGGGTGGTGGATTACGAGGACTAGCAACCCTCGACGGTGCGCTCGATCAGGCGGTCGACGACGCGGTTCAGGGCCTCGCGCTGGTCGGCGCCGGCCGCGACGGATTCCCTGAACACCGTCGATTGCTCGTGGGCCGAGGTGCCCCGGGCAACGATGGCGCGCGCCGCCTCCACCTCGTCACGGCACCCGAAGCGCTCGGCGTCCTCGGCGATCAGGGCGATCATCTCGTCGAGGAGGTCGGCATAGGGGACCACCCGCCCCTTGCCGAAATCGACCAGCCCCTCGTCGGTCCCGTACCGCTGGGCGCGCCAGCGGTTCTCCTCGATCATCAGGTGCGGATAGAGGCGCCAGCGCAGGTTCTGCCCGCGCAGCCGCCACAGCATGCGCAACAGGCAGCGCCACAACGCCGCGATGGTGATGGCATCGTCCAGGCGGGTGCAGATGTCGGTCACCCGCATTTCCAGGGTCGGGAAGCGGTGCGACGGCCGCACGTCCCACCACAGCTTGGTGGCGTCCTCGATCAGGCCGGCTTCGACCAGCCGCGCCACGAAGCGCTGGTAATCGCCCCAGGATTCGAAGGTCTCGGGCAGGCCGGTGCGCGGGATCTCGCGGAACACACTGACCCGGTAGGACTTGAGGCCGCTGTCCTGTCCGCGCCAGAACGGCGAGCTGGTGGACAGGGCCAGCAGGTGCGGCAGGAAGTAGGCCGCCTGGTTCATGAGGTCGAGGCGCAGATCCTCGTCCTCGATGGCGACGTGGACGTGCATGCCGCAGATCAGCAGGCGCCGTCCCGGTATCTGCAGGTCGCGGGCGATGGTGGTGTAGCGTTCCTTGGCCGTCGGCTTCTGCGCGTCCCAATCGGCGAAGGGATGGGTCGAGGCGGCGATGGGGGCGCAGCCGTAGCGCCCGGCCACGTCGGCGACACCCCGGCGGGCACGTGCCAACTCGGCCCGGGCCTGGGCGAGGTCGAGACAGACGCACGTCTGCACCTCGATCTGCGAGCGCAGCAATTCCGAGCTGACCTGCTCGCCACCCAGGGCCGCCTGGGTCTCGGCGACGAGATCGGCCGGCGGATCGACCAGCGCGGCACGGGTGGCGCGGTCGACCAGGAAGTACTCCTCCTCGATGCCCAGGGTGAACGACGGCTCCTTCATGCAGGGGCAGGTGGGGCCGCCCGGCCGAGGCCGCCAGGGCACGAAAAAGGCCCGCGGCCGCAAGCGGCCGCGGGCCTCTGCTCTCGCCCGGTCAATCGCCGACGAAAACGATCAGTGCCAATCCCAGCAGGCTGGTGAACGCGGTCCCCACGCCGAGCAGGCAAGTGACGGCCACGGCGATCTCGGCAAGGCGGCCGGACTTCTCCGCGGACGCCATCAGACCGGCGTGCGCATCCATGGTGGTGGTAGTCATGTCTATCCCCTCTAGACGCAACCTTGAGGCGGAAACCCATTTGCCGAACGCGCCCGCCTCAATTCGCGGGCAACATAATTCTTAATTAGAACATTTTCAACGCCCCGAGCGCACAGGCCAGACCTGCCTATTCGTGTCGCCTAATATACCCACACCCGATGGAGGTCGGGATCGGCCAACACGGGAGCGAGGGCATCGGCCAGGATGTCGACCCACTCGGCCACCCCTTGGGCATCGGCCACCAGATCCTGGCGGATCTCGAACGAGACGTGCGGCAGGCCGGCGGCGCCCGCGTGCGTATCCAGGGTGTAATTGATCTCGCGCCCGGAATAGGGCTGGTTGTCTCCAACCACCAGACCGTCGCGGGCCGACAGGCGCTCCAGCACCGGTTGGGCCATACGCGGATCTCGGTTCCACAGCACGCCCACATGCCAGGGTCGCAGCGAGCCGTTCATGTTGGGGGTGAAGCTGTGGATCGAGATCATCGCCGGGGGCAGCCCGTGGCGCAGCAGATGGGCCAGCACGGTGCCGATCTCGTGGTGATAGGGCCAGAACCAGCGCTCGGCCCGCAGATCGGCCTCGGCGTCGTCGATGCCGCAATTGCCCGGCACATCGACGGTGCACGACGCCCCCGGGATGGAGGTGGGGTCGCCGGGCTGGCGGTTGCAGTCGATGACCAGGCGGGAGATTCCGGCCAGGACCGCCGGGCAGTTGAAGCGGCGGGCAAGGCCGCGCGTGACCTCGGCGGCACCGATGTCCCAGGCCACGTGGGCGAGCCGCGACTCGGCCGCTACGCCGAGATCGCCATAGCGGGCCGGGATCGCCGCCGAGGCATGGTCGCAGACGATGAGGACGCGGGCATCCTCGGCGCCGTCGATGCGTTCAAAGGGGGCCGGATCCTCGGCCGTGGGCATGAAGCGCAGCATCCGGCTAATATAGCGCAGCCCCCCTCGGACGCCATGACCCGCTTGTCGTAAAATAGGTCATCGCGGGTTCGCGGGCAGATCGGGAGCGACATCGTCTCCGAACCTCCCCCGGCTTTGGCGGGGAGGAAAAGTGGGGGCCATAAGAAGGTGGGGGTTATAGATTGTCGGCTCCTGTTTCAGCTCGTCAGCCCCCACCCCGGCCCTCCCCCAGCCGAGCTGGGGGAGGGAGTGTTCCCCCTGCCACAAAAAACCTCCATCCACGGGTTGACACGGCGGGGCGCTTTCCGTATTTTCCCGGCCTCCGGTCGCGCACCCCGGATCGAGTAGTCAACGGGTAGCCGTAGGCGACCTAGCGCAAGGAAGTGACCATGAAGATTCGCAACTCGCTGAAGTCGGCCAAGCTGCGCGACAAGAACTGCCGCATCGTGCGCCGCAAGGGCCGGGTTTACGTCATCAACAAGACGAACCCGCGCTTCAAGGCCCGCCAGGGCTGATCGGCCGCACTGCCGAGAATTCGGAAACCGCGCCGCCCGCAAGGACGGCGCGGTTTTCATTTGGGGCGGTTGCACCGGTGCGCCGGCATCCCTAAGATTGGTCATACCAGACCAGTCGAGGATGCCCCCATGCGGATGCCCGAGCCGGACGACCGCGTCATCCGGCGCCGCCCGGCGATCATCACGGCGTTGCGCGCCCTGCTGCCCGAGCCGGGCGCGGTCATCGTCGACGAGGACGAGCTGCGCGTCTATGAATGCGACGCGCTGACCGCCTATCGCCAGCTTCCCCTGGTGGTCGTCCTTCCCCGCACCACCGATGAGGTCGCCCGCGTCCTGCGCTGGTGCTGGGAGAACGAGGTCAAGGTCGTCCCCCGCGGTGCCGGCACCTCGCTGTCCGGCGGCGCCCTGCCGCTGGCCGACGGCATCACCCTCGGCCTCGGCCGTTTCAACCGCATCGTCGAGGTCGATTGGGACAACCGCTGCGTCGTGGCGCAGCCGGGGGTGACCAACCTCGCCATCACCCGCGCCGTCGAGCATCGCGGCTTCTATTACGCCCCCGATCCCTCCAGCCAGATCGCCTGCTCGATCGGCGGCAACGTCGCCGAGAACGCCGGCGGCGTACACTGCCTGAAGTACGGCCTGACCACCAACAACCTGCTCGGCCTCGAACTGGTCACCATCGCGGGCGACATCGTGCGCCTGGGCGGGCGCCAGCCGGACGGCGACGGCTACGACCTGATGGGCGTGGTCACCGGCTCGGAAGGCCTGCTGGGGGTGGTCACCGAGGTCACCGTCCGCATCCTGAGGAAGCCGGAGACGGTGCGGGCCCTGCTGGTTGGCTTCCCCACCAGCGAGCAGGCCGGCGACGCCGTCGCCGCCATCATCGCCGCCGGCATCATCCCCGCCGGGCTCGAAATGATGGACCGCCCGGCCATCGCCGCCGCCGAGGATTTCTGCCATCCCGGCTATCCGCTCGACGTCGAGGCGCTGCTGATCGTCGAGCTGGACGGCCCCGCCGCCGAGGTCGAGCACCTGATCGCGGCCGTGCGTGCCCTGTGCCAGGCCGCCGGCGCCACCACGCTCCGGGTGTCGCAATCCGAGGCGGAGCGGCAGCTGTTCTGGCTGGGCCGCAAGTCGGCCTTCCCCGCGGCGGGACGCATCTCGCCCGACTACCTGTGCATGGACGGCACCATCCCGCGCAAGCGCCTGCCCGAGGTGCTGCGGCGCACCGCCGACCTTGCCGCCCAGTCCGGCCTCAGGGTCGCCAACGTCTTCCATGCCGGCGACGGCAACCTCCACCCGCTGATCCTGTTCGACGCCAACCGCCCCGGCGAACTGGAGCGCGCCGAGGCGCTCGGCTACGCCATCCTGCGCCTGTGCGTCGAGGTCGGCGGCGTGTTGACCGGCGAGCACGGCGTCGGGGTGGAGAAGCGCGACCTCATGCCGGAAATGTTCAGCGAGTCCGACCTCACCCACCAGCTGCTGGTCAAGCAGGCCTTCGACGACAAGGGCCTCCTCAATCCCGGCAAGGTGTTTCCGACGCTGCACCGCTGCGCCGATTCCGGTTGGCAGAGAGTCACCGGCATCCCCCCCTTCCCCGACCTGCCGAGGTTCTGATGCAGCGCCTCGCCCCCGCCACCCCCGAGCAGGTGCTGGATGCCGTCCGCGGCGCGCTGGCCGACGGAGTGCCGCTGGAGGTGCTCGGTGCCGGCACCAAGCGCGGCTTCGGCCGTCCCATGCAGACGGCGGCCGCCCTCGACCTCAGCGGGCTCTCCGGCATCGTCGCCTATGAGCCGGAGGAGTTGGTCGTCACCTGCCGGGCCGGCACCAGGCAGGCCGACCTGGAAGCCGCCCTGGCGGAACGCCGGCAATGCTTGGCGTTCGAGCCGGCCGACTGGGGGCCGATGTTCGGTGCCGCCCCCGGCGCCGGCACGATCGGCGGGGTGGTGGCGGCCAACCTCGCCGGCCCCCGCCGCATCTCGCACGGCGCCGCCCGCGACCACGTCCTCGGGCTGGCCTGCGTGTCGGGGCTGGGCGAGGCCTTCGTCTGCGGCGGCCGGGTGGTCAAGAACGTCACCGGCTTCGACCTGCCCAAACTGCTCACCGGATCGCTCGGCACCCTGGCGGTGATCTCCGAGATCACCCTGCGGGTGGCTCCCCTGCCGGAGACCACCGCCACGGTGGTGCTGCGCGATCTGGACGACAGGGCGGCGGTGGCGGCGATGACCGCGGCGCTGTCCAGCCCCCACGAGGTCTCGGGCGCCGCCCATGTCGGCACGGTCACCGCCCTGCGCATCGAGGGGCCGCCGGTCTCCGTCGCCGCCCGCGCCGGCGCGCTGTCGGCAACGCTGGGCTCGACCGAGACCTGGGACGGCGAGCGCTCACGCACGTTCTGGACCGCCGTGCGCGACGTCACCCCCTTCGCGGCCGGCACCGGCCCCCTGTGGCGGCTGTTCCTTCCCCCCGCCGCCGCCGCCGCCGCCGTGTCCGCCATCCGCGCGGCCGTCGCCGCCGAGGTCCTCTACGACCGCGGCGGCGCCCAGGTGTGGCTGGCGACTGCGTCCCCCGCCGCCGACATCATCCGCGCCGCGGCGCAGGCCGCCGGCGGTCAGGCGACCCTGGTGCGGGCCCCGACCGATGTGCGCGCCGCCATCCCGCCCTTCCACCCCGAGCCACCCGCCCTCGCCCGCCTGTCCGAACGCCTCAAGCAGGCCTTCGACCCCAGGCGCATCCTCAACCCCGGGCGGCGCAGTCCGGCACTCTAGGCCCCTGGCATGCAGACCCGCTTTTCCCCCGCGCAACTCGCCGACCCGGCCCTCGCCGAGGCGGAGTCCATCCTGCGCAAGTGCGTCCATTGCGGCTTCTGCACCGCCACCTGCCCGACCTACGTGCTGCTGGGCGACGAGAACGACAGCCCGCGCGGCCGCATCTACCTGATCAAGGACATGCTGGAGGGCGACAAGCCGGCCAGTCCCCAGGTCACCCGCCACGTCGACCGCTGCCTGTCCTGCCTGTCGTGCATGACCACCTGCCCCTCCGGCGTCGATTACATGCACCTGGTCGACCAGGCCCGCGACCGCATCGCCGCCACCGCCAAGCGCCCCCTCGCCGACCGGCTGCTCCGCCGCCTGCTGGCCCGGGTGCTGCCCGACCCCCGCCTGTTCCGCCTCTCCATCAAGGCCGCCCGACTGGGACGCCTGATGCCCGGAGGACTGGGCCGGCTGGCCGCCTCGGCGCCTGCCAGCCTGCCGCCCGAACCGGCGCTGGCGCCCGGGACCTATCCCGCCGAGGGGCGGCGCCGCGCCCGCGTCGCCTTGCTCGCCGGCTGCGTCCAGCAGGTGCTGGGCACCGACGTCAACGCCGCCACCGTGCGCCTCTTGAACCGGCTGGGCGTCGAGGTGGCGGTATCGCCCGACGCCGGCTGCTGCGGCGCCCTCGTCCACCATCTGGGCGACCGGGCGGCGGCGGAACAGGCGGCCCGCCGCAACGTCGCCGCCTGGAGCGCGTTGGGCGAGTTGGACGCGGTGGTGGTCAACGCCTCGGGCTGCGGCACGGTGGTCAAGGATTACGGCCATCTGCTGGGCGGCGACCGCGATGCCGCCCGCATCGCCGCGCTGACCAAGGACGTGAGCGAGGTCCTGGCGGATCTGAAGTTCGCCGCCCCCGCGCCGCCCGAGGAGGCCCGCGCCACGGTGGTGGTCTACCACGCCGCCTGCTCGCTGCAGCATGGCCAGCGCGTCCGGCTCCAGCCCAAGGCGCTCCTCGGGGCCGCCGGCTTCCGGGTGGAGGAACCGGCCGACAGCCATCTGTGCTGCGGCTCGGCCGGCAGCTACTCCATCACCCAGCCGGACCTCTCCCGGCAGCTCCGCGACCGCAAGGTCGCGACCCTCGAGGCGACGGGGGGGCGGGTGATCGCCTCCGGCAATGTCGGCTGCATCGAGCACCTCCGGGCCGGCACCCGTTTGCCCGTGGTCCACACCGTCCAGTTGCTCGATTGGGCGAGCGGCGGGCCGAGGCCGCGGGGATTGTAGTACCTCGCGCGGAGCGGGGCCCGGTGCTTGGCGGCACTCGGCCACGCTCCCACATACCGTCTCATGCGGCGGATATTCGCGTCCCTGGTGCTGGTCCTGCTGCTCGGAGCCAGCTCGTCCTGTTCCACCGACCCGGCCCCCCGGGCCGAGGCGCGGGGGCTCGACGCGCTGTTCCAGCGCCTGCAGACCACCGAGAGCCCGGAAGAGGCCCAGGCCATCGAGGTCACCATCCGCCACGTGTGGTCGCAATCGGGCCGGCGGGCCATCGACAGCCAGATGCTGCGCGCCGTCGAGGCCGTTCATGCCGGCGACTACGACCGCGCGCTGGAGACCCTTAACGGCATCGTCGCCATCGCCCCGGAATTCGTCGAGGGTTGGAACCTGCGAGCGACCGTTCACTTCCTGCGCGAGGAATATGCCCCGGCGGTGTCGGACATCGAGCACGTGCTGGCCCTTGAACCCCGGCATTTCGGCGCCTTGGCCGGGCTGGGCCGCATCTTCCTCGAACTGGACGACAAGAAGGCCGCCATGACGGCGTTCGAGATGGCCCTGGCCATCAACCCCTACCTCGGCGACGTGCGCAAGGAAATGGACGCGCTGCGCGAGGAACTGGCGGGAATCCCCATCTAGCCGAACAGCCACTGTCGGCAGGCGGCGACGTCGTCGAGGCGATACCGCGCCGCCGTCGGCCGGGCCGGTCCCACCAGCACCGCGAAGCCGCCCAGGCGGTTGGCCGCCACGAAGCCGTCCTCGTCGGTGACATCGTCGCCGACGAACACCGGCACCCGGCCGCGAAAGGGCGGCTCGGCCATGAAGGCCTGCACGGCGGTGCCCTTGTCGACCCCGGCCGGTTTCAGTTCGAACACCATCTTGCCGGCCAGCAGCCTGAATTCCGGATGATCGGCGGCCGCGGCCGCGACGGCCTGGCGGCATTCCTCCTCGCGCCCGGGCGCCAGCCGGTAGTGCAGCGCCAGCGACAACCCCTTGTCCTCCAGCACCACCCCGCCCCCCTCCAGCGGCTTGAGGCGGCGGCGGAGATCGTCGAGGCCGGGCAGCGGCGGCGGCCGCAGCAGCGTGCCGTCGAAGCGGCGCCGCTCCAGCCCATGCAGGCCGGCGGCGGGGAAGACCTCGGGGGCCAGCAGTTCGGTCTGGTTGTCGATGGTCCGCCCGCTGACCGTCGCCACCGCGCCGCCGTGGCGGTCTGCCAAGGCCTTGAGCTGGCCCGGCAACTCGGAGGGGATGTGGATCGCCGAAGGGGTCGGTGCGATCTCGATCAGCGTGCCGTCGACATCGAGGAAGAAGGCCCAATCGGGTGACGGCCTGGGCGGCGGGGGAAGGTCGGTCATCCCCACAAGGTAGGGCGCATGGCCCCGCGCGACAACTCAGTAGCCGCTGGGGGCCAGGCCGACGGCCCGGCGAGCCTCCGCCATCCGCTCGCGCCGCAACTGGTATTCGGCGAGCCGCGCCTGACGGTAGGCGTCGGCGATCCGGCGCGCCTCCTCGCGGGCGGAGGCGACTTGCGTCTTCCACGCCTCGCGCATCTCCTGGACGCGCGGATGGCTGGGCGCCGGGGTGATGGGCGGCGTCGCCTTGCCCGGCGGCAACGAGGCCACCTGGCTGCGCGCCTTGGACGACGGCGCGGGCGCCGCGGCCACCGCCGTCGACGTGCCGGAGCCGTTCCACACCTTGAGCAGGCGGTCGCGGTAGGCGGCGGCCAGGGCCGGTGTCTGCGAATGGTAATAGGAGGCCGCCGTCACCCAATGGTTGGTGGCGTTGTACAGGCCCTTGAGGAAGCGCGCGGCGTAGCCGACGTTGGCGGTCGGCTCGAAGGCGTCCTCGATGCTGGAGAAGGCGTCGGGATGGTAGTGAAGGTTCACCTGCATGCAGCCGACGTCGATGTTGCGCACGCCCTTGGCCTTGAGTCGCTTGACCTCGGCCACCGCCTCGGCCTTGGTGGGGAAGAATTTGCCCTCCCCCTCCGAGGTGACGGTCCACGGCCAGGCAAGGGTTGCCCGGCTGTCGCGGTCGTAGCGGCCCGATTCCACCACCGAAATGGAATCGAGCAGGCGGGCGGGAATGCCGTAGAGCTGTTCGGACTTGGCGATCTCGGAGGCGCACAGCGCCTCGGGAGCCAGCGGCGGCAGGCCGGCGCGGGCCGGCGCGGCCAGCCCCAGGGCCAGCACCACCATTCCCATCGCCGCGATCAGACCGGTCCTCGCCATTCGAGCCTCGATTGCTCCCATCCGCGCACTCCGACGGATATTTGCACACCGCGTGCCACGAATGCCAGTCCAGGCGCGCCCCCGCGATCATGCCTGCCCCGCATAGGCCAAAGGATGGGGAAAATCAGCCACATAGGCATCAGGCTATCACTTACGCACGGTTTTTCTCTTGCAACGCAGCAACGGAGCCCGTATCTATTGCACTGCAGCAAACGGACGGCCTTCGGGCATCCCCTTGCTGCCTTTCTTGGACGTTTCCTCCCTAAACTTGAGCCCCAGCTTCGTGCTGGGGCTTTTTTTCGTTCCGCTGGCAGCGGAGGAAGCGACCGGGCCCTCCCACATCGTTGTCTTGACAACCATATCCGCCGATGGCTCTATGGATGAAGAGACAAGGCTAGGGTTAGAGATGCGGGCAAACCGCATCCGCGAAAAAACCTGCATGCCAGGGAGGTCATCATGGATGAGGCGGCGCCCGCACTTCGTGCGGCGGTGAATGCCTGCGAGGAGATTCTGGGCCGCTCGCTACGACGCGGCCTCGGCGAACAGCCCGCACTCCTCTGCGGCGAGGAAACAGTCAGCTATGCCGAACTGGGCCGGCGCACCGACCGCTTCGCCGCCGCGCTGACCGCCTTCGGCATCGAGCCGGGCGGCCGGGTGCTGATCCTGCTCAAGGATACCCCCGACTTCATTTCGACTTGGCTGGGCACCGTCAAGGCCGGGGCGGTGGCGGTGGCGGTCAACGTCCGCGGCGCCGCCAAGGACATCGCCTTCATGGTCGAGGACAGCGGCTGCCGCCTGGTGGTGCTGGAGGACGACTTCCTGCCGGTCTGGCAGTCGGCGGCCGAGACGTTGGCCGCACCCCTGCCCCGGGTGGTGGTACGCGGCCGCTCCGCGGCCGACCTTCCCAGTCTGGACGACTTCACCGCCGGCTTCCCCGACCGCTTCGAGGCGGCGGTCACCGCCGCCGACGACCCCGCCTTCTGGCTCTACACCTCCGGCACCACCGGCACGCCGAAGGCGGCGGTGCACTGCCATGGCGACGTGCTGATCGGCGACCGCCATCTCCGCGAAAATTTCGGCATCACGCCGGGCGAGCGCATTTTCTCCTCGTCGAAGCTGTTCTTCGCCTTCGCCCTCGGCCATTGCCTGATCGGCGGCCTGCGGGCCGGCGCCACCGTCATCCTCCATGACGGCTGGCCGGACAGCGCCGCCATCGCCGCCATCGTCGAGCGCCACCGGCCGCACCTCATGCTGAGCGTGCCCACCTTCTACCGCAACCTGCTGCGCGACGGTCTGGCCCGCCAGCCCGGCTTCAAGGCGGTGCGGCACTACGTCTCGGCCGGCGAGGGACTGCCCGAGGCGCTGTACCGGTCGTGGGTCGAGGCCACCGGCACCCCCATCGTCGAGGGCATCGGCGCCACCGAAACCGTCTTCCTGGCCATTGCCGGCACCCCGGCCATGCACAAGGCCGGCGCCACCGGCCGCCCCATGCCCTGGGCCGAGGTCCGCCTGCTCGACGAGGCGGATCGCCCGGTCACCGAGCCAGACACCCCCGGCGTGCTGTGGGTGAAGATGGACTCGCTGTGCCGCGGCTACTGGCAGCAGCCCGACCGGACGGCGCAATCCTTCCGCGACGGCTGGTACCGGACCGGCGACGTCTTCGTCACCGATTCCGAGGGTTGGTGGTATCACCAAGGCCGCAACGACGACCTGTTGAAGATCTCCGGGCAGTGGGTCAGCCCGGCCGAGATCGAGGCCGTCGCCACCACAATCCCCGGCATTCTGGAAGCCGCGGCGGTCGGCGTGCCCAACGCCGAGGGCCTGGTCCGCCTGGCACTGTTCCTGGTGGCCGAGAACGGCGGCAGCGCATCGCTGGAGCAGGCGGTGCGGGACACCTTGCTGGCCACCTTGTCGGTCTACAAGTGCCCGCGCACCGTCGTCTTCGTCGACGCCATGCCGGTCACCGCCACCGGCAAGGTCCAGCGCTTCCGCCTGCGGCAGATGCTACAGGAGAACACCCTCTAAAAATCAAAACGAACGAAATCCAGCGGTCGACAAACGCGCCGCGACGACGGGAGGTAAAGCATGTCTTCTAAAGGCACTTTGGACGTCCAAGCGTTTTTCGACGACAGCCCGTTTTCGGGCTATCAATGGATCGTCTTCGCCCTGTGTTTTGTCGTGGTGCTGCTGGACGGCTTCGACACCGCCGCCATCGGCTACATCGCCCCTTCGCTGCTGAAGGAATGGGGAATCGCCAAGCCGGCGCTTGCTCCGGTCCTCAGCGCCGCCCTGTTCGGTCTCGCCGCCGGGGCGCTGGCGGCAGGGCCGCTGGCCGACCGCTTCGGCCGCAAGATCGTGCTGTTGGGCTCGGTCCTGGTGTTCGCCATCGCCTGCCTGGCCTCGGCCTTTTCCTCCAGCCTCGATCATTTGACGGCGATGCGCTTCATCACCGGCATCGGTCTGGGCGCCGCCATGCCGAACGCGGTCACCCTGATCAGCGAGTACAGCCCCACCCGCCGGCGTTCGATGCTGACCAGCGCCATGTTCTGCGGCTTCCCGTTGGGCGCCGCCTGCGGCGGCTTCCTTGCCGCCTGGATGATTCCGCAATGGGGCTGGCGCAGCGTGCTGATGCTCGGCGGCGTGGCGCCGCTGGTGCTGCTGGTGGTGATGATCCCGCTGCTGCCGGAATCGGTGCGCTACATGGTCGCGAGGCGCTTCCCCGCCGAGAAGATCCGCGCGGTGTTGACCCGGATTTCGGCCGCCGCCGCCGGAGCCACCGAGTTCACCCTGGTCGAGATCGTCGCGTCCAAGGCCAAGAGCAGCCTGGGGGTGGTGCTGTCGCGCAGCTACATCGTCGGCTCGATGATGTTGTGGATCGCCTATTTCATGGGCCTGGTCATCTTCTACGCCCTGATCAACTGGATGCCGATGCTGATGAAGGACGCCGGGCTGGCTCCCAAGGACGCCGCCCTGGTCTCGGCCCTGTTCCCGCTGGGCGGGGTGGGCGCCGTCTTCTTCGGCTGGCTGATGGACCGGGTGAACGGCAACCGGGTGGTGGCCATCGGCTACGCCCTCACCGCCGTCGCCATCTTCGCCATCGGCCAGACGGTCGGCAACGTGGGGGTGCTGATGCTGATGGTGCTGCTGGCCGGCACCCTGATGAATACCGCCCAGGTGTCGATGCCGGCCCTGGCCGCCGGCTTCTACCCCACCCAGGGACGCGCCACCGGCGTGGCCTGGATGCTGGGCGTCGGCCGCTTCGGAGGCATCGCCGGCTCGACCCTGGTGGCCGAGCTGACCCGCCGCGAGCTGAGCCTGGAGCAGATCTTCATGCTGGTGGCGATCCCGGGACTCATCGCGGCGGCGGCCCTGCTGATCAAGCAGTTCGCCCATCCCGAGACCTCGCAGGAGCATCTGGCGACCGTCGAGGAAGCCCACGGCCATCGGCAGGAAGCCGGCATGGGCGAGCCCTGACGACGCGGGAGGCGGCGGAGCAGTGCCGCCGCCTCACCCCTCGTCGATCATCTTGTCGACTTCGACCTGAATGGCATCGAGCGCCCTGACGAAGGCATCGCGCTGGTCGGGCGGCAGGGCGGCGAGCATCCGTTCATGGCGGCGCCGGGACAGGGGAGCGATCTCGGCAACCAGCGCGCGCCCCGCCTCGGTGAGGCTCAAGAGGACGCTGCGGTTGTCGTTGCTGTTCGGGCTGCGAACCAGCAGCCCCCGCCGCTCCAGCTTGGCGATCGAGCGGCTGATCCATCCCTTGTCGATGCGCGAACGCCGGCTGATGTCCTGGGCGGTGGTCGGCTCGTGCTGGCTCAGGATGGCCAGCGTCCGCCATTCCGTCAGATTGAGATCGTAATCACGTTCATAGGCTTGCACGGCCGCCCGTTCGAGCGAGTCTCCCAGGCGGGAGAGGCGGAACGTCACAAGCTCTTCAAGGTCGAATTTCTTGGGGATCTCCATGGGGCAAACAAACAGGCCGATGCGCAACCTGTCAATGCCCGCGCGCGCCACAATCTATGCATGCGCAGAAGATCGTGCCCGCAGTTTTTCAATGACGAGCTTGAGATGGTCGGGCTGCACCGGCTTGTGCATCACCTTGAAGCCACTGGCCTTCGCCTCGGCGATGCGGTCGGGCGCGGTGTCGCCGGTGATGATGATGGCGGGGATCTCCCGGCCGCAGGCGCGGTGGACCGCCCGCGCGGCCTCGATCCCGGTCCGTCCCCCCGGCAGGCGATAATCGGCAAGGATGGCGTTGGGGCAGCGGCCGTTGGTGCTTACCTGGCCGACCGCCTCGGTGGCATCCCCGGCAAGCAGCACCTCGCATCCCCAATCCGCGAGGATCTCGGCCATGCCGTTCCGGATCATGGCATCGTCGTCCACCACCAGGATGGCAAAGCGGTTGGCCGCTGTTTCCGGCGCCGGGCGGCTGTCGGGAACCAGCGACTCCGTCGTCCGCACGGCGGGAAGGTCGAGCATGAAGCAGCTCCCCTTTCCCGGCTGCGACACCAGGCTGAGCCTGATGTCCAACAGCCCGCACAGACGGCTGACGATCGACAAGCCCAGCCCGAGCCCCTTCTCGCGATCCCGCTCAGGGTTGCCGACCTGGTAGAATTCCTGGAAGACGCTCTCCTGGTGCTCGCGGGCGATGCCGATGCCGGTGTCGATCACATAGAGCCGCACGCTGTCGCCGCGGCGGCGGCACCCCAGGAGGATCCTCCCCCGCTCGGTGTACCTGAGCGCGTTCTCGATAAGATTGCGCGCGATCCGCTCGAGCAGGGTGGGATCGGTACGGGTCCACGCGCTGGTTCGAACCGCCCGGATCGTCAGACCGCGTCCAAGCGCCATCAGGCCGTATTCCGCCTGCAGGCGTTCAAGGACGCCGCCGAGCTCGACATCCCGGATTTCCGGCACCACCGCCCCGGCATCGAGGCGCGAGATGTCCAGCAACGCCCGCAGGAGCCGTTGCAGAGCCTCGAGCGAGGCGCCGATCTTGCTGACCAGAGTTTGGGCGGAATGGCCGTCCAAGCGGCTGAACAGCGCCGCATTGAGCAGGACGATGGCCTGCACCGGCTGGCGCAGGTCATGGCTGGCCGCCGCCAAGAACATGCTCTTGGCGCGGTTGGCGGCCTTGGCCTCTTCCTCGGCGCGCTTGAGCTCGGTGATCTCGACGTTCAGCCCCACCATCTTCAGCGGTCGCCCGTCCTCGCCATAGGTGACCTGCCCCAACCCCACCAACCAGCACGTCCCCCGGCTGGGATGGCGGATGCGGAACTCCAGCTTGACGCGGCGCTCCCTCCGCTCGAGGGTGGTGCGGATCACCGCCGCCGCGCTGCTGCGGTCGGCCGGATCGAGGGTCGACAGCCAGGCGTCGAGAGAGTGGGGGCCGCGTGCATCCAGCCCGGTCAGGCGGAAGTACTCCTCAGACCAGACAATGCGGTCGGCGGCGATGTCCCACTCCCACAAACCGGCTCGCGCTCCCTCCAAGGCGAATTGCAGTTGGGCATGGGCTTCCTGCAGAGCGGCCATGGCGTGCTGCTGCCGACTGATATCTTCGATGATGGAGATGCGGTGGACCGACCCCGGCTGGTCGGGCAGCGACGAGGTGACCCGCACCCACAGGGGGGGGCGATCCTTGCGCAGATACTGCTTCTCGATGACGTAACACGTCCGCTGCCCGGCCAGGAGCTCGGCCAGCAGACGACGCTCCTCGTCCAGGTAGGCGGGAACGGTGATATCCTCAAAGGACCTGCCCAGCAGCTCCTCGCGGTCATAGCCCAGCATTTCGCAGAGCCGCCGATTGACCTCCTGCAAGCGCCCGTCCCGCCGGACCTCGGTGATGCCCACCGCAGCCTGCTCGAAAATGGTGCGGAAACGTACCTCACTGGCGAGCAGTTCCTGCTGCGCCGCCCCCCGCTCGACCATGGCGCCGACCATCAGCAGCGACCCGCCGCCGATGCACAGCAGGACCATCTGGAGCCAGAGCAGACGCCCGATGGTGGGGCCCTCACCAAGCGCCACGGTATAGCCGACCGAGACGATGCAGGCGGCGATCACCACCATGGTGGTTTCGCGCGGCCTCAGGCGAAGCACCGCCCAAACGATGGGGGGAAACAGGAAGGAGCTGAGCGGCAGGTACGGCACCCCAAGCACGGCCAGGGCGTGAGGGCGCAGGAACACGAAGCTGACCAGTACACCGGTGACCGCCAGTGCTCCGACAAACTCCAGCGGCCGGGGCGGGATGGGGTAGCGGGCGGGCTTGCCCAGCCAGGCCACCATCAGAGGGGCGATCAGCAGCGTCCCCATGAAATCGCCCATCCACCACGTCAGCCATACCCAGAAGAACTGGCTCCAGGGCGACATGCCGGCGACGGTCAGGCTGAGCACGCCCCCAGTCGCCGACGGCAGCGGCGCGATCAGCGCGACGGCGATGATGGCAATCCCGTCCATGACCCGGGAGACCTCCCCCGTCATCCCGGCCCGCCGCAGGACCACGCACCCCAACAGCGCTTCGAGCGTATTGCCTATGGCGATGCCCACCGCGACCGGCAGAGGGTCACCCGCGAAGACCGCATTGGCGATGAACGTGCCGACGGTAATGGCCGGCCAGAGACCGGCGCCCCACAACGTGAGCGAGGCAATGGACAATCCGGTCAACGGCCATACGGGAGACACCGTGCCGTGCACGACGGCGACCGTCAGGCTGAACCAAGCGACAATCAGATAGGTTGCCGTCAGGGCGGCCAAGCGGATGAGGCTTTGGGTCGTTGGCCACGAGCGGAACATGGCAAGATCCCACCGAATGGGCTTACCGGCTAGACATGGTGCAGTCGGACCCAGGCCTGAAGGCCCGAAAGTGTACGCGTTGTCAGCGGGACGGTGATGAATGGGAATACACCGAATGGCGCCCCCCTGCTTATCGACAGATGCATCCGCCCCGTTGCGGGTGTAGCCTGTCCATGGAGCCACCAGGAAGAGCAGGAGGAGTTCATGGCAGCAAAGGTTTGGGTGCTGTTCTCGGCGATGGCGCTCGCCGGCTGCCAGAGCTCCGGCACCACCCCCAAGGCGGCGTCCGAGCCGCTGCCGACCCTGGGCGTCGCCTTCGCTGCGCCGGCGTGGGACGGCAACACCGTGCCCAAGGACGGCACCTGCCAGATCTTCGGGGGCAAGGGGGAGAGCCCGGCGCTGACGGTCTCGGGCATTCCCGCCGGGGTCAACGCCATCGTGGTCGAGTTCAGCGACCGCACCTACACGCCCATGGACAATGGCGGCCACGGCGTCATCGGCTGGAAGATCGAGCCGGGGGCGGCCACAACCACCCTGCGCCCGGTTCCCGGGATGACGGCCGATGTCGGCGAGGGCGCGTGGATCGTGCGCGACAACCGCGCCGCCAAGAACCCGGCCCCCGGCTACCGCGGCCCGTGCTCGGGCGGCAAGGGCAACACCTACGAGGCCGACGTCAAGGCGGTGCAGAAGCTGGCGCAGGACGGGGGAGAGGGCAAGGTGCTCGCCACCGGGCGGATCCGCCTCGGCACCTACTGAGCTGGGCACCGACTGACCCAGGTGGGGGCAAGCGTCATCCCGGCAGGGCCGGGATGACGTCAGGGGCCTCAGGCGGCCAGGGATACCGGGGCGCCTTCCATGTCGAGGCGGGACAGCAGCCAGTCGCCGAAATCGGCCGAGGCTTCGCGCTGGCGGACGATGCGCCAGTCCTCCAGCAGATGCTTCAGCGCGCCCTGGGTGGCGGCGCGGCCCGCCAGCACGCGGGCGTGGGTGCTGTTGTGGTGGGAAACCGTGCGCGCGTCCTCGATGTTGCGCATCACCTGGTCGGCGCTGTCGAGCAGTCCATTGCGGTCTTCCACCTCGGGGGCGGTGACCGCCAATTGCCGGATCGCCTGCCACAGGCGCCGGTTGAAGCCGATGGCCGTGTCGCGGTCGCGGGCTGTCTCGGCCTTGGCGAACCGGAGCGCGCCGATCTCGAGCGCCACCGCCAGTTCGACATCGACCCGCATGCCTCTTCTGATCCATGCCGCCATTGTCTGCCTCCCTAAATCCCGTCCGCTGCGGCAGAGGTGCTACCACTCGCGGACCTGGATTCAGGGTGACTCAAATCGTTCCAAACTGCCCCTGTGCAACCGGTTAGGAACTGGTTAACGCCTGCGCACAGACGGATAGGCATAATATGCGAAGGGATATGCGCCCCGTCCGTCGGAACCAGGAGCCATCATCCCGGCGGACAGGAGCAGGCGGCCAGGCGGGCCAGCAGCCATTCCTCGAACTGGTGCCCGCCGCCCCGTCCCCATTCCGCCAGCAGGGCGTCGCGGCACCGCGCCGCCGCGGTGGTTCCCGCCAGATCGCCCGCCAGCGCGAGGTTGCGGCCGGCCACGAAGGCGATGTCGCGCGGGTCGGGACAGGGGCTGGCGTCGACCACCAGCATGGTGGCGACATGGTCGGCCGCATCGGCCAATTCGTCGCGGTCGGCCAAAGTGGGGCACCGCTCGGCCAGGCGGCGAACCTCCCGCCACAGGCGCAGATTGAAGACGATGGCCTGGTCGAGTTGACGGGGCGACCGCGCGCGCGTCAGCAAGCGTCCGGCGGTGTCGAAGGCGACGGCGAGTTCGACGTCGAGACGATGGTCATGCCTGATCCACTGCACGCTCATGGCGGCCTCCTCCCTGTGGATTTCTTGTTCACTCGGGTCCGCGCCCGATGGCCGTGAACATTAATCCCCAGGGCCCCAGCCCGCAGCCGGGCAGAGGTCAGGGTCGGTTACGACGGATGGGTCAGGTCAGAGCGCCATAGATCATCAGACCGAGAAGCCCGCCGACGATCACGACGAAACCGATCAGGATCCGACGGTTCAGGGCGTCGTTCTCGGGGGTGTTGGGCATGGTCGGGCGCTTAGTCATGGGTTCTCCTCTAGGGGGGTGCGGGGCAGCGGCGGCGCGATGCCGCCGTCGGGCAGCGGCCGGTCGTCGCCGGACAATTCGCGGTGCATGATTACGGCGTCGACCCAGCGGCCGAATTTGAGGCCGACCCCGCGCAGGACACCCTCCTGCCGGAACCCCAGCGCGCGGTGCAGGCCGATCGAGCCCTGGTTGGCGGAATCGCCGATCACCGCGATCATCTGGCGGTAGCCCAGGCGGGTGCAGCGTTCGACCAGGGTCGACAGCAGGCTCGAACCGATGCCGCGCCGGACCACGAAGGGGGCCACGTAGATGGAATCCTCGACCGTATAGCGGTAGGCCGAGCGCGTGCGGAAGGGACCGGCATAGGAATAGCCGAGCACCTCGCCCTTTTCCTCGGCGACCAGGTAGGGCAGCCCGCGCTCCAGCGTGAACTCGCGGCGGCGCACCATCTCCTCCACCGTCGGCGGCACCTCTTCAAACGAGGCGGCGGTGCGGGTCACGTAGAAGGAGTAAATGGACTGAATCTGGACCATGTCGTCGGCGACGGCGTCGCGGATTACCACCTCGATCGGCGGCTGGTTGAGGTTCATGGCAGCAATTGCTCCTCTACCAGCGCGGCCAGCCGCGCCACCACCCGCTCGATGTCGGCGGCCAGGCGGTCGAACCCCGTGGTCTTGGCATGCACCGCCTCGTCCATGTAGAGGGCGCGGTTGAGCTCGATCTGCAGCGCGTGGCTGCCGCCGCGCGGCTGCCCGTAATGGCGGGTGGTGAAGCCGCCGGCATAGGGCGAGTTGCGCACCACGCGATAGCCGAGCCCGCGGAAGGTCTCCTCCACCGTGTGGGTGACGATGGCGGCGCACGAGGCGCCGTAGCAATCGCCCAGCACCACGTCGACCCGGCTCATGCCGGTATCGCGGTCGGTCGGCCCGCCCACCGACGGCATCGAATGGCAGTCGATCAGCAGAGAGCGGCCGAACCGCCGCCGCGTGGCGTCCAGCATCTCGCGCAGGCGGGTGTGGTAGGGACGATAGAATTGCGAGACGCGCCGCTCGACCTCGGACACCGGCAGCTTGTCGCGGTAGATCTCTGCGCCGTTGGCCACCACGCGGGCGATGGTGCCCAAACCCGCCGCCACCCGCGGGCTGCGGGTATTGGCATGGTGCGGCAGCGCGCCCGAGAACATGGAGGGGTCGAGCTCATAGGGCTCGCGGTTGGGATCGCAGAAGGCACGCGGGAACAGGGCGGCCACCAGGGGCGCGCCGTGGCGGGGCGCCGAGGCGAACAGCTGGTCGACGAAGCTGTCCTCGGAGCGGCGCAGCGCCAGCGGATCCAGCTTGGAGGCGGCCACGAAGTCCGGGGGATAGTCGCGCCCGGAATGGGGCGAGGCGAAGACCAGCGGCACCGTCTGCTCCGGCGGAGCGAACACGGCAAGGACACGGCTGTCGTCGAGGATTTGGACGGGCGTGGTATCCATGGCCAAGGTATTAGCAGGTAACGGGCCCGCTGTCACACGGCCTCGTGCGGCGGACCGACGCCTCAGCAGATGGCGGCCCGTCGAAGGTTTTGCAGGGTTGCCGAAAGGGCTTGCATTGACCCCGGAAAGGGGTTAATAACGCGCCCTCGACGCCGCCAAGCGCGGTCGAAACGGGCGGTTAGCTCAGCGGGAGAGCACTACGTTGACATCGTAGGGGTCACTGGTTCAATCCCAGTACCGCCCACCATCGAAGGCCCCAGGGAAACCTGGGGCCTTCGTCCGTTTTGGGCTTCCATCCCCTAAAGCCGCACCGAACTCGACATCGGCCGCCCCCTGCCCCACCTGGGATTCGCCTTCGCCCACCGGACGGACGGTGATGCCATGCCCCTCAGCCTGCTCGACAATTTGGCCAACCTGATCTTCATGGGCGCCTACTGGGTGAAGGACATCCTGTGGCTGCGGCTGCTGGCCATCGTGGGGTCGCTGGTGGTCATCCCGTACTACCTGCTGCAGGCCGAGCCGCTGTGGCCGCAGGTCCTGTGGAGCTGCGTCTTCATCAGCATCCACATCGTCCGCGCCTGGGGCATCGTGAAGGAGCGGCGGCCCGTCGCGTTCTCGGGCGACGAGCGGCTCTTGTACGACAAGACCTTCAGTGCGCTGTCGCCCCACCAGTTCCGGCGCCTCGTGGCGCTCGGCGAGTGGCTGGAGCTGGATCGCGGGCAGGTGCTCCATTCCATCGGCGATCCCGCCGATACCCTCGAGGCCGTGGTCCGCGGCGAGGTGGAGGCGCGCCGGAAAGGCAGGGTGCTGGGCCATGCCCGTCCCGGCGACCTCGTCGGCCTGGCCTGCGTGCTGGGCGACGCCCCCGAGCTCTACGACGCGACGGTCACCCAGCCGGCCCGGCTGATCCGTTGGCGGCGCACCGACCTGCAGAACCTTGCGGGATCAGACGAGAAGATGACGTCGATCCTGAGGAAGATCGCCGCGGCCGCGCTCGCCGAGAACCTGATCCGCGCCGTCCACACGGATTATTGAACCGCGGGTCTTTCTGGGCGTGGCCGACCGATTGTGGTCGCGAAGGGCGGAGGCGACCCGCAATCCGTATGGAATTTTTATGCGTACGTCGTCACCTACTTCCACCTCCGGCCCATCCCTTGGCCGCGGCTTTCGAGGACGGACATGAGCGAGGTCTCCGCATCCCAGCCGGAGGACGTCCGGCGGGTTCTCAGCTTGGCTCTGGGCGCCATCGGCGTGGTCTATGGCGACATCGGCACCAGCCCCCTCTACACCCTCAAGGAGTGCTTCGGGGCGGGGGCCGGCGTCGCCGTCGAGCCGGCCTCGGTGCTGGGGATCCTGTCGCTGATCTTTTGGGCGATCGTCTTGGTCGTCGCGGTGAAGTACGTGTCGTTCGTGATGCGCGCCGACAATCGCGGCGAGGGCGGCATCCTCGCCCTGCTGGCCCTCACCGAGACGAAGCGGAGCGGCGGAGTGCTGCTCGCCCTCGGGCTGTTCGGCGCCGCCCTTTTCTACGGCGACGGCATGATCACCCCGGCCATCTCGGTGCTGTCGGCGGTCGAGGGGCTGGAGGTGGTGGCGAGCGACCTGCATGCCTGGGTCATCCCCATCACGCTCTCCGTCCTGGCCGGCTTGTTCTGGATCCAGAAGCACGGCACCGCCAAGGTCGGCGCGTGGTTCGGCCCGATCACGCTGGCGTGGTTCCTGGCCATCGGGGCGTGTGGTGCGGTCGGGATCGTCGAGCGCCCGGAAATCCTGGGTGCGCTCGACCCGCGGCATGGGTTGGCCTTCCTGCGCGCCGACGCTATCCGAGCCTTCTTCGTCCTCGGCTCGGTCGTGCTTGCCGTGACGGGAGGCGAGGCGCTTTATGCCGACATGGGCCATTTCGGCCGGCGTCCGATCCGGCTGGCGTGGTTCGCGGTCGCCATGCCCGCACTCCTGCTCAATTACTTCGGCCAGGGCGCGCTGGTGCTGGCCGACCCCGGGGCCCTCAAGAACCCATTCTATCTGCTGGTCCCCGAATGGGGCCTCGTGCCGATGATCGGACTGGCCACCGCGGCCACGGTGATCGCCTCGCAGGCGGTCATCTCGGGAGTGTTCTCCTTGTCGCGCCAGGCGGTGCAGCTGGGCTTTTTACCGCGCATGGACATCGAGCACACTTCGGGCGAGGAACAGGGGCAGATCTACATCGCCTCCGCCAATTGGTGGCTGCTGGCCGCGGTCGTCACCCTCGTGATCGGGTTCAAGACCTCGTCCAACCTTGCCGCGGCCTACGGGATCGCCGTGACCGGCACCATGGCCGTGACCACCGTGCTGGCGCTGGTGGTCGCCCGCCACCGCTGGGGCTGGCCGGTGGCCGCCTGCGCCGCCGTCGGCAGCGTGCTGCTGCTCGTCGACCTCGCGTTCTTGGGCGCCAACCTGCTCAAGATCCCCGAAGGCGGCTGGGTGCCGCTGGCGGTCGGGGGCGCGGCGTTCACCTTGATGACGGTATGGCGGCGCGGCCGGGCGGCGCTGGCGACGCGCCTCGCCCAGGAATCGCTGCCCATCGAGACCTTCCTTGCCCACCCCCCTTCGGCCCCGCGGGTGCCCGGCACCGCGGTGTTCATGACCAGCAACGCCAACGTCGTTCCCATGGCCCTGCTGCACAACCTCAAGCACAACAAGGCATTGCACACCCGCGTGATCTTCATGCGGGTGGTGACCGAGGACGTGCCGAGAGTCTCGGCGCGCGACCGGCTGGTGATCGAACGGCTGACCGACGGCTTCTACCGCATCACGGTGCGCTACGGCTTCTTCCAGGACCCCAACATCCCCAATGCTCTAAGGCTGGCCAAGCAGTTCGGGCTAGAGTTCGACATGATGACAACCTCCTTCTTCTTCGGCCACGAGACCATCCTTCCGGCCACCGAGCACCCGCTGGTACCCACCTGGGTGTCGGTGGTTTTCGAAGCCTTGAACAAGGTCTCCACCCGCGCCACCGAATTTTTTCACCTGCCGCCCAACCGGGTGGTGGAGTTGGGGGCGCAGGTCGCACTCTAGCCGGCCGGCTCCTCTCCCAGCTTGAGGCGGTAGCCGACGCCCGGATCGGTGACGATCAGACTGGGGACCGCGGGATCGTCCTCCAGCTTCTGTCGCAACTGGTTGATGTAGACCCGGAGATAGGCGGTGTCATCCACATGGGCGGGCCCCCACACCTCGCGCAGAATCTGCTTGTGGGTCAGCACATGGTCGGGACGTCGGGCGAGGAAGAGCAGCAGCTCCCATTCCTTGCGCGACAGGTGGATCTCGGCCTCCCCCTTAAGCACGAAGCGGCGTGCTAAGTCGATGCGCAGCGGCCCGATGGTCAGCACTTCCCGCTTGTGGTCGCGTGCGGCCCGCGCCCTTAGGACCGCGCGCACTCGCGCCATCAGTTCCGCCACCCCGAACGGCTTGACCACGTAGTCGTCGGCGCCCCGGTCCAGGGCCTCGACCTTGTCCATCTCGTCCGAGCGCACGGACAGCACGATGATCGGCAGGTCGGACTGGGCGCGGATGGCGCTGATCACCTCATGGCCCTCCATGTCCGGCAGCCCGAGGTCCAGGATGACGAGAGCCGGCGCCTGGCCTAGCGCCATTTGGAGCCCCTTGGCGCCGTTCTCCGCCTCCTCGACCCGGTAGCCGTTCGCTCCGAGCGCGATGCGCAGGAACTTCCGGATCTGCGGTTCGTCGTCGACGACCAGGATGCGCTGGGTCATGCAGGTCCCTCCTGGGTGGGCGGCGGGTGCGGCGGCAGGGGCAGGTGGATGCTGATGGCGGTTCCCACGCCACCCGCGCCGCTCTCGGCACGGATGGTGCCGCCATGGGCCTCGACGATGCCCCGGCAAATCGCCAACCCCAAGCCGGTGCCGGCCGGTTGGCTGTCGGCGTGGCCAACGCGGGTGAACATGTCGAACACGCGCTCGCGGTCCTTGGACGGAATGCCGGGCCCCTGGTCGGTGACCGCGATGGCAATATGGTCGGCGGCTTGCTGCGCCGACACCATGACCAAGGTCCCTGCCGGTGCGTATTTGCAAGCGTTGTCGATCAGGTTGAAGAAAACCTGCTCCATCAACACGGTATCCAGACGCAGCAGCGGCATGGCGGGATCGATAACGACCTTGACGGCATGGCCTCGCGCCAAGGGGCGTGAGCGTCCGACGGCGGCGGCGATGACATCCCCCAGGTCGGTCCAGTCGACCCGCGGGTTCAGGTCGCCGCTGCCCAGCTTGGTCATGTCCAACAGGTTCTGGACGAAGCGATTAAGGCGTTCGGCCTCCTCCTGGATGGTCTGGGCAAGGTCGCGCCGGTTGTCCGGCCCCAATTCGGCATCGAGCGCGACGATGCTGGAGGCCGCCCCCATGATCGATACCAGGGGCGTGCGCAGGTCGTGCGACAACGACGACAGCAAGGCCGATCGCAGGCGCTCCCGTTCGGCTTTGACGCGGGCCGCCTCGAAATCGGCGACCAGCATGGTGCGCTCGATCGCCGCCGCTGCCTGGTCGGCCAGCGCCTCCAGCAGACGCATCGCGTCGGGCGAGGGCGGGCCGGCCTCCGCCTTCATCCGCACCACCAGCACGCCCGCGCGGATCCGCGCGGTCCGCAGCGGCAGGAGCAGCCGCTCCGGGCCTGCCGTGCCGCGTCCGGGCGACTGGTCATCGGTCCAGACCGAAGCGGCGGAGGCCATGGTGGCATCGTCCAAGCCATCGCCCGGCGGATGGCTGGCCGCGATCGCCAGTCCCCCCTCGCCCGGCAGCAGCACCGCCGCGCATGCTTCAAAGGTCGAGGCCACGTGGTCGACGACCGCACGCAACACGTCCTCCCGGGTCACGGCGGCTGTCATCGATTGCGCGAAGGCGTAAAGGTTGGCCGTCCGCCGCGCCGCCTCGTGGGTGGCCTCCATCTGGTGCTTGAGACGGGCGGTCAGGTTGGACACCGTCACCGCCGCGATCAGGTAGAACACCACGGTAAGCAGATTGTGCGGATCGGTGATGGCCAGCGTGAAGCGGGGCTCGGTGAAGAAGAAGTTGAAGCAAAGGAAGCTGGTGAAGGAGGCGAAGATCGCGGCCCACAGGCGGGTCCGGATCCCCACCATCAGGACGGCGACCAGATAGGCCACGGAGATGTTGGCGATGGGCAGCCCCGCGCCATAGATGGCGAAGCCGAGCGCGGTCGCCGCCGCAGTCGCCAGCAGCGCGAAAAGAAGGTCGAGCCACACCGCAGCCCGCATGGCGCCCGGGTCTCCGAACGGTTCAGAAGCGGCCGGGATGGCGCCAGACATGCACGAAGTAGAGGGCCATTCCGACCGCCAGCCCAAGGCCCATCAGCATGCCGAGGATCTCGCTGCCTGTCATGGGGTTCCCGCCCCTGGTTGCAATGGGCCATGGTGGGGCGAACCCGCATCAACGAGCTATGCGGAAAACGACGACGTCTTTTACTGGCGCCTTATGCCGCCTCCCGGCAAACCCTGCCGATTGAGCCTGTCCCCCGCCCGCGCTAGTGTAGCGGCGCGCGGCGAAGCCGGCGGGGGATGGGGAGAGACCATGGACATTGCCAAGGAATTGCAGGACGCGGTGACGCACCACACGGCTGGACGCACCGCCGAGGCGGCCGCCATCTACCGCCGTGTCCTCGAAGTGGACGCCAACCACCCCGATGCCCTCAACCTGCTGGGGGTGATCGAGCGCAACAACGGCAATGTGGACGTGGCGATCGAGCTGGGCCGCAAGGCGATCGCCGCGGCTCCACGCAGCGCCGCCGCCCACAGCAACCTCGGCTATTCCTACCTGGCCAAGCGCGCCGCCAGGGCGGCCGTGGACCAGTTCCAGCAGGCGATCCTGTTCGATCCCCGCCTCACCGCGGCGCGCGACGGCCTGCGCAGCGCCCAGGACGCCCATCACCGTTCGCTGATCGCCGCCAACCCGGTGGTCGAGCTGAACGTCGAGGTGACCACCTGGTGCAACCTCGAATGCCAGGGCTGCGGCCGCACCGTCGCCATGCGCAAGGACGAGTACGGCGGCAACCGCCACATGAGCCTTAAGACCTTCAAGAAGGTGATCGACAACCTGCCGTCGATCCCGCTGCTCAACCTCACCGGCATCGGCGAGACCACCCTGCAGCCGCACCTGCCCGAGATGGTCGCCTACGCCCGTTCATCGGGCAAGTTCCGGACCATTTCGTTCTCCACCAACGCCATGGCGCGCAACCTCGACTATTACAGGAAGTGCGTCGCGGCCGGCCTCACCTCGCTCATCGTCTCGGTCGATTCCCTCGACCACGAGGTTGCCCAGAAGATGCGCAAGGGCACCGACGTCAAGAAGCTGAAGACCCGCATCCGGGAGTTCGCGGAGCTCGGCAATGTGCACGTCGAGACCCACGTCACGGTCGGCCGGCATAATCTGGAGGACGTCCCGTCGACGGTGGCCGCGTTGGCCGAAATCGGCTGCCTCAACCTGTCCATGTCGCGGATGATGGGCGAGTTCGATGCGCGCGGCTACTACGACCCCCAGGGGATCTGCCTCGAAGCCCACGAGATGGACAATTTCCACCGCGTCGCCCAGGAACTGAAGGCGGTGCACGGACACCGCTTCCACAGCTTCCGCATCGTCGGCTTCGACATCGACAAGGTGATCCGCAACACCAAGGACGGCAGCATCTGCGGCCGCCCCATCTCGGCGCCGGCCATCACGGTGGACGGGCTGCTCACCCCGTGCTGCGTCTCGTTCGACGGCGCCCATTTCGGCAACGTCTCGGTGGCCGACATGCCGCTGGCCGCGGCCTACGAGCAGCCCCAGGTGCGCGAATGGCTGCGGGTGTTCCTCAACGGCCGCCATCCGCTCATGTGCACGAGCTGCACCAACAATCCGACGCTGGAGCGGTATTAGGCACTCGCGCCCCCCACGAGCCCGTGGCCCCTCGGGTCAAGCCCGAGGGTGACGAGGCAGAGCCCGTCGATCAGAACACCCGGGCGTAGGTCGAGGCGGACAGTTCCCGTTTCAGCATCTTGCGGTCGACCGTCTCGAAATAGGCGTAGTAGAGCCGCGCCGCCGAGGTGATCGAGCTGACCGAGGGCCGGATGAAGTACGGCTTCCGTTCGGGCCCGGTGAGGCTGGGGGCCTGGAAGTCGAACAGGATCTCGGAGATGTTCGCCAGCGACAGCTGCTTGGGGCAGCCGGCCGCGCCCAGGATCTGGTTGGTCATCCACTCCAACTGGGCGTTCTTGGGGTGGTTGTGCAGGAAGAAGCAGTCGAGGTCCTCGGCGATGGCCTTCCGGTACTGCTCCGAGTAGTCGAACACCACCATGCCGCTGTCGTGGTAGCGCCGGTACTTGGCCACCGTCTCGCCGATCATCTCCGCGATCACGCCGGCCCGGGGCGCGGCGTCGAAATAGCGCGCCTCCACCTGGTCGTACGGCACGCCGTCGAGATAGAGATGGAGGATGCGGTAATCCATGAAGTACATATTGTAGAAGCGGGCCGGCCCCTTCTCCCACCCGCCGACCTGCGGCGAGGAGACGAACGATTCGAGGGTCGGCACGATCTTCAGGTCGAAATACTTGCGCAGGTTGGGGGTCGACCAGATGCCCCACTTCTCGTCATGGTACTGGCAGTAGATGGCGTCGGCGGCCTCCATGGCCGCGAAGAACGGCATGTAGTCGTCGTCGGTCATCTGGTAGATCGGCTTGTACCACAGCACTTCGATGTCCAAGCCGTGCTGCTTGGCGGCATGATCGATCAAGAAACCGACGCTGCGCAGCTGGCAGTTCCCGAAGATGCAAAGCTTCATGATCCCAATCCCGGATTGCACCGCGGACAGGATAGGCGAAGCCGGCGCGCCGGCTTTATTAAGTGATTTTTAGTCGGTCACGGCGCACCGGCATCCTCCGAGCGCTGCTGCACCGGCCCTTCTTCCGACGCCATGTTGTGGGCGGAATTGACCAGGGCGACGTGCGAGAAAGCTTGGGGAAAATTGCCGACCAGGCGGCCGGCGCGGGTGTCGTATTCCTCGGCCAGGAGGCCGACGTCGTTCCGGAGGCCGAGCAGCCGGTCCCACATGGCGAGCGCCTCCCGCCGGCGCCCCTGCATCCACAGCACGTCGGCGTACCAGAACGAGCAGGCGAGGAACGCCCCCTCGCCGCTCGGCATGCCGTCGATGCCGGGCCCTTCCTCGTAGCGGCGGATCAGGCCGCCATCCATCAGCCGGCGCTCGATCTCCGCCACCGTGCCGACCAGCCGCTCGTCGTGGCAGGACAGGAAGCCGACCATGGGGATCATCAGCAGCGAGGCGTCGAGGGTGTCGCCGCCGAAATACTGCACGAAGGTGCCGCGGGCGGCGTCGAAGCCCTTCGAGCAGACCTCGCAATGGATGGTGTCGCGCAGCGCCCGCCAGCGCTCCAGCGGCGCCTCGAAGTCCCAGGTTTCGGCGTCGCGGATGCTGCGGTCGACCGCCACCCAGGCCATCACCTTCGAATGGGTGAAGTGGCGCGACGGCCCGCGAACCTCCCACAAGCCCTCATCGGGCAGGGCCCACATCCGCTCGAGATTGTCCAGGAACTCGCATTGGAGGGTCCAGGCCGGCGGCAGCGGCCCGAGATCGGCGGCACGGCCGACATGGAGGGCGTCCATCACCTCGCCGAACACGTCGAGCTGGAGCTGGCAGCGCGCCGCGTTGCCGACCCGCACCGGGGCGCTGCCCTCGTAGCCGGGCAGCCAGCCCACCTCCCACTCGGGAATGCGGTGCTCGCCGCCCAGGCCGTAGACCACCTGCAGCTGGCTGGCCTCGCCGGCCGCCGCCCGCAGCAGCCATTCGCGCCAGGCCCGCGCCTCGTCGGTGTACCCCGATTGCAGCAGCGAATAGAGGGTGAAGGTGGCGTCGCGCAGCCAGCAGAAGCGGTAATCCCAATTGCGCACCCCGCCCAGGCGCTCGGGCAACGAGGTGGTGGCCGCCGCGACGATGCCGCCGGTGGGGCTGAAGGTCAGCGCCTTCAGGGTGAGCAGGGACCGCATCACCGGGTCCCGCCACGCGCCCCGGTAGGTGCAGCGCGCCGACCACCGCCGCCACCACGCCAGCGTGTCGGCGAGGATGCGCTCAGCCGGCAGAACCTTGGGCGTGGTCTGGTGCGAGGGATGCCAGCAGATGCTCATGGCGACGCTGTCGCCGGCGCTGACCGAGAAGTGCGCGCGGATGCGGCGGCCGTCCAGCTCCATCGGGACCGGGGCCCACAGGTGCACGGCGTCGGGGCCGGCGATCGCCACCACCGATCCCGCGTCCTCCCGGATCGTCCACGGCACCAGCAGGCCGTAATCGAAGCGCAGCACCAGATCCATCGTCATCTCGACCGTCCCCGACTGGCCGGTGACGATGCGGACGAGATCGACGCGGTCGTCCTCGTCGAACTCCGGCATCAGGTCGGTGACCACCACGGTGCCGCCCGCGGTGTGGAAGGTGGTGTCCAGCACCATCGTATCGTCGCGGTAGGCGCGGGTGCCGCGGCATTGGCCGCCGGCGGGGGCCAACAGCCAACGCCCGTGCTCGGGCGTTCCCAGCAGGGCGGCGAAGCAGGCCGGCGCGTCGAACCGCGGCAGGCACAGCCAATCGATCGAACCGTCGCGGCCGACCAGGGCGGCGGTGAAGGTATCTCCCAGCAGGGCGTAATCTTCTATGGGAAGCGCCATACCATCGAAACGCCGCACACCGCCGCTTGTTTCCGCATCCACCCCGTTCGCTTGGCTTGATGCCCGGGCCGGCGCCCCCACTTCCGACACAGCGGAAGGAGGGTGGCCATGCGTTTCGCCCTATGCCTCGTCACCGCGCTCCTGGCGGGGTGCGCCGGGTACAAGACCGCGCCGCAGCAGGCGCGCGCCGATGCGGTCGAGAACCCGCTCAAGGACAACATGTACGAGGGCGGCATCTTCGACACGTTCGACGACCCGGACGTCGACCGCGGCGTCATTGAGCAATAGGAGGCCCCATGCGCGTCGCCCTGGCCCTGATTCCGCTGGCGGCCCTCGCCGGCTGCGGCTCGCCCTACGGCTATGCCCTCGACAGCGGCCCGGAAGTCCAGCCGCCGCCCCACTGGGTCCACCCGACGGACGACAGGGCGCTGGCCGCCTACGATGCCTTCGGCGTGACCACCACCGCCTCGGTCAGCGATTCGGCGGTCCCGCCACTAACCACTGAACGTCCCCCAGAGCCCATGGCAAGGTGATGGCGGGGCTGCCCGCCTGGAAGCCCACCCAGGTCCACGGCACCGGCAGATTGGCCGCGACGCCGCCACGGCCGTTGGTGACCGCGATCACCACGGCCGACACGCGGCCGTCGGGGCCCTGGGCGAGGTCGGCCACGGTGCCGATCGGTTGCGCCTGCTGGCGGACATAGACCGGCCGCCCGAGCAGCTGCCGTTTCCAGGCCGAGACCTGGTCGGGCGAGGGCGGCGGTTCCGATGGTCCCCCCGGCACCTCGTTGGTGGGGCCGGTGCGGGGATCGGGTCCCCGCTCGGCGCTGGGATTGGGAAAGGTCGAGGTGGTCAGCGGATCCTCGGGCGCCGTAGCGAGCAGGTCGTGGTCGATCCAGTCCTGCTGTCCCCAGGCCGGGGGCATCGACAGGAGCGCAGCCACGGCGATCGCGGGTCCAAGCCTGCTCATGCCGAGCATATGGGGAAGGGCTCGGCCCCGCCCATCCCGCGCGGAAGTCCACCCCGCCCCCTGCCGGGCGTCCCCTCCCGGGTGGCGCTATCCGCTTGCGCCGGTGCCGCCGAGCCAAGGCCCTCGCCACCTGATGGCCATGTATATCTACCTTCCCGTCGCCGAAATCTCCGTCGACGTGCTGGCCCTGTTGGCGCTCGGCGGCGCCGTCGGCGTGCTGTCCGGCCTGTTCGGCATCGGTGGCGGCTTCCTGTTGACGCCGCTGCTGATCTTCCTGGGCGTGCCGCCGGCGGTGGCGGTGGCCACCGGCGCCAACCAGGTGGTCGGCGCCTCGGTCTCGGGTCTGGTCGCCCACTGGCGGCGCCGCAACGTCGACATTCGCATGGGCGTGGTGCTGCTGGTCGGCGGCTTCCTGGGCTCGAGCGCCGGCGTCGCCCTGTTCGCCTGGCTGGAAAAGCGCGGCCATATCGACGTGGTGGTGGGACTGGCCTATGTCGCCCTGCTCGGGCTGGTCGGCGGCATGATGGCGGCGGAAAGCCTGTCGACCCTGCGCAAGGGCGGCCTGCCGACCGCCGTGCCGCGCAAGCGCCACCGCCACCCCTATCCGTCGCTGCCGCTCAAGATGCGCTTTCCCCAGTCCGGCCTCTACCTCAGCGCGCTGATGCCGCTGGGAGTCGGCGCCTTCGGGGGATTGCTCTCGGCGATGATGGGCGTGGGTGGCGGCTTCGTGATGGTGCCGCTGATGATCTATGTCCTCGAGATGCCGACCTCGGTGGTGGTGGGCACCTCGCTGTTCCAGATCATCTTCGTCACCGCCAACGTCACCTTCCTGCATGCCACCACCACCCACAGCGTCGATGCCGTGCTGATGCTGACGCTGCTGGCCGGCGGGGTGATCGGGGCGCAGCTGGGCGCGCGCATGGCCACGCGCCTGAAGGCCGAACAATTGCGCCTGCTGCTGGCGCTGCTGGTGCTGGCGGTGTGCGGCCGGCTGCTGCTGGGGCTGATGCTGACCCCGGACAGCGTCTTCCAACTGGACGCCGCGGTCAAATGAGGCGGCCGCCTGGGGACTCCCGCGGAGCCCCCAGGGACGCTACAGGTCGCCGTCCTCGGCCTTGGGCAGCTTGTGGGCGACGCCCTTGTGGCAGTTGATGCAGGTCTTGCCCTCCATCGCCGCCTCGGGATGCTTGCGCCGGGCGGCGGTGCCCTGCTTGCCCAGATTCATGGAATCGAACGAATGGCACGACCGGCATTCGCGGGAATCGCTCTTGGCCATGTAGGCCCAGACGCGCTCGGCCAGGACGCCGCGGTGCTGCTCCAGCTTCTCGGGCGTGTTGATGGTGCCCTTGATCTCGCTGATGACGTCGTTGACCGCGAACATCTTGCGCACGAGCTTGGGGCCGAGGTCCTTGGGGACGTGGCAGTCGGCGCACTGGGCATGCGCGCCCGAGCGGTTCACGTAGTGGATCGATTCCTTGTACTCGGCAAAGTTCTGCTTCATCGAGTGGCACGAGACGCAGAACTCGGTGCGGTTGGTCCATTCGATGGCGGTGACGAAGCCGGCCATGCCGAAGATGCCGACCACCACCCCGATCAGCACCAGGGTGGCGCGCCGCCAGAAGGGGCCGCGGGCAGACCGCTTCGAGTGCCGCCCGTGCAGGGCGGCACTCTCGGGGCCGTGATGCGCCGTCATTTCGGCAGCTGCTGGATGTAGGCGACGATGTCGGACGCGATCGTGTTATCGAAGGCGCGCAGCATCGGCATCGCCTCGGCCGGCTGGCCGTTGTAGGCCTTGTGCAGCACCGCGGTGGGGAACTCCGCCGCCTGGCCGAGCGGCATGCCGGTCGAGACCTTCTTGCCGTCGGGCCCGTGGCAGACGCCGCACAGGGTGTTGTAGTAGATCTCGCCCTTGGCGGTGCTGCCCTTGGGCTTGCCGCTGGCGGGATCGACGTACTTGGCCAGGTCGATCTGCCCCTTGGACACGAACAGCGCCAGGTCGGCGGCATCCTTGTCGTTCAGCATGTCGGTCGGATAGGCGTGGGTCTTGTCGCGCAGGATGGCGGTGATGGCCGCCGGGTCCTTGCCCGCCGCGCCGGCGATGCCCTTGATGCCGAGTTCCTTGTCGCCCTTGTAATCCCAGCCGTGGCAGGTGACGCAGCGCCAGGATTGCTTGGCCTTCTTGCCCGCCGCCGGATAGCTGGGGTGCGGGTTGTCGGGACGGTTGGCCTTGATTTCCTTGTACCAGGTGTCATAGAGCCGGCCACCGCGAGCGATGGTCGATTCGATCTCGGCGGCCGACACGGTGGCGGACCAACCGGCGACCATCGCCGCCAGGGCGGCGGCGGCGGCGAAAAGGCGACGCGCGTTCATTGGACGTGTTCCCTCTCCTGTGAGTCGGGCGGGTAGTCCCGCCTTCGATTCTCATCGAAACTGCAAAGCGCTCCCGTCGGCGCCGCCACCACTTGCCAATGATGGCGGCGCCCATGCGACGGATTTCAGCGGATCTAGGCCCAGGTGTCCTGCGACACGCTGGCGTACCAACCGCTGGCAAAGTCGGCCTCCTTCTTGCGGAACTGATAGTTCGCGCCAAGGGGGCTGACGCCGCCCGAGCCGGGCACGGTGTCGATCTTGCCGTCCTTCACGGCGAAGACGGCGGCGACCGAGATGCCGTAATCCGGCGCGATCAGCGAGTAGCAGGTATTGATGGCCGAGAGCGGCAGCGGCTGCTCGCCGCGGAACCCGGCGACAATGGCGGCAGCCGCCACCTTGGCCTGGCTGGACGCCGAGTAGCCCGACTTGGGCATGGCGCCGGCGATGGCGGCGTCGCCGATGACGTAGACGTCCTTGGCCAGGGTGGATTCGAAGGTGTTGGGATTGACCGGGCAGAAGCCCGACTTGTCGGTCAGGCCGGCCTTGATCGCGATCATCCCCGCGGTCTGCGGCGGGATGATGTTGGCGACGGCGGGCTTGAACTTCTCGAAGTCGGTCTCGACGACGCCGCCCTTGGCGTCGACCTTGGTGACCTTGCCGTTGTTCTTGGCGGGCACCCACTCGATCATCTCGTCGTAGGCCTTGTCCCAGCCTTCCTTGAACAGCTTCGCCTTGGCGAAGTCGTCCTTGGCGTCCAGGATCAGCACCTTGGACTTGGGCTTGTTCTTCTTGAGGTAATAGGCGATCAGGCCGGCGCGCTCATAGGGCCCGGGCGGGCAGCGGAACGGGTTGCCGGGCGGCGCGATGATCACCAGGCCGCCGTTGGGCATGGCTTCCAGCTGCTTGCGCAGCAGCACGGTCTGCGGCCCCGCCTTCCAGGCGTGCGGCATGATCTGGGCGGCGGCCTCGTCGTAGCCCTCGATGCCGCCCCACTTGAAGTCGATGCCGGGGGAGACGATCAGCCGGTCATAGGCCACGGTGGCGCCCGATTGGGTCTTGACCACCTTGGCGGCCGGGTCGATGCCGACGACGGTATCCTGCATGACCTTGACGCCGTGCTTGGACGACAGCGCGTCGAACTTGCGCTCGATGAACGACATGTCGTTCATGCCGGCGATGACCGTGTTCGAGAACGGGCAGGTGAGATGGCTCTTGTCGGCGTCGATCAGCGTGACGTTGAGCGAGGGATCGTAGCGCTTCAGGTATTTGGCGGCGGTGGCGCCGCCGAAGCCGCCGCCGATCACCACCACGCGGGGACCGTTACCGCCGCCGCCGGCGCAGGCCGACAGGCCGCCGGCCAGGGTCAGGGCGCCGGCCGCGCCCAGCAGGCCGTTGAAGGACCTGCGAGATACGTTCGTCATGACGGCCTCCCTCACTTCTTGCGGCTGGCGAAAAAGGTCGCGATGGCGTCGAGCTGCTCGTCGGTGTAGCCCTTGGCGATGCGATCCATCACGGTCGGCTCGCGCCGCCCCGCCTTGTAGTCGCGGAGCATGGTCTTGAGCTCGTCCAGCTTCTTGTCGGAGAAGGCCGGCATGGCGCCGACACTGTGGCCGTCGGTGCCGTGGCAGCCGGCACAGGAATCCGCCATCACGGCGATGGCGTCAGCCGCCTTTGCGGTGAACGGCGCCAGCGCCAGCCCAACCGCAAGGCACACGGGTAGCGTTATGGGACTTGCCCTCATGGTTGCGAACCTCCCTGATACGTTTTTTAACGTTTATATTAGGTGAAATTAGCAGCCTGCGGCCAAGTTGACAACAGTCAAGGCGCATTCCACCGCAGAGGTGGAACGCGCCTTGCCAACAAAACAAAGCAAATGAACTCAGGATTGTGGGATCAGGCTCCGGAGCGCGTCGCCCCACCCGCCGACTTCCAGCCGAACAGCCCGCCCTGCATCCGGTTGATCTCGCCCTGGTAGCCGGCCATCACCATGCGGGCCGCCGCCATGCCGCAGCGTGCGCCCGAGCGGCAATGGATGACCAATTTCCGCCCGGCCTCGGGCACCGGGACCTTGGCGGGATCGAAGGCAGACAGCGGGATGTTGGTGGCGCCCGGGATGTGCTCCGCCGCGTATTCGTTGGGCTCGCGCACGTCGATCAGCACCGCCTGCCCCGCCTCGACCCACCGCTTGATCTCGGCGGCATCGACCACGTGCACGTTGTCGCTGTCGGGCGCGGCGGGGAACAGCGTGCCGAATAGACGATTGAGCATGAACTTTCTATCCTTGGTTGGGGCGGCGAGTGGGTCCGCATTACTTTAGACCGACCTAATATTATTCCTCAATATAGCCGTCCCCGTCGAGGTTTCAAGAGTCACCATCGGACCCGCGGGCGGCCAAAAAATGCCACGCCCCTTTTCACTGCCGCTTAATCGGCGCGGCCCAAGCTCCGCAGCCTTGGCATCAAGAGGCGGGACATGGGAAAGCGGGTCAGACCTGGGGTGGCCCTGGCGATGGTCGGAGCCCTGGCGGGGTGTGGCGGCGGCGGCGGCGGGGGTTCCCCGGGCGGAGCGGGCGACGGCGGCACCCCGGTGGTCAGCCGGGCCGGCAGCAGCGACGTGCTGCCGCGCACCGGGCCCGGCGACACCTCGGCCGAAGCCAGCCTCAATTACGGCCTGCGCGCCATCGGCGCCGACAAGGCCCTGGCCGCCGGAAAGGTCGGCAGCGGCGTGACGGTCGGCATCGTCGACACCGGCATCGACCTCAACCATCCCGACTTCGTCGGCGCGATTTCCCCCGACAGCATCGACATCGTGAGCGGCAGCCATGCCCAAGTGGACGATGTCGGCGGCCACGGCACCGCCGTGGCCGGGATCATCGGCGCAAGGCGGGACGGGTTCGACACCGTCGGCGTCGCGTCGGGCTCGACCCTGCTGATGGTCCGCGCGGATTCCGGGTGCACCGGCAACATGCGCTGCAGCTTCGATGATTCCGATCTGGCCCGCGCCACCGATTACGCGGTGAGCAAGAACGCCAAGATCCTGAATTTCAGCCTGGGCGGCAGCAGCGTTTCCTGGGACTTTACCGCGGCGCTGGCGCGGGCCGTCGCCAATGGCCGCATCGTGGTGGCGGCCGCCGGCAACGACGGCGGCGCCAACCCGATCAATCCGGCCGCTTGGCTGGCCGGAGCCGGCGGGAACGGCCTCGGCATCGCGGTGGGAGCGGTCGACCGCTTCAACCAATTGGCCAGCTTCAGCAACATGGCGGGCTCGGCGAAGGACTATTTCCTGGTGGCGCCGGGCGTCAACGTGGTGTCGACCGCCAACGGCGGCGGCACCCAGACCATCAACGGCACCTCGTTCGCCGCCCCGCACGTCACCGCCGCCGCCGCGGTGGTGTGGGCGGCCTCCCCCTACCTGACCGGCCAGCAGGTGGTGGAGATCCTGCTGCAATCGGCGACTGATCTGGGCGCGGCCGGCGTGGACGCCGTCTACGGCCATGGGCTGGTCAATCTGGACGCAGCGCTGCAGCCGGTGGGCACCGCCACCGTCCCGACCGGCGCCACCGTGGCGGCCGGCGGTTCCGCCGCCTCCGCCACCGCCTTGTCGCTGGGCGGCGCCTTCGGCGATGCCGGCCCCAAGACCCTCGGCAGCGCCGTCGTCCTCGATTCCTTCGGGCGTCCCTTCGCCGCCGATCTGTCGAAGACGGTGCACACCGCCCCCACCTCCCTCGGCGTCGGCGGGTGGCTCGATCCGAGCGGTCGCGTCACCACCAGCCACATGGGCGGCGGCACCTCGGTCACCGTCGCCGAGGACGACCGCACCAGCGCCGCCCTCGCCCCGCACGACCACCCCGGCGACGACGAGCCCCGGCAGCGCTTCGCCGTCTCCACCGAGTTCTCGGGCGGACGGCTGGCGATGACCCGCGGCTTCTCCATCGGCTCGTTCACCGGCCTGGCGGCGGCCGCGCCGCAGACCGCCACCGGCGGGCTCAAGGGCGATGTCGCCTCATCGCCCTACCTGGGACTGGCCGGAGCCGGAGCGGGCATCGCCGCCGCCCGCGAGCTCGGCGACGGGATGCAATTCACCCTGGGCCTGACCCAGGACGGCGACGGCCTGCCCGGGGTCGAGCCGGGCTCGCGCCGCCAGGCGGCGTTGGCCGAGACCGCCAAGCGCTTCTCCGACGGCAGCGTGGTCGGCGCCCAGGCCGGTCGACTGTCGGAAGCCGGCGGCCCCCTGGCCTCGGCGGCCTCGGGCGCCCTCGGGTTC
This sequence comes from Solirubrobacterales bacterium, assembly GCA_050260775.1. Taxonomy (GTDB): domain Bacteria; phylum Pseudomonadota; class Alphaproteobacteria; order Rhodospirillales; family Magnetospirillaceae; genus CALABS01. The sequence continues at coordinate 8,672 of JBLNCP010000054.1, read as the reverse complement.
GACCGTCCGGCCGATACCGCCTTCACCGGACTCTTCGCCGCCACCCCCCTGGGTGACAAGGCCAGCCTGTTCGGCCGCTGGGGCATGGGCCTCACCGACGGTTCCGCCCTGTCGGGCGGCCTGTGGCGCGACGCCACCGACATCACCAGCCGCACCTTCGCCCTCGGAGCGACCATGGACGATGTCGGCGGCGAGGGACGCCGCCTCGGCTTCACCGTGTCGCGCCCGCTCCGGGTGAGCTCGGGCTCGGCCCTGCTGGCGGTGCCGGTCGGCCGCACCGCCGACGGCGCCATCCTGACCCGCACCGAGCGCGTCGGCCTCACCCCCAGCGGCGCCGAAACCGATTTCGAGCTGACCTGGAGCCTGCCCATGACCGCCGGTGCCGACCTGGTTCTGGGCGGCCTGATGGCGGTCGAGCCCGGCCACGTCGCCGACGCGCCGCCCGCCTTCGCCGTCGGGGCGAAGTACCGCCTGCAGTGGTAAGAGCCCGCCTCCTCCCACCGGAGGAGGCGCTTCCCCCGTCGGTCAGCGGGAACTTCTTTTGCCCAGGGGGTATTGGAACCCCAATGGAGCATTCCCACCAATAATTATGATTATCAGGGGGGCCCAGGGATGCCGGGGCTCCCGCAAGGTGATTGTCGCGCCCGCGTCGCCGCAGGGAGGCATACGCAATGAGACGATTTCCTTGGGCGGTAGCGGCCGCCGGGCTGTTTCTGGCCGCCGCCTCCGCCGCCGTCGCCGACGAGCCCCTGCCGTGGGCCATCGGCTTCCAGAAGGGCGCGACGCCCACCATGGAGCGGATCACCACCCTTTCGACCCTGATCAACGGCATCATCGTCGCCATCGTCATCCTGGTGACCTGCCTGGTCGCCTACACCGCCTGGCGCTTCAACGCGCGACGCAATCCGGTTCCCGCCACCTGGTCGCACAACACCAAGCTCGAGATCGCGTGGACCGCCATCCCCGCCCTCATCCTGGTGCTGGTCGCCATCCCGTCGTTCCGCCTGCTCTACTTCATGGACCGGGTGCAGGACGCCGACATGACCCTGAAGGTGGTCGGACACCAGTGGTACTGGACCTACCAGTACCCCGACCAGAACTTCCAGTTCGACGCGCTGATGGTCCAGGACAGCGACCTCAAGCCCGACCAGCGCCGGCTGCTGGCCACCGACAACGAGGTGGTGCTGCCGGCCGGGGTGGCGATCCGCGTCCAGACCACCGCCGACGACGTCATCCATTCATGGGCGGTGCCGGCCTTCGGTGTGAAGACCGACGCGGTGCCTGGCCGCCTCAACGAGACCTGGGTCAAGATCAACAACCCCGGGATCTATTACGGCCAGTGCTCCGAACTGTGCGGCGTCAACCACGGCTTCATGCCGATCATGGTCCGCGCCCTGCCCATGCCCGAGTTCCAGCGCTGGGTGAACGAAGCCCGCGCCAAGTACGCCAAGATCGACGGCGGCACCGACGTCGCCGCAGCAAAATAGGGGATCTGTCCGATGCCTGCCGCCGCGACCACCGCCCCCGCCGCCCACCACCCAGCGCCGCATGGCTGGCGGCGTTGGCTGTTCTCCACCAACCACAAGGACATCGGGACGCTGTACCTGGTGTTTGCGGTCATCGCCGGGGTCATCGGCGGCGCCATGAGCGTGTTCATCCGCATGGAGCTGCAGCAACCGGGCATCCAGTTCCTCAACGGCGACTACCAGCTCTACAACGTCATCCTGACGGCGCACGGCATCATCATGGTGTTCTTCGTGGTGATGCCCGGCCTGATCGGCGGCTTCGGCAACTGGTTCGTGCCGCTGATGATCGGGGCGCCCGACATGGCGTTCCCGCGCATGAACAACATCAGCTTCTGGCTGCTGGTGCCGGCGTTCATCCTGCTGATGACCTCGGCGCTGACCGGGGCCGGGGCCGGCACGGGCTGGACGCTCTATCCGCCGCTGTCGGTGACCGGCCATCCCGACGCCTCGGTCGACTTCGCCATCCTGGCCCTACACCTGGCCGGCATCTCCTCGATCCTTGGCGCCATCAACTTCATCACCACCATCCTCAACATGCGGGCGCCGGGCATGACCATACACCGCATGCCGCTGTTCGTGTGGGCGATGCTGGTGACCGCGACCATGCTGCTGCTGGCGGTGCCGGTGCTGGCCGGCGCCCTGACCATGGTGCTGACCGATCGCAATTTCGGCACCGCCTTCTTCAATCCGGCCGGCGGCGGTGACCCGGTGCTCTACCAGCACCTGTTCTGGTTCTTCGGCCACCCCGAGGTCTACATCATGATCGTGCCGGCGTTCGGCATCATCAGCCACGTCGTCAGCACGTTCTCGAAGAAGCCGATCTTCGGCTACATCGGCATGGCCTACGCCATGGTCGCCATCGCCGGCATCGGCTTCGTCGTCTGGGCCCACCACATGTTCACCTCGGGCCTCGACGTGAACACGCGGGCCTACTTCACCGCCGCCACGATGATCATCGCGGTGCCCACCGGCATCAAGGTATTCAGCTGGATCGCCACCATGTGGGGCGGCTCCATCGAGTTCAAGGTGCCGATGCTGTGGGCCACCGGCTTCATCTTCCTGTTCACCATGGGCGGCGTGACCGGCGTGGTGCTGGCCAACTCGCCGGTCGACGTGGTGCTGCAGGACACCTACTACGTGGTCGCCCACTTCCACTACGTGCTGAGCCTGGGCGCGGTGTTCGCGCTGTTCGCCGGCTTCTACTACTGGATCGGCAAGATGAGCGGCCGCCAGTACCCCGAGGCCCTGGGCCGCGCCCATTTCTGGATCACCTTCATCGGCGTCAACCTGACCTTCTTCCCGCAGCACTTCCTGGGCGTCGCCGGCATGCCGCGGCGCATCCCCGACTATCCCGACGCCTTCGCCGGCTGGAACCTGGTGTCGTCGATCGGTGCCTACATCTCGTTTGCCGCCACCCTGCTGTTCCTGGGGGTGGTGTGGCGGACCTTCACCGCCGGTCGCAAGGCCGAGGCCAATCCCTGGGGCCAGGGCGCCACCACCCTGGAATGGACCGTGAGCTCGCCGCCGCCCTTGCACAGCTTCGAGAAGATCCCGCATTTCGGCGGCCATCCGGCGGAGTGAGGCCATGGACCGGAAGCATGCCACGGTCCTGGCCTCGGTGGCGGCGGTCGCCGCCATGGCCGGCTTGGTCGGGGCCAGCGTGCCGCTCTACAACCTCTATTGCCGGGTCACCGGCGCCGGCGGCACCACCCAGGTGCAAGCCGCCGCCCCCGCCACCGCCAGCGAGCGCACAGTCACCGTGCGCTTCGACGCCTCGACCGCCAAGGGCCTGCCATGGCGCTTCCAGCCCGAGCAGAAGCAGGTGACGCTGAAGCTCGGCGAGCAGGGGCTGGCGTTCTTCACCGCCACCAACACCTCGAACCGGCCGATCACCGGCACCGCCACCTTCAACGTCATGCCGGCCAAGGCGGGGCGCTACTTCGACAAGATCCAGTGCTTCTGCTTCAGCGAGCAGCGGCTGGAACCGGGGCAGACGGTGTCGATGCCGGTGTCGTTCTACGTCGACCCCGCCCTGGCCGATGACGAATTCGCCAACGAGGTCACCACCATCACCCTGTCCTACACGTTTTTCGAGGCCGAGAAGGGCTCCGAAGCCAAGAAGGGACGAGGATCATGAGCAACGGGCACGCAGGCACGCACGGGTCGGTGCCGCACGAGCAGACCCATCCCTACCATCTGGTCAACCCCAGTCCCTGGCCCTTCGCCGGCTCGCTGGCCGCCCTGCTGACCGCCTGGGGCGCGGTCATCTTTTTCCACAACCGGGCCGAACCCTGGTACCTGGTTGCGGGGCTGGCGCTGGTGGTGGTGGTGGCCGGCCTGTGGTGGCGCGACGTGGTGCGCGAGGCCCAGATCGAGCACGCCCACACGCCGGTGGTGCGCCGCGGCCTGCGCATCGGCATGGGCTTGTTCATCGCCTCGGAAGTAATGTTCTTCGTGGCCTTCTTCTGGGCCTTCTTCAACGCCAGCCTGGAGGTCAACCCCTCCATCACCCAGTGGCCGCCGCAGAACGTCACGCCGCTGCACACCTGGGAGATTCCCTTCATCAACACCATCATCCTGCTGTCCTCGGGCGCGGCGGTGAACTGGGCCCATCACGGCATCCAGAAGAACAACCGCCGCCCGCTGAAGCTGGGCCTGCTGATCGCCATCCTGCTGGGCGCCACCTTCCTCACCCTGCAGGGGATCGAGTACGGGGCCGCCACCTTCGGCTTCAAGGAGGGGGTCTACCCGACGGTGTTTTACATGGCCACCGGCTTCCACGGCTTCCACGTGTTCGTCGGCGTGTGCTTCCTGACGGTGACGCTCCTGCGCTCGCTCAGGGGCGACTTCACCCCGGAAGAGCACGTCGGCTTCGAGGCCGCCGCCTGGTACTGGCACTTCGTCGACGTGGTGTGGCTGTTCCTGTTCGTCTGGGTCTACTGGTGGGGCAACAGCTGAGCTATTGCATGGCCTGGTTGTCGCCGAACCAGCGGCCCTCGGTGAGATGGAGGTCGCGCTCGTTCACCAGGCAGGCGGGCACGCCGGGAACGGTGCGTCCGCCCAGCGGCCCGGCCACCGCGTTGACCATGCACCGCTGTGAGCAGGCCTCGGCGCAGATCTCGATCTCGTTGTCGAATTTCTCGGTGGCGCCGGCGGCGACATAGCCGTGCATCCGCTCGATGTCGGCGGCCGAATAGCGGCTGCCCAGGGCGCGGGGGTACTCGGCGACCATGCGGCTGGGCGTGATGTCGGAACAGCCGCACCGGGCGACCAGCCCCATGAAGCGGCCCATGCGGCTGTAATGGGCGGGCTGGTCCGAGGCCGGCAGGGTGCAGGCCGCCAGGGCCAGGATGGAAACCAGGAGGGTGGTCGCGCGGCTTTTCATGCCCTCAATATGGGCAATCGGAGCGGCCGCAGGAGCCTCCCGAACGCCAAGTACCGCAGACGGGGCATTTGACGAGGTCCTTGGCCTCGGTCGCGGCCAGCGTGTCGCGGAAACTCGGCCCCGAGGCCTGCCGGCGCCCGCGCGCCTCGTGCCGCGCGCGGATTTCCGCCATGCGGCTCAGGTACTTGAAGCCGAAGTAGATGAGGGCGACGACGACGACGGTCAGGAGCAGCTTGGCGAACATGCCGCCACTGTAGCGTGGGCGCCTGCCACACGGAAGTCACAACCCCCAGCGCCACCAGGCGATCCGCTCCTCGATCGCGGCCAGGAGTTCGGCCGGCGGGGTGTCGGCGGCGCGGAACCAGCGGCGCATCCAGCCGCGGCGCTCGCCCACCAGCCGCAGGCGCACCTTGTCGCCGAAACGGGCCCGCAGGGTCGAGCGGATGTCGCCGATGCCGTCGATCAGCCCCAGTTCCAGCGCGCGCGTGCCGGTCCAGACGTCACCGTTGAACAGGGTCTCGTCGTCGCCGGTGAGCTTCCCGCCCCGCCGCAGCCGGACCCAGGCCTTGAAGCTGGCATGCATGTCCGCCTGCAGCGCCTTCAGGCGCTCGACGTCCTCGGACCGTTCGGGCAGGAAGGGGTCGAGCATGCGCTTGTGCTCCCCCTGGGTGTAGAGACGGCGGCGGATGCCCAGGCGGGCGATGGCCTCGTGCAGGTCGAACCCGGCGGTCACCACGCCGATGGAGCCCAGGATGGAATTGGCGTCGGCCACGATCTCGTCGGCCGCAACCGCCAGCCAGTAGCCGCCCGAGGCGGCGACGTCCTCGACGAAGGCGATCACCGGGACGCCCTTCTCCTCGGCGTGCTGGCGGATGCGCTTGCCGATCAGCGACGACTGCACCGGCGAACCGCCCGGCGAATTGATGATGAGGGCCACGGCGGCCAGCCGTTTGGGGGCGAACGCGGCTTTCAGGGGGCCGGCCTGGTTGGCGAGGTTGACGCCGCCGCGCAGCAGGCCGCCGCCTGCGGCGATGATGCCGCTCATCCGCACCACCGTCACCAGGGGCGGCGGATTGGTCACCCGTTCGAAGAGGCCGGGGATGTCGATGTCCATGACGGAAAGATGGAGAGTGCGGCATCGGCCGCCAATCTCCCCCCGGTCATGCCCCCTGCGAGACCCACCCCTGCCAGACGGCCCACCGACCGACGATTTGGGCGAGCACGGCATATCCGCCAGCGCGCGGATGCGCGCCGTCGCCGGCCGCCACCTCCTCCATCCACACCGCCGACGACGCCAAGGCGGGAAAGACCTCGAGATAGGGAACGTGCAACCCGGCGCACAGGCGGCCGAGTTCCGTCGACAGCGCCCCGATGCGGCCATTGATCTCGGGTTCGGCGATGGGCGGCGGGCCGACGACCACGGTCGGGCGCCAGCGCGTGGCCTGCCCGAGCATCGCCGCCGCATGGGCGAGGGTCTCGGCCGGCGCCACCCTTTGGCATCCGCCCTCGATAACGCAATCGTTGACGCCGAACGAGAAGACAAGCCGCCCGTCCTCGCCGTCGGGCAGCCGGCACGCCGCCTCCTGCTGCCAGCGCCGCGCCAGGCATCGGCTGGTGTCGCGCCGGATGCCGAGGTTGTAGCAGGTGAGGTCGCGCCCGGCCCGGCGCGCCTCGGCGCAGATCCGGCCGGCCCAGCCCAGGCACTCGGGATCGCCGGTGCCGTTGACGAAACTGTCGCCGATGAAGCAGATGCGCATGTGCCCCCCTAGTCCAGCGCCGCGCCGTGGCGCAGCACCGCCTCGGCGATGTCGGAATATCCGCCCCCCTCCCGGTGCAGCACCACCCCCGGCAGCATTTCGAGCGGCGTGCGGGCATTGCGGCGCGCCGAGACGATCACCCGGATCGCCGGCTTGCCGGCGCGGGGCCACAGCGGCAGGACGCGCACCGCGCCCACCGGACAGCGGCCGAGCGCCGCCAGGATGTCGCCCAGCCGGTCGGCGCGATGGATCACGAACAGGCGGCCCTTGGGCTTGAGGTAGCCCACCGCCGCCTTGAGCCAGGCGCCAAGGTCGACGTCGCCCTCCACATGCCCGATCGCCTTGGTGGCGGTGCGCGGCCGGTTGACCGTGCCCGCCTCGTACCAGGGCGGATTGGTGATGACGTGGTCGAAGCCGGGGCCGAGGTCGGGCGGATCGGTCAGGGAGCCCTCGACCACGGTGAGCCTCTCGACCAGGTGATTCTCCGCCGCGTTGGCGCGGGCCAGCGCCGCCAGCCCGGGCTGCAGTTCGAGGCCGGTCACCGTCACGCCGGCGACGCGGGCGAGCAGGCACAGCCCCGCCGTCCCCACGCCGCAGCCGAGGTCGAGGACACGATCGTTGGCGCGGGCCGGGACCGTAGCGGCCAGGAACACGGGATCCGACCCGGCGCGGTAGCCCTCCGCCGGCTGGCGTACCGTCAGGCGACCACCCAGGAAGCGGTCGCAAGTGGTGGGATCGTCCCCCCCCGTCAGCATGAAACTCTCCGTTTATGGCCTCTTCCGCGGATGTAAGCTTGACCGGCTTTCACGGGCAACACTATGTTCGGACGCGCGGACAGGGGAAGTTCCCGCATCCAAGGAGTAAGCCGTGGCAATCGTGGTCAGTCTCGAAGACGAGCGCAGCAAGAAGGCCAAGACCTTCGACGCCTTGGTGGACTTGGTCAAGGATGACCTGGAGCAGGTCAACCGGGCGATCGTCGACAAGATGCACAGCCCCGTCTCCCTGATCCCGCAACTGGCAGGCCACCTGATCGCGGCGGGCGGCAAGCGGCTGCGCCCGGTGCTGACGCTGTCCTCGGCGCGCCTGTGCGGCTACAAGGGCGAGGCCCATGTCGAGCTGGCCGCCATCATCGAATTCATCCACACCGCCACCTTGCTGCACGACGACGTGGTCGACGAGAGCGAGCTGCGCCGCGGCGAGGCCTCGGCCAACGCGCTGTTCGGCAACAAGCCCAGCGTGCTGGTCGGCGATTTCCTGTTCAGCCGAGCCTTCGAGCTGATGGTGGAGCACGGCTCGCTGCCGGTGCTGGCGATCCTGTCGCGCGCCTCCTCGGTGATCGCCGAGGGCGAGGTGCTGCAGCTGATCACCGCCAACGACACCGAGACCAGCGAGGACAACTACCTCGAGGTAATCCGCTCCAAGACCGCGGCCCTGTTCGCCGCCGCCTGCCGCATCGGCGCCATCGTCGCCAAGCGGCCGAAGGTCGAGGAAGAGGCGCTGGATTCCTACGGCCTCAACCTGGGCATCGCCTTCCAGCTCATCGACGACGTGCTCGACTACTCGGCCAAGCAGGCGGTGCTGGGCAAGACGGTGGGCGACGACTTCCGCGAGGGCAAGATCACCCTGCCGATCATTCTGGCCTTCCGCCGCGGCGACGAGGAAGAGCGCGAGTTCTGGCGGCGCACCGTGGAATCGCTGGACCAGCAGGACGGCGATCTCGAGCACGCCATCCAATTGATGGAAAAGCACGGCTCGCTGACCGACACCATCAACCGGGCTCGCCATTACGGCCGGGTGGCGCGGGATGCCCTGGGCATCTTCCCCGACAGCCCGATCAAGCAGGCGATGATCGACGTCATCGACTTCTGCATCGAGCGGGCATACTAGGAGCTCGGTGTCATCCCGACGAGCGGAGCTCGGTGTCATCCCGACGAGCGGAGCTCGGTGTCATCCCGACGAGCGGAGCTCGGTGTCATCCCGACGAGCGGAGCTCGGTGTCATCCC
>JBLNCP010000053.1:0-4998 GCA_050260775.1 Solirubrobacterales bacterium | reverse complement strand
ATAGGGTATAGTCGCGGTCAGCCATTGCCTTGCTCCTTCGAAGCAGGTGGTGGTTAGGGGCGGGAGGGTGTTCCTAGGCACCCTTCCGTCCCGATCCTGCCCGCAACGCGGGCGGACGTGGCGGGATTATAGCGGGGTTGTGGGGTTTGGTGCTACTGAAAAGGGAAAATATCGCTGGGGCGTGCTGGTTAGTTTGCTGACGGAGAAGTTACATGCTTCGGCAACTTCACGAAGATTTTCGTACGCAGGTGATGATCGACAATGCCAGGGCTATAGCTGAGGCTCTCATGCAGCACCAGGCCCAACTAGCCGATCAGCAGGAACGATCTACCAAGGCTGCGATGTGGGCCGCCGTTGCAGCGTCCGTCGCGGCCATTGTTGCCGCCGCAGCCACAGTGGCTCAAGCCTACCTCGCATGGGTTGAATTCGCAACCAAGGTGGCAGGTTAAGGACGGTCACTAACGAGTTAAGAACCGATTATCCACCACCGGCGCAGCCAACCTCGTATCGGTTGCCATGCGACGGGAAGATCTTCGAGCATTGTGTGGCTGCTACGCAGGGACATGCTCTTTGGCTTTCGCGCTGTCGTAGCTCATAGCAGTTGCCTTCAGCCGGTCGGCATGGGTGAAGATGTCGTCCAGGTGCTCGATACGAACTCGCTCCTCATTCTTGTCCGCATCGAACAAGCCTAGGTACTTCACGCTTCTGTTCAGGTGCAGGCGGCAGATGGGCCTGCGGTTGTTGTCGTCCAGCAGGATGGCGCAATAACTCTTAGCATCGCGCATGGTCACCCGCTCCACCCTGACCACCTCCCGCACGATGGCGCGGACAATCTGGTAACCATCGATTTCCTCCTGGGTGGTCACGATGTCGTCAAGTTCCCCAGTGCCTTCGGCGGAAGCTTGAACCGCCTGCGATGCCTCGGTCTTCACTGGCTCAGACGCAGACACAGGGAGGGCAGTCTTGGCCGTGTCGTCCATCGCATTGGATAGGCGCTGATTTACCAACTCCCGTACCGTGTCCTTCATGGCCTTCTGCACCAGCGGGCCGAACTTGGTTAGGACATTGGCCGTCAGTTTGCCGTCATAGACCCGGCTGATGAACAGCCGCATTACTTCGTCCGACGGGGCGTCGATCTCGTTGGCAATCTCGCGCATGAGCAACGAGCCGTACTTGAGGTCGCTCGCTGTTTCGAGAATGGACGTGATGTCGAAGTTGGTGTTTGCAAACTTCTTCAACTCATCTACCTGGGCGGGTCGGTAGTTAAGCATGTCGAACTCAAAGAATGGCTTGGCATCCATTTTGTTCGGTTGCTCAAGGTCCGTAAAAAACCAGTAAATGATGCCATTGGTCAGAATACCGAAACGGGCCTCGGTGACTGAGAAGTAGCGAAAAAGCTGGGACATGTGCTGGGTGGACAGCGAGCCTTTGCAGGGCTTGCACTCCACAAGCATGACCACCTTGCCATCGAGCTTGATGGCATAGTCCACCTTTTCGCCCTTCTTTACGCCAACGTCAGCGGTGTATTCGGGGACGACCACGTGCGGGTCAAATACGTCGTAACCGAGGGCGCTTATAAAGGGCATGATGAAGGCGTTCTTGGTCGCCTCCTCTGTCTCGATGCTGTCCTTCTGCTTGGTGATGCGCTGGGCAAGAGCCGCGATCTTGTCGGCGAAGTCCATCCCCGGCCACTCCTTATAGCGTTCAGTTCCGAAGGCTTTTCCACCTATGATGCGCGCCATCATACCTTTACGAGTGGTCGTAGCAATACTGCAATCGTACGCAGTCCGCAGGGCATCCTCACGGCTAACCCGCTGCCGATTTATGAGGCTGGGGTTCGTGGGGTTGGTCGAAACAGCCCGCACCTCCCGTGGTCGGGAGATGCCGATGCGTCAAAATGTGTGGGGAAATCGGCTGGGGGAGGGGCTTGCGCCCCAACCCATAACACTGATTTTACACAGATCTCTCACCAGGGAGAGGTGGCGGAGGGAGCGGGATTCGAACCCGCGCTAGGGGTTTACCCCCTAGGACGGTTTAGCAAACCGTTGGTTTCAGCCACTCACCCATCCCTCCGCACGGGATGCTCTGGGGCCGTGGCCCCGTGGCTGGACGGACGTTTCTAACGGAACGCGTCGGCCGGGTCAACCGGGAACGGTCATCCCTTTTTGCACTGCCGGTCGGGCGGCGATGCGGTCGTACCAGCGCTTGACGTTGGGGAAGTCGGCGGCAAGGTCGACGCCCTGCCATTCATGGCTGGCCGACCAGGGGAACAGCGCCATGTCGGCGATGGAGTAATCGCCGGCCACGTACTCGGCTTCCGCCAGGCGGCGCTCCAACACGCCGTACAGGCGCCGGGCCTCGTTGGTGTAGCGGGTGATGGCGTAGTCGATCTTCTCGGGGGCGTAGCGGCGGAAGTGGTGGGCCTGGCCCAGCATGGGGCCGAAGCCGCCCATCTGGAACATCAGCCATTGCAGCGTCAGCATCCGCCCGCGCGGGTCGGCGGGCAGGAAGCGGCCGGTCTTCTCGGCGAGGTAGATCAGGATGGCGCCAGACTCGAACACGTTGATGGGCTGGCCGCCGGGGCCGTCCTGGTCGACGATGGCCGGGATCTTGGAATTGGGGTTGATGGCCACGTAGTCGGCGGTGAACTGGTCGCCGGCCCCGATATTGATGGGGTGGACCGTGTAGGGCAGGGCGGTCTCCTCCAGCATGATGCTGATCTTGCGTCCGTTGGGGGTGCCCCAGGTGTAGAGGTCGATCATGGCATGCCTCCGGCCCGATATTCGATGCTGGCAACGATTGACGAGCGCGCCGCCGCTCTGGCAGTCTACCCCCTATGACGCACTTCCGCTCGACCGCTCTGCTGCTCCTTACCTGCCCGGTGTCGTGATCACGGCGCCGGGGTGTCGCGTTTGGATGTAGGCAGAAGCGTTCCGAGGTCGAGCATGTTCCCTTCCAGATCCCTGACTTTGCTGTCGCTGCGACTTACCGGCGGTCGCCGGGGCTGATTGCCCTTTGGGGCGCCCGGCGGCCGTGAGACGGACCCACCCTCGCAAGTCGCAGATCCAGGAAGAAGGAATTCCGGCCATGATGACCCAGGCCGCTCGCAAATACCGTCCCTATCCCGCCCTCCGCCTGCCCGACCGCCGCTGGCCCGACGCCGTCATCGCCACGCCGCCGGTGTGGTGCAGCGTCGACCTGCGCGACGGCAACCAGGCCCTCATCGACCCCATGGACACCCCGCGCAAGATGCGGCTGTGGAACGCCCTGGTGGGGATGGGCTTCAAGGAGATCGAGGTCGGCTTCCCCGCCGCCAGCCAGACCGATTACGACTTCGTGCGCCACCTGATCGAGGGCGGCCACATCCCCGCCGACGTCACCATCCAGGTGCTGACCCAGTCGCGCGAGGATTTGATCAGGAAGACTTTCGAGGCGCTGGAGGGGGCCCCCAACGTCATCGTCCACCTCTACAACTCGACCTCGGAAGTGCAGCGCCGCGTGGTGTTCGGCTTCGACCGCCAGGGCTGCATAGACCTGGCACTGGCCGGCACCCGGCTGGTGCGCGAGCTGTCGGCGGCGCGCAAGGACGGCGAGATCCGCTTCCAGTACAGCCCCGAAAGCTTCACCGGCACCGAGCCCGAATTCGCCGTCGAGATCGTCGAGGCGGTGGCCGGGGCCTGGGGCGCCGGGCCGGGCCGCGAGATGATCGTCAACCTGCCCGCCACCGTCGAGATGTCGACCCCCAACATCTATGCCGACGTCATCGAGTGGTTCTGCCGCACGGTGAAGGGCCGCGAGCACCTGATCATCTCGGTGCACCCGCACAACGACCGCGGCACCGGCGTGGCGGCGGCCGAGCTGGCGGTGATGGCCGGCGCCGACCGCGTCGAGGGCACCCTGTTCGGCAACGGCGAGCGCACCGGCAACGTCGACGTGGTGACCCTGGCGCTCAACCTGTTCACGCAAGGGGTCGATCCCGGCCTCGACCTGTCCGACGTGGATGGCATCCGCACCGTGGCCGAGGAATGCACCCAGCTGCCGGTGCATCCGCGCCATCCCTATGCCGGCGAGCTGGTCTATACCGCTTTCTCGGGCTCGCACCAGGACGCCATCAAGAAGGGCTTCACCGCCCGCAAGAAGGCCAATGACGAGGTGTGGGAGGTGCCCTACCTGCCCATCGATCCGGCCGATGTCGGCCGCACCTACCAGGCGGTGATCCGCATCAACAGCCAGTCGGGCAAGGGCGGCGTCGCCTACGTGCTCGAACGCGATTACGGCCTGGAGCTGCCCAAATCGCTGCAGGTCGAGTTCGCCAAGGTGGTGCAGGCGGTGGCCGACCGCGCCGGCCGCGAGCTGGACCCGGCCGAGATCTTCGCCGCCTTCGAGGGCACCTACCTCACGCCCGGCCGCATGCAGGTGGTCGACTATTCCACCGTGCCGGTGGGCAAGGGCCAGCGGGCGCTGACCGCCACCATCACGCTCGACGGCACCGAGAAGGTGCTGCAGGGCCTGGGCGCCGGCCCGGTCGACGCCTTCGTCCACGCGCTGGAGAAGGACGGCGGCCTCAAGGTGACGGTGAAGGACTACCACGAGCACGCCATCGGCCAGGGCTCCGAGGCCGCCGCCGCCTGCTACGTCGAGATCGCGCGGCCCGGCGGCGGCACCGTCCACGGCGCGGCGCGCGACGAGAACGTCACCCTGGCGGCGCTGAAGGCGGTGGCCAGCGCGGTCAACCGGCTGACCTGAGCGCTGTCATCCCGAGGAGCGACGCGACGAGGGACAGCGTCCGCGCATGAGATCCCTCGCGTGCGCTCGGGATGACAGGACGGGGTGTCATCCCGACGACCACCCGGAGGAGGGACCTCGTAGGCGTCCGCGCACGGGGTCCCTCGCGTGCGCTCGGGATGACAGCGATCAACCTTTCAATCCACGCTGCCGCCCGCTTGGGAGCCCCCCGGGTCGCGCCCGGGGGTGACGGAGGGGAGTTGCCCGCCGGCT
>JBLNCP010000052.1:0-3117 GCA_050260775.1 Solirubrobacterales bacterium | reverse complement strand
CCTTCTCCAGCACGCACACGGCGAGATCCGGCGACACCTGCTTCAGGCGGATCGCCGCCGCCAGACCCGAAGGACCGGCGCCGACAACCACCACGTCGAATTCCATCGATTCCCGTTGCATTCCGACCTCCACAGAAGAAAAGGGGCCGGGCTTGCGCCCGGCCCAAGGTGCGGCTCGTGAAGGAGCATCCGTCCCGGGTCGTGTAGAGCGAAAACGGGACCAAAGGACCGCCGGGAGCCGGCCGGGCGGTCAGATTTCGATCAAAGCTGGCTGTCCTCCAGCGCCATCACCGCCTCGGAGCCGAAGACGATGGCGACCAGATGGCCGCGGGCCTGCGAGAGGACGTGCCGGGCATAGAAAACGGCCGACTTCAGCTTGGCGTCGTAGAAACCGTCGGGGTCCTGGCCTTCGGCGGCCCGCTTCGCGGCGATGGCGGCGCCGCGGGCGATCTGCTCGCCACCGAGCACGATGCCGGCCAGATTGAGGAAAGGGACCGCCGCGGCGGCGGGAAGGCGGGGATCGGCCTTGTTGCCCAAGAGCCATTCCACCGCCTGCCGCGCCGCCGCGACGGCATCGGCCAAGGCTCCGCCGACGACGCAGAGGGATCTGTCGGACGCCATCGTCAGGTCCTTGGCCAAACGGTCGATATTGTCGAGCGTCTCGCGGATCGCGGCGCCCTCGTCTCGCAGGATCTTGCGGAACACCAGGTCGTTGGCCTGGATGCCGGTGGTCCCCTCGTAGATGGTCGTGATGCGGGCATCGCGTAGATGCTGGGCGGCACCGGTCTCCTCGATGTAGCCCATGCCGCCGTGGATCTGCACCCCCAGCGAGGCGATGTCGATGCCGGTCTCGGTGGACCAGCCCTTGGCCACCGGGGTCAACAGTTCGACCATGCGCTGGGCGCGCTCGCGGGCCTCGGGATCGGCATGGTGGTGGGCTACGTCGACGGCCGCCCATGCGGTGTAGAGCAGGCCGCGCATGGCCTCGATGCGGCACTTCATGCTCATCAGCATGCGGCGCACGTCGGGGTGATGATGGATGCCGGGGACGTTCGCCGCCTGCCACCCGGCGGGCTTGCCCTGCACACGCTCACGGGCGTAGCCGAGCGCCTGCTGGTAGGCGCGCTCGGCAATGGCCAAGCCCTGCAGGCCGACCGACAGTCGGGCGTGGTTCATCATGGTGAACATGTACTCGACGCCGCGATTCTCCTCGCCGAGCAGGTAGCCGATGGCGCCGTCGTGGTCGCCGAACGACAGCACGGCGGTCGGGCTGCCGTGGATGCCGAGCTTGTGCTCGATGGACACCACATGGACGTCGTTGGGGCCGACCACCCGGCCCTCGTCGTCGATCAGCAGCTTGGGGACGATGAACAGCGAGATGCCCTTGAGACCGGCGGGCCCGTTGGGCGTGCGCGCCAGCACCAGGTGGATGATGTTCTCGGTGATGTCGTGGTCACCGTAGCTGATGAAGATCTTCTGGCCGCTGATGCGGTAATGGTCGCCATGCGGCACCGCCTTGGCGCGGATGGCGGCGAGGTCCGATCCCGCCTGCGCCTCGGTCAGGTTCATGGTGCCGGCCCACTCGCCGCTGACCAGCTTGGGCAGGAACAGGGCCTTCTGCGCCTCGGAGCCGAACGCCTCGATGGTGTTCACGGCGCCCTGGGTCAGGGTCGGGCCCAGCGCGAAGGCCATGTTGGCCGCGTTCCACATCTCGTAGCAGGCGGTGTTGACCAGGTGAGGCAGGCCCATGCCGCCGATCTCGGGGGCGAAGGGCAGGCCGTTCCAGCCGCCGTCGACCAGCACCTTCCAGGCCTCGGACCAGCCGGGCGCCGCCTTGACGGCGCCGTCGACCACCTTGGGGCCGACGCGGTCGCCGACCGGGTTCAGCGGGGCGATGGTTTCCTCGGCGATGCTGGCCGCCTCGGTCAGGATGCTGTCGACCGTGTCGGCGGTGGCCTCCTCGAAGCCGGGCAGGGCGGTGACCGTGTCGAGGCCGACCAGTTCCTCGAGCACGAACTTGATGTCGCGAAGGGGCGGGACGAAGGCGGACATGGGGAGCTCCGTTAGCGGGACGGGACGGGCTTCTCGCCCGAATAATCGTAGAAGCCGCGACCGCTCTTGCGGCCCAGCCAGCCAGCCTCGACGTACTTCACCAAGAGCGGGCAGGGGCGGTACTTGCTGTCGGCCAGGCCGTCGTGCAGCACCTGCATGATCGCCAGGCAGGTATCGAGCCCGATCAGGTCGGCCAGCTCCAGCGGGCCCATGGGATGGTTGGCGCCCATCTTCATGGCGCCGTCGATGTCGACCACCTTGCCGACTCCTTCGTAGAGGGCGTAGACGGCCTCGTTGATCATCGGCAGCAGCACCCGGTTGACGATGAAGGCGGGGAAGTCCTCGGCCGAGACCGGCTGCTTGCCGAGCTTCAGCACCACATCGCGCACCAAGTCGTAGGTCGCCTCGTCGGTGGTGATGCCGCGGATCAGCTCGACCAGCTGCATGGCCGGCACCGGGTTCATGAAGTGCATGCCGATGAAGCGGCCGGGACGGTCGGTGGCGGCGCCCAGGCGGGTGATCGAGATCGACGAGGTGTTCGACGCGATGTAGGCCTCGGGCTTCAGCCGGGGGCACAGTTCGGCGAGGATCTTGCGCTTGACCGGCTCGCTTTCGCTGGCGGCCTCGATCACCAGGTCGGTCTCGGACATCAGGTCGTAGGTGACGCCGGTGGTCAGCCGCGCCATCGCCGCCGCCTTGTCCGCCTCGGTGATGCGGTTCTTGGCGGCCAGGCGGTCGAGGCCCTTGCCGATGCGGGTGGTGGCGGCGGCCAGGCGCTCGTCCGAGACGTCGAGGAGGTTGACGGAATAGCCGGCCTGGGCGAACACCTGGGCGATGCCCGACCCCATCTGGCCGGCGCCGATGACGCCGACGGTGCGGATGGCGGAAACGTGGCCCATCACTTGATCTCCTCGGCCAGCTCGGGCAGGGCCTTGAAGAGGTCGGCGACCAGGCCGTAATCGGCGACCTGGAAGATGGGGGCCTCTTCGTCCTTGTTGATGGCGACGATGACCTTGGAATCCTTCATGCCGGCCAGGTGCTGGATGGCGCCCGAGATGCCGACCG
>JBLNCP010000051.1:0-3385 GCA_050260775.1 Solirubrobacterales bacterium | reverse complement strand
CCGCGACCGGGGTGGGGGCTGCAGGGGCGGCCCCGCCGGGGGCCCCCCACCCTCCCCCCCGCCTCGGCGGGGGGTCCCCACCCCCCCCCCCACGCGGGCGAGGGTGACATACAGCCGCTTTTAGGACCGGCCCGCACCCCAAGGCCTTCCCGCCGCAATTACTTGACTAGCTGAGCGCCCGCATCGCCCTGACTTCGGTGGTGGGGCGGCGGGTCAAGCTGACGCGCAAGGGGCGCGAGCACCAGGGCCTGTGCCCGTTCCACAATGAAAAGACCCCGTCCTTCACCGTCAACGAGGACAAGGGCTTTTTCCACTGCTTCGGCTGCGGCGCCCATGGCGACGCCATCGGCTTCGAGATGCGCGCCAACCACCTGTCCTTCACCGAGGCTGTGGAGAAGCTGGCGGCCGAGGTCGGGCTGTCGGTGCCGAAGGCGACCCCCGAGGAGCGCCAGCGCGAGGCCCGCCGTGCCGGCCTGCATGACGCCATGGAGGCGGCCAGCCGCTTCTTCGAGCGGCAGCTGCATACCCCGTCCGGGCGCGACGGCCTGCTCTACCTCAAGGGCCGCGGCCTTGCCGACGAGACCATCGCCCGCTTCCGCCTCGGCTGGGCCCCGGACTCGCGCGAGGCGCTGAAGACGGCGCTGATGAGCGAGCAGATGCCGGAAACGCTGCTGATCGAGGCCGGCCTCTTGAAGAAGCCGGACGGTCCCGGCGCCAGCTTCGACATGTTCCGCGGCCGCGTCACCTTTCCCATCACCGACCGCCGCGGCCGCGTCATCGCCTTCGGCGCCCGCACCCTGGGCGACGGCCAGCCGAAATACCTGAACTCCCCCGACACGCCGCTGTTCCACAAGGGCTCGACCCTCTATGCCCTGGCGCAGGCGCGCGAGCCGGCGCGCGAGAAGGGCTCGGTGATCGCGGTCGAGGGCTACATGGACGTCATCGCGCTCCACGAGGCCGGCTTCACCCACGCGGTGGCCCCGCTGGGGACCGCCCTGACCGAGGGCCAGATCGAGGAGCTGTGGCGGCTGGCCGACGAGCCGGTGCTGTGCTTCGACGGCGACAATGCCGGGCAGCGCGCCATGGCCCGCGCCGCCGAGCGGGCGCTGCCCATCCTCAAGCCGGGCAAGTCGCTCAAGGTGGCGGTGCTGCCCCATCCCGAGGATCCCGACAGCCTGATCAAGACGCGCGGCGCCGCCGCCATGCAGGCGGTGCTCGACCAGGCGCAGCCGCTGTTCGATCTGGTGTGGACGCTGGCAATCGAGGGCCGCCCCCTCGATACGCCCGAGCGCCGCGCCGCGCTGGAAAAGGAATTGAAGGACAAGGCCTTTGGCATCGCCGACGAGACGGTGCGCTGGCAGTACCTCAACGCCTTCCGCGAGCGCATGCGCGCCGCCTTCCGGCCGGCGCGCCCGGCCTGGACGCCGCCGCAAGGCGCCGCCGGCAAGCGGTTTCAGCCCAAGCGGCGGCCGGGCGACCCGCCGCTCCGCGGCGTCGACGGCCGCGTGATCGGCGCCCCGCGCCCCACCGCGCCGGCGCCGGCGTCGCGCGGCCAGGAGCGCACGCTGCTCACCATTCTTCTGGTGCATCCGCCGCTTATGGAACAGGTCGGGGAACGGCTGGGGGAGACCGTCTTCGCCGATTCGGAACTTGACAAGCTGAGACGGGGGATTCTAAAGCACCTCGACAGCGCCCGCGACCTTGACTCCGACGCTTTGTGCCGCCATCTAGGGTCGGACGGGTTCTCCCGAGTCCTGGACTCCTTGCTGGACGGGAACGCTTGCACGATCGCCCGGCCCGATGCTGTCCACGAGGCTGGAATACTCTGGGAGCACATCTTCCATCTGTATACGCGCAAGGAATTGCAGGCCGACGTCGGACATGCGGTCGAGGCGTTCGCTCGGGATCCTTCGGAGGCGAACTTCAACATGCTCGCGGCGCTCGTGAAGAGCCGCGGGAAAGGTTTGGACGAGGATGAGGACCGGCCGGGCGGTGACGCCGCGGCGTCGTCCTCGTGAACGTATTAGGAGCGGTGGGTTAATGGCGACCAAATCCCAGAATACGGCGGAAGTCAGCGAATCCCAGGACGAGAACCTGGATGGTCCGCTGCTCGACGCACTCGGCGTCGCGGTCAAGAAGATGGTCGCGCGCGGGCGCGAGCGCGGCTACGTCACCTATGACGAGCTGAACTCCGCGCTTCCGCCCGACGAAGTCTCCTCCGAGCAGATCGAAGACACCATGGCGATGCTGTCCGAGATGGGCATCAACGTCGTCGAGAGCGAAGAGGGCGAGGAAGCCGCGGCTCCCGCCGAGGCCGACGAGGAGGATTCCGAATCCTTCGCCGGCGGCAACGTCGACGAGGAGGATCTTGGTCGCACCGACGACCCCGTGCGCATGTACCTGCGCGAGATGGGCTCGGTCGAGCTGCTGTCGCGCGAGGGCGAGATCGCTATCGCCAAGCGCATCGAGGCCGGCCGCGACATGATGATCGGCGGCATCTGTGAAAGCCCGCTGACCATCCGCGCCGTGGTCGATTGGCACGACGCCCTCATCGAGGGCAAGATGCTGCTGCGCGACATCATCGACCTGGACGCCACCTACGGCTCGGGCCCCAACGGACTGACCGAGGAAGACCTTGAGCGCGGCCCCGACGAAGAGGGCATGGCCGAGGGCGAAGGCGCCGCCGAGGGCGAGGAAGAGGAAGAAGAGCCCGAGGCCCCCGAGGGCGAGGGTGAGGGCGAAGAGGGCGAAGGCGACGGCGAGGACAGCGGCATCTCGCTGGCCGCCATGGAACTGGTGCTGCTGCCCCAGGTGCTCGAGACCTTCGAGGCCATCGCCGCCACCCACCAGAAGCTCGAGAAGGTGCAGAAGGAGCGGCTTGCCGCCCTGTCCAAGGGCGAGAAGGTCGCCCCCGCCGTCGAGAAGAAGTACGAGAAGCTGAAGGCCGAGATGGTCGGGCTGATGGACGGCGTCCATCTCAACAACGCCCGCATCGAGCAGCTCGTCGAGCAGATGAACGGCCTCAACAAGCGTCTGATGATGCTGGAAGGCCGCCTGCTGCGCCTGGCCGAATCGTCGAAGGTGAAGCGCCACGACTTCCTGGATTCCTATTTCGGCAGCGAGCTCGACCCCAACTGGGCCGAGATGGTGGCCAACAAGTCCAAGCAGTGGAAGGACTTCGCCGAGCGTCACAAGAAGGACATCGGCGACATCCGTGCCAACATCGCCATCGTGTCCGGCGAGGCCGGCCTGCCGATCACCGAGTTCCGCCGCATCGTCCAGACCGTGCAGAAGGGCGAGCGCGAGGCCAGCAAGGCCAAGAAGGAGATGATCGAGGCCAACCTGCGCCTGGTCATCTCGATCGCCAAGAAGTACACCAACCGCG
>JBLNCP010000050.1:0-28121 GCA_050260775.1 Solirubrobacterales bacterium | reverse complement strand
TTCGTTCCTCAGCGTCTCGGCCTGGACCGCCAGACCGTTGCCGGCATCCAGCACCGTCACCGCGGCGCGGCCGACATCGGCGACGCGCTGCGACACCTGGACGATGTTGGCCGACACCAGCTGGGTGCCCACCGCCGCCTCCTGGACGTTGCGGGCGATCTCATGCGTGGCGGCGCCCTGCTGCTCGGTGGCGGACACTACCGCCGACACCGCCGTGTTCATGTCGCCGACCACCGCGCGGATGCGGGCGATGGCGGCGACCGCCTTGGCGGTGGCCTGCTGCACCCCGGTGATGTGGGCGACGATTTCCGACGACGCGCCGGTGGTCTGTCCGGCCAGATTCTTGACCTCGTGCGCCACCACGGCGAAACCCTTGCCCGCCTCGCCGGCGCGGGCCGACTCGATGGTGGCGTTGAGCGCCAGCAGGTTGGTCTGGCTGGAGATGTCGTTGATGATGCTGACCACCGCACCGATCTTCTGAGTCGCCGACGCCAGGCTGTTGACCAGTTCGTTGACGTGCTCGGCCTGGCGAGCGGTGGTGCGCGAGACGTCCGCCGACACCCCCACCTGCCGGCCGATCTCGGCGATCGAGGCGGAGAGCTGATCGGCGGCGATGGCGACGGTCTGCACGTTGCCGGCCGCCTGCTCCGCCGCGGCTGCGGCCGCGGTGCTGCGCTCCTGCGTGCGGTCGGCGACCGAGGACAACAGCTTGGCCGAGGATTGCATGCCGGTGGCCGCCGAGGACACACCCTCGACGATGGCCTTGACCGAGGATTCGAAATTGGCGGCCAGGCTCTCCATCTCGGACTTGCGCGCCTCCGCCGCCCGGCGCTCGGCGGCACGGTTCTCGGCCTCAAGGCGCTGGTTGGCGGCGAGGCGGTCCTTGAACACCAGCACCGCCTGCGCCATCTGGCCGATTTCGTCCGAACGCTCGACCGCCGGCACCTCGACGGCGAAGTCGCTGTCGGCCAGGCGCTTCATCACGACGGTGATCTGGCGGATCGGCCCGGCCAGGGTGCCGATGACCAGCCAGCCGAGGATGACGGTGGCCACCGCCGCCGCCAGGATGGTTCCCACCACCATGGCCTTGGCCGCGCCATAGATCTCCTGCCCCTGGCGCCCGGCCTCCTCGGCTCCCGTCTGGTTGAGGTGGACCAGGTTCTCCAGGCTGCGCGACACCCGGTCGTAGACCGCCTGGCTTTCGCCGCCGAAGGTCTCCTCGGCCACGTCGTAGCGGCGGTCGTGGGTGAGCGCGATGACCTTGCGGCCGACCTGCCGGTATTCCTCCCACAGCCGGGAGAACTCCTCGTAGGCGGCACGCTCGGCCGGCGTCGAGATCAGCGCCTCGTAGCGCCGGCGGAGATCGGTGAAGGCGGCGGCGCGATCCTCGACCACCTTCTCCAGCCGCGCCCCGTCCTCGGGGGTGGGCGCCACGATCTGGCGGGCCTCCGCAATGCGGATCTTGGCCGCCATGGCGTCCAGTTGCCCCAGGGTCTCGACGGCAGGCAGGGCGGACGATCCCACCGCCAGCAGCAGGTCGTCGAGCCTGGCGATGCGGCTGAGCCCGAACCCGCCGAGGCCGACCACCATGACCAGGAGAAGGCCGAACGCGCCGGCCAGCTTGCCGGTGATGCCGAGATTGCGCATGGGCCTGCCTCCGTCACTCGCCGGCAGCGAACATCTCGCGGACCTTGTAGCGCTGCAGCTTGCCGGTCACCGTTCGCGGCATCTCGTCGACGAAGCGGATCCGGCGCGGACATTTGTAGATCGAGAGATTCCGCTCGAAATGCTGGCGCAACGCCTCCTCGAGGCGCTTGGCCTCGGGCGATTCGGGGCCGGCAACGACCACCAGGCCCAGGCGGACCAAGCCGTCGTCGTTGGGCACGCCGACGGCCGCGACCTCGGCGACGCCGGGCACCTTCATGGCATGCTCCTCGATCTCGGCCGGGCTGACCCACTGGCCCGAGATCTTGAGCATGTCGTCGGCACGTCCCTCGTGCCGCCACCACCCCTCGGCATCGACGGTGAAGACGTCGCCGGTGCGGTACCAGCCGTTGGAGAAGGCCTCGGCGGTCTTGAGCGGCTGGTTCCAGTAACCGGCCGCCACCGATTCCATCTTGACCCTAAGCACGCCGGAAGCGCCGGGACCACGGGCGATCGAGCCGTCCTCGGCCACCAGTTCCGCCTTGGCCCAGGGCAGCACCCGGCCCGACACCCCCTTGCGGTAGGCGAGCGGCGTGTTGGCGATGGCGAGGAAGACGGTCTCGCTGGTGCCGATCCCTTCCAGGATCGGCTGGCCGGTCGCCCGCTGCCACTCGTCGAAAACCTGCTCGGGCAGGCGCTCGCCGGCCGAAATGAAGTGGCGGATGCGGCGGAACGAGGCCGAGGCGACCGCGTCCGAACGCAGCAGGTTGCGGTACATGGTCGGCACGCTCAGGAAGAGATCCGGGCGGTGGCGCTCGACGACTTGCGCCACCGCCTCGGCGTCGGGCCAGCCGTCGTGGAGAATTACGGTGGCACCGCACTTCAGCGCCCCGACCATGCAATGGCCGAGCGCAAAGGCGAAGAACAGCTTGGAGGTGGAGAACACCCGTTCTCCGGGGACCAGCCCCATGCTTTCCTTGAGGTGCAGGTGGCCGATCGACACGCCGCCATGGCGGTGCAGCGCCGCCTTGGGCGATCCGGTGGTGCCGGACGTGTAGATGCAGAAGGCGGGATCGCCGGGCAGGACGGGCTCGGCGGTCAGGATGTCGGACGCCCGCTCCGCGAAGGAGTTGACGTCGTTGACCACCAGAGACGGCGCGTGCTCGGCGAGCGCCCGCCCGGCGGCGTGCAGGCCATGGAACTCGGGCTCCAGCACCAAAGCCGAGCAGGTGCTGTCGTCGATGGCGTAGGCGATGTCCTTGGGCGACGAGCGGGTGTTCAGCGCCACCGCGATCGCGCCGATCTTGATGACGGCCAGCCAGGTGGCGACCAGCTCGGGAGTGTCGCGCAGCAGGATCAGCACCCGGTCACCGCGCTTGATGCCGTTGGCCAGGAAGGCATTGCCGATGCGGTTCACCAGCTTGGTCAGTTCGGCGAAGGTGAGGCGGCGCTCGCCCGCCAGGATGGCCGGCTGATTGGCGAGGCCTTCGGCCGCCTGCCAGCCGATGATCTGTTCACATGCGTTGTGGGCCGAGGCGCTGCGGTTGTTCATGCTCTTATGTCCTGGCGCAAAAGTCGTATCAAAAGTGGTCGGACTGCCCAAGGGCAGCCCGACCCAGTGGTCTGAGCCGGGAAGGGATTTGGCTCAGAAAGGAAAGTGCCGCTGGCCCAGCTGGATGGTGATCCACTTGGTCTCGGTCATCTCTTCCATCGACCATTTGCCGCCCTCGCGGCCCATGCCCGAATCCTTGACCCCGCCGAAGGGCACGTGCGGCTCGTCGTAGATCGTCGAATCGTTGACGTGCACCGCCCCCGATTCCAGGCGCAGCGACAGGTCCATGGCCTTCTGCAGGTCATTGGTGATGACCGCGGCCGACAGGCCGTAGCAGCTGTCGTTGGCGATCTCGAGCGCCTCTTCCGAGTCCTTGGCCTTGATCACCGACACCAGCGGGCCGAAGGTCTCGTCGCGGTAGACGACCATGTCCGAGGTGACCCCCGCCAGGACGGTCGGCTCGTAGAAGGCGCCGTCCGACTTGCCGCCGGACAGCAGCTTGGCGCCCTTCTTCACCGCGTCGTCCACGTGGCCCTGCACCACCGCGCACTGACCCTTGGTGATCAGCGGGCCGATGATGGTGTGCGGGTCGTGGGGATCGCCGACCTGCAGCGAGCGGACCTTGGCACCGAACGCCTCGCAGAAGGCGTCGAACACCGGCGCCTCGACGATGACGCGGGAATTGACCATGCAGACCTGGCCCTGGTGGAGGAACACGCCGAAGCAGGCGGCGTCCACCGCGTACTTGATGTCGGCGTCCTTGAGCACGATCAGCGGGCTCTTGCCGCCCAGTTCCAGGGTGCACTTCTTGAAGTTCCGCGCCGCCAGCGAGGCGATGTGGCGCCCCACCTCGGTCGAGCCGGTGAAGGTGATCATCTTGACGCGGGGATCGGTGGTCAGGGCGTCGCCCAGGGTGCCGCCCGGCCCGGGGATGACGTTGAGCACGCCCTTGGGCAGTCCGGCCGCCTCGAAGATCTCGGCGATCTTGAGCCCCGAGATCGGGGTGTAGCCGGCCGGCTTGAGAACGAAGGTGTTGCCGGCCGCCAGGGCCAGCGCGACCTTCTTGCAGGCGAGCAGGAAGGGGAAGTTGAAGGGCGCGATGCCGGCGATGACGCCGAGCGGCCGGCGCACCGACATGGAGAACACGCCGGGGCTGTCGGACGGCATGGTCTCGCCGAAGATGCGGCGGCATTCGCCGGCGGCGCTCCGCAGCAGGTTGACGACGAACGACGCCTCGAACATGGACTTGCCGAAGGTGGCGCCGCCTTCCGAGCGCAGCACCTCGGCCACCTCGGGAATGCGCGCCGCCAGGACGTCGGCCGCCTTCAGCAGGATGGCTTCGCGCTCGTTGGCCAGGGTGTTGCCCCAGGTCTTGGACGCGCGGTGCGCGGCGGCGATGGCGCGGTCGAGGTCTTCCAGGCTGGCCTGGTGGACGCGGGCATAGACCTTCCCGGTCGCCGGATCGATGTCGTCAGCGAGGGTCCCCGTGCTCGACGGCACCCATTCGCCGTCGATGAACAAGCGGTATTCCTTCATCGTTTCCTCCCGTTCCCTGTCTTATCGTTGGCGCCCGTCAGACGGACTTGCCGTAGGAACCCCAGATGCCGGACTTGCCGGGGGCGATGATGCCGTTGGGGTCGAGCGCCTTCTTGATCTTGGCGTTGACGTTGCGGTTGACCTGCCCGTAGAGGTCGGCGACCTCGTCCATGAAGGCGGTGTTGGCGCGATAGACGCCGTAGCCCTGGGCCCCGAACTCGCGCAGAAGCTCGGCGTAGCAATCGTGCCCGGCCTTCATCTGAGCCGGATCGGTGCGGTCGAACAGCACGTCGATGACGTGATGCATGTCGCGCCAGCCGACGATGAATTCGGCGACATAGTCGATGCCATGCTTGGTCATGATGCGCTTGGCCAGTTCCATCTGCTTCAGCGTCTCGCTGCCGCGCGCCTGGCTCACGGGGGCGAACCAGCACGAGCCGCCGCCGCCACGCCAGTTGTAGAGGCCGAACTCCTTGGTGTTCATCTTGCCCTGCATGAGGTCGGCCCGGTACTTGAAGACCGGATCGTCACCCACGTCCTCGGCGGTCTCGATGCGACCCTTGCCCGAGGCCTTGACGGCGCCCTGGACGATCTTCCAGTTCACCTCGTTCTGCTCGGGCGAGCCGTAGAGGCCGGCATAGACGTTCCACATGCCGATTTTGTTCTTCTTCACCATGTCGCGGACGGCGGAGTCGGGGATCGTGCCCTTGCCGGTGAAGTAGTCGGCGCGGTTGTAGGCGGAGCCGCCCTCCCACAGCGCGTGCACGATCACCACCGCATTGGGGATGACGTTGGCGATGCGCAGCGGCCGCAGGGTCTCGACGATGTCGGTGATGTCCTCTTCGTTGTCGTAGCGGATGACGAAGGGCTTGAAGGCCGGCGGGGCCGGCATCAGCCAGAAGCCCATCTTGGTGACGATGCCGTAATTGGCCTGGGTGAAGATGCCATCCAGGTACGGGCCGTAGCCCCACTTGAACACCTGCCAGGTGTTGGAGTTGGGCAGCGAGCCCATGCCGGTGCGCAGCACCTCGCCATTGGGCATCACCACTTCCATGCCGCACGAGAACAGGAAGTGCTCGCCGTAGGGGGTGTAGCCGACGCCGCGGTCGATGGCGTTGCCGACCGGCCCGACGATGGCCGAGGGGGCCGGGCAGGACAGCCACAGCGGGATCTTGTTGTCCTGGAGGTAGTCGTAGAGCTGCTGGTAGGTGACGCCCGGCTCGATCAGGGCGGTGCACAGGTCGGCGTCGACCTCGATGATCTTGTTCATGCGGCGCAGGTCCATGACGACCTGGCCGGGGCTGGCCGGCGCGGCCGAGCCGTAGCCGAAGTTCTTGCCGGTCGAGATCGGCCACACCGGCACCTTGTACTTGTTGCACACGGCGACGCAGCGCTGGACCTCTTCCGTCGAGGACGGGCAGATGGCGGCCGAGGGGACGTGCTGCTCGTCGGGGGCCGGGATCATGATCTTGTTGTAGGGCAGCAGCTGTTCGGCGGCGGTGATGACGTTGGCCTCGCCGAGGATGGCGCGGAACTCCTTCATCGCGGCATCGAAGGACTTTTCAGAGACGCCCTTGGGCAATGCGACGTACTTGGACATCTGGTATTCCTCCCTGGAACTCTTTCTTTTCGGCCTCAGGCGGCGACGACGAAGGACGTCAGCGCCAAGGGCCGGCTTTGGCCGCGGTTGCCCCGCTCTGCATAAATCTGCGGTGAATCGTCCCTGTCGGCGCGCCAGCGCCCGGCGGCGATCAGTCCGAGCGCCTCGCCCAGCGCGGCCTGCCAGCCGCGGGACGTGTTGGCCACCGGCGACGGCGTCGCTGCAGCCACCGCCTCGCCCGCCACCGGCGCCTCGACCACCGTGAAGTCGGCGGATGCGGCGGCGAGGTCGGCGGCAAGGTGGCGTCCCAGGCCACGACTGGACGGCAGGCAGGCGATCTGGTGGCGGCTGTCGTAGCCGCCGTGGCCGCCCTCGCAATGGTGGGCCTGGGCCAGCCAGCGCGTATCGGCGGAGACCATCTGGCGCAACAGCAGGCCGTCGGCCTCGGACAGCAGGCCGACGAGGCGGCCGCCCGGCGTCGCGGTCAGCCAGGAAGCGGCCCGCGACAGGTCCGCGAAGCCGCCGACGGTGACGACCCGGCCACCGTTGCCGGCCGCCATCGCCCCGAACGCGGGATCAACCGCCGGATCCACCAGGACCAGCGGGGCGGATGCGGATGCCGAAGCGGGGCCGCGGCCGAAGGCCATGGCCGGCAAGGCGCCGAGAGCGGCCACCGAGCCGCCGGCCAGCGCCGCCCCGAGCAGGGCGCGCCGAGAGATCGTCATTTCTTCCCCCCCGGCGCCGGGCTCTTGTGGAGCATCTCGGCGACCTGGTCGAGGGCGACGTCATCAATCTCGGTCGGACGGAAGGCCGGCATGGCCCGGAAGCCGTTGCGCACCACGTGCTTGTAGTAGGCGACGTCGAGGTCACGCCCCTTGATCACCGGGCCGACGCCGCTCTCATGGCAATTGGAGCAGACCTTGCTGTAGACGTGCTGGCCGTCCTTCCACTGGCCGGCGGACTGGGCGCGGGCCGCGGTCGTCCAGGTAAGGGCCAGGGCAATGGCGCAAGCGACGACCGTGCTCCTGGTGCGCGAAATGGCTTCTCGTCTCACCGTCTATCCTCCCGAACTTCTTATTGCCGGGAGCCGCCCTGGCAGGGACGCGCTCCTCGCTTGCTTCGGGTTTCTGCAAGGGTGATGCCAGACCTGCCCGAGCGGCCAGGAAGGCGGAAGCCGCGGCATCGGGGTGCCGACCGCCCTCACGCGACTGTCCCAAAACGATACGCCGTCCAAATTCGGCACGTCGCATTTCGCGCTTTGGGAGAGAGGCGGGATCGCAGGGCGGGCCCGATCCCCGAGGCGGGCCCTGGCACGTCACTTGCTGAAGGGAGCGGACACCGTTGCGGTGCCAAAAAACCAAATCCCACAGGGGGGAACGATGTCCAACACCAGCGGCCTCAAACAACCTGTCCTCGGCGCGGTCGCCGCGATCGTCGCCATCGCTCTGTCGCTGACCATCTGCGCCCAGTTCTCGCCGGCCACCCTTGGCGGCTGGGTGGCTCTGGCCGTCATGAGCGCCATTCCCATGCAGATCGTCATCGGACTGGTCTGGCAGAGCGGCTCCTATCCCGCCGCGCTGGCCCGCCTGCCCCAACCGGCCAAGGGGCTCGCCATCCTCGCCGTGATGGGCGTCGCCGCCACAGTGGTCGCTCCCGCCATCCAGGCGGTGGTCGGCGGCAACGTGGCGCCGCCGACGCCGTTCGCGATCATGTACACCATCGTCTCGGTGTGCACCGCCTTCTGGATCGTCGCCGTGTTCCAGTGCTGGCCGATGACCGCGGTCTCGAAGCACCCGGCGGTGATCGGCGCCGGCGTCTGGGTCCTGGCCTACGTCAGCGCCTTGGTCCTGTTCCGCGTCACCTTCGACTTCTCGGCCATGAAGGACGCGCCGTTCTACGCCGTGAGCCTCGACCCGCACGGCACCTCGCCGGCCTGGAACGCGCTGTCCTACATCGTCACCACCGTGTCGGTGATCATGGGCTTCGTCATGCTCGACTTCTGGCCCACCGCCACCATCGCCCGGGCGGTGCCGGCCATCGGGCGCCAGCCGGTGTTCGGCGTGGTGTCCGCCCTGTTCGTCCTCGCCATCGCCGCCGTGATGTGGGAGGGCTGCGTCGTGGGCCTCAAGATGGACGTGGTCGACTACATGGTGCGGGTGCCGGTGTCGGGCCTGTTCGGGGAATTCATCATGCTGGTGATGATGCAGACCGCGCCGTTCCAGACCACCCGCCAGCCGGTCAAGGGCGCCGCCCTGCTCGCCTGCGCGGCCGTGCTGGCGGTGGTGATGTACGCCGTCTATGCCAAGGCCGCGATCCTGCTGGTCGGCCCCATGCCGTCCGGCGCGCCCACCTACGGCCTCGACCTGTGGATCGCCACCGCCATGCTGTCGATCACCTTCCCGGTGTTCGTGGCCTTCGGCGACGGCTTCGCCTACTGGCCGCTGTCGCGCGCGGCCACCACTGCCACGGCCGAGGCGGCGGCCGGCGCCGAATAGGCGATCTTGGGAAAAGCCCTCTCCCGCAGGCGGGAGAGGGCAAAAAGAAAAGCGGCGCGGGGATCACTCCCCGCGCCGCCTTCTTTTCATCTGCGATCTTTACATCCGGATGATCGGCTTGATCGCCTTGCCGGTCTCGGTGTCGTGGATGGCGTCGTTGATGCGGTCGAAGGGATAGAAGCTCACCAGCTTGTCGAAGGGGAAGCGCCCCTGCTTGTAGAGCTCGATCAGCTGGGGAATGAAGACTTCCGGATTGGAATCGCCCTCGACGATGCCGCGGATCTTGCGGCCGGCGGTCATCATGTGCATGGCGTTCAGCGTGATCTCGGTGTCCAGCGTCGAGGCGCCGACGATGCCGACGGTGCCGCGCGGCGCCAGGCTTTCCATGGCGTTGCGGATCACCGCCGGGTGGGCGGTGGTCTCGAACGAGAAGTTCACGCCGGTGCCGGTGATCTTCATCACTGCCTCGACGGTGTTTTCCTTCTTCGGATTGATAACGTGGGTGGCGCCCAGTTCCTTGGCCATGGCCAGGCGGGCGTCGACCACGTCGACAGCGATGATGGTGGTGGCCCCAGAGACGCGGGCGGCCATCACCGCGCTAAGGCCCACCGAGCCGGCACCGAACACGGCGATGGAGTTGCCGGGACGGAGCTTGAGCGCGTTGATGACGGCGCCGGCACCGGTCTGGATGCCACAGGCGAGCGGGCCCAGCAGCTCGAGCGGCGCATCCTTGGCGACCTTGACGACGTTGCGCTCGTGGCACAGGGCGAAGGTGGCGAAGGAGGACTGGCCGAAGAAGTTGCCGTGGATCTTCTCACCGCCCTTGGACAGCGCGCTGGTCCCGTCGGCCCGGCTGCCGGCGAAGTTGTGCTGGAAGAACTCCAGGCAGTAATTGGGCTCGTGTTCGTCGCAGCACTCGCAGTGGCCGCAGGAATTGAACGACATCACCACGTGGTCGCCCACCGCCACCTTGCTGACGCCGCGGCCCACCTTCTCGACCACGCCGGCCCCCTCATGGCCCAGCACGATCGGCTGCGGCACCGGATAGGTCTGGTCGCGCATGGCGATGTCGGTATGGCAGATGCCGGTCGCCACGACGCGGACCAGGATCTCGCCGTCGCGGGGATCCTCAAGTTCGAGGTCCTCGAGGGAAAGGGGCGAGGCCTTGGCGCGGGTCACCGCGGCTTTGATCTTCATGACGTTCCTCCCTGTCGGTGATTGGCCGCTGACGGCGCAGCGGCGATGACACCGGCAGGTTGTGCAAGAGCGGTGCCACCGGGGGCGGCCAGAAAAGGCCAGCCGCGCCGAGGGGATCAGCGGTCCGCGGTGTCCAATGTTGAGACGCCGTTTCGTTTCGATACATCGGCCGGCCAGATCCGCATTCGCTTAAATACGCCTCGCTTGGCGTCTTTTCGCCGTCCGCCGCGGGTCATAGGGCTGACCTGGCCGATGGCATAGCGCTTGCTACCCCTCCCCGTCAGCCGTCGGTGCGCGACCGGTTTCGCGACAGCGACGGCCACAGAGCCCCCGCCAATGAGGGGCGACAAGAAGAATGGGAGGAGCCCGTGATCCATTGCATGGCCGCGCGCCATTGGCGCCGCCGCGCCCTCGCCTGCAGCCTCGGCCTGATGCTCGGGCTGTCGGCCTGTTCCCCGGAGGGACGGACCGACGGCGTCGCCGCCGAGAAGGCGAACCCCATCCACCGCACCGACCGCTTCCAGGCTGTGACCCGGACCGGCGACCTGATGGTGGCGGTGGGGGCGTTCGGGGTCGTCGCGACCTCCACCGACGGCGGCAGCCACTGGCTCCGCACCGTCCTGCCGGACGCCCCGGCCCTGATCGACGTCGCCGCCTGCGGTGACGGCTCGCTGGCGGCCCTCGATTTCTCCGGCCGCATCTGGCGCGCGGACGGTGCCGCCAAGGAATGGACCGCCTTGGCGGTGCCCGCGACCGACGCCCTGCTGGCCGCCACCTGCACCGCCGACAACCGGCTGTGGGCGGTGGGCGCCCGCGGCGCCATCTTCACCAGTGCCGACGGCGGCAAGACCTGGGACGACAAGTCGCTGCCCGAGGACATCCAGCTGCTCAACATCGCCTTCCCCACCGCGACCTCGGGAGTGATCTCGGGCGAGTTCGGCCGCGTGCTGCTGACCGGCGACGGCGGCGCCAATTGGAGCGAGGGCGGCTCGCTGGGCGCCGACTTCTATCCGCTGGCCATGCATTTCCCCGACCCCGAGCACGGCCTCGTGGTCGGGATCGCCGGCGCCTTCCTCGAGACCAGCGACGGCGGCAAGAGCTGGACGCGCTCCAAGGCGCCGACCGAGGCGCCGCTCTATGGCGTGCTGGCCCGCCCGGCCGGCGGCGCCATAGCCGTCGGCGCCGGTGGCACGGCGTTCACCCTCGAAGGCGGGCAATGGCGGGCGCTGGAAGGCATCCCCAAGACCGATCTTCGCGGCATCGCCGCCTCGCCAGCCGCGCTGGTGCTCGCCGGCTCCGGCGTCCTCGTCCCCGTCCCGGCGACCGTCGCCAAAGCCAGCGCCAACTGAGGTGGATGTCATGCTCACGAACTTCATGCACGCGCTGCCCGACCGCCTGTTCCGCATCCGGCACGTCCTGATGGCGGTGACCGCCGTCATCACCCTCGGCTTCGCCATGCTGATCCCGGCGCTCCGGATCTACACCGACTTCGAGGGCCTGCTGCCACAGAAGAACCCGTTCATCGTCGTCCACAACGAGATCCGCGGCCTGTTCGGCGGCGCCAACGTGCTCACCGTCGCCGTCGAGGTGAAGGACGGCACCATCTTCTCCAACGAGAACCTGGGCCTGATCCACCGGGTGACCACCGCCATCGACAACCTGCCCGGGGTCAACCACAACCAGGTCTCCAGCCTGACCCACCGCACCAACCGCTTCATCTCGCTGACCGAGGAAGGCAGCGTGCGCTCCGAGGTCTATTACAATCCCGCCGCCGGCGACATGAACGAGGAACAGCTCGCCATCATGCGCGCCAAGGTCCTGAGCGACCCGCGGGTGTTCGGCCTCCTGGTGTCGCCCGACCTCAAGGCGGCCCTGGTCAAGGCGCAGTTCGTCGACGGCGAACTGGACTATCTCGGCATCTTCCAGGGCCTGCAGACCCTGAAGCAGACCGAAACCAAGGCCGGCGTCTCGGTCTACGCCACCGGCCAGCCGGCGCTGATCGGCTGGGTCTATTCCTACCTGCCGCAGAGCATCCAGGTGTTCAGCTACACCGCCGCCATCGTCCTCGTGCTGCTGATCGCCTATTTCCGCCGCTTCTACGGCGTGTTCCTGCCGCTGTTGGGCATCACCATCTCGACCATCTGGGGCCTGGGGTGGATCGTCCTGCTCGGCTACCACCTCGACCCGCTGATGCTGGTGATCCCGTTCCTGATCGCCGCCCGCTCCATGAGCCACGGCATCCAGATCGTCGAGCGCTGGTACCAGGAGCTGGCCCGCCTCAACGACGGCCGCAAGGCGGCGCAGGCCACCTTGAACGAGATGTTCCATCCCGGCGCGCTGGGCATCACCTGCGATGCCATCGGCCTGATCCTGCTGATGACCGGCTCGGTGCGCATCAACTTCGAACTCGGCGTCTTCACCGCGCTGTGGGCGATGTGCGGCATGCTCAACGTGCTGGTGTTCATCCCGCTGCTGTTGAGCTATCTGCCCTCGCCCAAGTCCGCCCCGCCCAAGGAAGACGGGCTGCGCCGGGCGCTGACCTGGCTGGGCCACTCGGTGTCGCACCGCCTCAACGCCATCGCCATCACCGTGATCGGCGCGGTGCTGGTGGTGGGGTCCATCGCGCTGTCCGGCAACATCACCATCGGCGAATCGGAGCCGGGCTCGCCGCTGCTCTACCGCGACCACGACTACAACGTCTCCTCGACCGCGGTGAACCAGCTGTTCCCCGGCTCCGAGCAGCTGCTGCTGGTGGCCAAGGCCGACAAGCCGGGGGGCCTCAAGGACCCCGAGGCGCTGAAGGCGATCGAAGCCTTCCAGAACCACATGATGCTCGACCCCGACCTCGGCGGCGTCAAGGCGGTGCCCACCCTGGTGCGCCAGGTCAACAAGCTGATCCACAACGGCGACCAGCGCTGGGAGCAGCTGCCGCAGAACCAGCAGCTGGTCGGCGGCGTGCTGTTCGCCTACATGGCGTCCAGCCCGATCCCGGGCATCCTCAACGACTTCATCAACCCCGAATATTCCAAGGCCAACCTCGCCTTCTTCTACAAGGACCACAAGGGCGAGACCGTCGACCGCGCCATCGCGCTGGCCACCGAGGGGGCGAAGAAGGTCGCCGAGATGGACAAGGGCGTGACCATCGACCTGGCCGGCGGCGTCCTGGGCGTCACCGCCGCGGTCAACCACGACATCTTCATCGACAACCTCAAGGTCATCCCGATGGTGTTCCTGCTGATCTGCGGGCTGGTGGCCTTCACCTACCGCGCTTGGCAGGCCGGCGCCGTCATGTTCGGGGCGATGCTGATCCCGGCGTCGCTCAGCTACGCCTACCTGTCGATGAACCACATCGGGCTCAACATCAACACCGTGCCGCTGATCTCGGTGGGGTTGGGCATCGGCATCGACTACGCCGTCTACATCCTCGACCGCATCCGCGACGAGCTGCACGAGCACGCCGATTTCAAGGAAGCCATCGGCCGCTCGGTGGCCACCACCGGGCGTGCGGTGACCTGCACCTTCACCACCCTGGTCGGCGGCATCGTCGCCTGGGTGTTCGTGTCGGACCTGAGGTTCCAGGCCGACGCCGCCAAGCTGCTGATCTTCATGATCGCAGTCTGCGCCATCTCCGCGATGGTCTTCGTACCCGCGTGGATCGCCACCTTCCGGCCGCGCTTCATCACCCGTGAAGCCGACCCAACACCCGCTGAAACAGCGTCCTGAGTGAGAAACGAAGTCCGTCCAAGGGAGGAACGGGAGATGAGGGGAACTATTAGACAGTTGATGTTGTGGGGGGCCGCGGCGGGCATTCTCGCCACTGCCGCCGCGCCGGCCATGGCCGACGACGACCTGATCATGAAGAACAAGGTGGACGAGGAAGTGCGCTTCCGTCCCAGCACCGGGCTCAGCAAGGCCCGGACGCTGGGCCAGTCCGACATCGACAAGAAGATCAAGGGCGGCGCCGGCATCTTCTCGTCCTTGAAGCTGCACACCACGCTGCGCGCGTCCTACGACGCCGTCTACGACCTCAACTCCGAGAAGTACGGCGACAGCGCCGGCGGCTCGGTGGCGTTCTGGGGCACCCCCGCGCCGGGGCCCTTCGGCGCTCAGAACGTTGCCGGCAACCCCAATCAGGGCCTCGAACTGGTCAATCCTTGGCGCGGCCGCGACGGCGGCCTGCAGTTCGCCACCCCGGTGCGGCCCTGCGACGTCGACAGCCGCGGCTGTATCAAAGACTACCTGGACAAGAGCAAGAACGAGCTGGCGGCGCCCGAGTTCAATGACCGCCTCGACTTCCTGCGCGAGCTCTATGTCGACGGCGAGATCCCGGTCGGCAACTCGACCCTCGCCCTGCGCGTCGGCCGCCAGCAACTGGTTTGGGGCCGCACCGACCTGTTCCGCGTCCTCGACGTCGTCAACCCGGTCGACTACTCGCGCAACAACATCTACGACGAGCTCCAGGACATCCGCATCCCCATGGGGATGGTGCGCGCCGACTACCGCATGGGTGCGCGCGGTCCGTTCGATGACCTCAACGTGCAAGGCGTATGGGTGGTCGAGCAGTTCCGCCCCAACGAACTGGGCCAGGGCGGTTCGCCCAACTCCGCGCTCGGCGCCGGCCGCATCTTCCGTGCCTACAAGACCTGCTGGGACGTCGGCTGTACCGTGGGCAATTTCGGTGCTCTCGGGGACACCCAGTTCGCCCCCGGCATTGTCGGTATCCGCAACGCCAACATGCCCGACTGGAACCTGTCGAACACCTCGGTGGGCGGCAAGGTCGAGGGCGAACTGAAGGGTGTGGGCTTCTCGCTCAACGCGTTGACCACCCATTCGCAGATGCCGTCGCTGCGCGGCATCAACCCGTCCTACCTGCCGGCCTTCGACATCGAGTTCCCCCGCCTCAACATCTTCGGCGGCTCGCTCGATTTCACCTCGGACCCGATCGACACCACCTTCCGGTTCGAGACCGCCTATACCCAGGGTGAGGAATTCGCCAACACGGCGCGCGCGCGGCTGTACTCGAAGAACGACGTAGTGCGCTACGTCCTCGGCGCCGATCGCAACACCTTCATCCCGTTCCTGAACGAGAGGCGCGCCTTCCTGTTCAGCGGCCAGGTGTTCGGCCAGCACATCTTCAACCACGAACTGCGCGACGGCACCGCCGGCCCGATCGGCATGCCCGACTGGGAAGACAACTGGGTCGCCACCCTGCTGATCAAGGGCTGGTACATGGGCGACACCGTCAGCCCGCAGGTGGTGATGGCCCGCGACATCCGCGCCCGCGCCAACGTGGTCGAGCCGTCGGTCGAGTGGATCCCCACCGCCCGCTGGCGCTTCCGCCTCGGTGCCAACGTCAAGTTCGGCGAAGACCGCAACTCGTTCGACAACGACTCGGGCGCGCTTCCCGGCGTGGTCTCCACCGGTGCCTTCCGCGGCGCCGAGCCGCTCGGCATGTTCCGTACCGGCGTGATCGGCATGGCCCACGACGAGACCGAAATCTTCGCCAACGCGACGCTGCGCTTCTAAGAAAACAGGGAGGATCAATCCGATGAAAAAGACATTCGCTTCCGTCCTGGTCGCCGCAGCCTGCGTGGCCACCGCCGCCTCGGCCGACGACGTGACCGACAAGTCGTTCTTCCCCTACAAGAGCGGCACGCCCGCCCACCCGGTCGCCAAGCCGGGTGCGGTGATCAACGCCTCCAACGTCGACCAGGCCAAGGACGTCCTCGACGAGGCCATGTACGAGATGATCAAGAAGGGGTGGACCGAGATCAAGGTCGGCGCCACCACCTCCTTCGACCTCAACAAGAACTACGTCGAGGCCACCGAGAAGAACTACAAGGCGGTCCAGTTCGTCAGCTCCGGCGCCATCAAGGGCTACGTCTCCGGCCGCCCGTTCCCGCAGGAGCCGTCGGGCAGCGACGCCCAGGCCGGCGACAAGATCGCCTGGAACTACAAGTACGGCATCAACTGGGGTGACTCCGCCGCCATCAGCCCGTTCTACTGGACCTACAAGAACATGGCCGATGGCAAGGTCGAGCGCATGTTGAAGATGAACATGCACTTCCTCAACTTCATGCACCGCACGGCCCAGAGCCCGCTGCCCAACATCGATCCCAACCCGTCGGAGATGTACCGCGCCATCTACACCAAGGTGCTGGAGCCGCAGGACGTCGCCGACACCCAGTTGCTGATCCACCGCTACGAGGACGATTCCAAGCTCGACTCGGCTTGGCTGTACCTCGGCTTCCAGCGGCGCGTCCGCAAGCTGTCCACCGGCCAGATCACCGACGCCTTCCTCGGCTCGGACATCATGATCGAGGACTTCGAGGGCTATAACGGCCGCAACTCGGACATGAAGTGGAACTACAAGGGCACCAAGACCATCCTGACGCCCTACTACAACCACAATGAGCAGGAGCTCGCCTCCGACAAGGCCGAAGGCGACTACAAGTACGTGGCGTTCGACGGCAAGGGCGGCTGCTTCCCCAAGGTGACCTGGCAGTTGCGCAAGGTCTACGAGGTGGACGTCGTCCCGGTGGACAGCAACCACCCCATGTCCAAGCGCACCATGTACTTCGACGCCCAGACCATGTCGGCGTCGCGCAACCTGTCCTACGACCGCAGCGGCAAGCTGTGGAAGACCTTCATCCTCGGCAAGTCGCACCCCGACTATCATCTGCCGGTGAACAAGGGCACGGGCATCGCGCTCGACGACAGCTTCAGCATGATCGACCTGCAGGGTCAGCACTGCACCACCGGCCAGTTCCGCGGCCAGGTGGATCCGTCGCTGTCCCCGGCCAACCGGTTCTCGGTGGACAGCCTCCGCTCGGGCAACTGAGGACGCCTTTCGGAACCCCGGTGGCTTGACGGCCACCGGGGTTTTCCCGGGCCGCTTTGTTCACCTGGCAAACATTTTCCCCTGGCGAAAAATGTTTTCCTGGTGAACAATTCTCGGAGCCGTTTCCGAGGAGGATCCATGAACACCCGGCGCAAGCCATCCGACCATGAGGGCGAGGCCTTGTCCTACGGCATGCTGCCGGATCTGCTGGGTTTCCACCTGCGCCGCGCCCAGGTGGCGCTGTTCAGGCACTTCGCCCAGTCGGTCGGCGCGGCCGCCGACATCACGCCGGGGCTGTTCGGCATGCTGCAGGTGATCGCCGCCAATCCCGGGCTGGGTCAGAGCCGGTTGGCCGAGGCGATGGAGGTGGAGCGCTCCACCATCGTCAAGGTGGTGGACCAACTGGAGGGGCGCGGACTGATCGTGCGGGCGCCGTCGCCCACCGATCGCCGCTCGCATTGCCTGGAACTGACGCCGGCGGGACGGGGCGAACTGGCCCGCATGGAACACCTGGTCGCGGCCCACGAGGCCGAGGCGACCGGCAAACTGACACCCGACGAGAGGCAGACGCTGATCCGGCTGCTGATCCGGCTGGTGGACTGATGGGAGGAAGACCGTGAAATCCATCCTGCGCCTGACGGTGAACGGCAGGGTCCGCGAGGATCTCGTGCCCGACAACATGCTGCTGCTCGACTACCTGCGCGAGGTGACCGGGCTGACCGGCACCAAGCAGGGCTGCGACGGCGGCGAGTGCGGCGCCTGCACGGTGCTGGTCGACGACCGCCCGCGGCTGGCCTGCTCCACCCTCGCCCACCAGGTGGCGGGCAAGCGGGTGGAGACCGTCGAGGGGCTGGCCAAGAACGGGCGCATGACCGCCCTGCAGCAGGCCTTCCACGAAAAGCTGGGCACCCAGTGCGGCTTCTGCACCCCCGGCATGATCATGGCCGCCGAAGCGCTGCTGCGCGCCAATCCCAACCCCGCCCGCGACGAGATCCGCACGGCGCTGGCCGGCAACCTGTGCCGCTGCACCGGCTACGTGAAGATCGTCGAATCCGTCGAGACGGCGGCCCAGACCCGGGAGACCTGCCGATGAGCACCCGTGCCCTCGAAAAGCAGGCCAAGGCCGGCCAGGTCGGCGTCCGCACGCCGTTGGTCGACGGCATCGAGAAGGTGACCGGCAAGGCGCGCTACACCGCCGACCTGCCCGCCCCCGGGGCGCTGGCCGGCCGCATCCTGCGCAGCCCACACCCGCACGCCCGCATCGTCGCCATCGACACCAGCGCGGCCGAAGCGCTGGAGGGCGTGGCCGCCGTCTGCACCGGCGACGACTGCACGGTGCCCTACGGCGTGCTGCCGATCGCCGAGAACGAATACCCGCTGGCGCGCGGCAAGGTGCGCTATCGCGGCGAGCCGGTGGCCGCCGTCGCCGCAGTGGACGACGCCACCGCCGAGGCGGCGCTCAAACTGATCCGGGTCGAGTACGAGCCGCTGCCGGCGGTGTTCACCGCCGCCAAGGCCATGGCGGCCGGCGCCCCGGTGCTGCACGACGAAAAGCCCAACAACGTGCTGCGCGAGGTCCACAACGAGTTCGGCGACGCCGCCGCCGGGTTCGCCGCCGCCGGGCTGGTACGCGAAAAGACCTACCACTTCGCCGAGGTCAACCACGTCCACCTGGAGCCCAACGCGACGCTGGCCGAATACGACGGCGAGCGCGGCTGGCTGACGCTACACACCACGACCCAGGTTCCCTACTACGTCCACCTCAAGGTGGCGCAGTGCCTGGAGATGGATTCGGCCCGCATCCGCGTGGTCAAGCCGTTCCTGGGCGGCGGCTTCGGCGCCCGCACCGAGACGCTGCACCATGAGCTCATCGCCGCGCTGCTGGCCCGCAAGGCCGCCGGCACGGTGCGGCTGCTGCAGACCCGCGAGGAGACCTTCATCTCCCATCGCGGCCGGCCCGAGACCGAGATCAAGCTCAAGCTTGGCATGACGAAAGAGGGCCGCCTCACCGCCTGTGCCATGGAGGTGATCCAGCGCGGCGGCGCCTATGCCGGCTACGGCATCATTACCATCCTCTACTCGGGCGCCCTGCTGCACGGCCTCTACGACATTCCGGCCATCAAGCACGACGGCTGGCGCGTCTACACCAACCATCCGCCGTGCGGCGCCATGCGCGGCCACGGCACGGTCGACCCCCGCGCCGCATTCGAGGCGCTGATGAACGAGATGGCCCACGAACTCGGGCTCGACCCCGCCGAGGTCCGTCGCGCCAACCTGATCAAGTCCATCCCCTACACCACCCAGTACGCCCAGAAGGTGCTGAGCTACGGCCTGCCCGAATGCATCGACAAAGTGGTGGCCGCCTCGGGCTGGCGCGAACGCCGGGGCCAGCTCGGCCGCGGCCGCGGCCTGGGGTTCGCCTGCTCGCACTTCGTCTCGGGCACCTCGACGCCCAAGCATTGGACCGGTGAGCCGCACGCCACCGTCAACCTCAAGCTCGACTTCGACGGCGGCATCACCATCCTGACCGGCGCCGCCGACATCGGCCAGGGCTCCAACACCATGGTGGCCCAGGTGGTCGGCGAGACGCTGGGGGCCGACTGGTCACGCCTCAGAGTGGTCTCGGCCGACAGCGCCCTGACCCCCAAGGACAACGGCAGCTATTCGTCGCGCGTCACCTTCATGGTCGGCAATGCCGGCATCGACGCCGCCCATCGCCTGAAGAAGGTGCTGGTCGAGGCCGCCGCCCGGAAGCTCGACGCCAACCCCGAGGACATCGTCGTCGAGGGCGAGATGTACCGGGTGGCCGGCGGCCAGGATCCGGGGCTGCCCTTCGCCGAAGTGGTCAAGGCGGCGCTGGTCGACACCGGCACGCTGACCGTAAAGGGCACCTTCACCTGTCCGCCCGAGTTCATGGGCGACAAGAAGATCCGCGGCAGCGCCATCGGCGCCACCATGGGCTTCTGCTACGCCGCGCAGGTGGTCGAGGCCTCGGTCGACGAGGTCACCGGCAAGGTTACCGCCCACAAGGTGTGGGTGGCGGTCGACGTCGGCCGCGCGCTCAACCCGCTGGCGGTGGAAGGCCAGATCCAGGGCGGTGTGTGGATGGGCATGGGCCAGGCCATGTCCGAGGAGACCCGCTACGACGACGGCCGCATGTTCCACGGCAACATCCTCGACTACCGGATGCCGACCATGGCCGAAAGCCCGGACATCGAGGTGTTCATCGTCGAGAGCATGGACCCCAACGGCCCGTTCGGCGCCAAGGAGGCTAGCGAAGGCATGCTGGCCGGCTTCCTGCCCGCCGTGATGGACGCCGTCCGCGATGCCGTCGGCATCGTCCCCGACACCCTGCCGCTCACGCCCGACCGCGTGGTGGACCTGCTCGACGCCGCGGAGTGACGCCATGAACCTGCTCCCCGAATTCCGCATCCTGCGCCCCGCCTCCGAAGCCGAGGCGCTGGCCGCCCTGGCCGGCGACGGCGCCCGCCCGCTGGCCGGCGGCACCGACCTGCTTCCCAACCTGCGCCGTGGGCTGGGTACCCCGGCGACCCTGGTCGACCTCGGCGGTCTTCCCCACCTGACCGCCGTGACGGTCGAGGGTGACGGCTGGCTCCGCATCGGGGCCGCCGCCACCCTCGAAACCATCGCCGCCGACGCCGAGATCGGCCAGGGCTGGCCGGCATTGGCCGAAGCCGCCCTGTCGGTGGCCGGCCCCACCCACCGCGCCGCCGCCACGCTCGGCGGCAACCTGTGCCAGGACACCCGCTGCGTCTTCTATAACCAGAGCGAGTGGTGGCGCTCGGGCAACGGCTACTGCCTCAAGCTCATGGGCGACCGCTGCCACGTGGTGGTCAAGAGCGACCGTTGCTACGCCACCTACCACGGCGACGTGGCGCCGGTCCTGATGGTGCTGGGCGCCGAGGCCGAGATCGCCGGTCCCGCCGGCCCCCGCCGCCTGCCGATCGCCGAGCTCTTCCGCGAAAGCGGCGCCGGGCACCTGACCCTGGCCGCCGGCGAGTTGGTGGTGGCCGTCCGGGTGCCGCCCGCCGACGGCTGGCGGGCCGGCTATGCCAAGGTGCGGGTGCGCGACGAGATCGACTTCCCGCTGGCCGGCATCGCCGTCGCCCTCAAGCGCGAGGGCAACACCGTCACCGGGCTGAAGGTGGCGGTCACCGGCACCAATTCGGCCCCGCTCGAAGTGGCGGTGGACGGGGTGATCGGCGCGCCGTGGACCCAGGCGTCTTCCGACGCCGTGGGCGCCGCCGTGCGCAAGGCCACCAACGTGCTGAAGACCACCGTGATGGGGCCGAAGTATCGGCGCCGGGTGGCGCAGGCGGCTGCGAAGCGGCTGGCGGAGCGGCTGTGGCAGGAGGGCGCCGAAGCATGACCGCTCCCGTCGACGACCGGCAGGTCCTCGAGACCGCGCGGACGTGGCTCGCCGAGGGCGACCGCGTGGTGCTGGCCATGGTCGTCGCGGTCGAGGGCTCGTCGCCGCGCGGCTTGGGCGCGGTGATGGCGGTGCGCGAGGACGGGCTGTTCGTCGGCTCGGTCTCCGGCGGCTGCGTCGAGGCCGGCGTGATCGCCGCCGCGCAGGAGATGGTCGACGACGAGACGGTGCGGCCGATGGCCTTCCCCGGCGGCGGCGACGGCGGCCGCTCGGTCGGGCTGCACTGCGGCGGCGGCCTCACCATCGCCCTGTTCCGCCCCGAGCGGGACCTCCTCGACCGCCTGGCGAACCTCCAGGCCGAACGCCGTGCCGCTGCCCTGGTGGTCGACCTTGCCAGCGGCAGCCAAGCCGTGGTGGACGAAACCAATGCCGCCGGTCCCATCGCCCTGGCTCCGGCGGCCATGGCCGATGTGCGCCGCCGCCTGGTCACCGGCGAGAGCGGCGCCGTCGAAGGCGGGTTGTTCGCCCGCGTCGAGGCACCGCCGCCCGCCCTGGTCATCGTCGGGGCCGTCCATGTCACTCAGGCCCTGGCCGCGATGGCAAGGATGGTCGGCTTCCACGTGACCGTGATCGACCCCCGCCGCTCCTTCGCCACGCCCGAACGCTTTCCCGGTGTCGAGTTGGTGGTGCGCCAGCCCGAGACCGCGCTGGCCGATCTGGTGCTGGACCGCCGCACCGCGGTAGTAGCACTCGCCCATGTGGCGGTGATCGACGATGCCGCATTGGCCGCCGCGCTGGCGTCGGACGCCTTCTACGTCGGGGCGCTCGGCAGCACCAAGACCCACGCCAAACGCTGCAACCGCCTGGCCGCCCTCGGCGTTCCGCCCGCCGCCCTCGCCCGCATCCACGCCCCGGTCGGCCTGGACATCGGCGCCGCCGATGCCGGCGAGATCGCGGTGTCGGTGCTGGCCCAGATCATCGCCGCCCGCCGCGGCAAGCCCTCCCAGCGGAGCCGCTGATGGACACCGCCGCCCTCGTCCTCGCCGCCGGACTGGGGACCCGCATGGGGCGGGACAAGATGCGGATCGACTGGCAGGGCCACCCGCTGCCGGCCTGGCCGGTGGCCGCCGCCGTCGAGGCGGGCCTGAGCCCGGTGATTGCCGTGCTGGCTCCAGGCCAACGGACCCTGTCCGCCGAACTGGAGCATCTGGGCGCCCGGGTGGCGGTCAACCCGGCCCCCGAAGCCGGGATGGGAACTTCCCTGCGCTACGGCATGGCCATGCTCACCGCCCGGAGCGATGCCGTGGTGGTCCTCTTGGGCGACATGCCCATGATCCGTCCCGCCCTGATCCGCCAACTGGTCGAGGCCCTGGCTCCCGAAGCCGGGGTGACCATCGCGGCCCCGATCCAGGACGGTCGCCGGGGCAACCCCGTCATCTTCCACCGCACCCATTTTCCCGAATTGGCCGGCATCATGGGAGATAAGGGGGCCCGCGACCTGATCCAAAGGCACCAGGCGTCGCTGCGGCTGGTGGAAACCGACGACCCCGCCATCCATGCCGACCTCGACACCCCGGCCGACCTGGACTGCTTGGCGCGCACCCTTTCCAAAAAATAGGGGAGCCCGAAGGCTCCCCAGTGCGCACCCGACGTCACGAGGGTCAGGCGACGATGTCGACCTTGCCGCCACGGCCGGGCGGCGGCACCGGGAGGGCCTTGACCGCCGCAGCGCCACCTTCGTCGCCGTCATTGTCGTGATCCGGCCCGCGCTCCGCCCGCTCGGGAGCGCGCGCCTGGGTCATCGCCGAAAGATTGGGAGAGGCCCCCACCGATCCGATTTCCATGGTCGTATCCTTTCTCGAACCGTCCGCGGCGGTTCTGCCGCTGGTGCCAGGATGCCCGATAAAGCTGACGCCATCCTGACAGGGCTATTCAACCGCACATTTCGGGAAAGATCAGACGGAAACGCGCCCCGCCACCCGGGGCATCCTCGATGGCCACCCGGCCGCCATGGGCTTCCATGGTGCGCTGGACGATGGCAAGGCCAAGCCCGGCCGCCCCGCTGCTCCGCCGATCCGAGCGCCAGAAACGCCGGAACGCCGCCGGGCGCAGCTCGGGGGGGATGCCGGGGCCGCAATCGCTGACCGTCAGGCTGGGCGGCTGGACGTCGACGCCAAGCGTGACCGTGGTTCCGGCCGGCGTATGGCGGAGCGCGTTGTCGACCAGGTTGCGCACCGCGTGGAACAACGCATCGGCCTGGCCGTGCACCGTAACGGCGGCGTCGGGAGCCTCGACCTCGATCATGCGACCCGCGCGGATGGCCATGGGCGCCAGATAAGCGGCGACATCGCAGGCAAGGGCCGCAAGGTCCGCCTGGTCGCTGGGTTCGACCACCAGCGCCTCGACACGGGCGACCCGCAGCAACTGCTCGACCAGATGGGTCATGGCGTCGAGATCGCGCCGCAAGGGGTCGGCCACCGAACGGTCGGGCAAGAGGTCGATGTGGGCGGACAACACCGCCAGCGGGGTGCGGAGCTCGTGCGCGGCGTCGGCGGTGAACTCGCGCTGCAGGCGGAACCCCTCGTCCAGCCGGTCGAGCGCGCTGTTGACCGCGACGACCAGCGGCAGGATTTCGCGCGGCACCCCGGCCCGGGGAAGGCGCAGGTCGGTGGCCGCGGGGCCGATGGCCGCCGCCTGCCGCGACACCTCGCGCAAGGGCGCCAGCGTCCCGCGCACGGTGAGGATGCTGACCAGCAGCAACACCAGGAGGAAAGGCCCCAGCAGCCAGCCGCCGTCCTCGAGGAAGTCGCCCAGCACCGTCTCGAACAGGTCCTGGTAGTCGCTGCCGAGCCGCACCACCTGGACCACCAGTCGGCGGCCGCCGAAGGAGAAGGGAAGCGCCTCGCCGAAGAACGAGACCGGGCCTGGGCCGTCGGGGTCGTATTGGTAGAGCGAGCCGTCCTCGTCGTCCTCGACCTTGGCCGGCAACGGCCCGACCTCGGCCCCGGCGGCAAACAGGATCTCGCCGCTGTCGCGGTCGCGGACGGCGAAGCCGTGCGCCCCCTGGGCGTGGGCATAGGACGCGACCACCGCAGGGGCGAGGGTAAGAACCGGCCGGCCGTCGTCGCCCGGCACGACCGCCGCCGCGATCAGGCGGGCCGCCTCGATCAGCGACCTGTCGCGCAGGATCCCGGTGGTGGCGCCGAACTGCCACCACAGGCCGGCATAGGCCAGCACGATGGCGGCCAGCGTGGTGGCGGTCAGGCGCAGAACGATCCGCCGCAGCAGCGAAGGTGCGGACGTCACTCCAGCGCCCCCTGCTCGGCCAGCATATAGCCGACGCCCCGCAAGGTATGGATGGTCAGCCCCGCCTCGGCCTGGGTCAGGCGCTTGCGCAGCCTGGACATCAGGACCTCGACCGTATTGGGCGACACGTCGTCGTCGAAGCCATAGAGCCCCTCCTCCAGCGCGCGCTTCGGCACCACCCGCCCGGCACGGCGCAGCAATTGCTCCAGCATGTCGATCTCACGCCGGGACAGCGC
The DNA here is from genome assembly GCA_050260775.1 of Solirubrobacterales bacterium. GTDB lineage: Bacteria > Pseudomonadota > Alphaproteobacteria > Rhodospirillales > Magnetospirillaceae > CALABS01. Next base: position 3,324 of record JBLNCP010000050.1, on the reverse strand, counting down.
GAACGGAGTGTCGCCGACCCAGACCTCCCGGGTCGTGGTATCGAGGCGGAGCTTGCCGCAGGCCAAACGGACCCCGAGCGCCTGCCCCGGCCGGCGCAGCAACGCGCGCAGCCGCGCGATCAGCTCCTCCATGGCGAAGGGCTTGAGCAGGTAGTCGTCCGCGCCGGCATTGAGCCCCCGCACCCGGTCCTCGACACCGTCGCGGGCAGTCAGCACCAGCACCGGCAGGCCCTGGCCGCGGTCACGCAGCGCCTTGAGCAGATCGAGGCCGTCGCCATCGGGCAAGCCGAGGTCGAGGATGCCGGCACTGTACTGGATCGACCCCAGGGCGGCATCGGCATCGGCCAGGGTGGCGAAAGCATCGACGGCGAAGCCCGCCATCTTCAACCCCTGCGCCACAAGTTCCGCCAGACGCTCGTTGTCCTCGACCAGCAATATGCGCATATCGCCTTGCTCCCGGGCCAGCCATTTGCCCGTCCACCCTGAACCGGCAAGCTGACAGGAACCTGACGGGGAAACAAGCCGTCCTCATGGGGAAACCGCGCACCACCACCCGTCATCCATCGCTTCCAGACATTCACCCCATGCAAACAAACCACTTCCACTAACGGTGGACGGCCGCTAATCCTGGGACCGCGCGTGTCGGCATGACCCGAGGCGAGCGAAGCGAGGCGCGCCGGAGGGCCACCTCATTGCCCGAGGGAAGCCATGTCGCACGCCGAAGCCAGCACCGACACCGAGCGTATGCCTACGCGCTCCTTCGAGCATGAACTGGGCAACGTCCTGCGCCTTGCCACCGCGCAGGCGCTTGCCGGCGCCAACGCGGTGGTCGTCTACGCAACGGGCGCCATCGTCGGCAACACGCTCGCGCCCAGTCCGGCATTGGCGACGCTGCCGATCTCCATCTTCGTGGTGGGGATGGCGATATGCACCTTGCCGGCCGGCACCATCGCCCGGCGGCACGGTCGCCGCGCCGCCTTCCTGACGGGGACGGGATGCGGCGTCCTCGTCGGCCTGCTATCCGCACTGGCGGTGGTCGTGGCCTCATTCTGGCTGTTCTGCGCGGCAATGATCTTCGGCGGCGCCTATGCCGCGGTGGTGCTCTCCTTCCGCTTTGCCGCAGCGGATTGCACCCCGCCGGAGCGGCGCTCACGGGCGATGTCCGCCGTCATGGCGGGCGGCGTGTTCGCCGGAATCATCGGCCCGCAGCTCGTCACCCGGACGATGGATCTTTGGCCGCTGCACCTGTTCGCGGCCACCTACCTGGCGCAGGCCGCCGTCGCTGGCGTGTCCGCGCTGGTCCTGCTCGGGGTCCGGCTTCCCGTGGCTGCGGCGGCGGAGGTCGCCGGCGGCCGCCCGATCGGCGTCATCGCGCGCCACCCACGCTTCATCACAGCGGTGACCTGCGGGATCGTCTCCTACCTGCTCATGAACTTCATCATGACCGCCGCCCCGTTGGCGATGCGGCTGTGCGGATTGCCGCAGGAGGCGTCCAACCTCGGCCTGCAATGGCACGTCATCGCGATGTACGCCCCCAGCTTCTTCACCGGGCGACTGATCACGCGGTTTGGGGCCAATCGCGTGGTGATCGTCGGCCTGGTGTTGATCGCCGCCTGCTCGGCGGTCGGGCTGACGGGGGTGGACGTGGCCCATTTCTGGCTGAGCCTCATCCTGCTCGGCATCGGCTGGAATTTCGGGTTCTTGGGCGCTTCGGCCCTGGTGCTCGACTGTCACCGTCCCGAGGAGCGGACTCGGGTGCAGTCGCTCAACGACTTCATCGTGTTCGGCACGATGGCCTTGGGCTCCTTCGCGTCCGGGGGCGTGCTGGCGACCTATGGATGGGACACGCTGCTCTGGGTCTCGTTCGCCCCCCTGACGGTGGCGGTGGCGCTTTTCGCTTCCACGGCCTTGCCTCAGCGCGGCCGTCAATAGCTGCCCGGCCGCGTGGCCTCGCCCTGGTACATGAATGTGAGGACCTTAGGCCCGTCCATATAGCCGGTGCCCAGATCGGCGAACTCGAATCCGGCGCCCCGGATCAAGTCGTCCATCTTGCGATCGAGGTGGCAGCCGCCACCGATCCGCCGCCACCCCGGGGTGAGACGGTGCTGCCAGCGCTGGACGCCGGGCTCGGGCGCGAGGCCGTGTTCGACGAACAGCAGGCGCCCCTGGGGCCGCATCACACGCCGCAATTCCCCGAGCGCGCGTAGCGGGTCCGGGATCGAGCACAGCGTCCAGGTCATCACGGCGGTGTCGATGGAGCGGTCGTCGATGGGCAGGGCTTCGGCAGAGGCCTGCATCAGGACGACGGGAAAGGCCGCCGTCCTGGCCCTGCGCCTGGCCATGGCCAGCAGTTCACCGGAGGGATCGATGCCGTAGACCCGGGTGACCTCCCGTCCGTAGAGGGGCAGGTTGAGACCCGAGCCGACGCCGATCTCCAGAACCGTCCCGCGGGCGCCGGCGACGGTGCGGCGGCGGTACTCGGACAGGGATTTCTGCCGCATGACCAGATCGAGGATGCGGGGAAGAACCCACCGTTCGTAGAAGCCCATGACGCGCTCCCGCCCGAGGCAGAACAACCAACACATTAGGGTGTTCGCACATGGCGGTACAGGGGGCTTGGGCTCCCGTACCCGAATGATCGCGGGAGGACCGATGAGCTACTATTTCTCCAAGTTCCTGCAGATGCCCTTCGACGCGGCGGTGTCCGCCGTGTCCGAGGCGCTGGGCCGGCACGGCTTCGGGATACTCACCCAGATCGATGTCCAGGCGACCCTCAAGAAGAAGCTGGATGTGGATTACCGGCCCTACCTGATCCTGGGGGCCTGCAATCCGAAGATGGCGTTCCAGGCGCTGCAGGCCGAGGACAAGGTCGGGACCATGCTGCCGTGCAACGTCGTGGTCCAGCAGCACCGGGACGGCTGGGTGGAAGTGACGGCCGTCGACCCCGTCGCGTCCATGCAGGCGATCGACAACCCCGCCCTTGCCACCGTCGCCACCGAGGTGCGCGAGATGCTGAAACAGGTCGTGGACGAGCTTGGGCCCCCGTAAGGCCTGCCTCGCGAATATGCAAATGCGACCGATTCGCAAAAAGACTTGCGCTGCCTAGTTCGGCACGATAAAGGATAGACACCCCACCTAATCGGATAGTCCTTTCGATCTGCCGGGATGGGGCGGGCCGATAGTGCGAGTGATAGTCATTCACGGGCCCTTTCTCAAACTGCGAGGGATCGAGCGATGAAGGGTCTGGTGACGGCGCTGGCGGCGCCCATGCTGTTGGTCGCGGGCGTGGCAACCGCGGGAGAGCACCCGATCGGCGAGCCGGTG
>JBLNCP010000049.1:0-80573 GCA_050260775.1 Solirubrobacterales bacterium | reverse complement strand
CAACGCCCAGAACTGCCTGCACTGCAAGACCTGCGACATCAAGGACCCCGACCAGGCCATCACCTGGACGGTCCCGGAAGGCGGCGGCGGGCCCAATTATCCCAACATGTGAGGGGTGGCGGCCCCACGAGATCCTTCGTCGCTGGCGCTCCTCAGGATGACAGTCTGGGAAAGCAGTCATCCCGGGCGAACGCGAGGGACCTCGTCCGTTTCCACGCGTGGGGTCCCTCGTCGCGGTGCTCCTCGGGACGACAGTGAGGGTGTCGTCCCGAGGCCCCTCAAGCGTCACACGATGGTGATGATGCCGTCGTCGTAGATGCCGGTCCCGTCGATGCCGATCTGGAAGCCGTCGGTCGCCGTGTCGCCATCGTGGTCGGTGATGGTGACGTCGAACGCCAGCAGCTTGTCCGGGGTCGGCGTCGTCTGGGTGCTGCCGAAGCCGCCGATGTCGAACTTGCCGGCCACGTCCTCCACCAGCACCCGATTCTGGGGTGCGGACGTATCCCACTCCACCTTGTAGCCGGCATCGACGCCGGCCACCGTGGCGATGCCGCCCGAGAAGCTGACCGACACGCTGGTACTGTTGAAATGGGCGAGGTCGGCGGTGTCCTCGATCTTGGTGCCGGCCGCGTCGTAGACACGCACCGCGGTGATGTCCACGTGGGTGCCCTCGTTGGTGACGAAGGCGCGCCCCTGCTCGGCGGTGGTGTCAAAGGCGCTGAGCTTGACCGTGGCCAAGCTGTTGCCCTGGATTTGCGAGACCCTGAGGAAGGCGCTCGCGACATCCAAGGTGCCGCCGTAGAGGATGTTGTCGGCGTCGTCGGCCTCGTTCTGATCCAGGCCGCCGGTGATGCCGGACAGGTAGCGGGGATCCGGGTCGGTCACAAAGGTGAAGTAGGCTCCCTCGCCCGGATCGAACATCTGGTTGTTGACGCCGATGGTGACGCTGCCGCCACCCTGCGAGGTGTTGATGGTGTTGCTGGTCTTGTCGTAGGTGCCGTCGGTCTTGAGCACGACGTCACGGCCGATGACGATCAGCGCGTCGTCCACGTCGCCGACCACCCCGAACAGGTTCTGGCCGGACGGCAGGGTGTCGAAGGTGAACTCCTTCGTCACCGGCGGCGGGTCCTGGTAGACGGTGAAGGTATAGTCCCAGTTGGCGGCACTGGCGTCGCTGTCGTCGATGGTCAGCGCGAAGAACAGCTTGTCGGTGCCGGCATCGTAGCCGGCCCCGCCGCCCAGGTTCTGGAAGTAGTTGACGGTATGGCCGTCGGTCGACAGCTCCCCGGTCAGCGTGGCGAAGGGATAGGTGATGCTGCTGGTGTAGCTGGTAATCGCGATGCCGGCGGCCTCGTCGGCGCCCTCGGCGGTGTTGAGCAGGTTGGTGACGGTGTCGTTGGCGGCAAAATCGACCAGCCCGTCGTCGATCGGACCGATCGTCGGGATGTCGTCCTGCACGGTGTAGCGGGCGAAGTTGGTGCCCAGGGTGGCGGGGTCGCCGTCGGCGTCCTTCACCACCAGGATGGGCGTCAGGTTGACGTACATGTTGTCTTCGCCCTGCACGGTGGGCAGGTGGTCGAGCTGGTCGTACAGGGTGAAGGTGGCGCTGCCGGACGAACTGACCTGCCAGGTGAAGACCACCCGGTCGCCACTGTCGAGACCCTGGGTGCCGGAGTCGACATAGGCGGTCAGCGTGTCGCCGGTGACGTCGTAGGCGACGGCGTCACCCTTCGAGGTCAGGGACGGCAGCGAGGTCGTGGTGGTCGACAATGTGAAGGAGATCGGCGTATCGACGCCGGTGGTGATGAAGCTGGCCAGGTTGGTGGTCGTGGTGTAGGCGTTGACCGAGCCATCCTCGTTGATGCCCACCGACTGGGTGTTGTTGAGGTCATCCTCCTCGATAAGGCCGAGGGTCGAAGTGCCGGCCTTGGGGCCGTCATCCTCGAACACCACGTTCTGGCCGATCGACTGGGTCGTGTTGACGCCCTCGTTGACCCCGAACGCGCCGATGTCGAACTTGCCGGCCACGTCCTCGACCAGGACCCGGTTGTGGTCGGCCGAGGATTCCCATTCCACCCGATAGCCCGAGCCCAGGCCCGCCACCGTGGCCGTGCCGCCGGAGAAGGTGACCGACACGGTCGGGCTGTTGAAATGGGCAAGATCGCCGGTGTCCTCGATCAGGGTGCCGGCGGCATCGTAGACGCGGACCGCCGTGATCGAGATCAGGGAGCCCTCGTTGGTGATGAAGGCTCGCCCCTGTTCGGCGGCGGTGTCGTAGCAGGTCAACTTGAGCGAGGCCAGGCTGTTGCCCTGGATCTGGGATATCTTGAGGAAGGCGCTCGAAACATCGAGCGTGCCGCCGTACAGGATATTGTCGGCGTCATCGGCCTCGTTCTGATCGAGGCCACCGGTCACACCCGCCAGATAGCGCGGGTCCGGATCCGTCACGAAGGTGAAATAGGCGCCGTCGCCCGGATCAAACATCTGATTGTCGACGCCGATGGTGACAGCACCGCCACCCTGCGAGGTGTTGATGGTGTCGCTGGCGTTGGTGTAGGTGCCGTCACCCTTGATCAGCGCATCGCGACCGATGACGACCAGGGCGTCATTGACGTCGCCGACGATGCCAAAAAGGTTCTGGCCCGACGGCAGGGCGTCGAAGTGGAATTCCAGCGACTCGGTGGCGGTGACCGCCAGGTTGGTGCCGACGTCGTCCGGCTCGTCGATGCTGGTGTTGTCGGAATTCTTGAGCGGTTCGAACAGCACCGTCCACACCGTGGCGGTGGTCAGGTTGGAAGCGGGCTGGAGGTACGCCGCGAAGACGACGTCGCCAGCCGGATCGGCGGTGGTGCCGCTGCCTTCTCGCCCCAGGACGACGCTGCCGCCTTCGGCCACGTAGAGGAAGATCTGGTTGCCGTCCAGCGTATAGAGATCGCTGGAATCCCCGTCCAGCGCGCCGCCCTGTGCATCCGTGAATTGCAGCGAGGTGATCGTGCCGGTCGACGACACGCTGATGAAATCGCTGGCACTCTTGCCGACGCCCACGGCGGTGGGGAAGGAGTTGTCGAGGGCCAGGGTGGTAAAGAGGTAGGTGCTGAAAGTGGACGGCAGGTTACTGATGGCGACATCGTTGTCGTTGTTATCCTCACCGCCCGAGGGGATGCCGGTGTTCTGCAGGCCAAGCGACTCGTCGAGGCTCATCTTCTTGACGGTAATGGTGGCCATAAGACGCTCCATGGGGAGATTGACCAACCATAGGATGATCGGCCTATGGTGCTCCGGACGCGCAAGTGGCGTCGGCGCGCCATCGATGACACCGGCCGGGCGCCCGAGTCGACGATCCTGAGGGAACCTATCCGCCCTCGGCGCCGATCAACCGGACGATGAAAAAGCCCTCCGGCAGGCGGCTCTTTCGATACACCAACTAACCCTGAATCAAAATTGTGCGGGAACCTTCTTTGGGCGATTCCTCTGGCGCCCCAAGAGGGGACGCGAACCATCGACCGGAGGCGACATGCGCGCCAAGGGACCCCCTTTCGCAACCGCTATCGCCTCGATCAGGAGGCAGGCGCCGACCGTCCTGCTGTTCAGCCTGCTGGCGAACCTGCTGCTGCTGGCGAGTTCGCTCTATATGATGCAGGTCTACGACCGCGTGCTCGCCAGCGGCTCGCGCGACACCCTGCTGTGGCTGACCGTGTTGGCTTTCGCCGCCATCGCCACCTATTCCCTCATCGAGCAGTCGCGGCGCCGCCTGCTCTCGGCCATTGCCACCTGGCTCGACGGCCAACTCTCGGCGCCGGTGCTGCGGCGGGTGCTGGATGCCCGGCTCGACGGCCGCGAGTCGGAGGCCTCGACCGCCGATGTGGCCGAACTGCGCTCATTCATCGCCGGGGACGCCCTTCAGGCCTTCCTCGATGCGCCGTGGATGCCGGTGTTCCTGGCGGTGATCTGGGTGCTGCACCCCGCCCTGGGGGCGGTGGCGACGGCCGGTGCCGTCGTCCTGTTCGTGCTGGCGCTGGCCAACGACCGACTGACCCGCGCCGCCACCAAGACCGCCCGCACCGCCCAGCGCTCCGTCCAGCTTCAGGCGCAGCAGATCCTGGAACAGGGGGAAACCGCGCGGGCGCTGGGGATGGCCGAGCTGCTGGTCGAACGCTGGCGCCGCCGCCAGGCCGAGTGCCACGACCAGGCGCGCGACGGCGAGGCCGTCACCGTGCTGCTCGCCAACCTGTCGCGGTTCCTGCGCCTGGCCCTGCAAACCGGCATCCTCGGGCTGGCCGCCTATCTGGTGCTGGAGGGCGCCGCGACCTCGGGGGCGATGATCGGCGCCTCGATCATCCTGGGGCGGGCGCTGACCCCCGTGGAGCGGGCCCTGGGCGCCTGGCGGGCCTTCATCTCGGCCCGCACCGCCTTCCGCAACCTGGACGAGCTGTTCGCCACCGGCCGGGGCGAGGTCGATTCCCTGTGCCTGCCGCCGCCCCGCGGCCATCTCGCGGTCGAGCAGCTGGCCTATGCTCCCCGCCAGCGGCCGGTCCTGCGCCGGGTCGACTTCACCATCCGGGCCGGGGAGGCCTGCGGCATCATCGGGCCGTCCGGGGCCGGCAAGTCCAGCCTGTGCCGCGCGATCGTCGGGGCCTGCCGCCCCTCGGCGGGCACGATCAGGCTGGACGGCGCCGACGTGACCACCTGGGACAAGGACCGGCTCGGCCGCCACCTCGGCTATCTGCCGCAGCAGGTGGACATGTTCGCCGGCACCGTGGCCGAGAACATCGCCCGCCTCGGCCCGGTCGACCACGACGCGGTCATCGCGGCGGCCAAGCTCGCCGACGTCCACGAGATGGTGCTGCGCCTGCCCGACGGATACGACACCGAGATCGGCACCCGCGGCGAGCGCCTGTCCGGCGGCCAGCGCCAGCGCCTCGGGCTGGCGCGGGCCCTTTACGGCGATCCGGCCCTGCTGGTGCTCGACGAACCCACCGCCAACCTCGACGCCGAGGGGGACGAGGCCCTCTACCGCGCCCTGGCCCAGGTCAAGGAGCGCGGCGCCACCATCCTGATCGTCGCCCACCAGCCGGCCGCCCTGGGCCTGGTCGACAAGGTGCTGGTCCTCAAGGACGGCGCCGTGCTGGCCTTCGGCGAACGCGACACGGTGATGCGGTCCCTCACCGCCCGACGGCCGGCAACCCCGATTGCCGCCCCCCCCCCTCCCCCTGCCCAAGCCGCGGAGTGACCGAGATGAGTCCCGAGCTGGAAGACATGGTGCGCAGCCCGCGCCGGCTGGGCTACACCGCCGCCCTCACCTTCTTCGGCGGCGTGACCCTGTTCTCGGCACTGGTGCCGCTGGCGAGCGCCGCCGTGGCCCCCGGGGTGGTCAGCCCCGACGGCAGCCGCAAGACCATCCAGCATCTGGAAGGCGGCATCGTCCGCCTCATCCACGTCCGCGAGGGCGATGCGGTGATGGCCGGCCAACCCCTGGTCACCCTGGAGGACACCAAGGCGCGGGCGCAATACCAGGAGCTGCGCGAGCGCACCATCCACCTGCTGACCACCCAGGCGCGGCTGCTGGCCGAGCAATCGGGGGCCGAGGCGGTGAGCTTCCCGGCCGAGCTGGACAATTTCCCCCAGAGCGAGGTGGCGCAGGCGGCGGCCAGCCAGCGCCAGCTGTTCGAGGACCGCCGGGCGGCGCGGCAGGGCGAGGAGCGGGTGCTGCGCCAGCGCATCGCCCAGTTGGACGAGGAGATTGCCGGCCTGCGCCAGACCATCACCGCCCAGGACGAACAATTGCGCCTGATCGCCGAGGAAACCGAGGGGGTGCGGCAACTGGTGGACAAGGGACTGGAGCGGGTGCCGCGCCTGCTCGCCCTCAAGCGGGAGCGGGCGCGCATCGAGGGCGAACGCGCCGCCCACCGCGCCGACATCGCCCGCGATCAGCAGCGCATCGGCGAGACCGAGACCCAATTGCTGGGCCTGCGCCAGCAGACCATCGAGAAGGTCAGCGACGAGCTGGCCAAGGTGACCACCGAATTGTCGGTCCACCGCAGCCAATTCCCCCTGCACCAGGACATCCTGGCGCGGACGGTGGTGACGGCGCCCATGGACGGCACGGTGCTGCACCTGCGGGTGACCACCGAGGCGGGCGGCGTGGTCGGGCCGGGCCAGCCGCTGCTCGACCTCGTGCCCAGCAAGGGCGGGCTGGTGATCGACGCCCGCGTCAAGCCCAACGACATCGAGATGCTGCACCCTGGGCTCAAGGCCAAGGTGGTGCTCACCGCCTACCGTCAGCGGATGCTGCCGCAGATCATGGGCGAGCTGCGCTCGATCTCCGCCGACCGCCTCACCGACGATCGCAGCGGCGAGCCCTATTTCCTGGCCAAGGTCGAGGTCGATCCCGCCGAACTGGCCGCGCTTTCTCCCGATGTCCGCCTGATCGCCGGCATGCCGGCGGAAGTGATGGTGCTGACCGGCGAACGCTCGCTGCTCAGCTACCTGATGCGCCCGCTGACCGATTCCTTCCGCCGCAGCTTCCGCGAGGATTGATCGGCTCATCCTGAGGAGCTCGGCGACGAAGGATCTCGTCCCCCCCCGGGGCACACGAGATCCGTCGCTTCGCTCGGGATGACATGGGACCCCAGGGCTTGACCGAAGTGGTAACTCCACTAGATGCTTTGGGCATTCTTTCAGTGGAGCCCGCAGAGATGACCGACCTCTTTTCGCCCGTCCGCCTCGGCCCGATCGAGCTGGCCAACCGCATCGTCATGGCGCCGCTGACCCGCAGCCGGGCCGGCGCCGGCGATGTGGTCAAGCCGATGACCGCCCTCTATTACGCGCAGCGGGCCTCGGCCGGGCTCATCATCAGCGAGGCGACGCAGATCAGCCCGCAGGGCAAGGGTTACGCCTGGACGCCCGGCATTTACAGCGCCGAGCAGGTCGCCGCCTGGAAGGCCGTCACCGACGCCGTGCATGCCAAGGGCGGCCGCATGGTCGCCCAGCTCTGGCATGTCGGCCGCATCTCACATCCCGACCTCCAGCCGGGCGGCGCCCTGCCGGTGGCGCCGTCGGCCGTGCGGCCTGACGTCGAAGCCTTCACCGAGACCGGCATGAAGCCGGCGGTGACGCCCCGGGCCCTCGCGCTGGAGGAGCTGCCGGGCATCGTCGACGATTACCGCCGCGCCGCCGAAAATGCGCTGAAGGCCGGGTTCGACGGCGTCGAGATCCATGCCGCCAATGGCTACCTGCTCGACCAGTTCCTGCGCGACGGCGCCAACAAGCGTACCGATGCCTACGGCGGCTCGGTCGATAACCGGGTGCGGCTGGTCGACGAGGTGGTGCGGGCGGTGGCCGGCGCCTGCGGGCCGGAGCGGGTCGGCATCCGCATCTCGCCGGTCAACACCCGCAACGACCTCGTCGACAGCAACCCGGAGCCGGTGTTCCTGCACCTGGTCGACCGCCTCAACGAGTCCGGGATCGCCTACCTGCACGTGATCGAGGGCGTGACCGGCGGCGAGCGCGAGGTCGGCGGCTTCGACCTCGACGTCCTGCGCCGCCGCTTCCGGGGCGTCTACATGGTCAACAACGGCTACACCCGCGAGCTGGCGACCAAGACGGTGGCGGACGGCAAGGCCGACCTCGTCTGCTTCGGCCGCCCCTTCATCTCGAACCCCGACCTGGTCGAGCGCCTGCGCCGCGATGCGCCGCTCAACCCGCTGGACCCGGCCACGCTGTATGGCGGCGACGAGCGGGGCTATCTGGACTACCCGACCCTGGGCTGACGCCTCGGCAGTGGGGGGACGTCTCTGCCGGGACGTCCCTGTCACCGCTCAGAAGGAATAGCTGGCATTGACGATCAGCCGCGCCCCGCAGACGCCCGAGCCGTTGCCGCAACGGCTCTTGTCGATGTCGGTGTCGCTGTAGGTCAGCCCCAGGCTCAGCCCGCTCACCTCCGTGGCGACGCCCAGGCTCCAGGTCCAGTAATCGGGGGTGCCGAAGGCCGTGTTGTCCTCGATGAACTGACGGGCGACGCCCGCGCTCAATTTCAGGGGCATCGGCAGGCCGGATACCGCGTAGGCCGCCTCCGCCCGCGCGTACTGGCCGACGCCCGATTCATTGAAGTAATCGGGCGAGATGTTGTAGCCCAGCGTCAAGGTCAAGCCGGTCACCGGCTCGTGCGTGAGGGCCAGGCCCAGCTCCCAGAAATCGTAGGTGCGGGGAGTGTCGGCCCCGGGATAGCTGTAATAGATGACGCGGGCATCGTAGCCGAGCGAGCGATAGGTGCCGGCATATCCGCCATACCAGTCGATCTCGGCGCTGGCCTGGTTGCCGTCGTTGAAATTGACGTTGGAGCCCCACACCCCGAGGAACGGGCCGTCCTTATGGTGCCATTCGATCCCGCCCTGGATCGCCGCCGCCTCGTCGGTCTGGCTGATGCCGCGGAAGACGTAGTCCGAGGCGACGGTCGCCGTGCCGATGAACTTGCCGCCCAACACCCCCTCGGACTTCGCCGGTTCTTCCTGCTGCGCCCAGGCCGGAAAGCCTGCCAGCATCACGAGGCCGACCGTCACTGCCTGCGTTTTCATCACCGCCCTCCGTGCACAACGCCTGTGCAGAAGGACATTGTGCACGGCCCGGCGGCCGCCTATAGGCGTGGGCGCCTAGGACGGATGGAGCGGTCTTATTCGGCGCCGCAGGCGGCGTCGCTGCCCCACCCCAGTCGCAGCCGCACGACGTTCCTGCCCCTGAACTCGGCGATCTGCATGTCCTCGAGGCGGCGGAGGCTGCGCGACAGCGATTCCGGCGAGGTTCCGAGCAGGGCGGCCAGGTCCTTCTTGAGCAACGGCACGGTGATGTCGACGGTGCCTTGGCGCGGCACCGCGTCATCCACGAACGAACACAGGGTCATATAGATGCGCTTCGACAATTCGAGGGTCGACAGCCTCACCATGTGATCCTCGTAGGCGCTCAGTTGCTCCGCCCCCTGGCGCATCAGCATCTCGACCAGGCGCACGTCCCGGTGCATGGCCGCCGAAAAGGTACCGCAGGGAATGGCGACGACCTCGCAGGGCGACAGGGCCTCGGCAGCGTTCCGGTGGACGCCGTTGGCCATCAGGTCCTGCCACCCGAGGATGGCCCCCGGCCCCATGATGCCGAACATGGACAGACGCCCCTCCTCGTCCAGGCGCTCGACGGCGACGCTGCCCTCGATCACGCAGTGGATCGCGGCGATCGGATCGCCCTGGCGATAGAGGAAGGATCGCTTGCGGACGGCGGCCGGCTTGATCGCCGCCCGGGGGAAGATCCCCAGCAGCAGGTCCAGCAGCGGGGAGCCGGGCTCGGCATCGGACGGACTGGACAACACGGTTTCAGGTTTCACGACCGCCTCCCCACGAATGGCACCACGTTGCCACTACCCGCCCCCGCCCCGCCCCCGGTGGGCGGTTCGGTCCTGTCTGCCGGAGCCGGCAGCAATTGTTCCACCAGATGACGGAGCCGGCGGGTGTTGGAGGCGATGGCCACGACCTCCTCGCGTCCCGGCGAGCCTTCGGGCACCCGCTGGGCGGCATTCTCGGCATGGGTCAGCAGCGGCAGCAGCGCGGCGGACAGGTCCTTGCCGATGCCGGCGGCCAGCTCCGCCGCGGTCTGGCCCTGGCGGATGCGGGCCAGTTCGCCGGCGACGCGGGCCCGTTCCTCCTCGGCGGCCTTGACCGTGGTGACGTCGAGGGCCACACCGTCCCAGACCCAGCCGTCCTCGGTCGGAGAGGGCGATGCGAGCACCCGCAGCCATCGTCCGCCAGCCAGCGGCCCGTCGCGCATCTGGAACTCCAAATTGACTGGCCGATGGCCGGCGCGCTTCAGCGCGAGCAGCAGCCCCGCCCAATCCGACGGACGGCACAATTCCCGGATCACCCGCCGCAGCGGCCGATCCACCATGTCGCTGGCGGCCAGGCCGATGACCTCGCGCAACTTGCGACTGGCGCAGGCGACCAGTGCCGGACCGCTCTCCGGCTGGTGGACCCGAAAGACCACGCCCGGCATGTTGTCGGCGACGACCCGCAGGCGCTCCACATTGGCGGTCAGGCGACGGGCCTCCAGCAGGTCGCCGTGGACCAGCCGCTCCTTGAGCTGCTGCACCGCAGCCGCGAACGAGCCCAGCTCATCTCGCGACGCCAGCCCGGGGATCGCCACCAATCGGTCGCCGCCCGCCAGCCGTCGCACCGCCCCGCTCAATTGAGCCAGCGGCGGCAGGATGCTCCACCCGAGGCCGAGCACCATCGCCAGGCAGACCACCACCAGGACCGCCATGCCGCTGGCCAGCAGCAGCAGGCGGTGCCAGGTGGCGCGCTCCAGGCGGGCGGCCTCGGCGGTCAGGCGCGCCGCCACTTCCGTCTCCACCTCCCGCAGCGCATCGATGCGCTGGGTGGTGGCGTCGAACCATTCCTGGGCGGAAATCTCGCGCAGGTCGCCGCTTTCCAGGGCGTTGCGCATCCAGATCATCGGACCCGCCGCCACCTTGTCGGCGGCACGGTAGGCCGCCGCAAGGTCATCCGGGGCCAGCGAGAGGAAGCCGGCGCCCAGGGCCCGATGTTCGGCGGCGAGGTCGCGCACCGATTGCTGGACCGCGTCCGGCGTCGCCGCCTGCGAGAGGATGGCCACCCCCGCCGAACGCTCCCGACCGGCACGCTCCTTGGCCTGCTGCAGGAAGATCTGTGCGAAGGTCAACTTGGCGAAGTCCGACGGCAGCACGGCGCGGACGACGTCGGGAACCACGTCGACCAGGTCCTCCACCGCCGTGGAATAGAAATCCATCGTCTCGACGGCATCGAAGCTGCCCCCGATCAGGTCGCCGCGTGCCTCCTTGATCAGTTCGATGGAGTAGAGCGCGTTGCTCAGCCGCTCGCGGGCGGGACCGTCGGGCAGATCGTTCTGGATCTTGGTGGCGGCCTCGCGGTAGCGCGCCATCGCCTCGTCGGTCCGCGCGTACTGCAGCTCGATGGCGTCCCGGCCCAGGCGGCGATCGCTCAGGATCAAGGTGGCGAGGCCACGCTCGTGCTGCATCTCGTGAATGAGGTCGGCGACCTGGCCGTTGAGGTGATTCATGCGCGCCATCAGGCGCATGGACTCGGCGTTGCGCTCCAGCTCCCACACCGAGGCCGCGACCAGCCCGGCCAGGGCCGCCAGGGGAACCAGGGCGAGCAGGGCGATGCGCCAGCGCAGCTTGATGAGGTCGAAGCGGAAGCGGAAGCCTTCCCGCTGATGGGCGGACGGCCGGTCGGCGAACCAGCGCCGCAACGGCATGTCCTGGCGGATGATGTGATCCACCAGCCAGGCCGTCGCGTATTCGATCATCTGGCCGATGACCTCGACGTCGTCGGCCTCCAGCGGGTGCACGGAAAAGAGTGCGTGCGAGGTCCGGTACTCGGATCCGCGTTCGGCCACGGCGGGACAGCCGACAGCGGTAAGGGAGCGCTGCTCACGGTCGAAATGGCGCGAGAACTCGGCAAGGAACTGGCGCAACAACCGGGCCGCCGAGCGGACGTCGCCCTCGGCATAGGCGGCTTGGGCGCCCAGCAGCCGCTCGACCAACCGCCGGTGATCCTGATCCGTTGCCGGGGCGCCGATCGCCAGATCTTCGTGCCACCCGATCATGGCCAGCCTTCCATCAACCTACCAACGGCTTATTACCACACCAGCCGTCGCGTGATAAGAATTCGTATCGTTATTAGAATCTTTCCGGACTTAACCGCTGTCATGTTTCCTTAGGTGGGAGCAGCCTAGAACATCTCGATAGTATGGGTGTGGGCGAGGGCGCCATGGATGACTTCGTAAGAGCTCAGGACCAAGGCATGACGAGCGAAAACCGCTCGCCGGACTGCGCTCACGGCAAGATCCAGGGGATGAGCAAGGGGACCTGGCTCTACCGGGCCGGGGAGCCGGCCACCGAAGCCTTCGTCATCCTGTCCGGGGCGGTGGTCCTTCGGAAATTCAATATCGGCGGCGACCACCTGGCCGTCGATCTGGTGACCAAGGGCGGCAGCCTCGGTTACCGCGCCTATGTCGGCAACCGCGTCCAGAGCCTCAGCGCCCAATGCACGGTGGACTGCGTCGTCCGCCGCATTCCGTTCGACGAGCTTGACGCCGCCATCGCCTCCGACCGCACGCTGGAAAAGGCCTTCCTGCAGCAGATGGCGTCCGATCTGGGCGCCGCCCAGGAGCGCATGATGCACGTCACGACCCTCAAGGTGAGGGATCGCCTGCTCATCCTGCTCGGCCGCCTCGCCCGCGACTTCACCACCCTCAACGACCAGCAGACCCTGGTGGTGGCTCCGCCCATCAGCCGCATCGACATGGCGGCGCTGGCAGGGATGACCCCGGAATCGCTGTCGCGCTGCATCCGCTCGATTGAAACCGAGGGCCTCGCCCATTTCAGCCGCCGCCACGTGGTCATCCCCTCGATCGCGGACTTCCGGGCCGAGCTCTCGAAGATCGGGGCCGCGGACGAGATCCCCACGTTCCAGCGCCTGGCCGGCTAAGGGGCGCCGATGAGCATGTGTTCTTCCGGCGATCCCGCCAATATCGGCTGCGGCAATTGCGGCATCATCCCGCACTCGACCTGGGACGAGGTCCCCTCGCCGGTGCTGGAAACGCTGGCCCAGCGCAAGACCATCCGCACCATTCCCAAGGGTTCGTTCCTTTTCCATCAGGGCGGCGCCTGCGAAGCGCTCTATCGCCTGCTCTCGGGCGTGGTCCTGCTGAAGAAGGGCGACCACGACGGCAATTCCCTGGTCGTGCAGATGGTGCGCAAGGGCGCGACCATCGGCTACCGCGCCTTCCTGCGCAACGAGGCCCATTGCGTCTCGGCCTACTGCGCCACCGACGTGGTTGTCTGCCACATCCCGTCCCGCGTCGCCCGCTGGGCGTTCGAACAGAACCACCGGCTGGAACAGGCGTTCGCCGCCAACCTCGCCTCCGATCTCGACCAGACCGAGAACCAGATCCTCAACATCCTCGGTCTGACCGTCCGCGACCGCGTCCTGGTCCTGCTGGCGCAGATGGCCGAGGAGTTCGGCAGCCGCGACGGCGACGGCATGCGCATCGAGACGCCGCTTCTGCGCACCGACATGGCCGCCATGCTGGGGATCGCCCGCGAATCGATGTCGCGCTGCATCCGCGCCGTCGAGGAGGAGGGGCTGCTGGAATTCAGGCGGGAAAGCGTCTACGCCCCGTCATGGGAGCGCTTCGAGGCCGCCATCGCCGCCATCACGCAGGACATGCCGCAGGCCAGGGTGGCGTCGCGCTGCCGCTGAACGCCCCGTTCACGGGGCGGCCGGTTCCACCTGCTTCGAAGGGCTCGCGGCCAACGCTCCGGCCGTCACACCGATACTGAAGCGGAACGCCGCTCCTCCCCCCGGATTGGGTTCGTACCAGATCCGCCCGCCGTGGCGCTCGACGATGCGCTTGCAGATGGCCAGGCCGACGCCGGTCCCCGGATAGCGGCTCTGCGGATGCAGCCGGCGGAAGATCTCGAACACGTCCTGCTCCGTCGGCTCGATCCCGATCCCGTTGTCGGCCACGGTGAACAGCCAACCGCCCTCGCACGGTTCGGCGGAGACCCGCACGATCGGCTTGACGTCTTCGCGCCGGAACTTCACGGCATTGCCGATCAGGTTCTGAAGCAACTGCGTGATCTGGACCTCGTCGCCCTCGATGGTCGGCAGCGGCCCGACCTCCACCACCGCCCCCGCCTCCTCGATGCTTTCACGGAGATTGAGCAAGGCGTATTCCGCCGCCTGGGCCACGGCGACCGGCTTGAACTGGCTGCCCTTGACCGAGATGCCCGAATAGACCAGCAGGTCGCGGATCAGATCGTCCATCCGCTTGGCCGAGGACACCACGAAGCCGATGAACTCGTCGGCCTCGGCATCCAGGCGGCCGTGGTAGCGTCGCCCGAGCAACTGGGCGAACGAGGTGATCGTGCGCAACGGCTCCCTGAGATCGTGCGAGGCGACGTAGGCGAAGCGGGCCAGTTCGGTATTGGTCTCGGTGAGGTGCTCGATCAGCCGGCGCAGCTCCTCCTCCTTGGCCCGCTTCTCGGTGATATCCTCCTTCACCCCGACGAAATGGGTGATGGCGCCGTCCACTTCACGCACCGGGGCGATGACGGCGCGCTCCCAGAACAGCGAGCCGTCCTTGCGCTTGTTGAGGAACTCGCCGCGCCAGATGCGTCCCGACCTGATGGTTCGCCACAGCTCGGCATAGTCCGCCGTCGTCTTGGCGCCGCCCTGGAGGATGCGCGGGTTGTCGCCGATCACCTCGTCGCGCGCAAAGCCGGTGGTCTCGCAGAAGCAGGCGTTGACGTATTCTATGACGCCCTCGGCATCGGTGATGACGATGCTGACCGGGCTCTGCTCGATGACCTCGACCAGGATGCGCCGGCGCGATTCGCTCTGGCGCTCGTGTTCCCGGCACAGGGTGATGGCGGTGGCGAAGCGCGGCAGCACCGGCACGAAGATCTCGGTCAGCGGCAGAGCGGACGACAGCGCCCGCGGCGACAGCAGCAGGGCATGCCCGAAATCCTTCACCGGAAGGCTGAGCGCCACCGCCATGGACCGCCGGGTCCCCAACGGCGCGAGCAGCGCCGCGTCGTCGATCAGCCGGGGCTCGGCCGCCAGCAGCCGGCCGGGGACCGTGATCCTGCCGCCCTGCCGGCGCTGCAGGGTGTAGTCGCCGATCACCACCTCCAGCGTGCCGACCACGTCGGCCGCCTGGTCCGGCGCCGCCTCATGGGCCAGCATCAGGCCGACGGGAAAGCCGGTGTGATAGAGGAAACGCTGCAGGGTCTTGGTCATCAGCGGCTGGGGCGAGACCTCGCCGCCGATGGTGAAGGCGAGGTCGCATAGAACCGAGAGGATCTGCTCGCGCTTCATGCGTTGTTCCACGGCACCCCCACCACGGTCGCGTTGTGGAACAGCGGATACCCGCCCTCGGCGGAGGCGCCGATCTCGCCCAGCGAGAGCGCCCCGAAGAGGTGGGCGGCGCCGGAGGCCTCCCGGATGGCGGCCAGTTCGGTCACCACCTCGGGCCCCTTGTGCATCCGCCGCCCGGCGCAATAGAAGAGGAGCAGGTCCCGGTTGGTAACCGGCGCGATCTCGGCCAGGCAGGCGGCGATGTCGCCGGGGACCGAGGCGGTGCAGGCCCGCGCGTCCAGCAGGGTCAGGATGGCGTTGGCCGGCACTTCGCCGACACAGACGATGCTGTCGTCGGGACCCAGCGCCACCGGGATGCGCACCAGCAATTCACCGTCCGCCCGCACGATCCCGAACGGGAAATGGACGGCGTAGCGGTAGAAGGATTCCCGGTCGATCTCGATGCCGTAGCGCTGGAGCATCAGATCCCGGTAGACCTCGAGCGCCGGCCGCCAGTCGATCTGGATGATGCGGTTGCCGTCCGATGACGTGGCCGCGATCAGGGCATCGGGCACCTCGTAGCCATGGCTGACGCAGGCGCCGGGGTGGCCGGGGAGCAACTGCGCCAGCAATCCATCGCCGATGAAGCGCTCGGAATCGAACAGGCATGGCGTGGCGGCGAAGGCCTCATTGCCGGCATTGGCGCCGAAATAACGCACGCGGTCGGCCAACTGCAGTTGCCAGGCATCCAGGTGGCTGGCGATGTTGGGGACGAGGGCGTCGAAGATGCACAGCAGCGCCGCGTTGAACTCGTCGGGGGCACGATGGTTCTCGACGTAACCGGCAAGGGCGGTGGCCGTCCTGGCGATGCCGTCGGCGGCCGAGACCTCTCCGATCAGCAGGGGCGGCGGCCCGTCGACACGCAGCAACACCGCGCCTCGCTGCCCCAACTGCGCATCAACCAGCAATTCGGGGAACACGGCCCCGCACACGCCGACGCCCAGGTCCCGGCACACCGACTGCAGCACGGGGACGCCGGCGCGGTCCGCATCCGCGACCAGGGCGAGGACGCTGCCGCCCGTCCAGCGGGAGAGCGCATCGCGGATCGTCGCACTGTCGAGGCGGTCCAGCCAGGTGATCATCGCGGACCTCCAACCGGGGGACCCCGGAGGTAAGCATAGCGGCCGGCTCTGGCCGAAGACCGATACCAAAGAGCATGGCACCCATACGACGATACCCTGGCGGCCACCTCCGCAAAAGGGGCTCGCCCCATTACAACCTTGAGACGAACCCCCGCTTGAAAGCACCCCGGTAGGCCGCCGATGGCGACAGCCGCGCCTGCGGCAGGATGCACGGACCGGTGTAGATCTTGCGCACCAACGCCGCCCGGGCCTCGCCCAGGTCGGCGAAGGCGAGGAACAGCCGCTCCCGGTCGCGCCGGACCACGCGGCAGGGCAACGACCCTACCTCGGAGACCTGGAGGCACAAGGGGCCCGCCTCCACCTCCGTGTCCCCTTTGCAGGCGACCTGGGCGCCGCCGAGCGAAAGATCGATCAGCATGACGGGCCGGCCCCCGAGGCGGGCGGCCTCGTCGAAGCGAACCCGTTCCTCACGGCGGCGGCGCGGCAGTTCCACGCACACCAGCATGGCGAGGAAGAGCAGCAGCAAGGCGTAACCGCTCCAGGCGATGTTCACCGTGTTCGCCCTCGCGACGACCGGGGCGGCGAGTTCGGGGAACTGGCCCGCCGCCATGCCGGCCGCGATCAACGCCATCAGCCCGCCCAGCCACACGAGGGCCGAGCGGTGCACCACCACGCGGCCTCGGTCACCGCCCTTCAGCGTCACGCGGAAGCGATGGCCATACGGAAAGAACAGCGCCTTCAGCGCGGCGGCGGCGGCGGCGGGAGCGACCACCAGCGGGGCGATGCCCGAGAGCAGCGGCATCACCGACCAGCGCGACACCCAGCCGATCGCCACCGCCTCGGCGAGGAAGCGGGGGCCGAAGTAAGACAGGAACTCACCCGGTTCGGCGAGGAAGGCGGGCGTTCCCGTCCACCAGAACACGGCGGGAGCGGCCATCGCCAGCAGCATCAGCGGAACCGAGGCCAGCCAGAACAGCTGGGCATTGAAGAAGCACAGGCGATGCGCCCAGGAGAGGGAGAGCACCCGCAACGGCCCGGCGGGCGAGCGCAGGGCCTGCACCGTCCCCAGGCACCAGCGCCCGCGCTGGCTCACGAATTCCGCCAGTCCTTCCGGCGCCATCCCCACCGACAGCGGCTCGGCCAGATAGACGGTGCGCCAGCCCCGGGCGGCCAGCGCATAGGTGGTCATCATGTCCTCGGTGACCGTGCAGGTGGGAATGCCTCCGACCGCGTCCAGGCGGTCGCGGCGCACCACGAAGGACGTGCCGCAACAGAACGATGCGCCCCACGCGTCCAGGGCCGGCTGGAACTCATGGTAGAAGAAGCGCTGTTCGTCGGCGAACGCCCCGCCCGCCAGCAGGTTGAGCTGGATCGGGTCGGGGTTGAAGAAGCTCTGGGGCGTCTGCACCAGGGCAATCGTGTCGTCGTCGAACAGCCCGACCACCCGCCGCAGCAGATTGCGCTGGGGCACGAAATCGGCGTCGAGCACCAGGAGGTAGGGCGCCGCCTCGGCCCGACCGGAATCCAGCCAGGCATTGATATTGCCGGCCTTGCCGTTGTCGTTGCCCTGGCGGGTGGCGTAGCGCACGCCGTTGGCGCGGCAGAGCTCGGCCAGCCACGGCCGCCGGCCGTCGTCGAGCACCCAGACCCTGAGGTCGGGCCAATCGAGCGCCAGGGCGCCGAGGATGGAGCGCTCGAGGATCTCCGGACCTTCGTTGTAGGTGGGCAGGATCACATCGACGCCAGGCAACGAGCCCCGGGCCACCAGTCGGGCCTCGCCCAGGTCGGCCTCGCGGCTGCGGTCGGAGCGGCGGATCAGGAACAGCGCCGTCAGGATCGCATTGCCAAGCGCCAGAGCCTCGAACACCGCCATCGCCCACATCCACAGATCGGCAGGGGCGGCCGACAGCGGCGGCAGTGTCTCGGTCAGTCGCCATATCAGGTAGCGCAGCATCGCCGCGACGGCCACCAGCATGACCGCCGCACGGCCCCGGCCGTCGCCGCGCGAGACCGAGGGCAGCACCAGCACCGCCAGGCCGGCCAGCACCAGCGTGGGCGCCAACTCAGGAAGCACCATCGCTCCCGGGGATGGCGTCGGCGACCGCATCGACCAGCGGCTTGAGGGCCGGCGTCGCGAAGGTCACCGTGGCGTGCTGCCCGACCTGGCAGAGGTTGTCGGACCGGTTGCCCAGCCGCCGGTCGTGGACCGCCAGGGTGATCACCACATCCCGCCCCTCTTCGGCACCGGGACTCACCGCGGCCGCCCCGTTGGCCTGGGCGCCTCCGCCGGCGCGCACCGACTGGATGACCGCCTTCACCGGCTCGGCCACTCCCGAGAGGCGGGCGGTGGCCTGGTCGCCGGCCTTGAGGTCGGCGAAATAGCGCTTGGGCAGCACCGCGGTCAGGAACAGGGATTTGCAGTCGACCAGGCCCACCACCGGGTCCCCCGGCCGCACGGTGTCGCCCTCGGCGGCGAAGCGCTGCCAGACCACGCCGGTGACGGGGGCGGCCAGTTTGGCGCTGGAGAGCTTGGCCGCCTGGGCTTCCTCGGCCTGCAGCTGGCGGGTGAGCTCGCCCACCCGGATCCGGGCCTGCGCCGCCTCGACGGCGCGGGCGGCGCGCTTGATGCGCAACTCGTCGCGGCGCTGGTCGGAATACGGGGACACGTCGCTGCCGCCGACCACGAAGGCGCCCTTGCGCACCGCCGCGGCCTCGGCGGCGACGCGGGCCAGTTCGGCGCGCCCGGCATCGACCTCGGCCTTGGCCGCCCTCTCGTCAGCCCGCGCCGCTTCCACCGCCACCGGCGCGACCAGATCCTTGGCCAGCAGCACCTGCTTGCGGTTCAGTTCGGCGGCAAGGCGGCTGTAGTTCGCCTCGGCGGCGCGAAGGCGGGCGGCCGCCTCGGTCTCGGCCAGGCCCAGGCGGCGGCGGGCGGCGGCGCGGTAGTCCTGGCTGCGGGCGGTCAGTTCCTGTTCGAGCCTGGCCAGGCTGGCATCTTCCTCAGCCAGCGCTTCGACGAGCCGGCGCTGGCCGGCGAGATCGAGAGCCAGACCATCGCGCCGGACGGTCTCGGGACGGATGGCCCGCACCCAAGCCACCGTGTCGCCGGTCGCCACCCGCTCGCCCACCGCCAGTGTCCCCGGCACCTGGAGCTGGCCTTCGACCGGGGCACGCAGGGTGACGACCTCGGCGTTGACCATCGCGTCGGTGCTGATCGGATGGATCATCCCGGGCATCACCGCCCAGCCCCCCAGACCGACCAGCCCCAGTCCCAGCAACACCCGTGCGTTCCGCTTCACGCGACCTCCTCTACAAGCCCAAGCGGCCGGGGTAGCGCCCGGGGAGTTAAGGCGGAGGAAACCTCATCCCGAAGCGCTTCGGCCCCCCCCGATGGTGCAACGGGTCCTTTCTCGGTCACGGCAGGGCCACTTTTTGCCACCCCCCTTGGAGCTAGCAATAAAGTAGTACTTGGCCGACCAACAAACCCGAGGGAGTAAAGGATAAATGGCAACGCTGCACGGGGGAGCCTACGGCCACGACAATATCGGTACCCACCAGCCCGGTTGGGCCGGTCACGGCAATACCGATCACATGTTCGATGGTCATGGCAAAGACGATGCGATTTTCCAAGCCCGCCTTTCCCATGATTATTTCGGCGACAGCTCGAATGACATTTTCAGCGGTTCGAAGAATGCTGTCATCGGCGGCCACGGCAACGATCATTTGACCGGCACCGACGGCAACGATCTGATGCTGGGCAAGCACGGCGCCGACGCCCTGGCCGGCAGCGCCGGCAACGACATCCTGGTCGGCGGCAAGGGCGACGACGTGCTGTCCGGCGACGCCGGCAACGACATGCTGACCGGCAACAAGGGGCACGACACCTTCGTGTTCAACAGCGGCAGCGGCCAGGACGTGGTGCTCGACTTCCAGAAGGGCCAGGACATCCTGCAGATCGCCCGCAACATCAACGGCCTCGCGGTCGAGAAGGCGGCCGACCTCACCAACCATGTCGGCCAGGACGCCCACGGCAACGCGGTCGTCGATCTCGGCCAGGGCCACACCGTCACCCTGGTCGGCGTGTCGGCCGACGACGTCCACCACGATCCCAACGCCTTCTTCGTCATCCACTGAGTGAACGGGCGCCCCCGCCCCAGGCGGGCGGCGCCCCTCCATTTTCCTTTCCCACAGGAACCCGCCCGGTATGCAGGACGATCGTCCGGACGTTGCCACCCCCCGTATTCATGCCCTGGTCGGCGATGCCGTGCTCGCCGTCTGGGACGATGCCGTTCCGGCACGGCCTTCCCAGCGGGCGCCCCATCGCGTGGACGTGGCGGCCGCCGGCAAGCCCGTCCCCCGAACCCAGGCCTCGCTGACGCTGGCCACCACCTGGGGCGGCACCCGCACCCTGGTCGCCCTGCGCTGGCCGGCCGCCCAGCGCGGTGATGCGCTGACCTTCTCGTCGCAGGGCACGCCCGTAGCCGAGGCCCCGGGCCACGGCGCCCAGGAATTCGACGCCGGCCAGCTGGTCGGCGGGCTGGCCCCGGCCTCGCAGGCCAAGGTGCTGTCCTGCGTGCTGGAATTCTGCCGCGCCGCCTTCGCCCAGCGGGACGAGCGGCGCTTCGCCGCCGTGGCAGGTGCCCTGCTGGCCGAGCTGTTCCCGGAACCGGCGCCCCTGGTGCCGGTGATCGAGGCCGCGCGCGGACTGACCCTTGCGCAAGGCGCCCTTCCCGCCGACGGCGGCGAGATCGTGCGCGCCCTGGTGGTCGAGCGGTCGCGGGTCCGGGCCGTGGCCGCCCGCCCGGTATCCGACCCGTCCGGCAGCCGCAACGGACAGACGCCCTTCCATCTGATGCTGGACGACTGCGCCGAGGGTGCGCGGATCGTCCTGTTCGCCGCCGACGGCGCCGTGGCCTGCCGGGAGCTGCGCGGCGCCCTGCCGGCCCTTCGCCTGCATGAGTGGCTGGAACGCACGCCGGTGCCCCACTCGGTGCGCGACTGCATCGCCGCAGGCCTCGCCGCCCGGGGCGCCACCCATCCCGAGGCCGCGGCGGTCCTCGACGAGATGCAGCTGCTCGCCCCGCTGCCCCGCCGCGCGGTCTTCGCCAAGAGCCGGCCGCTGGGCGCCGACATCGACCTCGCCCTCTCGGATGGCAAGGGGCTGTTCGTCTCCGGCTGGCTGCGCGACCCCCACGACATGATCGCCCGCATCGACGCGGTCTCCGCCCTCGGCGAGCGCCGCGACCTCGGCGCCCCCATGGTGCGGTTCCCACGCCCCGACGTCGCCGACCAGTACGGAGAGCGGACCGGCGAGCGCTGGGGTTTCGCCACCTATGTCCCGAACTTCGCCGGCGGCACCCCCAGCCGCCAGCACCGCTTCGAGCTGCACCTGCGTTCGGGCGCCGTGCTCGACCTGGTGCCGGCCCTGCCGCCGCAGGACCCGCGTCAGGCCCGCGACGCCGTGCTGGGCGCGGTGCCTCCGACCTTCGCCTCGCCCGAGGCGCTCGACTGCTGCATCGGGCCGGCGGTGGCCGCCCTGCATGCGGCGACCATGGCCACGCGGCGCGAGCCCGAGCGGATCGAGTTCGGCACGCCGGTCGCCCGCCCTCGCGCCACCATCGTGGTCCCGCTCTATCGCGTGCTGGACTTCCTGCGCTTCCAGATCTCGGCCTTCGCCGTCGACCGCTCGCTGGCCGATGTCGAGCTGATCTACGTGCTGGACTCGCCCGAGCAGCGCGACGAATGCGAGCACCTGCTGCTCGGCCTGCACGCCCTCTACGGCGTTCCGATGACCCTGCTGGTCCAGAGCGCCAACTACGGCTTCTCGTCAGCCTGCAACACCGGCGGCCGCGCTGCCCGGGGGCCGGCGACGCTGTTCCTCAATTCCGACGTGATCCCTGACCGTCCCGGCTGGCTGGAGCCGCTGCTCGCCGAGCTGGCCGATCCCCGGGTCGGCGCCGTCGGACCCAAGCTGCTGTTCGACGACCAGTCGCTCCAGCACGCCGGCATGTTCTTCGGCCGCGACCTGCGCGGGGCTTGGCTGAACCAGCATTTCCACAAGGGCATGCCGCGCGACTACCAGCCGGCCTGTGTCGCCCGCTCGGTACCGGCGGTGACCGGGGCGGCCATCCTGTTGCCGACCGAACTGGTTAACCGCGTCGGGGGCTTCTGCGAGGACTACGTCATCGGCGATTACGAAGATTCGGATCTCTGCCTCAAGGTGCGCGCCCTCGGGTTCGACATCCGCTACCAGCCGACGGCCGAACTCTTTCACCTGGAGCGCCAGTCGATCCAGAAGCACGCCGGCTACATGCGCGGCATCGCCTGCGCCTACAACCGCCGCCTCCATTCCTCACGCTGGTCGGACCTCATGGAGCGCCTGTGCCCGCCGACGGGCGACGCCTCCAACGACGACCACCCCCTGCTTGCCGGAGCCGCCGAATGAACTCGATCACCCTGCTCAAGGGTATCCAGCCCCCCGACGTGATCACCGTCGCCCGCGCCTACGCCGCCAACCGCTTCATGCCAACTCCGCCCTCCGAGAAGAACTTCGTCGGCGACGGCGACTTCCGGTCGATCGGCGGCGAATTCCTGCGCCACTTCGTCCGCCTGGGCCGGCTCGCCCCCACCGACCGCGTGCTGGAGATCGGCTGCGGCATCGGGCGCATGGCGCTGCCGCTGACCCAGTGGCTGAACGTGGACGCCGGAAGCTACGACGGCGTCGACATCGTGCGCGAGGGGATCGAGTGGTGCCAGTCGGCCATCACCCCGGTCTATCGCAATTTCCGCTTCCATCACCTCGACTGCGCCAACCCGGTCTACAACCCGGCCGGCACCATCGCGGCCCCCGCGGTGGCCCTGCCGTTCGAGGACAACAGCTTCGACTTCGTCCTGCTGACCTCGGTGCTCACCCACCTGGACGCCGCCACCACCGCCGCCTATGCCGCCGAGATCGCCCGCGTGCTGCGGCCCAAAGGACGCTGCTTCCTCAGCCTATTCCTGATGAACGACGAGGCCCGCGACGGCCTGCGCAAGGGCGACCGCCGTCTGGCCTTCGACCCCGAGGCGGCCGGCCCGGAATACCAGGCGGACGAGAGCCATCCCGGCGCCGCCGTCGCCTTCGACGAACCCTGGCTGATGTCCTTGTTCAGGGACGCAGGCATGACCATCGCCACGCCGGTCCGCTACGGCCACTGGAGCGGGCGCAAGACCCCCAATTACCAGGACCTGGCGGTGTTCGTCCGGGAGGGCGGGGCATGAGCCGCCGCCTGCGCGTCCTGTTCGTCGCCCACAATCATCCCGAGCTGCACCCCGGCGGCAGCGAGATCTTCGCCCACGACCTGTTCGGCGCCATGAAGGCCACCGGCGAGGTCGAGACGATGTTTCTCGCCTGCACCAACACCGTCCACCGCGAGCAGAAGCCGGGCACCAACTTCCAGACCATCGGCCGCTCGGCCGATGAAGTGATCCTGTGGGCCGGGCATTTCGACCATTTCCACCTGTCGCAGATCGACCTGCACGGGGTGGTGCCGGACCTCACCCAGCTGCTGCTGTCGTTCAAGCCCGACGTGGTCCATTTCCACCACGCCCTGCTGGTGGGGGCCGAGGCGCTGTTCCTGGTCCGCCGCCTGCTGCCCGAGTGCCGGATCGTCTTCACCCTGCACGACTACTACGCCATCTGCGCCAACCACGGGCAGATGGTGAAGGCGGGCAGCATGGAACTCTGCCGCGGGGCGTCGCCCGATGCCTGCCGCCGCTGCTTCCCGGAACGCTCGACCATCAATTTCGTGCTGCGCGAGAAGCATCTGAAGACGCTGTTCTCGCTGGTCGACGGCTTCATCGCCCCCAGCGCGTTCCTGCGCGACCGCTACGTCGCCTGGGGCCTCGAGCCCCACCGCATCGAGGTCATCCGCAACGGCCGCCCCGATTGCGGGCCGCGTCCGCTACGCAAGAGCCCGGACGGTCGCCGCAACGCCTTCGGCTATTTTGGCAATCTGAGCCCGTTCAAGGGCGTCAACGTTGCCCTGGAGGCCGCCCGCATCCTCAAGCAGGACGGGCTGGACTTCTCGCTGGCGATCCATGGCGGCACCCCCTTCCAGAGCGATGCGTTCAAGGCCGATTTCGCCGACCGCCTGCACGATGCGCAGCCCGAGGCCCAGCACCGCGGCCCCTACACCGCCGCCGAGATGTCGGGGCTGATGAGCAGCGTCGATTGGGTGGTGATGCCGTCGGTGTGGTGGGAGAACGCGCCCCTGGTCATCCAGGAGGCGTTCCAGCACATGCGGCCGGTGATCTGCAGCGGCCTGGGCGGCATGGCCGAAGCGGTCACCGACGGGGTCTCAGGCCTGCACTTCCGGGCCGGCGATCCGGTCAGCCTGGCAGAGACCATGCGCCGCGCCATCACCGAGGACGGGCTGTGGGAGCGGCTGCTGGCCGGCATTCCCGCCATCCCCACCATGGCGGAGACCGCCGCCGCCCACCTCGCCGCCTATGACCGGGCGCGGCCCGCCCTCCCCGCCGCCGCCGAGTAAGGAGTTCCCATGACCGAGACCATCAAGCCCGCGACGGAACTCGTCGTCGCCGCCCTCATCGACGACGGCCTTGCGCTGGCCTTCGGCCAGACCGACCGGGTGCTGCCCAGCTCCGGCGAATTCCGGCTGAACGGCCAACCCGGAGGCACGCTGCATGCCTGCACGTGGCCGCGGGCGGAAGGCGGTCACTGGCTGCTGGCCGCCGTCGAGGGCCCCGAGGTGATGCGCCTGGGCGGCCCCGCGACGGTCAACAGCCCCAACAAGCGGGTGCGCTACGAGATCGGCATGCCGCGGCCGGGTCTCGACTACGCCCCCCTGCTGGCCGAGGCCGCCGCCCACATCGAGCGCCAGCCCGCCCTGGTGAGCTTCCTGCAGAGCGTGCTCAACGCCAACCCGACGCCGCGGCGCACCGCCGCCCTGTCGGCGTTCCTGGAGCGGGCCGCCGCGCTCGACGGCTACCTGGAGCTGTTCGGGCAAGCCGACGGCGTGCTGGTGCTGCAGGGCTGGTCCATGCACCTGGAGACCGGGCCGGTCGAGCTGATGCTGGAAACCGACGTGCTGGCCACGGCGGCGGCGACCATCGCCTGCTATGACCGGCCGGATCTCGGCGGGGCCGGCCGAGGCATCGTCGCCCTGATGCCCAACGCGCCCGTGGACATGCGCGCCATCCGCCGTGCCTACCTGCGCACCGGCGAGACCTGGCGGCGCATGGACGTTTTCGAGAATCGCCGCTTCCTGTCCGAGGAGGAGACCGCCGGCCACATGGCCGCGGTGCGCTCCGTTCTGCGCTACGACCCCGCGGCGGCCCGCCTGGTCAAGCGCCTGAGCGCCCCCCGCTTCCAGGGCGCCGAGACCATCTCGACCCTGCCGCTGCCGGTGCGTGCCGCCATCGATCTGGCGGTCGGCGCGCCCGATGCCGGCATCTTCCTCACCGGCTGGCTGCTGGACCCGCAGCGCCGGGTGGTGGCGGTCAACCTGCGCAACAACAAGGGCTTCGGCCGGCGCATCGACGAAACCTGGCATCGCAGCGACCGCCGCGATGTCTCGGACGGCTATGGCCGCGACCCGCTGTTCGCCGGGATCATCATGGCCGGCGACGATGCCCACGGGTTCCTGGTGTCGGTGCCGTGCGACGCCGATCCCGCCGCCCAGTGGTACCTGGAGATCGTGCTGGAAGACGACCAGACCGCCTTCCTGCCGCTCGCCGTCGCCGAGCCGTCGCCGGCTCTGCTGCACCGTATGCTGACCAGCATCGACGTTCGCGGAGCCGGCGCCCACGCGGTCATCGCCACCCAATTGGGACCGATGGTCGGCGCGGTCGCGGCCCGGCTGCCGGCGCGCAAGCGGGCGCATGTCGCCTGCGCCTTCGGCCGCTCCGAGCGCAAGCCGCGCATCACCGCGGTCATCCCGGTCCCGGCCGGCATGCCCGACATCGACGTGACGCTGGCCCGCTTCGCCGTCGATCCCGAGTTGGTCAACGTCGAGATCCTGGCAGTAGCGCCGGCCGCCTCGGCCCAGGTGCTGGGCGCCAGCCTGCAGCGTGCCGCCCGTTTCTACGGCCTCTATGGCAAGCTGGTGGTCTCGCCCGAGGAGATGGATGTCTGCGAGGCCCTGGAAGTCGGCGCATCCCATGCTAATGGCGAATTGCTGCTGTTCCTGTCGCCGGGCGTGCTGCCGCGGCGCAAGGGGTGGCTGTCGCAGCTGGGCAAGCCCCTGCTGGCCATCGAGGGCGGCGGAGCCGTATGCCCGACCCTGATGTGGGAAGACGAATCCATCAAGTTCGCCGGCCAGCGGGCCGGCAAGAAGATGGCGCCGCTCGCCGACCGTCACGGCCTGGTGCGCTTCGCCGGCTACGCCCGCCACTGGCTGCCCGACGAGGGCAGCGCCCCGGTGGCGGTGCAGGCGGGCACCGTCGAATGCTGCCTGATCCCCAAGCGGGTGTTCACCGCGCTCGGCGGCTTCGCCCGCGACTTCGTCGGACCGGACTGGAAGGGGCCCGACTTCTTCCTGCGCCTGCGGGCGGCCGGCTACGCCTGCCTGTGGATCCCGTCGGTGGAGATGATGGCGCTCGACGATCCCTCCGAGGCCCGCGAACCCGAGTATTGGCGCCAGACCGGCCGGCTGGTCGACGAATGGGGCTTCGACCGCAAGTGGGTGGCGGCTCCCGCAGCCACCACTCCCTCCGCCACCGACCGCATGTGAACAGGAAAGCTCGAACGATGCGCGTTCTCGTCGTCTCCCACGGCCATCCCTCCTTCTCCATCGGCGGCGCCGAAGTGGCGTCCTACAACCTCCACCTCGGTCTCAACGCCATCCCGGACACCGAGAGCCATTATCTGGCGCGCGTCGGCCCGCCGGTGGCCCGCCATCGCGGCACCGCCCTGATGTCGCTGCGCCAGAAAGAGCGCGAAGCCCTGTTCTGGGCCAACGACTACGACCATTTCCGGCTGTCGAACCGCAACCTGGAGACCCTGGAGCAGGACTTCGTCCGCTACGTGGCCGACGTGCGCCCCGACGTGGTGCACTTCCACCACTTCCTCGGCCTCGGCGTCGAGACGGTGTTCGCCATCCGCAAGCACTTCCCCGACATCGCCATCGTGGTGACGCTGCACGAGTACTTGGCCATCTGCCACCACCACGGCCAGATGGTGAAGACCGGCGGCAAGGCCACGCTGTGCACGCGCTCGTCGCCGGCCGAATGCGCCATGTGCTTCCCGCAGATCGCCGCCGCCGAGTTCATGAAGCGCGAGCTGTTCCTCAAGACCTTCTTCGACATGGTCGACCACTTCGTGTCGCCCAGCCAGTTCCTGATCGAGCGCTTCGTCGATTGGGGCCTGCCGCGTGAGAAGTGCTCCTTCATCGAGAACGGCCTGGTGCTCAACGAGATCGCGCCGCCGCGGCCGCTGCCCAAGGGCGGCCGCCGCAACCGCTTCGCCTATTTCGGCCAGGTCACCCGCTTCAAGGGCGTGCAGGTGCTGCTCGACGCCATCACCCGCGTTCCCGACGACGTGTGGGGCGAGGACAGCTCGGTCGCCTTCTTTGGCGGCAACCTGGAGAACCAGCCGCAGGAGTTCCAGACCGAATTCAAGGCGCTAATGGACCGGGCCGGCCGGCGGGCCCGCTTCTACGGCCCCTATCGCGCTCCCGAGATCGCCACCCTGATGAAGGACATCGACTACGTCATCGTCCCGTCCATCTGGTGGGAGAACTCGCCGCTGGTGATCCAGGAGGCGTTCGCCCACGGCCGCCCGATCATCTGCAGCAACATCGGCGGCATGGCCGAAAAGGTGCGCAACGGCGTCGACGGCCTACATTTCCGCGTCGGCAGCGTCGAGGATCTGGTGGACCGCTTCACCCAGACCCTCAGCGAGCCCCAGCTGTGGGACAAGCTGCGCGCCAAGATCCGCCGGCCGCTGGGCTTCGAGGATTGCGCCCGCCTGCACACCCAACTCTACCGCAAGCTGGTACGGGCCCGCGCGCCCATGCCCATGGCCGCCAACGGCTGAGGGCGCCATGACCCCCGCCGCCGAAGTGCTGGCGACCACAGTCCGGCGTTCCATCGCCGGGCTGCTGTTCGCCGGCCTGTTCAGCTGCTTCGTCAACGTGCTGCAGCTGGCGCTTCCCATGTACACCCTGCAGGTCTACGACCGGGTGCTCAACAGCCGCAGCATCGACACGCTGATCATGCTGACGCTGCTGACGCTCGCCGGCATCGTCCTGATGGGCGTCCTCGACGTCATCCGCACCCGTATCTTCACGGTGCTCGGCATCAGCCTGTCGCGGCGGCTGTCGGCCCCGGCGCTGGAGGCCGCCGTCGCGGAATCGCTGCGCAGCGGCACGCCGCAAAGCGCCCAGGTCACCCGCGACGTCAACGACCTGCGCCTGTTCGTCACCGGCTCGGCCATCGGCGTCCCGCTCGACATCGCGTGGACGCCCCTGTTCCTGGCGGTCCTGTTCCTGATGCATCCCGTCTACGGCTGGATCGCCCTGGCGGCGGCCACCGTCCTGATCGGGTTGGCCTATCTGATGGAAGTGACCACGCGCAAGCCGCTGGCCGAGGCCAATTCCGAGCTGGCCCGCTCATTCACGATGGTCGGCATGGCCCTGCGCCATGCCGAGGTCATCGAGGGCATGGGCATGCTGTCGACGCTAACCGCGCGCTGGCGCGTGGCCCAGGCGAGCGCGCTCAAGATGCTCGACCGCGGATCGGGGCGCGCCAAGACCCTGTCGGCGGTCACGCGGTCGTTCCGTCTGGCGGTGCAGATCGCCATCATCGGCACCGGCGTGGTGCTGGTGCTTGACCGCTCGGCTTCCCCGGGATCGCTGGTCGCCGCCTCGATCCTGATGGGACGGACCCTGCAGCCGTTCGAGCAGCTCATCGACGGCTGGCGGCAATGGGTGTTCGCACTCGCCGCCTGGAAGCGGGTGCGCGAGATGCTGAGCAACGCCCCCAGCCGGCGCCAGGACATGATCCTGCCCGAACCCACCGGCCGCCTGACCGTTGACGGGCTGGGCTTCCTGCCCCCCGGGGCCGACAAGCCGGTGCTCAAGGGCGTGTCGTTCGCGCTGGAACCCGGGGAGATCCTGGGCATCATCGGCCCGTCGGGCGCCGGCAAGTCCAGCCTGGTGCGCATGCTGGTCGGCGTGTGGGAGCCGACCGCCGGCGGCGCCTTCCTGGACGGCAACAACGTCTTCCTGTGGAACCGCGATGATTTCGGCCAATACGTCGGCTACCTGCCGCAAAGCGTGTCGCTGTTCGACGGCACGGTGCGCGAGAACATCGCCCGCATGCAGGATGCCGATCCCAAGGACGTGGTGGCCGCCGCCAAGTTGGCCGACGTGCACGACCTGATCGGAAGGCTGCCACGCGGCTACGACACGCCGATCGGCGAAGGCGGCTTCGCGCTGTCGGGCGGACAGCGCCAGCGGATCGCGCTGGCCCGCGCCCTGTTCGGCATGCCGCGCCTGGTGGTCATGGACGAGCCGAACTCGAACCTCGACGCCGCCGGCGAGCGCGCCCTGGTCGACGCCATGCGCGCCGCCAAGGCCTGGGGGGCGACGGTCATCATTACCGCCCACCGGCCGTCGGTGATGGCGGCGGTCGACAAGCTGCTGGTGCTGCGCGACGGCATGGTCGAGCGCTTCGGCCCGGCAGCCGAGATCATGCAAGCGATGGCGGGATCGAGCGTCTCCACCATCGCCCCACCCCAGACGCGCATGATCCGCGCGGGACAGGCCTGACATGAGCACTTCGCTGACCACCATCGTCGCCCGGCCGCTGCCGGCCGAAGAGCCCGAGCCGTCGCTGCGCCGGCCGGTCGTCGCCGGCCTCGCCACCGTGGCGCTGGCCTTCGGCAGCTTCGCGATTTGGCTGTTCGCCGCCCCATTGGACAGCGCCGCCGTCGCTCCCGGCGCGGTCATCGTCGACAGCCACCGCAAGACCATCCAGCACCTGGAAGGCGGCATCGTCCGCGACATCAAGGTCAGGGAGGGCGATACCGTCAAGGCGGGCCAGCCCCTGGTCATCCTCGACCAGGTGCAGGCCGACGCGACGCTCGGCCAGGTCCAGAGCCAATACTGGGCGGCGCTGGCCCGCCAGGCCCGGCTGCGGGCCGAACAGGCCGGCCAGCCGCTGGCCTTCCCGCCCGAGCTCCAGAGCCGCGCCGACGAGCCGGCCCTCGCCGAGATCATCCGCACCCAGGAGAACCTGTTCCGCACCCGCGCCGAAAGCCGCCAAGCCCAATTGGACATCCGGGCCCGCCAGCTCAAGCAGAAGACCGAGGAAGAGGCGGCGCTGAAGGCCCAGCTGACCGCCACCGACCAGACCCTGGCCTACAAGCAGGAGGAATTGCGGGGCGTCGAGACGCTGTACCGCAAGGGCTACGAACGCAAGCCGCGCCTGCTGGGGCTGCAGGCCGACGCGGCCAACCTCAGGGGCCACCGCGGTGAATTGGCGGCCGGCATCGCCCGCGTCGAACAGGAGCGGGCCGCCATCCACCTCGACGCGGCCAATTTCGAGAGCACCTGGACCGCCGACGTCGCCAAGGAGCTGCAGGACACGCAGACCACCGTCGCCGAACTGTCCGACCGCCTGCGCGCCGCCAGCGACGTGCGCGGCCGCACCGTCATCACCGCGCCCCAGGACGGCAAGGTCGTCGACCTGAAGGTGTTCACCACCGGCGGCGTGGTGACCGCCGGACAGCCGCTGATGGACCTCGTTCCGGTCGACGATTCACTGATCGTCGAGGCCAGGGTCAATCCGCTCGATATCGACGTGGTGCGCGCCGGCCTGCCGGCCCATGTGCGCCTGACCGCCTTCAAGGCCAAGAAGGTGCCGATGATCGACGGGACGGTCGTGCAGGTGGCGGCCGACAAGCTGACCGACGCGCGGACCGGCGAGGCCTATTTCACCGCCCAGATCAAGCTGGATGGCGCGTCGCTGGCAGAGATCCACGGGGTCGAGATCACCCCCGGCATGCCGGCCGAGGTCTTCATGGTCACCGGTGCCCGCAAAGCCGTCGACTACCTGCTGTCGCCCATCACCGACAGCATGCGGCGGGCCTTCCGCGAGGACTGACCGCGCCCATGAGGGTCCTGTTCCTGCACAACGCGTTCCCGGGTCAGTACCGCCACCTTGCGGCGGCCCTGGCCCGGGATCCCGCCAACCAG
Source organism: Solirubrobacterales bacterium (assembly GCA_050260775.1). Classification (GTDB taxonomy): domain Bacteria; phylum Pseudomonadota; class Alphaproteobacteria; order Rhodospirillales; family Magnetospirillaceae; genus CALABS01. The sequence continues at coordinate 49,334 of JBLNCP010000049.1, read as the reverse complement.
GTGGTGTTCGCCACCCACCGGGCGGAAGGCTCCCTGCCGGGCGTGCGGGTGGAAACCTACGCCTCGGCCCGTGCGGTGCGGAATGATTGCCATCCCTACCTGCGCTGGATGGAAGGCGCGGTGCTGACCGGCCAGGCGGTGTGGCGGCTCGGTCAGCGCCTGAAGGCTGAAGGGTTCGCCCCCGACGTGGTCTGCGCCCATGCCGGGTGGGGACCGGGCCTCTATGCCCGCGAGCTGTTTCCCGCCGCCCGGCATGTCGGCTACTTCGAGTGGTTCTACGGCGGCGACGCCAGCGACACGCAATTCCTTGGCCACCAACTCAGCGACGACGACCGCTGCCGCCTCGCCACCCGCAATGCCGCCTTGCTGATGGACCTGGCCCAGGCCGACGTCGCCCTGACCCCGACCCGCTTCCAGCGGGACCGCTTTCCGGCCAAGCTGCGGCCGCTCCTCACCGTCCTGCATGACGGCGTCGACACCGGGTTCTTCCGCCCGCAGCCGGCCCGGCCGGCCATCCCCGGCTGCGATCTGTCCGCCGCCGACCAGGTCGTCACCTACGCCACCCGCGGCATGGAGCCCTATCGCGGCTTTCCCCAGTTCATGCGCGCCGCGGCGCTGCTGCTGGCCGAGCGCCCCGGCCTGCATGTGGTGATCGCCGGCGAAGACCAGGTGTATTACGGCGAGCGCCTGCCCGATGGCGACAGCTGGAAACGCCGCATGCTCGCCGAGCTTCCCGAAATGGACCGGAGCCGCCTGCACTTCGTCGGCACCCTGCCGGCGGCGTCGTACCGCGACCTGCTCGCCCTGTCCTCGGCCCATGTCTATCTTACCGCCCCCTTCGTGCTGTCATGGTCGCTGCTCGACGCCCTGGCCTGCGGCTGCGCCGTGGTGGGGTCGGACAGCGAGCCGGTGCGGGAGGTGCTGGAAGACGGGGTGACCGGCCTGCTGGCCGACTTCTTCTCGCCCGAGGAGATCGCCGGCAAGGTCGCGCACATTCTCGACGATGCCGCGCTTGCCGCCCACCTGCGCGGAAACGCCCGCAAGGTCGCCGTCGAGCGGTTCTCACTCGATCGCCTGCTCCCCCGCCACATGACTCTGCTGCGCGGGAACTGACCGGTCAGCCGGGGCGCAGGCTTTCTGCGCGAAAGAGCTACGGCGCCACCCTCACGCGGACCCGCACCAGATCCCGATCCATCCCCAGTTTGCAGTCGGCGAGGTTGAAGCGGGTCAGGTAGAGCCAGGCTTCGTCACCCACCGTCTCGAACATGCGGGAGGGGCTGGCGGGGTCGATCAGCGAGGGATAGTTCCATGCCGCCGCCTCGTCGCATTTCTGCTTGCCCGAGATGGTCAGGGGCAGGGCGAGGACCGGCTTGGTCCAGGTGATGAGATCGGGCGAGGATGAGACGAACACCCCCATCCCGTCCGGGCGCACCGCCGCCATGGTGGCAATCCATTGGCCCGACCGCTCATGGCGCACCACGCTGGAAACGGGCGCAGTCAACGCCCCCTTGCCGACCGGGGCGCAGACGTGGCGGCCTGGGTCGCCGCTCTCGCGGTAAGGGTCCATGAAGCGCACCGAAAAGGATTGTCCGTCCCATGCCCGCCACGAGCGGGGATCGCCCGGACGGTCGGTGCGGATCAGGCAGGCGCCGCCGCCTTGCGTCTCCGTGCCGACGGCGAACACCAGGGCATAGAGATAGCCGTCTCCCTTGTGCACGATGTTGCTGGGGTTGAAGTAGCCGACGTGGCGGCCGAGGTCGCCGCGGTAGCGCCAGGGCAGGGTCGCCACCACGCCGAGACGCCGGAAGGTGGCGCCGCCATCGGTGGAGACCGCCTCGGTCACCGAGTTGTTCCAACAGGCCATGTACTGTCCGGACGGACACAGCGCCGGACGGCGGTGGCCCTGGAACTCGTTGTGCACCAGGGCGTAGACGGTGCGGCCGTCCTCGGTGGCGAAGGCGGCCAGCCACGCCCGGTCGTCGTAGGCGGCGGGGTCGTCGCTCTCGCCGCCGCGATAGGCCACCCGGCAATCGGGCTTGACGCTGTCGAGGCTGGTCCCTTCCAGCCCGCGGTTGACGTCGTGCGGCGCATAGAGGTGGACGCGGCCGGCATAGTCCCGGAAGGCGCGGGCCGGCGCGTCGGGGATGTCGCGGGCGTCGCACCCGTCCGCCACCGCCCGGAACACCACTTGTGGAGAGCCCTGGGCCTCCAAAGTCGCGCCTGCCGCCGGCACCGCCGCCAGCAGGCCGAAAATCACCCCCAAATGGACCAAGTTTGCCACGGCCGGTCTCCCGCCCTTTGCCACTAATGTGAACGCGCGGAACACCGCTATTGCGCGCTTACAAAAACGGATTAGAGGGCATATCGCTGATGACCAACATTCTTGTCATGATCCCGTCGGGTGAAGTCTACGACCACGACTGCGTCCGCTGGTACAATTACAAGGATGTTCAAGGGAACATCAATCACTACCACAACATCGGCGATGCCTTTGTTTTTGACTCCTCGCTGAAGCTGCTGAATTTTGACCGCCTCGATGTGGTCCGGATCCGCGAGGTCCGCCAGGAGGACATCGACCGCTACAACGCCGAATACGACTACTGCTTCCTGCGCGGTTCCAACTACATCCACGCCGACATGGAGTGGGAGAACGCGGTCGCCGTCCTCGAGAAACTGAAGATCCCGGTGCTGGCGTTCGGCATCGGCGCCCAGGCCCCGACCAGCGGCAAGATGGTGCTGTCCGAGACCACCAAGCGGGTCATGCGCCTGATCGCCGACCACTCGGAATCCATGGGCGTGCGCGGCGAGTTCACCGCCGAGGTACTGTGGGACCTGGGCATCCGCAATGCCCGCGTGGTGGGTTGCCCCACCCTGTTCCGCAACAACGATCCCGACCTGCGCGTCGAGCTGCCGTCGCTCGACCAGGTGCGCGACGTCGCCTTCACCCTGCGCCGCGAGGTATCGGGCGCCTATGCCAGCGACATCGCCCATTACCTCAAGCTTCACCACGACGTGATCGTCGAGCTGGCCGAACGCTTCGACGTGGTGGTCTCGGCCCAGGGTGAGATCGAGGAAAAGAAGATCGTCTTCGGCACCCCCGAGCAGCGCGAGGAGGCCTTCGCCCAGCTGGCCCACGAGAAGTGGTTCACCGGCCCCGACGACGCGATGATCCGCATCTACCGCGACAAGCTGTTCTATTCCGACGTGGTCGCCGAGTACGAGGCGCTGATGCGCGCCCAGGACCTGGTGCTCGGCTACCGCCTGCACGGCAACCTGATGGCGCTCGCCAACGGCGTGCCCTCGGTCTACTTCACCTACGACAGCCGCACCGCCGAATTCGTCGACACCTATCGCATCCCCGCGTTCGACGTGTTCTCGGGCAAGGAATTCCGGCTCGAGGATTACTGGGACCAGTCCCTGTTCGAGCGCTTCAACCGCGCCTACCACGCCCGCTACCGCGACATGATGCTGTTCCTCGACGAGAACGGCATCGACCACAAGATGGGCGCCCGGCGCGAGATGCCCCGCCTGCGCAGCGTCGGCTGAGGGGGGCGAAGATGAGCGCGATCATCGAGAAGCTGAACGCCCCCGCCAACCGCATCGAGGGCTTCGTCGAGGCCGTCGAGGGGACCACCCTGTACGGCTGGGCCTGGGACCGCCTCCATCCCGACGAGCGCCTGACCATCGAGGTCGAGCTGGCCGGCGGCCCGGTGACCACGCAGGCCGACCGCCCGCGGCCCGATCTGGCCGCCAACGGGATCGGTGACGGCGCCCACGCCTTCACCATGGAGGTGCCGGACGGCATGCAGCCCGAGGTGGTGGCGATTTCGCCGTCCACCGGCGCCCGCGTGGTGCTTCAGCAGCCCGCCAAGCCGGACAGCGCCGCCGAGGCGGCCGCCCTGCTGCGGGGGGCGGCGTCGGCGCTCCAGCGCATCGGGCAGATGCAGGAGAGCCTCAAGCGCCAGCAGGACGGCATGGAGGTGTTCCTGGTCCGCGCCGAGGCGCTGATGACCGAGATCACCCGCCGCCTCGACGAACCGCCGCCGCCCCCGCCGCCGCCGGCCCGGGGAGTGATCGCCCGCCTCGTCGACACCTGGTTCAAATAGGGAAAGCCATGACCCGCAACGTCCTCGTCACCGGCGGCGCCGGCTACATCGGCAGCCATGCGTGCAAGGCGCTGGCCGCCGCCGGCTACACTCCCGTCGCCTACGACAGCCTGGTCTACGGTCACCGCTGGGCGGTGCAGTGGGGACCGCTGGTGGTCGGCGACCTGGCCGACACCGCGCTGGTCCGCAAGACCATCCGCGACCACGACATCGAAGCCTGCATCCACTTCGCCGCCTTCACCTATGTCGGCGAATCGGTGACCGATCCCCGCAAGTACTTCCGCAACAACGTCACCAACACCTTGGGGCTGCTGGATTCCCTGGTGGAATCCGGGGTCGGCCGGGTGGTGTTCTCGTCGACCTGCGCCACCTACGGCGACCCGCAGTACATGCCGCTCGACGAGAAGCACCCGCAGCACCCGGTCAATCCCTACGGCGAATCCAAGCTGATGGTGGAGCGCTTCCTGCACTGGTACGGCCGCGCCTATGGCCTGCGCTGGGCGGCGCTCCGGTACTTCAACGCGGCCGGCGCCGACCCCGAGGCACGGATCGGCGAGGATCACGTCCCCGAGACCCACCTGATCCCGCTGGTGATCCAGGCCGCCATGGGCGAACGGCCGCAGGTGTCGATCTTCGGCACCGACTACCCGACCCCGGACGGCACCGCCATCCGCGACTACATCCATGTCGACGACCTCGCCGACGCCCATGTCCTGGCGCTCCGTCATCTGGAGCGCGGCGGCGACAGCCTGCCGTTCAACCTGGGCACCGGCACCGGCAATTCCGTCCGCCAAGTGATCGAGGCGGTGGAGCGGGTGAGCGGCCGCCCGGTGCCGGTGCGCGTCGGCCCGCGCCGCGAAGGCGACCCGGCGGTGCTGGTCGCCAATGCCGCCCGGGCCTCGGAGGTGCTGGGATGGCGGCCGCAGCAGGCCGACATCGACACCATCGTCGCCACCGCCTGGGCCTGGCACCAGCGCATGGCCGAGTGGCAGGCCCAACCCTTCGGCAAGGCGGTGGCGTGAAATGGAAGTGATCCCCACCGACCTGGACGGCGTGGTGGCGCTGCGGACCCGACAGTTCGCCGACGCGCGCGGTGTCTTCACGGAAAGCTTCAACCAGGCCCGCTTCCGGCAGGCGGGGATCGACTTCGATCCCATGCAGGACAACCACGTGGTCTCGACCGCGCGCTTCACGGTGCGCGGCCTCCATTGGCAGGCCGCCCCGTTCGCCCAGGCCAAGCTGGTCAGGGTGCTGAAGGGAGCGATCCTCGACGTGGTGGTGGACATCCGGCCGGGCTCCCCGACCTTCGGCCGCCACATCGCCCTCGAACTCTCTGCAGAGAACTGGCTGCAGTTGTTCATCCCAGCGGGGCTGGCCCACGGCTACTGCACCCTGACCGCGGATTGCGAGGTCCTCTACAAGGTGGACCGCCCCTGGTCGCAGGCGCATGAGCGCGGCCTGAACTGGGCCGACCCCGAGCTCGCCATCACCTGGCCGGTCGGTCCCGCACAGGCCGTCATCCACCCCCGCGACGCCGCCCTGCCGGTCCTCTCGCATCTGGAGGCCGCATGAAGGTCCTGGTCACCGGCGGCGCCGGCTTCATCGGCTCGGCCGTCGTCCATCTGCTGGTCGCCGACGGGCACGCGGTCGCCAATCTCGACAAGCTGACCTACGCCGCCAACCCGGCCTCGCTGGCCGGTCTGGAAGCCACCGGGCGCTATGTCCCGGTAGTGGCCGACATCGCCGACCCGGCGGCGGTGGCGCAGGCCTTCCGCCTGCACCAGCCCGACGCGGTGATCCACCTTGCCGCCGAATCCCACGTCGACCGCTCGATCGACGGGCCGTTGCCCTTCATCACCACCAACGTCACCGGCACCGCCGTGGTGCTGGAGGCGGCACGGGGCTACTGGAGCGCCCTTCCCCCGGGCCGGCGCGAGCGCTTCCGCCTGCTGCACGTCTCCACCGACGAGGTGTTCGGCAGCCTGGGCCCCGAGGGCCGCTTCGACGAAGCGAGCCCCTATCGCCCCAATTCCCCCTATGCCGCCAGCAAGGCGGCGGCCGACCACCTGGCGCGGGCGTGGCACGTCACCTACGGGCTGCCGGTGCTGGTATCGAACTGCTCGAACAATTACGGGCCGCGGCAGTTTCCCGAGAAGCTGATCCCGCTGATGATCCTCAACGGGCTCGCCGGCCGGCCGCTGCCGATCTACGGCGACGGCCTGCAGAAGCGCGACTGGCTGCACGTCGAGGACCACGCCCGCGGCCTGCTGGCCATCCTGGCCCGCGGCACCCCCGGCGAGACCTACGTGCTCGGCGGCGGGGGCGACATCGCCAACATCGACGTGGTGCACGCCGTCTGCGACGCGCTGGACCAGCTGGCGCCGGGGGCCGCCAGCCGACGGGGCTTCATCCGCCATGTCGCCGACCGCCCTGGCCACGACCGCCGCTATGCCGTGGACGCGACCAAGGCGGCGCGCGAGCTGGGATGGGCCCCCACCACCTCCTTCACCGACGGCATCCGCGCCACCGTGCGCTGGTACCTGGACAACGACGCGTGGTGGGCGCCGCTGGCCGGCGCGTCGAGCACGCGGCTGGGGCTGGCATCGTGACCACGGCGCTGCTGTTCGGGGCCGGGGGACAGGTGGGCGCCGAGTTGCTGGCGCGCCACCCGTTCGATGCCCCGTCCCGCGCGGAGGTCGACCTCGCCGACCCGCAGGCCGTCGCCACGGCCATCCTTGCCCGCCAGCCGAGCGTGGTGGTCAACGCCGCGGCCTATACCGCCGTCGACCGCGCCGAGGCCGAGCCCGACCTCGCCATGGCGGTCAATCGCGACGCCTCGGCGGCGATGGCGGAGGCCTGCGCCCGACTCGGCATCCCGCTGGTCCACCTCTCCACCGACTACGTGTTCGACGGGAGCAAGAACGGCCCCTATACCGAGGCCGAGGCACCGGCGCCGCTCTCGGTCTACGGCGCCAGCAAACTGGCCGGCGAGGAAGCGATCCGGACCCGCCTCGATACGCACGTGATCCTGCGCACCGCCTGGGTGTTCTCCCCCCGGCGCGAAAATTTCGTGCGCACCATGCTGCGGCTGGCTGACCGCGAGGAACTGCGGGTGGTCGATGACCAGCTGGGCGGCCCCACCCCGGCGGCGGCGGTGGCGGACGCGGTGATGGCCGTCCTCGCCTCGACCTCACCCACCTGGGGCATTTTCCATTTCTGCGGCGCTCCCGCGGTCAGCCGCTTCGAGTTCGCCCGCGCCATCTTCGCCGCCCTCGGACGCGGGCCCCGGCTGGTGGCCATCGGCAGCGATGCCTATCCCCTGCCGGCGCGACGGCCCGCCAATTCCATGCTCGACGGGTCCCGCTTCGCCGCCGCCTACGGCATGCCAGCACCCGATTGGCGCGCAGCCCTGCCGTCCATCATCACCGGAGATCCGACATGAAGGCATCATCCTCCGGCGTTCGACGCAAGCCCTGGACCTGTCGTCGATCTTCTTGATCTCGCTGTGGATGTCGCGTTCGGCGACCTCGACCGCGCCCGATCCTTCACGCCTCGCCGGATGTTACCGGAACAGGAGGCGCATCATGGGCGAGATCCGCATCGGCATTTCCGGCTGGCGCTACGCCCCCTGGCGCGGCCCGTTCTATCCCGAGGGGCTGCGGCAGGCCGACGAACTGGCCTTCGCGTCCGCGCATTTCCGCTCGATCGAGATCAACGGCACCTTCTACTCGCTGCAGCGGCCGGAATACTTCGCGGCGTGGGCGCGGGAGACGCCGCCGGAATTCGTATTCGCGGTGAAGGGCCCCCGCTTCATCACCCACATCCGGCGCCTGAAGGACGTCGAGGCCCCGCTCGCCAATTTCCTGGCCAGCGGCGTCTTGGAGCTTGGCCCCAAACTCGGACCGATCTTGTGGCAGTTCCCGCCCAGTTTCCGCTTCGACCCGGCGCGGATGGAGCAGTTTTTCCGCCTCCTGCCGCACGACACCGAGGCGGCGAAAAGCATCGCCGGCCGGCATGACGCCAAGGTGGCCGGGCGCGCCTCGATCCCGGACGGACCCCGGCGGCCCCTGCGCCACGCCGTGGAGATCCGCCACGAAAGCTTCGCCGTCCCCCAGTTCATCGACCTGTTGCGCGCCGGTGACGTCGCCCTGGTATGCGCCGATACGGTCGAGTGGCCGCGCCTGATGGATGTCACCAGCGACTTCGTCTATTGCCGGCTGCACGGCTCCGAGGTGCTGTACGCCAGCGGCTACGACGACCCCGCCCTCGACGAATGGACGGAACGGGTGGTGGCGTGGGCGGCGGGAGGCGAGCCGGCCGATGCGGAGCGGGTGGCCGCGCCGCCCCCACCCCGGCCGGAGGGGCGCGACGTCTTCATCTATTTCGACAACGACGCCAAGGTCAGAGCCCCGGTCGATGCGCAGGGCCTGCAGCGCCGCGTCTCCGAGCGCCTCGCCCCCGCGCCAGCAGTTGCGGGCGTCGGGTTCAGGCCACGACCTGATGCAGGCACCGCTCGGGCGGAAAGGTGACGGTCACCGCCGTCCCCTGTCCCGGGGCGGTGTCGATGACGAGGGTTCCGCCATGCGCCTCGACCAGACTGACGGCCAGGGGCAACCCGAGACCGCTTCCCTGGTGCCGCCGCGTGTAGGCGGTATCCACCTGCCCGAACGGCGATAAGGCCTTGCGGAGGCCGGCGGCATCCATGCCGATGCCGGTGTCCCTGACCTCGAAGGACCCCGACCCATCCGCGCCGAGAAAGGCGCGGAGCGTCACGGCCCCACCCTCGGGCGTGAACTTGACGGCGTTGGACAGCAGGTTGAGGAGGATCTGGCGCAAGCGCCGTTCGTCGGCTCGCACGGACGTGAATTCCGGCTGGATCGCGACCGACACCTCCACCTTGGTCTCCATCGCCTTCGGCTGGATCAGCCGCAGGCACGAATGCACGAGATCCGGGACGGCGACCTCCTCCTCCCGCAGCATGAGCTTGCCGGCTTCGATCGCCGAGACGTCGAGGATGTCGTTGATCAGCGCGAGAAGGTGACGGCCCGAGGCCAGGATGTCGCGGACATACTCGCGGTACCGGGGATGGTTGGCGCCCAGGGCCTCGCTGTCGATGACCTCGGCGAACCCGATGATGGCATTGAGCGGTGTCCTGAGCTCGTGGCTCATGTTGGCCAGCAGCTCGGTCTTGGCGCGACTCGCCACCTCGGCCCGGTCGTAGGCCTGCTGCAACTGGATCTCGGCCAGCTTGCGGTCGGTGATGTCCTCGTGGGTGGCGATGAAGTGGGTGACCTCGCCGGCCTCGCCCCGGATGGGCGAGATGGTCGCCAGCACCCAGAACGGGGAACCGTCCTTGCGCCGGTCCTCCAGTTCGCCCCGCCATTCGGCGCCGGCTCCGATGGTCCGCCACAGCTCGGCATGGGCGGATTGGGGCGTGTTGTCGGACTTCAATAGCCTGGGATTGCGGCCGATGACCTCTTCCGCCGTGAAGCCGGTGATCTTGGTGAAGGTCCGGTTGACGTAGATGATGGTGCCCTGGGCGTCGGTCATCAGCACCAGGTTGGAACTCTGCTCCAGCGCCTCCGACAGCAAGCGGGACTGCTCTTGGGCCCGCTCGCGCTCGATCATGAATTGCTTGAGCACGTTGAGGTCCCGTGCCATCTCGCCCAACTCGTCGGAACGGTCCAAGGCCGGCACGGCGACATCGAGTTCACCAGCGGCAAGGCGCCGCTTGGCCTGGTTGAGCTGTGACAGCGGCTGCACGATGCTTCTGGTCACCGCCCAGGAGATCGCCGTCGCCAGGGCCAGGCTGGCGGCGAAGACCGAGAAGGCGATGATCGAGAACTGGTCCGTGTGGTGGATCGTTTCCTCGAAGACCTCGGTCGCCTTCCTGCGCGAGAAGTCGCGCACGTAATCCATCTCGCGCATGGCGCTGTCGAAGGTCGGGGTGCCCTCGTTCTGGGCAAGCCTGGCTGCCGCCGCCCTGTCGCCCGCCTTCAGGGCGTCGATGATGGCCCGGCGGATCAGGGCCCAATTGGCCATGTGGCCCTGGGCGAGCTCCACCCGTTTGACATCGCCGAGAAAGCGTTCCCTGATCAGACGGAGGTTGTCGTCCACATTGCGCGACAACGCCTCGATCTCGGCCACCGACTCATCCATGTCGTCCTGCCCCTCGAACAGGACGAGCTGCAGCATCTCGTTGCGAATGCGGGCGATGTCGAACTGCGCCTGAACGGACGCGTTGCTGACGGTGAACGGGTGGCGGTAGAGCGTTTCGGTCAGGTCGGAAAGGGTCTTCAACCCGCCAACGGTGACCGCGGCGCCGACCAGCACTGCCAGCACAAGGCTCCCGAACCCGGCTGCCAGTCTTTGGCCTATGCGCATGAGCTCACCTCAACAGACAATCGGACCGCCCCGTCGACACCAAACGAAACCTCGAAATGGCCGATAGCGCAAGCCGCCTCTCACGGCCGGGATATATCGCCGATGCGCAGCGCGCCATTCGGTCGCCGAGGGCCGGGAGTGCCAATCTCTTTGATGAGGCGCCAACGAGCGCCAGGCCCACCGCAATCCAGCGCGGGCCCGAACGTGGGAGGGGCAGATGCAGGTACGCGAATGCATGACCAAGGACGTCAAGATCATCAACCCCGACATGACCATCCGTGACGCGGCGGGGCTGATGGGCGAGCAGGACACCGGCTTCCTGCCGGTCGGCGAGAATGACCGTCTGGTCGGCACTCTGACCGACCGCGACATCACCCTGCGCGCGGTGGGCCAGGGATGCGACCCGAACACGACCAGGGTGCGGGACGCCATGTCCAAGCAGATCGTCTACTGCTTCGACGATCAGGACACGCGCGAAGCGGCGGAACTTATGGCGGAACGGCAGATCCGCCGCCTCGCCGTGCTCAATCACGACAAACGGCTGGTGGGCGTGGTGTCGCTGGGCGACATCGCCGACCGTGCCCACGACAGCGACGCCGCCGAGCGCGCCCTCGAAGAGGTGTCGCGCCAGCCGCCCTCTCGGGCGTGAAGGCTTGGGCCGGGCGGCTGCCCGCCGCCCGGCCTACCCGAGCTCGGCCAGGAAGGCCTCGGCGGACGGACGCGCCGCCGGGTCTGGGGACATTGCCCAGCTCACCAAACTCGCTAATCGCGCCGGCACCTCCGGGCAGAGGGCGTCGGCCGACAGGCCGTCCTCGCCGGGAAGGCGTCCCGTCAGCATGCGAAACGCCAGCACTCCGGCGGAATAGACGTCGGACAGGCCGGTGGCGGAAGCGCTGTCCCGCTTCTGCTCCGGGCTGATGTAACGGCGGGTGCCGATCCAGGCACCGGGCTGGAGGTCCCGCGCGGACCCGACCTTGGCCATGCCGAAATCACACAATCTGACGATCCCTTCGGCGCGAGAGGTCAGCAGGACGTTGCTCGCCTTGACGTCGCGGTGGACGACGCCCCGGCGGTGCAGATAGGCGAGCGCGGCCAGGATCTGGCGCAGCAGGGCGAGCGCCTGGGCGACCGGGAGGCGCCTGGGGCGCTCCCGTTCCGGCGCTTGCGCCGCCTCGTCGTCATCGAGATCAAATCCGATCAGGCTCGGCAGATTGCAATGCATCAAGGGCAGGACATGGAAGGGCTCGCCGGTTCCGAGGCGTCCGAACTCGTGGATCGAAAGGATGTTGGGGTGGTCGAGCACGGCCATCACCCGGCCTTCCGCCAGGAAGCGGCGCGCCCACTCGTCGTATGCGAAGGGCTCGGGCGGATGCGCGCGATCGACCGCGAACAGCTTGATCACGACCTCGCGCTCCAGCGCCGGGTCGAAGACCAGGTACAGGCGAGCAAAGATGCTCTCGGTCAGAAACCGCCGGATGACAAAGCGACCGATTCGTTCCATCCATCCGTCCCGGGCATGAGCTAGGCCGGGCCCTTGTCGACCCAGCGCATTCTGAACCGCGCATGAACGAGGCGGTCAGGCGGCGTTCAAGGCGGTAGGATAGATTTACCACTCCCTTGGGATCCAAAGGACAGCAAATGAGCCGGACTTTCATCGCCGCATGCGTGGCCATCCTGATGGCGGCCGTCCCCGCCGCCGGGGCACTCGCTGCCGACAGCCACGACCATGGCGGCCATTCCCCCGCGTCGCTTTCGGGCCTGTCGCTCAACAACGGCCAGAAATGGCCGACCGACGGCGCGTTGCGTCACGGCATGGACAACATCCGCGAGCAGATGGCCGCGGCGCTGCCGAAGATCCATGCCGGACGCCTCGACGATGCCGGCTACGCCAAGCTGTCCGGCGAGATCTCGCGTCAGATCGAATACGTGACCGCCAATTGTCGCCTGCCCGAGGATGCCGACGGGCAGCTCCACCTCGTCCTCGCCCAGGTCATCGACGGCTCCGACGAGATGACGAAGCCCCGCGGCGGCGAAGCGGGCGCAATCAAGATCGTTGGCGCCCTGGACGCCTACGGCAAATACTTCGCCCATCCCGGCTGGCATGCCCCCGGCCACTGAACCGAGGACCCAACCCATGACTGGCTTCCGAGCCCGGATGTCTCTCGCGGCGCTGGCGCTGCTTCTGGCGGCGCCGGCCTGGGCCGGCACCGAGTCCGTCCCATTGCGCGACATCGCCGATCTCTTGTCGGCGCACGGCTGCGCCGACGTCCGCAGCCTCGAGGCCGAGGGCGACCATCTGAAGATCCGGGCCAGGCGTGCGGATGGCCGCGTGATCGACGCGGTCGCGGATCTGCGCGACCGGAGTGTCGCGGAAAAGACGGCCGATTTGGGGCCTTTCGTCCGCTACGCCGCTCCGGCGCCCTCGCAGATGGGGTTTGGCGAATTGATGGCACTGGTCGAATCCAAGTGGCCGGCGTCGACGCTGAGCGAGGTCAAGCTGCATGGCGGCGCCTACGAGGTGCACCTGCGGACCGCCGCCGGCAGCCCGGTCGGCATCCTGGTCGACGTGACCACGCGGGTGGTGCGGACCTATCACAGCATCGACTGACGTCTCAGCCGGCGGCGATGGTCTTGTCCTTGCGGCGGGAGACCTGCATCTGGCCGTCGCTGCCCTTGAGATAGGTCGTCTTGCCGACCGCCAGGTTGTCGAGGATAGTGACCAGCGCCCGCGGGATCGCGCCGAACTCCTTCGAACCGCGGTCGCCGGCGTTGTAGACCGCGATGGCCGACCGGATCATGTCGCGCGTGACTGGTTTTCCGTCGTTGCCGAGCATCGCCCTCGCCTCCCCGCACTGATCGCACCATTCAACCACCGCCCGCGGCCGTTTGCAAAGTCCGCGCGGGGCCGATGCGCTCCAGGCAGGCGGTCCAGACCCGTTCGTGGACATGGTGGAAGACCACGTTCACCAGCGGCTCGACCAGCGCGACCATCCCGCTGATCGCCAAGCTGCCGGTCAGTGCGTAGGCAACGCCGCAGCCGACCGCGAAATGCACCATGATCATGGTCGTCGTCTTCGCCACCTGGATCGCCATCGCGCCCTCCTCTTCCATGCCGCGACCCTAACCCGGCTCGACAAGCACGATCCAACCGGTTTTTCCCGCGCCTTTGATCGAGTACGTCGATTATTAACCTCCATTCACTGGGGGGTTACAATTGATATTTCCCATTTGAGACATTGGGTTGACGCCATCGCTAGAATGCCTCTGCATTCAGCCAGGAGTGAGCGCGATGGATGCGTTTTGGCGAACCAATGATCCGAGGATCGACGACGAGCACGACAGCCTCAACGGCACCCTGCGTGCCCTCAAGGCCGTGATCTTCTATTGTACGGACCGCGCCATCCTGACCGAGGCGATCTCGGTCGTCCGCGAGCGCCTGCGCATCCATTTCGTCACCGAGGAGAGCGTGGCGGCCCGCTACGACCGCGAGGCTTCCGTTATCCTGGCCGAGGACCACGCCCTCCTGCTCGGCATGGTCGATCGCCTGCGTGCCCTCGTCGGCGCGCCCCGGCCGCAACGGGAAATCGCCCTGAAGGAACTGATCGACGCGCTGGCCAAGCACGACCGCGAGGTGGACGTGCCGCTGTTCCGGCTGTTCGGGGCACGCGCCTGACGCGCCTTACCCGAAGAAGCAGTCTCGCATCATCGCCAGGATGATCGGCACCCGGTGGCTCCAGGTGTGGGCCGCCGCGTACCATGCACGACCGGCGGCCCGGCGGCGGTCGAGGGCGCGGCCATCTCCCACCAGAGTCGCGACCTGTTCATCCAGAAGCCGGGGGGCTGCCCGTTCAATGACGCCGCCCTCTGCCCCCATGCCGTCGGCCAGGAGGCTGGAAGGATCGCTGAGGCAGCACGCCCCCCGCGACAGGCCGTAGAACACCCGCTCGTGCCCACCGGTGCGGAAGGGCATGAAGTTGGTGACCAGCTTGGCCTGAGCCATCAGCGCCAGGGAAGTGGCGAAGGTGACCGGGCCGCGGACCGTCACGTTGTCGGGCAGCCGGATCGATGACGCGATCGTCCCGCAGGCCAGCACGGGGGTCGAGCGGATGGAGGTCAGGGCCTCGAGCCGCCGCATGGAATTGATCCTCGCCTCGATGGCCAGCGCGATGCGCGCCTCGCGCCGCAGCTCCGGGGCGAGGCCCTGGCGTCCGATCGCCTCCAGGATCGCCGGGAAGCTGTCCGCCTCGTTGGCGAGAACCTGCTCCAGGGCCTCGGTGGCGGCACGCGCCATGCCGCCGGCGAGCCCTAGCTCGGCGAGCCAGGCATCCAGGGGGGGATGGGCGCCGATATTGCCGACGAACAGGACGTCGATCGGCCGATCGGCGGTCGGATCCACTTCGGCGCTGGGCAGCGGGCCGGCATGAGGGACGAAGGCGACCCGCTCCGGCGCCATCCCGAGCCCGAGCAGGGTGTCGCGGTGGCTGTGATCGACCACCGACCACGCGGTCATCTTCGGGGCGGCGGCGAGATGCTCCAGGTGGGCAAGCGGGTTGGATTCGAACAGCGAGTACCGGGGGATGGCCCACTCGTCGAGCAGCGACACCGGTGCCGCGGCTCCTTCCCCGCCGGAAAAGAAGCGGCTCTTGCCGTTGACGTCGACCAGGAAGCGCGGGCCGTCGTAGCTCCTAAGGTCGGCGAGCAGGCCGGAGATGAGCTCGCGGTTGGGAGCCGACGTCGTGTACAGCGCGACCCGGGCATGGGCCCCGTGAGCGGCGAAGGCGGCCGCCAGATCCGACACCATGGTGTCGATCGAGGCTTCCAGCGTGCAGGTGACGGTGAAGAGAACCGCAGGAGCAAAAGCCAAGGCGACATTCCTCCGCCAGGCGACGTACGATGTAAATGACATGTAAACCGCGACGAAGTCAACCGACGCCTATCCGGCACGGAGTCTTGGCGCGCCGTAAGGTGCCCGCTAATATCCGCCCAATGCGGATGATGGGGTGGGTGCGGTGACGCAACAAGGGACCAGCAAGACCGGGGTTCCGGTCGATGTCGTATTGTTGGACGCCGGTTCGGTCTTTTCGGTGGAGGTGTTCAAGACCATCCGCCCGAGCATCCCGCGCGAACGCTGGCCGGGGGCGCCGGTACGGGGGTCGTTCAAGCCGCACGCCAGCGGCCGCTTCCTGGAAGCGACCTTCGAGGACCTGCCCGCCTCCTATTCGGAACTGGCCGCCCGCCTCGTTGCCGCCAAGGGAGTGGAATTGATGGCGGTCTCTCCCGTGGCCTATCGTGCCGCCATGGTGGTCCGCGCCAAGCGCTGGCGCGACGCGTTCCTGTTCGCCGCCGTCCCCCTGCTGTTCGCCATCCCGCTGATGGCGGCCCTGTCGGCGACCGCCATGAAGATCAGTGGCCTGCTGTTCGCCGTCGACATGGCGGCGCTCGTGCTGGCGCACATGGCCGTGATCAATCGCCGCGCCATCCTGATCTCGGGCCGCTTCATCGCGTCCATCCCGGTGCCGGGCATGCGCCTGGCCGGCAAACCTGCCCAAAAGGGTTAAGCGCCCTTAATACAAAAGTTGTCGCTCGCATTGGGCGAGCATATTGTAACAGCCTGCCGGCCGGCACCGGCAAGAGGGGGAGACGGCGCTCAGGCGCCATGACCGGGGGGAACAGATGAATTTGCACTCGAAGGTGACCGTGTTCTTCATGGCCATCGCGGTCAGCCTTATCGCCATGCTCGTGGCGATCAGCCTTTATGCCTTCCGCAGCTTTTCCATTGCGTCCTCTACCGATCACATCCGGACGGCGGCGGAGATCGTGCGCGTTCACCTGACGGAATCGATGATCAACGGCGTCATCGACAAGCGTGAGAGCTTTCTGCGCCGCCTGATGGAGGTGCAGGGCCTGTCCTCGGCGCGCGTCGTCCGTTCTCCGCTGGTGGTTCAGCAGTTCGGCGAAGGCTTGAACCAGGAAACCCCCACCGACGAATTCGAGCAGCAGGTGCTGCGTGACGGCAAGCCGTATTACCAGGTGCTCGAGGTCGACGACGACACCCTGATCCGCGGCACCGTGCCGTTCATCGCCACCGACCGAGGCTCGCCCAATTGCCTGCAGTGCCACCAGGTCAAGGACGGTCAGGTCCTCGGCGCGGTGACCATGCTGGTGTCGATCGGCAGCCTGAAGAGCAAGGCGATGCTCACCGTCGCCGGCATCATCGGCACGGTGGCGATCTTCTCGGCCTTCACCCTGTTCCTGATGCGGCGCCTGATCCGTCCGATCGCCGCCACCGCCGCCAACGTCGAGCATGCGGTACAGCGCGCGCTGCGCGGCGACTTCAAGGCCAAGGTCGAGCAGATGACCAAGGACGAGCTCGGCCAGATCGCCGCCGACATGAACCGTCTGTTGGAATTCCTCGACAGCGGCCTGTCGCGCATCGGCAACAACGTGGCGCGCCTGACCAACCGCACGCCGTCGCCGGACGAGAACCAGCTCGACGCCACCATCGACATGGTCGACGGCCTGACCCGCGCCGCGCACTTCAAGCAGGCGATCGAAGAGGACGAGACCAAGAACGAGATCCATCAGCGCCTGGTGCGCACGCTGGTCGAGGAATTCGACATCCCGGAATTCTCCCTCTACGAGACCGTGCCCAACCGCAACCAGATGGTGCCGTTGTTCGTCGACGGCGCCATGGAGGCCTCGTGCCGGTGGTGCGATCCCCAGATCCTGGTGCGCAGCGAGGGCTGCCGCGCCAAGCGGACCGGCCATCCCGTCGACGGCGTGCTGAACCCCGGCATCTGCTACGCGTTCCAGCCGCCGGAGGATGCCCGCGATCGCAAGCACATCTGCCTGCCCATCATCCAGTCCGGCAGCGTCGGCAACGTCCTGCAGCTGATCGCTCCGCCGGACGCGGAGCGCCGCGTGCATGAGCAGATCCCCTACGTCAACGTCTACCTGCGCGAGGCCGCGCCGGTGCTGGAAACCAAGAAGCTGATGGAGACCCTGCGGGAATCCAGCCTTCGCGATCCCATGACCGGCCTCAACAACCGCCGCTTCCTCGAAGAGTACGTCGACACCCTGGTTGCCACCGCACAGCGCCGCAAGGCGCCGCTGGCGGTGATGATGCTGGACCTCGACTACTTCAAGATGGTCAACGACACCTACGGCCACGATGCCGGCGACGCGGTGATCAAGGCGCTGGCCAAGGTGCTGCGCCAAACGGTGCGCTCGTCGGACCTGGTCATCCGCTACGGCGGCGAGGAATTCCTGGTGGTGCTGGTCGACACGCCCTCGGGCAATGCCGACGCCGTCGCCGAAAAGATCCGGTCCTCGGTCGAGGCGCTGGAGATCCCCACCGGAACGGTGGTGCTCAAGAAGACGATCTCCATCGGCATCGCCGACTTCCCGAGCGACAGCGACACGTTCTGGCAGGCGGTGAAGTTCGCCGACGTGGCCCTCTATCAGGCCAAGGAAAGCGGCCGCAACCGGGTGATCCGCTTCTCCAAGGAGATGTGGGGCGACAACAAGACGTACTGATGAAGCCGGGCGGAAGTGCTGAAATGGGACCCGGCGCTTCCGCCTTTAGGCTAAGGACAGGTCGGAGGGAGTTTATACGCCTACCGGAGCCGGCCTATACGAATCCGTCATGGAATTAAGCCCCCCCAACCGGGTGATGATCATCCCAACCAGCGATGTCGAATGGGGGGAGATCATGGGAAACGCGCCTTCGGGAACGAGGCTCTCGGCCGAGCACTGCGCCTCGGCCCTGCTTAGCAACGCCGCCGCCACCCTCGAGGCGGCGCATGACACGCCCACGTTCCTGGCTGCCTTGAGGCAAAGCCATTCCGCCTGGCTTGCCGTCGGCGAAATCGCCTGCCGCAAGGGCTGGATGGACCCGTCGTCCCGTACCCTCACCTTCGCCCTGTCGGTGTCGTGGCCGTGCCCCAGGGTGGCAGGTGACGATTGCATCTCGGCCCTGATCGACCTGAGCACCCGCGAGGCCGAGGTCCTGGCAGCCCCCCACCCCGCCACCCTCGCGGCCGAACGGTGCCGCCTCGCCTGGGGCGGTTCCGGAACCCACGACACCTTCCACGATTGGCTGGTCGCCAAACTGCAGGCGACCGGCGACGCGATTGAGACGCCCCTGCCGAACCTGGAGCTGATGGCCGCCGCCCGCGCCTGAGGTTATAAACATCATTCCCGCAACGCCTGTCAGGTTAATGTCAGTTTCCTCATTCAAGGTCCGTCCAAACAATGCGAGGACGGACCAGCATGCAATTCCGCTATTCCCCCGCCCGCCGACTTGTTCACTGGACCAGCGCCCTGCTGGTGGCCGTAGCCTTCGCCACCATTTGGGGGCGAGAAGCCTTCGACGACCCGACCGACCGCCTGTTCTGGCTGCAATGGCACCGACTGGCCGGGCTAACCACCCTGGTTGTGACCGCACTGCGGCTGGCGATGCGCCTGACGGATGGCCGCGCCCCGTCGCCGGGGGGAACGACCCGGCTGGAAACCCTCGCCGCGGCCTTCGTCCATGACGGCTTGGTCGCCGCCCTCATCGTCCAGCCGATGCTGGGCTGGGCCTACACCTCCGCCAAGGGCCGCGCGCTCGATCTGTTCGGCCTTCTCCAACTGCCCGCCCTGATGGGCAAGGACCCCGCCTGGGCCGACCGCCTGGGGGCGGCGCATCAGATCCTGGGCTATCTCATCCTCGCCGGGGCCGCCCTGCATGTCGCGGCCGCCCTTTATCACGCGGTGTGGCGCCGGGACGGCGTCCTCACCCGCATGACCTTCTCCCGTACCGTTTGACTGACTGACAGGGGACTCTCCATGCACCGACCGATTTGGCGGCTCGCCCTCCTTGGGCTGACAGCCATCGCTGCCGCCGTGATGCTCCACCGCCCCGCCGAGGCGGTTCCCGCCTTCTCCCACCAGACCGGCCAAGCCTGCGCCGCCTGCCATGTGGGCGCCATGGGCCCACAGCTCACCCCCTACGGACGCGCCTTCAAGCTGTCGGGCTTTTCCGACGGCCAGGGCAAGAGCGACTACCTGCCGCTGTCGGTGATGGTGGACGCCTCGTTCGCCCATACCCAGAAGAAGCAGGCCGCCGCCGACGTCGCCAACACCGGCTACGGCGTCAACGACAACGCGGCGGTGGACGAGGTCGGGCTGTTCTATGCCGGGCGCATCTACGACCATCTCGGAGCGTTGGCGCAGGTCACCTGGGAATGGGGCGGCAACGTCCATCGCTGGTCTTGGGACAACACCGACATCCGCTACGGCCGCGACACCACCATCGCCGGCCTCGACTCCACCGTCGGCGTCAGCGTCAACAATGCCCCCACCGTCAGCGACATCTTCAACTCCACCCCGACCTGGGGCTATCCCTACCAGGGATCGGGAGCCGCCCCCTCCCCCACCGCCGCCGCCCTGCTCGAGGACGGCCTGGGCGGCAAGGTCGTGGGGGCCACCGCCTACGGCCTGTTCGCCGACACCGTCTATGCCGAGGCGGGCGGCTACCTGCCGCTGGGCGGCAGCCAGCAGGATTGGCTGGGGGTCAAGGTGGACGACGGCCCGCAACTGCACGGTCTCGCCCCCTACTGGCGCCTCGCCCTGCAGCGCAACGAGCTGAAGCAGAACTTCTCGGTCGGCACCTTCGGATTGATCGCCGACGTCTACCCCAACAACGACCGCAGCCAGGGCACCGACACCTTTCGGGACTACGGCTTCGATGCCACCTACCAGTGGCTCGGCAACCGCACCCACGTCTTCACCGCCAACGCGGTGGCGCTGTTCGAACGGCGCGACCTGTCCGCCTCGCAGGCTCTGGGCGGGGCCGACCGCAGCCATACCAACCTCAATACCTACCGCGTCAACGGCAGCTACTGGTACGACCAAACCTACGGCCTGACCCTCGGCGGCTTCAAGACCACCGGCAACGCCGACGCCGCGTTCTACGGCACCGCCAACGGCCGGCCCAACTCGACCGGCTATATCGCCGAGATCGACTGGGCGCCCTTCGGCAAGAAGGACTCGTGGATGCAGCCCTGGGTCAACCTCAAGATCGGCCTGCAGTACGTCGGCTACACCAAGTTCGACGGGGCCGGGACCAATTATGACGGCAATGGCCGCGACGCCTCCGACAACAACACCATCATGCTTCTGATGAGGACCGCGTTCTGATGCGCAAGATGATCATTGCCGCCGCCCTCGGGCTGCTCCTCGCGTCGCCGGCCCGGGCCGGCGACGCCGCCAAAGGCGCCGACCTGTTCGACACCTATTGCAGCGAGTGCCATTCGGTGCAGGCCAACGGCTCGCAACGCAAGGCGCCCACCCTGTTCGGCGTGATCGGACGCAAGACCGGCAGCGCGCCGGGATTCGACTACTCCGACGCCAACCGCAACGCCGCGTGGGTGTGGTCGGCCGAGACGCTGGAGACCTACCTGGTGGCGCCCAAGCAGGCGATTCCCGGTACGGTGATGAAGTTCAAGGGCATCCCCGACGCCACCGAGCGCCAGGACGTCATCGCCTATCTGGCGACCCTGCACTGACCACCGCCCCAAAAGGCCCGGTGCGCGCGAAAGGGGGCTGGACGCTTCTTTAGTTGCCGCACCGGCCGCTTGGCCCTAAACCCTTATCGTGAACCGAACCGGGGCTCTTGGGTACGGGATCGATGCGGGTATTGGTGATCGAGGACGACGACAAGACGGCGGCCTACATCCGCGACAGTCTGGTCGAGGAAGGCCATGCGGCCGAGGTGGCCGCCGACGGCCCGAGCGGTCTGGGCATGGCCGAGCAGGGCGGCTGGAACGTCATCGTCGCCGACCGCATGCTCCCCGGCCTGGACGGCCTCGACCTCGTTCAAAGCCTGCGCGAAGCCGGCGACGCCACCCCGGTGCTGTTCCTGAGCGCCCTCGGCCAGGTGGACGAACGCATCCGGGGCCTGAAGGCGGGCGGCGACGACTATCTGACCAAGCCCTTCGTGTTCGCCGAACTGCTGGCACGCCTGGAGGTCCTGGCCAAGCGCAACCACGATGCCCCGGTGCAGACGCGCCTCAAGGTCGCCGATCTCGAGATGGACTTGCTCAACCGCCAGGTCGCACGCGGGGGACATCGTATCGAGCTCCACCAGACCGAGTTCCGCCTGCTCGAATTCCTGATGCGCCGCGCCGGAACCGTGGTGACCCGGGCGATGCTGCTGGAAGGGGTATGGAATTACCACTTCGACCCGCAGACCAACGTCATCGACGTCCACATCAGCCACCTGCGGCAGAAGGTGGACAAGGGCCACGGAACGCCGCTGATCCATACGATCCGCGGCGTGGGGTACGTGCTCCGTGCGGAGGGCTAGCAGCTTCTTCCGCGCGTCGGCGTTCCGGCTGACGCTCCTCTACGTCGGGCTGTTCGGCGCGTCCGTCCTGGCGTTGCTGCTGCTGATCTACTGGTCGACCTCGCAGGCGCTGCTGTCCCACATCGACGAGACCATCGCCGACGAGACCGAAATGCTGCTGCAGGCGCGCCAGACCGAGGGTTTGGACGGGTTGATCGACGCGGTCCGCGAACTGACCGACCCGGCCCGGCCGGGCCGGGGCGTCTACGCCATCGTCGATCCCGACGGCAAACCCCTGGCCGGCAACATCGAGCACCTGCCCCCCGAGGCCCGGGCGCCGGGCTGGCACACCCTGCTGGTCACCATGGACGAGGACCAGCACAAGCTGCGCGCCCGCGTCGACGCCTTCCCATCGGGCCGCACCTTGCTGGTCGGCCATCTCCAGGACGATCTCGACGACTTCCAGACCCTGATGGCCGAGGCCATGGCATGGGCGCTGTTCGCCACCGTGCTGCTCGGCGCCGGCGGCGGCTACCTGCTCGGGCGCAAGGTCCTCGACCGCATCGACGCCATCGCCGAGGGCGCCGAGGCCATCCGCACCGGCCACCTCGCCCATCGCATGCCGCTGATGGGCAGCGGCGACGAGTTCGACCGGTTGTCGGCGACGCTCAACGCCATGCTCGACCAGATCGACCAGCTGATGTCCGGCGTGCAGACGGTGACCAACAACATCGCCCACGACCTGCGCAGCCCGCTGACCCGCATCCGCTCCGACCTCGAACGCGCCGTGGTGCGCGGCGGCAGCGTCGAGGAGCTCAAGGGCGTGTGCGAGAGCGCCCTGGCGGAGGCCGACGGGCTGCTGGTCACCTTCAACGCCCTGCTGTCCATCGCCGAGGCCGAGGCCGGCATGGGGGTGATCAATCCGGCGCTGGTCGATGTGGGCGCGCTGGTGCAGGACGTGGGGGAGCTCTATGGGGTGCTGGCGGCCGATCGCGGGCTCGACCTGACGGCGCGGCCCGCCGTCGGCCTGCAGGTGCACGGCAACCGCGAACTGCTGTTCCAGGCGCTGTCCAATCTGGTCGACAACGCCATCAAGTACACCCCCGCCCCCGGCCGCATCGAGGTGGCGGTGGAGGCGGACACCCAGGGGATTTCCCTGACCGTCGCCGATACCGGCCCGGGCATTCCCGCCGCCGATCGCGAGCGGGTCCTCCAACGCTTCACCCGCCTGGATCAGAGCCGCACGACACCCGGCAACGGTTTGGGCCTCAGCCTGGTCGCCGCCATCGTCCGCCTGCACGGCGCCAGCCTGGAGCTTGGCGACAACCATCCCGGCCTGGTCGTCGCCATCCGGTTTCGTTCCGCCCGTCCCGATTAGAGCGTTTCCGCTCCGACAAGGTCTGGCCCTTCAGCGGCCGTCCTCCCGATCCTTTGGGGCGTCGGGGCGTCTGGCGACGGGGAGGCGCCAACCGTGGCGAATGGCGATGAGGCGCACCCCAAAACAAAGAAGTGCGCCGACGACCGTGCCAATTGTCGCGGGAACATGGAGGAGGTCGCCGACGACGACAACGGTCGCCCCCGCCAGAGCGGCGAGCGCGTAGATATCGGCCCTCAGGACGATAGGGATCTGAGCCAAGAGAATATCGCGCATCATCCCGCCGCCGATGCCGGTCAGCATGCCGAGCAGCGCTGCCATGACCGGGTTCAGCCCGAACGAAAGCGCCTTCTGCGCGCCGGAGACGGCAAAGAGCCCCAGCCCGGCCGCGTCGAAGACAAGCACGGGGCTGCTGTATTTCTCGACCGCGGCAGACCCGTAGAACGTGATCGCACAGGCAAGCAGCGAAACCGCGAGGTAGCGCCAATCGCTGACCGCACCCGGAGGGATCGATCCGATCAGGACGTCGCGCGTGACACCCCCGAAATTCCCCGCCACAAAGGAAAGTACGAAAACGCCGAAGATATCGAGCCGCCGCCTCACCCCGGCGGCCGCCCCGCTGAGCGCGAACACAAAGGTACCGACGAGATCAAGCGCCTCCAGCAGCAGCGTTTCCAGTCCGGTATCTCCCATTCATCCCCTCATGAATGCTTATGGCGCCAGCCACGCGAGGGCCGCGACGACCAAGGTCTCGACGCCGGTTTCCAAGGTCGGATGGATGACCGGAGCAAACTGAGGGCTGTGGTTGACCGGAAGCTTATTCAGCGCGCCGGCGGCTTTTGCTCCGGCATAGGTTTCCGGGTCGGTGCCGCCGACGAACCAGAACACCGACGGTACATGCCAGGCCGTGCCGAAACAGCCGAAGTCTTCGCTTGCCGGCGCCGGTCCCGTGTGGTGGATGCGGGCCGGGGAAAAATGGGCACGAAAAGCCTCGGCGATCCGGTTGCTCGCCGCCTCGTCGTTGACATTGAGTGGATACCGGTCCAATGGCGTGATCTCCGGCTTCCGGGGTGCGCCCGACGCCTCCGCTTCGGCATTGACTGTCCGCTCGATTGCGGCCAGTACTCGCTGGCGGACCCCGGCATCAAAAGTTCGGACGTTGAGCTTAATGATCGCCTCGTCCGGAATCACGTTTTCCTTCGTGCCGGCCTGCAAGACGCCCACCGTAACCACCGCCGCCTCGGTCGCCGCCACTTCGCGGGACACCACGGTCTGAAGCCGCATGACCGTGGCTGCGGCCATGACGACCGGATCAATGGAGGCTTGCGGCATCGAACCGTGCGCGCCTCGGCCGAACAGCCTAATCTGAAGGCTGTCCGCCGCCGAGGTGATGGGGCCGGCGCTCCCGGCGACATCGCCGGCGGCCCCCAGCATGACATGCTGGCCCAGCACGACCACTGGCTGCGGAAAGCGGGTCAGCAGGTCGTCGTCGATCATGGCCTGGGCGCCCTGCGCCGTCTCCTCGCCGGGCTGGAACACCACCATCAAGGTGCCTTGCCAAGCATCCCGTGTCTGCGCCAACAGGGCGGCGGCGCCCGCAAGCCAGGCAACGTGCATGTCGTGCCCGCACATATGTCCGACCGGCACGGTCTTTCCCTCGGCGCCCGTCTTGGTCACCGTGCTGGCGTACGGCAGACCGGTTGCCTCTTCGATGGGTAGCGCATCCATGTCGGCACGCAGCATGATCGTCGGCCCGTCCCCGTTCCGGAGCAGCCCCACGACCCCCGTCTTGCCAACGCCGGTGGTCACCTCGTAACCAGCCTTGCGAAGCCAGCCCTCGGCAAGCCCGGCGGTTCTTGTCTCCTGCATGGACAGCTCGGGATGGGCGTGCAGGTCCTTGTACAAGGTTTCGAGCTCGGGAATCAGCCGATCGAGATGTTGCAGGACGGATTCCGAAGCGCTTGGCGTCGTGTTCATACCTGGCCTCCTGGCGATACCTGGCGGAACGACAAGGGAGTTCATTCGGTGCGATGGGCCGACCGCTCCCATCCACATATACACATCGCCCGTGGCAAAGCTCTCCGAGAGCCGGCGGGCGGGAATGGAATCCTTCCGGCAATTTCCTCCGGCCGCGCACAGGCGCGGCGCACAAGGCGCCGGCGGCGGTCCTGACCTAGGTGTTTGGGCTGGTGGCCGCCATCATGCGGCGCGGCTGCGCGGGGCCAGCCGGGCGACAATCCCCCCGGCTGCCCCCCTGCTTCCGCTCAGTTCGTGACGCGTGACGCGGATCCGGCCGCCGCGCCCGTGGCGGCGGCGGTGGCCTTGGCGTTGTTGATGGCGTTGGTCTCGCGCACGTCCTTGACCACGGCGAACGGCACGCCCTGCCGCTCGATGGTGATCACCGTCTTGCCCACCATGTCGCGGTCGCAGCGATGGCGGGTGGTCGACAGGTAGAAGTCGGCGTGCTCCCAATCGTCGCTGATCTTCACGTTCGGCGGCAGCTTGGGCATGACGCCCTCCTCGTTGCCGCACACGGCCACGGTCATGGGCTGGTTGCCCATGTGCACCAGGATTTCCTTGGTCAGCTTGTCGGTCGCCTCGGACACCGACGACGCCCAGTACTCGGCCTCGAACATCCCGAAGGCCCCCGGCAGCCCCCCGACCAGCGAGTTGTAGTAGGTGTACTGGTAGGGATGCAGGGTGACCAGCGCCACCACCTGGCTGACGAGACCGGCGCCAACGGCGGCGAGTACGAAAAGACGACGATAGTCCGCGGCGATCCGCCACAGCGCCAGGGCCGAGACCGCCGCCAGCACCGACAGCGGCGGCAGCAGGAACAGGAAATGGCGCTCGGCGTCGTAGAGTTCCGGCCGGGTGATCAGGATGTAGGCGACCGGCACCACCAGCGACAGCCCCAGCGCCATCCAGCGCAGGCGCACCCGCACCGGCATGGAGGCCAGCAGCCAGCGCGGCAGCATCAGCAGGCCGGCGACCAGCAGGGCCAGGATGACGTCGGGGGTCTTGATCGTCAGGTAGGTCGGCAGGTAGCCGAGCGGCTTGTAGGCGCTGCTGACCTCGCGGCCGAAGAACAGGGTGTCGATGTCGGGCTGGAACGAGCCGAAGTGCTTGAACGCCGCCAGCGGATTGGAGAACGGCGCCACCTGGGCGAACGGCCAGAACGCCACCATCACTACCCAAGCAATGGCCACCACCGGCAGAACCACCTGCAGCCCCCAGCGCACACCCCGGCGGAGCTTCGCCACCACCGGCTCGCGTCCGACGGCAAGATGGGCCAGCATCACCAGGCCGAAATAGCCGACCGGCAGCACGCCGCCGATGCGGGTGGCGAGAGCGGCGCCCAGCGCCAGCCCCAGCTTGACCAGCACGCCCCGCGACGGATAGGGCATCTCGTCGGACAGGCGGGTGATGTAGTAGAGCGCCCACACCGTGGCGCCGGCGAACGGGATGTCCTTGGGATTGAGGAACATCATCCCGTACCAGGTCGGCCAGGTCAGCAGGAAGGCGGCGGACAGCGCGCCGACCGCGGGCCCGCCGAGGTAGCGGCCCAGCCGCCAGCATCCCGCCACGCCGAAGATGCCGACCAGGGCGTTGACCAGGTGGCGCGTCTCCCAATGCCCGAGCGGGGAGTAGGTGTCGATCAGCGCCGCCAGGCTGTCGAACAGGCCGCCGTAGAAATAGAGGTCCTCGTACTCCAGCGCCCCATGGTTGACGCCGAAGGTGCGGAACCACTCGACGATCAGGTGGCCGTAATTGTCCTGCAGGTCCTCGTCGAACGGCACGCCGTAATGGGCGTAGGTCAGCACCGCGGCGAGCACGGCGGCGCCGAGCATCAGCACGGCGGCGAAGTCCCACGGGCTGCGATGGGCGCGGAAGAGGAAGCCCCGCCAATGCCAGGGCGCGGCAGACCAATCGGCACTGTCCTGGACGGGGAAGCCGGGGCTCCACCTCAGCAGGATGGCGAGGGCGGTCTTCATGGAGGGGAGAACTCACACAACGGGAGGGATGCTGCGAGCATCCTACGCCGACCGCACCCGTTTCAAATTAAGAGGGCTTAATTCACCTTGCCTCAACGTTCCCCCGCCACGGAGGCGGGGGAACGAGCCCCTTGTCAATCCGGACCGGCGAACATGGTCTCGCTGACCACGCGCCGCCCCGTCCCCTTCTCGGTGAGGACGAAGCGCAACGGCGAGGCATGGCTGGCAACGGCGGCGGTCGGGGCGTTGACGAACACCCGGAACGAGCCGACCGTGTCGGGCGCCACCGCGAGGTCGGCCTCGGTGAGGTTGGCGCCCTGGCCGACCACCTCCATCACCGCGCCCTTGGGACCGTCGAGCGTCAGGGTGTAGACGCGGTCTCGGCGGACCATGTTCAGGACCTTGTAGACGTAGCCGTTGCGGATGGTGCCGTCGGACATCTCCACATAGAGCGGCGCCCGCTCGTGGAGCACATTGACCTCGGTGTCCGAGCGCACGAGCAGGGCGGTCAGCATGGTTGCCGCGATGATCGCCAGCAGTGCGCCGTAGACCAGGGTGCGCGGGCGGATGGCGCGGATGCCGGGCGGCGTCTCGCCCTTCTCGCGGGCGGCGAGATTCGCGCTCGAATCATAGGAGATCAGGCCGTGCGGCAGCCCGTGCTTGTCCATGATGGCGTTGCAGGCGTCGATGCACAGGCCGCAGCCGATGCAGGCCAGCTGGTTGCCGAAGCGGATGTCCACACCGGTCGGACAGGAGGTGACGCACATGCGGCAGTCGACGCAATGGCCACGCCCCTCGAACGACTCGCCGGCCTTATGGGGGCCGCGCGGCTCGCCGCGCCAGGCCTCGTACGAGACGATCAGCGAGTGCTCATCGAACATGGCCGACTGGAAGCGGGAATACGGGCACATGTAGACGCAGACGCGCTCGCGGGCATGCCCGGCCAGCAGGTAGCAGAAGCCGCCGATCACCGTGATGAAGACGTAGGTGTAGCTGCCGGCCTCGCCGGTGAAGATGTCCCTCAGCATGGCGAAGGCGTCGTCGAACCACAGGGTGAAGCCGATGCCGCAGGCCGCCGCCACGGCCAGCCATCCGGCATTGACGGCCGCCACCTTGGCCAGCTTGCGCGCCGACCACGGCGCCCGCTCCAGTTCCATCCGGTGGGTGCGGTCGCCGACGATCTTCTGCTCGATCCAGATGAAGGCGTCGGTGTAGACGGTCTGCCAGCACAGGAAGCCGCACCACACGCGGCCGGCGAGCGCACTCATCAGGAACAAAGTGACCGCCGCCAGCAGCAGGATGCCGGTGATGTAATAGACTTCCTGCGGCCAGATCTCGATGTCGAAGAAGTAGGCGCGGCGGCCGGCCATGTCGACGAGGATGGCCTGGTCCGGGGCCCCGGGGCCGCGGTCCCAGCGCAGGAACGGACCCAGGTGCCACCAGGCGAGCAGGACCAGACCCGCCCACCACTTGATCTTGCGGAACGGGCCTTCGACGGCTCGCGGATGGGTCTTGCCCCGCTCCTTGTAGAACGGCACCTCACCCTTGGTCGGCTGGCGGACGGTAAAGCCCTCGCCTGCGGCAGCATCCTTCATTCCCATGCCTCCATCTCCCCGTCGCCTCTCCCCGGCTTCGGAATATGCTGACATTGGAATAAGTCTACGCTCTCCGCGTTCACCGCTCAGTGACGAAAGTCACCGAGGGGTATGCCGGCCGCGCATGGGTCAGCGGGGGCCGCAGCGCCTCGCCCGCTGGGAACGGGCTTCCTCCTCGTCCGCGCATTCGCGGC
The DNA here is from genome assembly GCA_050260775.1 of Solirubrobacterales bacterium. Lineage (GTDB taxonomy): Bacteria > Pseudomonadota > Alphaproteobacteria > Rhodospirillales > Magnetospirillaceae > CALABS01. The sequence goes on along the minus strand of JBLNCP010000049.1, from coordinate 20,356 downwards.
AGAAGCGGGCATGGGCATTGGCCCGCAGGCGCTCGCCCTCGATCGGCTCGTTGCACGAACGGCAGATGCCGGTCGACGGAGAATACTCGTCGGCACGGTGCAAGACCGCCTGCAGCGCCACCCGGGTGAAATTCTCAGCCCGCTCGGTGGCGAAGTCGATTTCGTCCATGTGCTTGGTCCCCCTCACATGCGCCCAGAGCGCCCCCACAACATTTTGTGCATGGGGTTGAATGGTTGTGCAAGCTCTATGTGCAATCAGGAGAAGGTCAGCACCTGGTCGCCGGGCAGCACGGCGCGATCGCGGCCGGTCTTCTTGGCCTGGTACATGCGCTGGTCGGCCATCTCGATCAGTTCCGGCCAGTCCTTGGCGCCGTCGCCACGCCGTTCGGCCACGCCGATCGAGGCGGTCATCGGCGCGCCGTCCGGACGCATGCCGAAGCCGGCCTCGCGCAGGCGCTGGACGACGATGCGCGCCCCCTCGGCGTCCGTATTGTTGAGGATGGCGATGAACTCCTCGCCGCCCCAGCGCACCAGGACATCGCCCTTGCGCAGGCCATGCCGCAGGTTCTCGGCCAGCGCCTTCAGCGCCTTGTCGCCCTCGTCGTGGCCGTAGGTGTCGTTGATGGACTTGAAGCGGTCGAGGTCGAAGAACGCCACCGACATCGGCGTGTTCTGCAGGGCCGACAGACGGAACAGCAGGTCGAGGGTTTCGCCGCCCGAGCGTCGGGTATAGGCGCCGGTGAGCGGATCGACCATGGCGCGGTTGACCAGGGCGGCCATGTAATGAAGCTGGCTCATGCCCGAGAACATGGCCACGCCCATCACCAGCACCATCAGCCACAATTGCGGCCCGTGCTGTTGCAGCGTCAGTGTCTCGCCGCCCATGCCGACGCCGATCACCGCAAAGATGAAGGCGGGGAGCGAAAACAGCAGGACCTCGAGCGCCGACAGCGGGAAGATGGCGAGGCCGGCCAGCACGATGTTGGGCATCAGCGAATAGAGCTTGGCCACCAGGCCGCTGAGGTCGTCCTTGGGCAGGTCGGCCAGGATCTGGAGCGAAGCCAGATAGAAGACCGGCGGCACCAGCAGCAGGGCCATCAGCATGAGGTCGGCCTGCAGGCGCGACTTGGACATCTCCCACGGCCAGGCCAGCAGCAGGAAGGCCAGGCCCGAGGCCAGCCGCATCCCGGTCATCATCGCCCATTCCGGCCAGGGGAAGACCCACCAGTCGATGATCGACCACAGCGGCACCATCACCGCGAACAGGGCGGCGACCAGCTGCACGCGCGAGATCGTCACCGAGGCGGCGTGACGGCGGATGTGGGTGGAGTGGCGGAAGGGGACCAGCAGGTCGACGAACTGGTCCCAGGTGATCTTGATGGGCGCGAAGATGTGGGCCGCGAACGAGCGGCGGCGGCCCTCGGCCTCGTCGATGGTACGCACTTCAATAGCGGACATTGTGGCGCCCCCTCGCCAGCTTCCCCGAATGGCGTGGAGCCTAGTGAAAACAGGAGGGGCTTGCAAATGCCAACCGCGAGGATCAGCCCTCCGTCGAGGGAGGATCGGCAACCAGGCCCGCCAGTTCGCCCAACTCTTCGGCGATGGCGGCCTCGGCCTTGGCCTGGACCCGGCGATAGATGGCGATGACCGCCCGCCCGGTTCCGGTCAGACGGGCGCCGCCGCCCTTGGCCCCGCCGAAGCTGGCCTCGACGACCGGCTCGCGGAAGGCCTTGTTCATTTCGTCGATCAGCAGCCAGGCCCGGCGGTAGGACATGCCCCGATCCCTGGCCGCGGCGGTAATGGAGCCGCAGCGGTCCACCGCCTCCAACAGATCGGCCTTGCCGGGCCCGAGGTTGGCGAACGAACACAGCCTGATGCGGAGCTTCAGCAAGTCGCGCGACATGATGGCGGGACACTAACAGGTCGGCGTGGTTTCGTCAGCACCACGCAAAACTTGCACTCACGCCCTCGACAGTGAAAATGGGGCATCGTCAATTGACTGGCCGAGCCCGGCATGCGCCATCCCACCCGTCTCGCCACCGCCGCGGCCTTGCTCGCCTTCATCGCCGGCTGCGCCGACCTTGAAAACCAGGCGTGGGAAATGTCCAACGGCCACCGCCCCGGCCTGCCCGCTCCCCGCCCGCCAGAGCCCCCGGTGGCGCTGCCGGCGCCCCTCCCGCCCGAGCCGCCGCTGCCGCCCGCGGCGCCGATCCCGTTCGCCGCCGCGCCGATGGACACCAATCAGGCCGCGCGGCTGCTCAAGGACGACCCCCTGGCCTTGCGGTTCGTCGCGCTGCGACGCCTGGCCGAGGACGGCCTGGTGCCGCCCGAGGAGGCGCTGGTGCGCAAGGAGGCCAACATGGGGGCACTGCTGCCGCTCACCGCCGCGCGCAAGCCCGCCGCCGAACTGCTCCAGCCGATCCCCTCACCGGACGAGATCGCGGCGCGCCTGCGCCGCCTGGCCGCCTGCGGCCGCAATGGACCCCAGCGGGCCGCCGAACGCGCCTTCCTGATGGACCAACTGTTGCCGGCCGCGCCGGGTGAGGGAGTGGTCCTGACCCCGCACGACCTGGTCTCGGCCCGCAAGGTGCTGGAACGGCTCAATCGCCTCGAGGCCGCCGGCCTCGTCACCCCCGACGAACACAGCCGCGAGGCCTTGGCGGTGGAGGGGATGATGGCCGACCTGCCGGAAACGGTGGCCCCGCCCCCGCCCCCCCCCGAACCGCCCAAGCCCAAGAAGAAGACCACCGGCCGCTCCGGCCAGCGCATCGCCGGCGGGGTGTCGGGCAAGCTGGAGGTTATCCCCTCGCCGTCCGCGGTCGAGGCCCCCAAGCTTCCCGCCAACTACCAGGGACAGGTGGGCGCCCACCTGCTGTCCATGGCGTCGGCGGCTTATGGCGACCGGGCGTGGGAGGCGCTCAAGACGCAGTTCAAGGCGGAGCTCGGCGAGCTGGGCTACAAGGTCGAGCGCGCCGACCTCGGCGAGTTGGGCGTGACCTACCGCCTGGTCGCCGGACCGATGGATCAGGCGGCGTCGGAGCGGCTGTGCGCCGCCCTGCGCGGCAAGGGGCAGGCCTGCATGCCCACGCCCTTCCCCAAATGACCCCCGAGGATTTGGCGGCGCGGCTGCTCTACCGCGACGCGATGATGCTGATCATCGACAAGCCGGCCGGTCTGCCGGTCCACGCGGGGCCGCGTGGCGGCGAGAACCTGATGCAATTCCTCGACGGATTGCGCTTCGGCCTGCCGCGCGCCCCCGAACTGGCGCACCGGCTCGACCGCGAGACCTCGGGCTGCCTGGTGCTGGGGCGTCACCGCAAGGCCCTTGCCCGCTTGGGCGAATTGTTCGCCGGCGGCCAGGTGGAGAAGACCTACTGGTGCGTGGTGGTCGGCACTCCGCCGGGGGAGTCTGGCACCATCGACAAGCCACTCAAGAAACTGGAGCGGAAGGTGGGCTGGCGGATGCAGGTCGATCCCAAGGGCCAGCCCTCGGTGACCGATTGGCGGGTGCTGGGCCGCACCGACCGGCTGGCCTGGATCGAGGCCAAGCCGAGGACCGGACGCACCCACCAGATCCGCGTGCACCTGGCCTCGATCGGCTGCCCCATCGTGGGCGATTCCATCTATGGCCGCGGCACCGCCGACCTGCTGGCGCCCATTCTCCACCTGCATGCCCGCGCGGTGTCCGTCCCCTACCGCGCCGACCGCCCCCCGGTCACCGCCCAGGCCCCGGTTCCGGCGCACATGCACGAATTGCTGGCCCGCTGCGGCTGGACCCGGCAATAACCGACGGGTTGCATACAATCGTCACCTAAGCTACCTTCGGGCCATTCGTGCATTGAGAGTACATGATAGACCATGCCTGCGCAGACCACGGCCCCCAAGCGCCGGGGCAAGACCGAGACGGGAGAACCGCACCCGGTTGATCTCCATGTCGGCGAAAAGCTCCGCCTGATGCGCACCCTGCGGGGGTACAGCCAGACCGAATTGGCTACCCGCGTCGGGCTGACCTTCCAGCAGGTCCAGAAATACGAAAGCGGCGCCAACCGCATCAGCGCCAGCCGCCTGTGGGAAATCGCCGAGGCCCTCGACACCCCCATCGGGCTGTTCTACGACGGATTGCGCGCGGGCGCGGCGCCGGCCGCCCCGACCGGGCTGGGCGAGAGCGCCATGGGGCGCGGCAACCTGCAGCTCATCCGCTACTTCGAAGGCATCCCCGACGACACCGTACGCGAAGGCGTGTTCGAACTGGTCAAGCGCCTGGCCAAGAGCGTTCGCTGAACCCGGTTAGACGACCGGCATCCGCCCCTTGAGGCACTGGCGCCAGGCCGCGGCGGCCAGATCGCCCTTCAAGGTGGCCACATCGCCGTTGGTGCACCAGGCCGACATCGCCACATCGATGGTCTTTTCACCCAGCTTGACGACGGTGACCGCCGGAGCCGGCGTGTCGACGACCCGCGGGTCGTCCTGCAGGATGCGCCGCAGGGTGTCGAGGCTGGCATCGAGGTCGTCATAGGGAACCGGCACGACGATCTCGATCTTGCGCGTCGGATTGAACGAAAGGTTGCGTACCGCCGCCGTCCACAGCAGGGAATTGGGCGCGATCACCTGCACGTTCTCGCCGGTGACGAGATGGGTGTGGAACAGCGTCACCTCGCGCACGGTACCCGACAACCCACCGGCCTCGATGCCGTCGCCGACCCGGAACGGGCGGAACAGCAGCAGCATGACGCCGGCGGCCAGGTTGGCCAGGGTCCCCTGCAGCGCCAAGCCGATGGCGAGGCCGGTGGCACCCAGGATGGCGACCATGCTGGTGGTCTGGACGCCGAGGCGTTCGAGCACCGCGATGCCGGTGAAGACCAGGATCGCCCAGCGGATGAGGTTGGCGAAGAAACCGCGCAGCATCTGGTCGCAGCGCGGCACCCGCGACAGCGCCCCGGAAACCCCGCGCTCCGCCCAGTTGGCGACCATCCAGCCGCCCAGCAGGATCACCGCCGCCCACAGGCCGCTCGTTCCCCAGTGGACGACCAGCTCGCCGAGCTTTTGCCAATTCACGTGCGCGAGATCGAGCATGCTACCCCTATGAAGAATGGGCACCCCCGAAGGGATGCCCATCCACTCTAGCCGCTCGCCGCGAGATGTCCAGGCGTCGAAGCGTGACAATCCGGGGGCGTCGAGAGCGTAGCGAAGGATCTTTGCGCCGTCGCGACCCTGCCCGGGGCCGACGAGATCCTTCGGCGCAGCGCGCCCTCAGGATGACAAAGGGAGCGAACTCACGGCGCCCGCCCCCGATCATGTCATCCTGAGCGAAGCGAAGGATCTTTCGCCTCGCAACCCTGCCGGGGCCGCCGAGATCCTTCGGCGCATCGCGCCTCAGGGTGACGGAGGGAGCGAACTCAGGCGGCGCGCTGGTAATAGAGGTTCTGCACGTGGTTGCCCTGGGCGAAGAACACCCAGCGCTCGACCAGCAGGCCGAGGTACTGGCTGAGGAACGCCATCGCCAGGAACGGCGTCTCGTTCTTGATCCAGGCGGCGACCAGCAGCATGGCGGGCAGCGCGAAACCGAAGAACAGGGCGAAGGCGGCCATGCCCTTCAGCGTCTGCCGGGTGCAGGGCTGGAAGAATTCCTTGGTGTTGAACGCCTCGGCCAGGAAGCCGCGGGTCAGCTGGCGGATCTGCTGGTGATGGACGCCGATGGCCGATTTGAGGGTCGAAGGCTGGCGCAGCCGCCCGTTGCGCCAGAACTGGAACGCGCGGGTGGCCATGGCCGCCAGGGTCAGCGTCAGGGCGTCGCCGATCAGGAACTCCTCGAGGCGGGAATCCATCACGGCCGCGAACCCGGCCGCCAGGGTGAAGCCCGACGCCAGGCCCATCAGGGTGTAGTTGATCACCGTCCAGAAACTGGCCCATTCGCGGACGAACTTGACGCAGGCGTAGATCATCCCCGTGCATACGTAGAGCAGCAGGGCGGCGCCGACGACCAGGAAGCCGACCGCCATGGTCAGGTCGAGGGATTTCTGGTTGGAGAAGGTCCACAGCACCGGCTTGAGCCCCAGCCAGTGCACGGCGCCGTAGAGGATGCCCAGGCCCATCACCGCCGGCAGCGCCACCACCTCGCGCGACAGCCACGAGGTGCGCCAGCGCGCCGCCGACCGCCATGCCCGCTGCGGGTTGGCGAGGTGGAAGAACGAGGCGAACAGGCCGAGGCCGAGGAACGCCAGCGCCGCCAATGAGCCGAAGGCGTAGAAGAGTCCGCCTTCCTGGCTGGGGGCCGCGCCGATGACGAAGTACCACTGGCCGGTGACCAGGGCGACCAGCATGCCCTGGCCGACGCCGATCAGGGTGGTGAGGAAGACGACCGAAAACGCGGGGCGCATGGGGTGGGTCCTCCTTACCAGCTCGACATCTCGTCGATGGACGGCGCCGTGAACGGCACCTTGGGCTGTTCGCCCTCCATCTTGAGCGGGTTGTCGGCGCGCACGAGCTCGTCCTGGTGCAGTTGCATCTTGGTCTTGCGCCGCGGCAGATAGTGGTTGGCGGGGTTGGTGCCCCATTCCGGCATCAGCTGGAAGCCGGCGTTGTCGACGATGGCCTTGGCCACCTCGCTGTCCGGGTCCTTGATGTCGCCGAACAGGCGCGCGCCCGACGGGCAGGCCAGCACGCAGGCCGGCTTGCGGCGCTCGGGCGGCAGGCTGGTATCGTAGATGCGGTCGACGCACAGCGTGCACTTCTTCATCACGCCCTGGACCTCATCGAACTCGCGGGCGCCGTAGGGGCACGACCACGAGCAGTACTTGCAGCCGATGCACTTGTCGTAATCGACCAGGACGATGCCGTCCTCCTCGCGCTTGTACGAGGCCCCGGTCGGGCACACGGGGACGCAGGGCGGGTCCTCGCAATGCAGGCAGCTCTTGGGGAAGTGGATGGTCTCGGTGTTGGGGAAGGTGCCGCACTCGTAGGTCTGCACCCGGTTGAAGAACACGCCCATGGGCTCAGGCCCGTAGGGGTTCTTGTCCGGCAGCGGACCGGCCCAGCCCGAGGTGTTCCATTCCTTGCAGCTGGTGACGCAGGCCTGGCAGCCGACGCAGACGTTGAGGTCGATGACCAGGGCGAATTGCTTGTTGCTCATGTCCGCCCCCTCAGCCCTTGGCCTTGCCGGCGAAGAACGAGCGCACGCGGGCGCCGAACCCCGTCTGACCAGGCGCCGCCGGCAGCGGCTTGAATTGCGGCCAGGTGATCTGCGGCTCCTCCGGATCGGCCTTGGTGACGCGCACCCGCACGTCGTACCAGGCGGCCTGTCCGGTGACCGGGTCGGAATTGGAGACGTGGCGACCGCCCACCATGTTGGGCAGTTCCTCGGAGATCAGGTGGTTGAGCAGGAAGCCCTTTTTGGATTCGTTGGCCTCGGGATCGAGGCCCCAGGCGCCCGAGGCCTTGCCCACCGCGTTCCAGGTCCACACGGTGCCGGGCTCGACCGCCTCGGAGAAGCGGGCCATGCAACGGACCTTGCCCCAGGGGCTTTCCACCCACACCCAGTCGCCGTCGTCGAAATTATTGGCGGCCCCGACCTGGGGATGGACGAACAGGTAGTTGTGGGTGTGGATCTGCCGCAGCCAGGCATTCTGGGAATCCCAGCTGTGATACATGGCCATCGGCCGCTGCGTGATCGCCGACAGCGGGTACTTGATGGCGTCGGACTGCTTCCACTCCAGCGGCACGTAGAAGAACGGCAGCGGATCGAAGAACGCCTTGACCCGGTCACGCAGATGGGCGGGCGGCTGCTTGCCGCTCCACTTGCCCTCGGCGGCAAGGCGGAACTTCTGCAGCACCTCGGAGTACAGGTGGATGTTGATGGGGTCGATGTAGCGCACCAGGCGGTGCCGCTGCGCCCAGGTCAGATAACCCTTGTTCCAGTTGCGCATGTACTGGTAGCTGCGCGGCAGCTCGTAATGGAAATGGTTGTTGTTGCGGGCGTACATCTCCCACTGGGAGGGGTTGGGCTCGCCGACCATGAACTTCTCGCCCGACTTGCCACGCCAGCCGGCCAGGAAGCCGATGCCCGAGCCCGGCTCGGTCTCGAAGTTCACGATGAAGTCGGGGTAGTCGCGGTACTTGCGGCTGCCGTCCTTGGTGACGAAGGCCGGCAGCTTGAGCCGGGTGCCGAGCTCGACCAGCACGTCCTGGAACGGCTTGGACTCCCCCAGGGGCGGCATGATCGGCACGCGCACCGAATCGACCGGACCGTCGAACTCCGAGATCGGACGGTCGAGGATGCTCATGACGTCGTGGCGTTCGAGATAGGTGGTGTCGGGCAGCACCAGGTCGGCGAAGGCCACCGTCTCCGACTGGAAGCTGTCGGCGACCACTATGAACGGGATCTTGTACTCGCCGTCCTCATGCTTGTCGGTCAGCATCTTGCGGATTTCGGCGGTATTCATCGAGGAGTTCCACGCCATGTTGGCCATGAACAGGAACAGGGTGTCGATGGGATAGGGATCGCCCCGCCAGGCATTGGTGATGGCGTTGTGCATCAGCCCGTGGACCGACAGCGGGTATTCCCACGAAAAGCCCTTGTCGATGCGCAAGGGCTCGCCGTCGGCGTCCACCGCCAACTCGTCGGGGTCGGCCGGCCAGCCCAGCGGCGTGCCCTCCAGCGGCGTGTTGGGCTTGATGGCGTGCTGGCCCTTGGGCGGCTTGGGGCAGGGCGGGATCGGGCGCGGGAACGGCGCGCGGTGGCGGAAGCCGCCCGGCCGGTCGATGGTGCCCAGGATGGTCATCAGGATGCCCAGCGCCCGGATGGTGTGGAAGCCGTTGGAATGGGCGGCCAGGCCGCGCATGGCGTGGAAGGCCACCGGGTTGCCGGTGATCTGCTCGTGCTCCTCGCCCCAGGCGTCGGTCCAGGCGATGGGCAGCTCGATCTTCTGGTCGCGGGCGGTGACGCCCATCTCGTGCGCCAGGCGGCGGATGGTGGCGGCGGGGATGCCGGTGATGCCCTCGGCCCATTCCGGCGTGTAGTCCTTCACGCGCTCCTTGAGCAGCTGGAACGCCGGCTTGACCGGCGTGCCATCGGCCAAGGCGTACTCGCCCATCAGGCGGCCCTGGCTGCCCGGGGTGCGCGACACCACCGGCCGGTCGGAATTGAGGTCCCACCACATGCGGTCGGGGGTGTCGAAGGTGTCGGGGCGCACCGGCACGTCGGGATCGCGCACGAACAGCCCGAACTCGTTGCTGTCCTCGGCCTGGTTCACCAGTTCGGCGGCGTTGGTGTATTTGATCAGGAAGTCGCGGTCGAACAGGCCGAGCTCGACGATCTCGTGGATCAGGGCCAGCAGCAGGGCGCCGTCGGTGCCCGGGCGGATCGGCACCCATTCGTCGGCGATGGCGGCGTAGCCGGTGCGCACCGGATTGACCGCGATGAAGCGCCCGCCGTTCTTCTTGAACTTGCCGAGCGCGATCTTCATGGGGTTGGAGTGATGGTCCTCGGCGGTGCCGATCATCACGAACAGCTTGGCGCGGTCGAGGTCGGGGCCGCCGAACTCCCAGAAGCTGCCGCCGAAGGTGTAGATCAGGCCGGCGGCCATGTTGACCGAGCAGAAGCCGCCATGGGCGGCGTAGTTGGGCGTGCCGAACTGCTTGGCGAACATGCCGGTCAGCGCCTGCATCTGGTCGCGGCCGGTGAACAGGGCCAGCTTGCGGGGATCGGTGGCGCGGATGTGCCCGAGCCGGGCCTCCAGCGTGGCGAAGGCCTCGTCCCACGAGATCGGCTCGAAGGCGTTTTCACCGCGCTCGGCCCCGTCCTTGCGCTTGAGCGGTCGGGTCAGGCGGGCCGGGGAATACTGCTTCATGATCCCCGACGCGCCCTTGGCGCAGATCACCCCGTGGTTCAGGGGATGGTCGGGATTGCCCTCGATGTAGCGGACCTCGCCGTCGCGGATGTGGACGCGGATGCCGCAGCGGCAGGCGCACATGTAGCAGGTGGTGGTCTTGACCTCGGACCGGCCGAGGTCGCTATCGCGGGTCGAAACGGGATCCCTCATGCGGACTCCTGGGGCACGTGACTGGCACGGCCCGAGGTGGTCGGAAGGGCGCACATCCCCACGGCGCGACCCCCGGCGGGGCCGCCTCCCAAGATGCCCGTGATCCCTGTCCCTGTCCTCGGCCGTCCGGCTCTTGAGGGATCAGAGTAGATAAGTGATGACTAATAAATCAATGATGATTGTTCGCGCCATCAACGGCCCTGCCAGCACGGGGTGCGCTTGGACAGGAAGGCGTCGATCCCCTCGGCGGCGTCGTGGGCCAGCATGTTCTCGGTCATGACGCGGGCGGCGTAGGCATAGGCGTCGTCGAGCCCCATCTCGGCCTGGCGGTAGAACCCCTCCTTGCCGACCTTGACGGTGTAGGGCGACTTGGACGCCACCAGCGCCGCCATCTCGGCCACCGCCGCATCGAGGTCGCCGGCCGGCACCGCATGATTGATCAGCCCCCACGCCTCGGCAGTGCGGGCGTCGATCGGGCGGCCGGTCAGCAGCATTTCCATCGCCTGCTTGCGGCCGACGGCACGCGACAGTGCCACCATGGGCGTCGAGCAGAACAGGCCGATGTTGACGCCCGGGGTGGCGAACTGGGCGGTCTCGGAGGCGAAGGCGAGGTCGCACGAGGCCACCAGCTGGCAGCCCGCCGCCGTGGCCATGGCGTGGACCTTGGCGATCACCGGCTGGCGCAGGCGCACCACGGCGGTCATCATGCGCGAGCACTGCGCGAACACGGCCGCCACCGCCGCCTCGCCCTCCAGCGACCGCATCTCCTTGAGGTCGTGGCCGGCGCAGAAGGCGGGGCCGTTGGCGGCGATCACCACCACCTTGACCTCGGGGTCGGCGCCGACGTTGGCCAGGGCCGCTTCGATCGCGCTCATCATGGCGGTCGACAGCGCGTTGCGCGCCTGCGGCCGATTCAGCGTCAGCGTCGCGACACCGTTGTCAATGCTGGTGAGGAGGATGGCGTCAGCGGCCCCGGTATGCATGTCGGCTCCCTTGTGTTCGGAGTTTGGTTGGCGGAAAGTGTGGCCCCCAAGCGCACAGGCTTTCAAGAGCGAACGATGGCAGCCATCACCCCAGAAGTGTTTAACGCCGAGCTACTGTCCAAGGTGCCGCTGGCGGTGCATATGAACATCCGGGCGGAGCATATCCGCAAGGGTGCCGCCCGGCTGCTGATGCCCTACGGGCCGCATCTGGCGCGTCCGGTGGATACGGTGAGCGGTCCGGCGATGATGACGCTGGCTGATGTCTCCCTGTGGGCGGCGGTGCTGTCGATGGCGGGGCCGGTCGAGATGGTGGTGACCACCAACCTGACCATGAATTTCCTGCGCAAGGCGGGAGCCACTGATATCGTGGCCGAGGCGCGCGTTCTCAAGATGGGACGGCGCTTGGCCGTGGCCGCCGTCGAGCTGGTGGCCGCCGACAGCGACGAGCTGATCGCCCACGCCACCGCCAGCTACGCGATTCCCACGTAATCTACTCCAGCCCGTTGCTGACCAGCAGCTTGTCGGGCGAATCGGCCTGCAGCTGCACCGCGACCGTGCCGTGGGTGCTGCGCACCAGCATTTCGCAGCCCCACGAGCCGTCGTCGAGCTGGACCGGCGGCGAAAGCTCGATCCGGGTGACCGCCTCGATATCCATGCTCACGCTGTGATCGTTGCGGAACGAGATGGCGGCGACCGTCTTCATGGGGGGCCTCTTCCTGATGCGGCGGGATGGGCCCAAGCTGGACCAAACCCTGCCGGGCCGTCAATGCCGCCATGACAGGAAAACTGCGGTGAGCGGGCGGGCGAGCGCGGTGGTTGCCAGTGCCATCAGCACCATCCCGGCGAAGGCGACCGGCGAGATGATGCCCGCGTCCTTGAGCGCGGTCAGCACCACCAGCTCCATCAGTCCCTTGGCGCCGACCAGGGCGCCGAGCGCCAGGGCATCCGGCCAGGGCCGGCCGAAGGCCCGTGCCGGCAGCGCCGCCGAGGCCAGCTTGGCGGTCACCGAGACCGCCAGCGCCAGCACGAACACCGCCCCGGCGCCCGAGCCGAGGTGGAAGTCGGCCTTGAGACCGGTGGCGATGAAGAAGAACGGCAGCAGCACCACCATGAGGAACGGCTCGAGCCGTGCCAGGACGTCGCGGGCCACCGCCTTGGGCACCACGGCGCCGAAGAAGAACCCGCCGACCAGGGCGGACAGCCCGATCATCTCGGTGACCAGGGCCGAAATCATCAATCCGACCGCCAGGAGCACCATGTCGCGTTCGTTGACGCGCTCGGCCCGGATGGCGTGGGCCAGCAGGCGCCGTACGCCACAGCACATGAAGGCGGCATAGAGGCCGGCTCCCATTACCGACACCGCCACGCCCCCGGGCCCACCGCCACGGACATAGGCGACAAGCCCCGCCACCATCACCCACAGCGCGGCGTCGTTGACGGCGGCGCAGCCCAGCGCCTCAATGCCGAGCGGGCTCTTCATGGCATGCATCTCACGCAGGATCGCGGCCAGGACGGGGAGCGCCGTCACCCCGATGGCGATGCCGATCCCGACGGCGAAGGTCCACGGTTCGGCGGCCGGCCCCAACGCCTGCGGCACCCATCGCACCATTGCCAGACCGGCGAGGGTTCCGGCGAGCGTAGGCACCGCCACGGTGGCCACGCTGGTCACGGCGAAGGCGCGCCCTCGCCCGCGGATTTCGGCGAGATCGAAATGGAGGCCGATGGTAAAGGTGAAAAAGGTCACCGCCAGCCACACCAGTCCGTCCAGCGCCTCCAGCGCACGGAGCGGGAACAGGAACCCGGCCACCTCAGGCGCGTATCGCCCGAGCAAGCTCGGTCCCATGGCCACCCCGAACGCGATCTGCACCACCACCAAGGGCGCCCATCCGCGCACCAGCCTGAGGCGCCACACCGCGTAGGGGACGCCGACGACCAGGATCGATTGCAGGAGAAACAGCGCGAGGGGTGGCATTTCCCCACCCTATCAGGCTGCCGGGCGGCCTGCAAATCGCTTGGACAGCGGCGCTCGTCCGACTATATCTAACCGTCCATTTCCCCACCGGCACAAGACACATCATGACCAAGCACGCCATCTCCGTAGCCCGCGCCTCCAACTTCCCCGAGTGGTACCAGGAGGTGGTCAAGGAAGCCGACATGGCCGAGCATTCCGGCGTGCGCGGCTGCATGGTGATCAAGCCCTGGGGCTACGCCATCTGGGAAAACATCCAGCGCAAGCTGGACGGCAAGATCCGCGCCACCGGGCACGACAACTGCTACTTCCCGCTGTTCATCCCGCTCGACCTCATCAAGAAGGAAGCCGAGCACGTCAAGGGCTTCGCCAAGGAGATGGCGGTGGTCACCCACCACCGCCTGGTGGAGAAGGACGGCGACCTGGTGCTGGAGGGCAAGCTGGAGACCCCGCTGGTGGTCCGCCCCACCTCCGAGATCATGATCGGCGAGAGCTTCGCCAAGTGGATCAAGTCCTACCGGGACCTGCCGGTGAAGATCAACCAGTGGGCCAACGTGGTGCGCTGGGAGATGCGCCCGCGCCTGTTCCTGCGCACCTCGGAATTCCTCTGGCAGGAGGGCCACACCGCCCACGCCACCGAGGCCGAGGCCATGGAAGAGACCATGACCATGCTTGAGGCCTACCGCGAGCTGGTCGAGGACTTCATGCGCATCCCGGTCATCGTCGGCGAGAAGTCGGAATCCGAGCGCTTCCCCGGTGCGGTGCGCACCTATTCCATCGAGGCCATGATGCAGGACGGCAAGGCTTTGCAGGCCGGCACCTCGCACTTCCTCGGCCAGAACTTCGCCCGCGCCGCCAACATCGAGTTCCAGGACCGCGACGGCAATCTCAGCCTCGCCTACACCACCTCGTGGGGCGTCTCGACCCGCCTGATCGGCGCCATGATCATGACCCACGGCGACGACGACGGCCTGCGGCTGCCGCCGCAGCTCGCCCCCTCGCAGGTGGTCATCATTCCGGTGCTGCGCGGCGAGGGTGACGACGCCGTGCTCGACGCCTGCAAGCAATTGGCCGCGCGCCTGCGCCAGGCCACCTACAAAGGTGAGCCGGTGCGCGCCACCGTCGACACCCGCGAGGGCAATGCCGGCCCGCGCCGCTGGGGCTGGGTCAAGAAGGGCGCGCCGCTGATCCTGGAGATCGGTCCGCGCGACCTCGCCGAAAACACCGCCGCCGTCACCTTCCGCACCGATGTGCACGGCAAGAAGCAGTTCATCGCCTGGGACAGGCTGGCCGCCGACATCGGCGCCATGCTTGGTCAGGTCGACGAGGCGTTGTTCGAGCAGGCCAAGGCTTGGCGCGCCGCCAAGACCCGCACCGACATCACCGACCGCGCAGCCTTCGACGCCTACTTCAAGCAGGAGGACACCGGCTTCGTGGTCGCCAAGTGGTGCGGTGACGCCGCCAGCGAGGAATCGCTGAAGGAACTGGCGGTGTCCATCCGCAACATCCCGGTCGAGCAGGACGGCAAGCAGGGCACCTGCGTGCTGACCGGCAAGCCGGCGACGCTGACCGCGGTGTTCGCCAAGTCGTACTGAGAAGCTCTAATCCGTCATCCTGAGGAGCGTCGCGACGAAGGATCTCATCGGGCGGAGGCGGTGCCTGCGCACCGGGCCGAAATCCTTCGCTCCGCTCAGGATGACAGTGTGGAAGCGCAGCTACCGCACCGCCAGGATCGCTTCCTTGCGGTCGAGCTCGCGGCCGAAGCGGGCCAGTTCGTCGCCGAACGCATCGCGGATCGAGACGATGCCCACCGGGCGGTCGCCGTCGACCACCGGCATGTGGCGGAAGCCGCCGTCATGCATGATGTGGAGCGCGTGCATGAGCTTGGCCTCGGCGGTCACCGTGATGACCTTCTCGGTCATTACCGCCGACAGCGGCGTCTTGTCGGGGTCGAGGCCCTCGGCCACCACCTTGAACAGCGCATCACGCTCGGTGACGATGCCCTTGAGGGTCGTGCCCTCGACCACCACCACCGAACCGACGTTGTTGGCCTTCATCGCCTTCGCGGCGGCGCGTACGCTGGTGTCCGGCGCCATGGTGACCACGGTGCGCCCCTTGATGACGTCGCGTAAAATACGTCCCATCTCGTCGTCTCCCCCTGCCCTGTTCGTGGCCAGCGTTTTCGCCGTGCCTGCGGATGTTCCGCTTTACCTCCTTCAATAATGGACAAACCCCGACAAGCCAAGAGGGTGGCAAAAGCTCCCCCGGTCGGGTAAACATCCATTGGTAGAGCTTCGTCGACTAATACACGCGGTACACACCAATGCAACGCACTATCGGCGCACACCTGGCTCTGGCCGGCGCAATGGTTATCGTAGGAAGTTCGGTCCCGGTATCGCGCTACCTGACCTTCGAGGTCCCGGTGTTCGCCGGTTCGATGCTGCGTTTCCTGGCGGCGGTGCTGCTGCTGACGCCCCTGATGCCGGGAACGTGGCGCCGGCTTGCATTACTGGACCGCGCCGCCTGGTCGGTCATCGCCGCCCAGGCATTCTTCGGCGTCGCGCTGTTCTCGGCGGCCATGTTCTTCGGCCTCAGGCTGATCGGCGCCAGCCAGGGCGGAATCCTGATGGCCACCACCCCAGCGGTGGTCTACCTGATGGCCCTCGCGTTCGCGGGGGAGAGTCACAAGCGCATGAAGGATTTGGGGGCAGTCTTGGCCTTTGCCGCACTGGTGGTCCTCAACGGGGGGGAAGACGCCGCGGGAGTCGGGCGCCTTGACGGCGACGCCCTGCTCGGGGCCGCCCTGGTTCTGGTCGCCGTCCTCGGCGAGGCGCTGTTCACCATCCTGCGCATGCGGATCACGACAACGGTCAGTCCCATCGACAACACGGTGGCCGTCACCGTGCTGGCCCTCGTCATGTTGGCGGTGCCCGGTGGCCTCGAGCTGGCTGCGACCGGCCCCACCATCTTAACGGGCCCCGTGCTGGCGGCGCTGGCCTACATGGGCGGCGCCGTCACCGTCGGCGCCTTCCTCCTTTGGTTCCATGGCGTCGGCCGGGTGTCCGGGGCGACGGCCGGAAGCTACACGACCTTGATGCCTCTGAGCGCAATCGCCGGCGCGGCGATCTTCCTCAAGGAGCCCGTCGGCCTGCACCTGCTGATTTCAGCGGCGCTGGCATTGGCGGCGATCGGCTGTGCCACTCTCGGCGAGAGGGAACCCGCGGCCGTCACTTCGCGGCCGACTGGTCAAGATGGCGATAGAGCGTCGAGCGCGAGATCTTGAGCTTCTGCGCCGCCGTGGTGATGTTGCCGCCGCAGCGGCCGAGCACCCAGCGCACGTAGGTGCGGTCCATGTCGTCGAGCGTCATCACCTGCTCGAACTTCATGTTCTGGCCATGGCCGTTGCGCGGGCGCTCGTTCTTCTCGACCAGCAGGCTGGCGACCAGGCGCTCGGTGATCATCGGGCCGTCGGCCAGCATGAGCATGCGCTCGACGACGTTGCGCAGCTCGCGCACGTTGCCGGGCCAGGAATAATCCATCAGCCGGCCCATGGCGCCCAGTTCGAGGTCGAGGGCCTCGGCCTGGCTCTGGGCCATGAAGTGGGCGATGAGCATCGGCACGTCGGTGGCCCGCTCGCGCAGCGGCGGCACCCGGATCGTCACCACGTTGAGGCGGTAAAGCAGGTCCTCGCGGAAGCGCCCGGCCGCCACCTCAGCCTCCAGGTCGCGGTTGGTGGCGGCGATGACGCGGGCATCGGTCCGCCTGAGGGCGGTCTGGCCGATGGGACGGAACTCGCCGCTCTCCATCACGCGCAGCAGCTTGGACTGGTGCGCCAGCGGCAGTTCGCCGATCTCGTCGAGGAACAGGGTGCCCGACGAGGCCACCTGGAACAGGCCTTCCTTGTCGTTCAGCGCCCCCGTGAACGCACCGCGGCGGTGGCCGAACAGCTCGCTTTCCAGCAACTGGTCCGGGAGCGCGCCGCAATTGATCGGCACCAGGATCTCGGAGGAGCGGTTGCTCCAGCGGTGCAGGGCCGAGGCGATGACCTCCTTGCCGGTGCCGCTCTCGCCGGTGATCAGCACCGGCAGGTTCTGCGGCGCGACCTTGCGCGCCAGTTGCAGGGCGGCCAGCCACGCGGGGGACTCGCCGACGATGTGGTCGCGGCGGCCCTTCAGGTGCTCGACCTGGGCGGCCAGACCGACGCAGCGGTGCGAGAGGCGCCGCCGCTCGGCTCCCCGTTCGATCACCAGATCGAGTTCCGACAGCTTGTAGGGCTTGGACAGATAGTCGAAGGCGCCGAGCTTCATGGCCCGGATGGCGGTCTCGACGCTGGCATGGCCGGTCAGCACCACCACCTCGATGGCCGGATCGATGGCCTTGAGCTTCTCGAGGAGCTCCAGCCCGTCCATACCGGGCATCAGGATGTCGACCAGCGCCACGTCGATGCCCGCCGATTCGGCGATGCCCAGCGCCTCGGTTCCGCTGGCGGCGGTGAACACCGTCCACCCCTTTCGCCCCAGGCGCTCGTTGAGCAGCTCGCGGTAGTGGGGTTCGTCGTCGACGATGAGGAGGTGTCCCTGGGTCATTCTCCCCCCTTCCCGTTGGTGAGCGGCAGCGACACGCGGAACCATGCCCCGCCGGCGGGACGGTTGCCGCAAGTCAGCGTACCGCCCAGTGAGCGGACGATGCCGAAACAGATCGACAGCCCGAGACCGGTTCCCTGGTCGGGTGCCTTGGTGGTGAAGAACGGATCGAACACCTTGTCGATCACGTCGGGCGCCAGCCCGGGCCCGCTGTCGCCGACTTCGAGGCGCAGGCGGTTGCGCGCGATCCCCATGCTGATCCAGATGGTGCCCCGCCCTTCCAGCGCGTCGGCGGCGTTCTTCATCAGGTTCAGCAGCACCTGCCCCAACAGCACCGGGTCGGTGCGCACGGTCGGCAGGTCGGGCGCGAGTTCGAGGCGAACGTCGAGATTGCGGGCGCTGGCGCGATCGGCGAAGAAGCTCACCTTCTCGCGCACCAGCGCGCTCAGGTCGGCGGTCTCCAGGTTGACGGCCTGGTCGCGCGCGAACGACAGCACGTTCTGGGTGATGAACTTGCAGCGGTAGGCCTGCTCCTGGATGGTCGCCAGACCGCGCCGCAGCCGTTGCGCCGTGGGGTGTTCCGGCAATTCGTCCAGCGCGTCGAACAGGTCTTCGGCGTAGGCCGAGATCAGGCCCATGGGATTGTTGATCTCGTGGGCGATGCCCGAGGCGAACTGACCGAGCCCGGCCAGGCGGGTCGCCTGCAACAACTGCGTCTCCAGGTTGGAGGCGTACTCGACCAGCTTGCGCTCGCGCGCCTGCGCCTGGCTGATGTCGATGGCAAGGCCGCGGTAGCCGGTCAGCAGCTCGCCGTCCATCACCGGGCTGACCTGCAATTGGGCGGGGATCTCCTCGCCTTCCAGGGAGCGCAGGGTGACTTCGATGCGGCCCTCGGCCCGCTTCTCGCCCAACTGTCCGAGCAGGCGGGCCAGGCGCCGGCGATGCTGCAGCGGCATCAGGCGGGCCAGCGGCACCATGCGGCCGTCGAGGTCGAGGCGCAGGCGGCGACGGCCGGCGCGGTTGAGGTGGACCAGCCGACCCAGCGAGTCCAGGCTGAAGATGATCTCGGGGAGATTGTCCACCAGGTCGCGGTAGCGCGATTCCGAGGCCACCAGGTCGGCGGTGCGCTGCGCCACCTTCTGCTCCAGCAGGTTGATCTGCTGGGTGAGGTTCAGCGGCATGAAGGACTTGCGCTGCTCGTCCAATTCCGGGCCGCAGGAATCCGCCGGGATCAGCCGCCACGAGCACACCGGGTCGCCGCGCCCGACGCAGCGGTCCTCGATGCAGATCATCGGGGTCTGGAACACCGTCGACGAGAAGCCCGAGGCATAGCCGGTGAGCGTCCAGCACACCGGCTCCGACGCCTGCCCGAACAGCCGGAGATGCTGTTCGGCCTCGTACGACGACTGCCAGGTCCCCGACATGGTGAAATTGCTTTCGCCGGGGACGACGTACAGCGAATCGATGCCGACCCTCGCCACGCCTTCGAACATGTGCAGGCGCGGACCTGCCATGACGAAGTCGGACAGGCTGAGATGGCCGTGCGCCGAACCGAGGTTGCGGGCGTCGTTCTGGCCGCACGAATAGCCATAGCGGGTCAGGATGATCTTGGCGGTTTCCAGGCCGAGCGTGTCGATCAGCTCCTTGCGCAAAGCGCCAAGGGCCTCCGCCTGGACCAGCACCGCACGCCGTCCGCAGAAGTCGATCGTGCCCGCATCCGAGTCAAATTTGACCAGGTCGGCAAAAGACAAGTCGCGCGCAAGCACGCTGTTCCTCCCTCGCCGTCTCGCGTTCTAGTTGACGCTTTATCCGGCTATTGGTCAGCTTACTCAAAAGAGGGGTGTACTTTCCACCTTTCATTACGCCGCGCGTACTGTGGCGAGAAAATCGTCAACATTTCTCCTTAAACGTTCAGCCTGGGCGGACAAACCGTCGGCGGCCTGCAGCACGTCCCGCGACGCCTGGCCAGCCTCGGTCGACGCCTGGCTGACGCCATGGATATTGCTGGAGGCCTCGGAGGTGCCCACCGCCGCCTCACGGACATTGTGGGAAATCTCCGCGGTGGCGGCGCCCTGCTCCTCGACCGAGGCGGTAATCGTGTTGGCGATGTCGCTCAACTGGCCGATGGTCGCGGTGATGCTGGCGATGGCCTCCACCGCCTCGTGGGTCGCGGCCTGCACCTCGGCGATCTGCTGGCCGATCTCCTCGGTGGCGCGCGAGGTCTGGTTGGCGAGGTTCTTGACCTCGCCGGCGACCACGGCGAAGCCCTTGCCGGCTTCCCCGGCGCGCGCCGCCTCGATGGTGGCGTTGAGCGCCAGCAGATTGGTCTGGCCGGCGATGTCGGTGATCAGGTTGACCACGGCGCCGACATTTTCGGCCGCGCTGGCCAGCCCCTTGACGATGCGGTCGACCTTGGTCGCCTCGTTCTCCGCCTCGGAGGCGATGCGGGTCGAGGTGGAGACCTGGCGGCTGATTTCCTGCACCGAGGACGACAGCTCCTCGGCGGCGGCGGCGACGGCATCGACGCTGTCATTGGCCGACTGCGAGGCCGAGGACGCGGCGGTCGAGCGGCTCTTGACCGCGTCCACCGCCACCGCCATGGCATCGGCGGCGCCGATCATGCTGTCGGCCTCGTTCATCACCACGCCGATGGCGCCGCTGACCTCCTCGTCGATGGCGTTGGTCAGCGCCAGGATCTCGCTTTGCAGCTTGCGCCGGTTGCGGCGGTGCTCGGCCTCCTGCTGCTGGGCGCCCTGGCGCACCTTCTGCGCCGCCTCGCGGAAC
>JBLNCP010000048.1:0-28399 GCA_050260775.1 Solirubrobacterales bacterium | reverse complement strand
CGGGCGCCGGCGGTGGCGGGGGCCGCCGCCGCCGCGGGTGGGCGCGCCCGGCCGGTGGGCCTGTGGGGGGCCCGCACTGGCGCCGCCGCCCCCGTGGGGGCGGCGCCGCGGCTGGGCGAGCGGGTGTGCTCGGTGGTATCGCGGGGCGGCCGTCCCGACCTGGCGGGAGCGGCGCTGGCCCGGGTGAAGGCGCCCACCCTGTTGATCGTCGGCGGGGCCGATCCGCTGGTGCTCGACCTCAACCGGCAGGCCCTCGCGGAATTGCCGGCCGGCTGCCGGCTCGAGGTGGTGCCGGGGGCCAGCCATCTATTCGAGGAGGACGGCACGCTCGACATGGCGGCGGCCCACGCCGCCGCGTGGTTCGTGCAGCATATGCCCGAGATGGAAGAAAGGGGAGGATGATGGAGGAGTCCGAGATCGTGGAGATCGGCGATTCGGTTTCGATCGGCCGCACCCTGGCCGTCATCCACGGCGAGCTCCGCGCTGTCCTCCCTGGAATCTCCCGCCTGTCGGTCGCCCTCTACGATCCCGAGACCGACCGGCTGAAGACGTTCGTGCACAGCTCCGAGGGCAGCGATCCCTTGCCCCATTACGAGGCCACGCTGGCCGACGTCCCCTCGCTCGCCGCGCTGGCGCGGGAGCGCCGGCCCAGGGTCATCAACCATCTTCCCTCCACCGGGCAGAGCCCCCATTCCCAGCGGCTCGGCGAGGCCGGATACCATTCCAGCTACACCAGGCCGGTCTTCGAGGAAGGGCGGCTGTTCGGCTTCATTTTTCTGGATTCGCGGGAGGGGGACTACTTCACTCCGGCGGCGGTCCAGCACCTTCAGGTCTTCATCCAGCTGATCACGCTCGCCCTGATCGTGGCGCTGGCGCCGGTCCGCATGCTGGTCTCCGCCGTGGACCTCGCCAGCGGCCTCAGCCGGTTTCGCGACCAGGAGACCGGCGGCCACATGCAGAGGATGGCGCGCTATGCCCGCCTGGTCGCCAAGCGGCTGGCGCCGACTCGCGACCTCTCCGACGAATACATCGAGTACCTGTTCATGTTCGCGCCGCTGCACGATGTCGGAAAAATCGCGGTGCCCGACGCGGTGCTGCTCAAGCACGGTCGGCTCGACGCTGAGGAAACGGCGGTCATGCACGCGCATGTGGAGAAGGGGGCCGAGATCGTCGACCGCATGGTCGCCGCGTTCGGGCTGGCCGGCCGCCTGCACGTGGGTATGCTCCGCAACATCGTGCTCTGCCACCACGAGGCCTATGACGGCAGCGGCTATCCCTCCGGCCTGGCCGGCGAGGCCATCCCCCTGGAGGGCCGCATCGTCGCGGTGGCGGACGTCTACGACGCGTTGACCTCGGATCGGCCGTACAAGCCGGCCTGGGACCCCGACCGGACATTCCGTTTCCTCAGCGAGCAGGCCGGCGGCAAGCTGGATCCCGAATGCGTGGCGGCGCTGGTCGCCTCGCGTCCCGAGGTCGAGGCCATCGCGGCGCGATTCCGCGACAGCCCCGACCTGGCCACCCACGAAGGCTATTTCGACTGGATCTGAGTGTCGTGGCCGGCGATGCGCCGGTCCACCTCGGCGGCCAGGGCGCGAAGCGCCGCGGACGGGCTGACCGGATAGGGGGGCGCCGCTGTCAGTTGCCGAAGCGCCGGCGGCAGCGCCGCCAGTTGGTCCCTGGCGCGGCTGCGGGCCTCCTCCAGCGGCTCGGGCGGATCGATGCGCCGGCCGCCCCGCATCACCGGCTTCAGCAATGGTTCGCCGTCCAGGCTCTCGGAGGCGAGGCCGAGGACGTCGCCGGCCAGCCGGCCATCGACCTCGCGGTTGCGAAACACCTGCTTGCGCCCCGGCCACGTCGCCTTGCCCTCCGAGGTCTTGCGGCGGGCGACGCCCCCGTATTCCTGCAGCTTGTAGGCGCAGTCGAGGGTCGGCGCGTCGGACGAGGTGGTCAGGCTGGTGCCGACCCCGAAGCCGTCGATGGGGGCGCCCCCCGACAGCAGGCGTTCGATCTGGTCCTCGTCCAGGCCGCCGCTGGCGAAGATGGTGACGTGCCTGAGGCCATGGGCGTCGAGGATCGCCCGCACCGAACGGGCGTGCATGGCCAGGTCGCCGCTGTCGATGCGCACCCCCTGGACGGTGATCCCGTCCGCCTGCAGGCGGGGGGCCAGACGCGCCACGGTTTCGGCCGCCCGCTCGGTCTGGTAGGTGTCGATCAGCAGCACCAGCCGATCGGGCCGCGCCCGGGCGAAGGCCAGGAAGGCCTCCTCCTCGGAGGCGTGCGCCTGGACGAAGGAGTGCGCCATGGTGCCGTAGAGCGGGATGCCGAACTCCATCCCCGCATCGACGGTGGCCGAGCCGGCGAAGCCGGCGATGTAGGCGGCGCGGGCGGCCAGCAGACCCGCCTCGGCGCCGTGGGCGCGGCGATAGCCGAAATCCACCAGCAGCTTGGCGGGGGCGGCGAGGACGACCCTCGCCGCCTTGGAGGCGATCAGCGTCTGGAAGTGCAGCAGGTTGATCAGCCGCGTTTCCACCAGCTGCGCCACCGGCATCGGCGCCACCACCCGCAGCAGGGGCTCGTCGGCGAAGACGATCGTGCCCTCGGGCACCGCCTCCACGTCGCCGGTGAAGGACAGCCGGGCGAGCTCGTCGGCGACCGTGGGGGCGACCTGGCCCGATGTCCGCAGCCACTCCAGTTCGGCCTCGGTCGGGCCGAGGGTTTCCAGGTAGCGCAGGCACTGTTCGAGCCCGGCGGCGACCAGGAAGTTCCGCCGGGCCGGCAGCCGGCGCACGAAGAACTCGAAGGCCGCCGTGCCGGTCAACCCTTCCCGCAGGTAGGCCTGCATCATCGCCAGCTGATAGAGGTCGGTGCCGAGGATGCCGGCGGCCGGGCCTGGCATGGCGAGACCCTCCCTTCCCAGAAGGCTAGTCTCTCCGTTCGGTCCCGCGCGGCACTAATCCAGGTTAAGGGGGCGGCCGCGACGGCGGCCGATCATCGTCCGGCCACCTCCAGGGGAGATCGTCATGAGCCTCACCGGCCTTCCCGCGTTCGATGA
Organism: Solirubrobacterales bacterium; assembly: GCA_050260775.1. Classification (GTDB taxonomy): domain Bacteria; phylum Pseudomonadota; class Alphaproteobacteria; order Rhodospirillales; family Magnetospirillaceae; genus CALABS01. The sequence goes on along the minus strand of JBLNCP010000048.1, from coordinate 25,347 downwards.
GACCGTGCACCTGACCAACGGCTGGCTGAAGGATGTGATGGCGCAACTGGGGAGCGAGGACCGCCACTATGCCTATCTGGCGCTTCGGGCCACGCTGCATGCGTTGAGGGACCGGTTGCCGCGCGACAGCGCCGCGCACCTGGCGTCCCAGCTCCCCATGCTCGTGCGCGGCTTCTTCTACGACGGCTGGAAGCCCTCGGCACCGCCCACCCAGGAGCGTCATGCCAGCGAGTTCTTCGCCCATGTCCGCGAGGCGATGCAGCGCGAGATGCTGGCCGACCCCGAGGCGATGGTGCGCGCGGTGTTCACCGTGCTGGCCCGTCGCCTGAGCGAGGGGGAGGTGCGCAAGGTGATCGGGCTGCTGCCGCCCGAGCTGCGGGCGCTGTGGCCCGAGGAGGCGCGCCCCGACTGACGAGTCTATCCCTACACCGTACACCCTTCGAGGAGGTCGCCATGCGTGCATGGGTACTGACGGCAGGGCTTGCCCTGTCCGCCGCCGTGGCCGTCGCCCAGGAACCGGCGGTGGATGGGTGGACCAAGCGCCTGGAACGGCAGATGCGGGAGGAGGAGGCCTGCACCGTTGCCTTCCTCGGCGAGGTCATCGAACGCAAATCGCCCTACATGGTCCGGGCCAAGGTCAATTGCCAGGACCAGCGCGTCTTCACCGTCGAGCAGCACGGCGGCCCGGAGCAGCCGTTCCGGGTCGTGGCGTGCAATCGGGAGGGACCGAGCTGCTGAGAACGCAACGCGCGGCCGAGGCCGCGCGTTGCGGCGGTCACAGCCAGCTGAGGAACATCCCTACGTCGCCCGGCTTGCCGTCGGGGAAGTCGACGATGTAGGCCTTCAACTTGTAGCCCCGCGCCTTGAGGTGCTGTTCCCAGATCTCGTAGATCTGGGCCGGAACGCCGACCAGTGTCTTCCCCCACGCCGGATCGGCGTTGTTGACCGCGCGTCCGTCGTCGGAGCACAGCTCCGACGGGAAACGTATCAGCTCCACCTCGGTGGCACCTTGGGCCGCGGCCGTCTGCCACCGCTGCAGCGCCCGCTGCACCATGTCGGGCGTCAACTCGCGCCGCTCGCGGAAGGCCGACAGGCGTGCCTCCTTGTTCTTCTGGGCAATGCTGCGGGCCTGCTCCTGCGATTCCATGGCCTCCACCTCATGGTGGGCCACCAGTCGCTGCAGGTCATCGGCCGACAGCAGGCCGGCGATCATGCTTTCCGGCTGGCCGGTTTGTGGCGTGGTGTCGGGTCGTGCCATGTGGGACCTCCCTCACAACATTAATGCGCCGGACGGGATTGCGGCTGGGTCTCGCCACTCGCCTTGAGCTTCCGCCCGGTGCGGGGGACGGACGGACCGTTGGTTCTGGCGGGCAGGCCGAGCAGATCGCGCAGCCCGTCCAGGTCGCCCCATTGGTCGGAGTCGATGCCACCGATGTCGGCGGCGATCCTTTCCACCAACTCCAGGGCGGCGGCCCGGTCCTGGGGGCGGGGCAGCATGGACGGCAGTGCTGCGATCGCGCGGTCCTCATCGAGCATGAGCAGGAAGAACTGGCGCCGCAGGGCGTCCCGCATCCGTCGGGGGTCCGGGGCGGAAAACACCGGCGCGGCGGTCAGCGCCTTCTCGCCCAGCCGGTAGCGCTGGGCATCCACGACCGATCGCCGCCGCCCCAGCCACAGGACGATCCGCAGCACCGCCTCGGGCAGGCCGCCATCGGCCATGTGCGGCAGGATTTCCCGTTCGATCCACGCCCGGGAGTCCCGGCCGCGCTGCTGCAGCCGCTGCCGCCTGAGGGCCAGAAGATCCTCCTCCTCCCTTTGCATGAAGTATTTCAGCGGCGCGTACATGCCGTAGAACATGGTCTCGACGGCCATGTCGCGGCTGTCACGGAAATGGTCGAGCCAATGGACGACGGCATCCGAGAAGAGCCGCTCGCCGGCCTGGAATATGTTGTCCTTGGCTGCCGGCCGGCGGTCGGCGCGGATGCGGGTGGCGGCGTCGGCGACCAGGCTCATGGCCGGATTGACGTTCGACCAGACCCAGTGGCTCAGGCGATGGCTGTTCAAGCGCCGGAGAACCTCGCCGGTCATTGAATTGGTGGCCATGCGGATCCAGGGCGACAGCAGCAGATTATAGGCTTTCTCGTTGGCATCGCTGACCCTGGCCACCGGCAGGAAGAACAGTTCTTCGCGGCGGGTGTCGTCCAGCGAGCGGATATCGTCGAACTCGCGCTTCTGGAACCCGATGATCTGCCCGTCATTCTCGCCACGGGTGATCGTCATTTCGTAGAGGCCGGGCGGAAGGGCGGAGATGACGTCGAGATTGTCGATCATCGCCCGGTGCTCTTTCTTGGCGACCCCGGCGGACACGAAGATGCCCAGGTGGCCGATGCTTTCATGCAGCATGTAGATGATGACCTGCCCGCTGGCGCGGATGTCGTCGACGCTCTCGTAGACGTCGAGGATCCAGTTCAGCGCCTGCTGCGGCGGTGTGATGTTGTCGCCCTTGGACGCGAAGATGACGATCGGCGCCTTGATGTTGCGAAGGTCCACCTGCCGGCCCGCCGAACTGCGGATCGTGCCGAACGCCAGCTTGTTGCCGACGAACAGTTCGTCGGTGATGAACTGGATCTCGTCCTTGGTCAGCAGGAAATGGCCCCCCCACCACAGCTCGAAGCCCAGGTAGCGGTCGGCCTCGTCATCGACATTGCTGTACAAATTGTAGGGTTTCTTCCAAACCGTGTTGGCCGGGTCGAGGTACTCGAAATTGGTGACCAGATTGGCGCCGTCGAACAGGCCGTCGCCGAGGTCGCTGGCAAGGGAGGCCAGCCAGGTGCCTCCCAGCATGCCGCCGACGTAGCGCATGGGGTTCTGCCCGACCTCGCCCGCCCAGTAGGACAGGGGCGCCCCGTTGAGGATGACCACGCTCATGAGCGTGGGGGCCGCGGCACTGAGCATCGCCACCGCCCAGCCGGCCTGGCAATTGCCGATGACCACCGGGCGCTCTTCGGCGTCCGGGTGCAGTTCGGCGATCCTGCTCAGGAAGGCCGCCTCGGCGCGGGCCACGTCCTCGATGGTCTGTCCGGGCACCGGGTGGGGTTTGAAGCTGACGAAATAGCAGGGATAGCCGTTCTTGAGCGCCAGTCCGATCTGGCTGTCGGCCTTGAATCCCCCGATGCCGGGCCCGTGGCCGGCGCGCGGGTCGACCACCACGATCGGGCGCTTGGTGGGATCGGTGGGGTGCTCCGGGTCGGGCCGGATGCGCAGCAGCAGGTAATTGACCGGGCGCTCCAGCGTCCGGCCGTCGAGCACTATCTCGTAACTGAACACCAGGACCGGCGGCAGGTCCTGGACCACGTGCTCGATGTACTGATTGCCGCGCCGCCGCAACACGTCCCAGGTCAGCACCGTGCGCTGGAACGTGTCGGTGAGGTAGTCCTGCCAAGCGGCGGTCAGTCCGTTGCCCGGCAACCAGTCGGCCGCACGGCGTGCCGCCTCCACCATGGTCGCATCGAGTTCCATGAGCCCCTCCCGTGAAACAGACCCGTAGTGTGGGGCCCGCTGCCCGGCCCGTGCCATGCCGCAAGGTGGGTATTTCACGAATGCCCGCCGGCCCCGTTCGCCTGTGTGGCGTGGCTTGCCCCCCTGTGCGTGTGCCGAGCCGCTCTCTCGATGAAGGAATGCGCTCATCGGTGGTGGCGTATTCCGGCGGCGAGGACGGCATCCCAATTTCGCCGGGAAGCGGATTTTTTGCGGTCCGAAACCGCGATTGGGGGTTGATGATGCCGACTATCGAGAACCGGACCTTCGACAAGATCGCCGTGGGCGACAGCGCCGAGTTGTCACGCACGTTGACCATGGCCGACATCGAGTTGTTCGCGGTGATGTCGGGCGACGTGAACCCCTGGCACCTGGACGAGGCGGCGGCGCGGCGCTGCGGCTTCGACCGCATCGCCGGCCACAGCCAGTGGGGTGCCGCCTTGCTGTCCACCCTGATCGGCACCCGGCTCCCCGGTCCCGGCAGCCGCTACCTGGAACAGGACCTGCGGTTCCATAAGCCGGTGTATCCGGGCGACACGGTGAAGGTTTTGGTGACCGTGCGCGAGAAGCGCGAGGCCGACCACGCCGTGGTGCTGGATTGCCGCTGCCTCGACGATGCCGGCGAGGCGGTGATCGAGGGAATTGCGGTGGTCACCGCTCCCACCGAAAGCCTCAGCCTGGAGATGCCGGAGCTTCCGGACGTGGGGTTCCGCCGCCACCAACGCTTCGACAACCTGATCGCCCGCACCCGCCCGATCGACCCCATCACCTGCGCGGTGGCGTGGCCGTGCAGCGGCGACGCCCTGCTCGGTCCGCTGGCCGCCTTCCGCGAGGGCATCGTGGTCCCGGTCCTGGTCGGGCCCGAGGCCACGATCAGACGGATGGCGGAAGAGCAGGGCGAGCACCTCGACGGCTGCGAGATCGTCGATTGCGCCGACCCGGTTTCGGCGGCGGCGGCGTGCGTGGCCATGGCCCGCGAGGGCAAGGCGTCGGCGCTGATGAAGGGAAGCCTGCACACCGACGAACTGATGTCCGCGGTGGTGTCGAAGACGCAAGGCATCCGCACCGCCCGGCGCATCAGCCACGTCTTCGCCATGGACGTCCCCGCCTACGACCGCGCGCTGTTCATCACCGATGCCGCCATCAACATCGCGCCCACCCTCTACGACAAGCGCGACATCATCCAGAACGTCATCGACCTGGTGTCCGCCCTGGGGCTGAGCGATCCCCGGGTGGCCATCCTGTCGGCGGTCGAGACCGTCAACGAGAAGATCCCGTCCACCATCGAGGCGGCCGCCCTGTGCAAGATGGCCGAACGCGGCCAGATCACCGGCGGCATCCTCGACGGACCGCTGGCCTTCGACAACGCCATCAGCGAGCAGGCGGCCCGGATCAAGAAGATCGTCTCGCCGGTCGCCGGCCGCGCCGACGTGCTGGTGGTGCCGGACCTGGAAGCTGGCAACATGCTGGTCAAGCAATTGTCCTACTTCGCCGGCGCCGACGGCGGCGGGGTGGTCCTGGGCGCGCGGGTGCCCATCATCCTCACCAGCCGCGCCGACAGCGTTAAGGCGCGGGTGGCCTCGGCCGCCATCGCCCAATTGTTCGTGCACGCCCGCCGGACCGCCGCGCCCCACATGGTGGAGGCGTGACCATGGAAGACCTGGTCCTCGTCCTCAATGCCGGTTCGTCGAGCGTCAAGTTCGCCGTCTATGCGGCGCGGGCGGAGGGGGCCGTCGCCCTGTGCGGCGGCCAGGCCGAGGGGCTGCTGAAGTCGCCCCGCTTCACCGTCCGTTACGGCGGCCACACCGAGGAGCAGGCCATCCTCGAGACCGGCCACGATGCCGCCGTCGCTGCCATCGCGGCGTGGCTGCGGAAGACCTTCGGCGGCGCCCGGGTGCTGGCGGTCGGCCACCGCGTGGTCCATGGCGGCGACCCCCCGCCCGGCCCCACCCGGGTCGACGACGGATGGCTGGTCCGGCTCGACCGCCTGGTGCCGCAGATGCCGCTGCACCTGCCGCACAATATCGCCCCGATGCGCATCCTCATGCGCATCATGCCCCAGGTGCCGCAGGTGGCCTGCTTCGACACTTGGTTTCACCGGACCATGCCCAGGCTGGAGCGGCTGTTCGCCATCCCCCGCGCCCTGATCGACGAAGGGGTGCGCCGCTACGGCTTCCACGGGCTGTCTTACGAATACGTCTCGCAGAAGCTGCGCGAGGTGGCGCCGGCCGTCGCCGACAAGCGCGTGGTCATCGCCCATCTCGGCAGCGGCGCCAGCATGTGCGCTATCCAGGGCGGGCACAGCGTCGCCACCACCATGGGGTTCACCGGCCTGGACGGGCTGCCCATGGGCACGCGCTCCGGCAGCATCGATCCGGGCATCCTTCTTTACCTGATGAACGCCAAGGGCATGAATCCGGCGCAGGTCGAGGACCTGCTGTATCGCCGATCCGGCCTGCTCGGCCTGTCGGGGATCTCCAACGACATGCAGGACCTCTTGAAGAGCGACGTGCCCGCGGCGGCCGAGGCCGTCGACTTCTTCGTCTATCGCATCTGCCGCGAATTGGGCTCGCTGACCGCCGTGCTGGGCGGGCTCGATGCCCTGGTGTTCACCGGCGGCATCGGCGAACGCTCCGATGTCATCCGTGGCGCGGTCTGCCGCAATCTGGCGTGGCTGGGCATAACCCTCGACGAGGAGGCCAACCGCGCGGGCCGCACCGTGATCTCGGGGCCCGAGGCCGGCTTGGGGGTGCTGGTGGTGCCCACCGACGAAAACCAGGTGATCGCCGACCACACGCTGGCGGTGGTGGCGGGGACGATGGAGGCTGCGCCATGAGAACGCTCGGGACTATGGTGATAGTGCTTGTGCTCGCCGTCCCGGCCATGGCGGCGGCCCAGCAAAAGGATGCCGATTTCTTCCGCATGCTCGACACCAACGGCGACGGCGTCATCGACCGCGAGGAATTCTCGCTGCAGAAGGGCACCATCCTCTATGCCCTCGACAAGAACCGGAACCTCAAGATCGATCAGAACGAGACCAAGCTGCCGCCGGAAAAGTTCGATCAATACGCGGGCGCCGACCATGTGATCGACGGCCTGGAACTGTTCACCATGCCCGAGGCCCAGTTCGAGGCCTTCGACCGCAATCGCGACCAGCAGATCACCTTGGACGAGTTCCGCCAGCAATTGGCGGTGCTGCGCGGCGGGCCCCAGACCTCGACGCGCAAGAAGAAGTAAGCTCGGTCAGGGGTAGGGGGCCGGCGTCGCGCGCCGCCCCCGCATGCCCGCCAGGACCACCAATGCGGTGACCAGCGCCAATCCCATCGCCACCAGGAAGCTGCGGCCGACCCCCGCGGCGAAGGCCTGGGCGTAGGCGTCCAGGATGTCGCGTTGCATCTGGGGGTCGATCTCGGGCATGGGGGGAATGCGGTTCCAGGCCGTCTCGCGGACGATTTCCCGCAACTGGCCGATCGGCCCGACCAACTGTTCCCGCGTGTAGCCGAGGGCGGTCAGCCGCGCGACGAAGCCGCCCAGCGCCTGGCTCAGGAACACCGAGGTGATGACGCCGATGCCGATGGCGCCGCCCACCTGCATGATGGCGCCATTGAGGGCGGCGGCGGAGCCGGAGCGCTCGGGCCCCGACGTGGACATCACCAGGTCGGCGGCGGGGGTGACCACCGTCATGACGCCGGCCCCGATCAGGGCGAGCGACAGCGCGATGATGCCGTAGCCGGTATCGGGCCTGAGCGTGACCATCAGGGCGCTGCCGGCCGCGATGGCGAGCAGGCCGCTCACCATGACAAGGCGCCGGCCGACCCCCTCGGCGAGGGCGCCGGCCGCCGGAGCCATCGCCATCGCCGCGACCACCAGGGGCAGCATCCTGAGGACCGACGCCACCGGCCCGTGACCATGGATGCGCTGCAGGAAATAGACCAGCGGCAGCACGCTGCCGTTCAGGATCATGGCCGCCACCACCGCGGCGCCGATGGCAACCAGCACCTCGCGCGTGCGCAGCAGCGCGGGGTCGAGCAGCGGGATGGCGGCCCGCGAGGTCTCCCACCAGCCGAAGGCCGCCAGGCCAACCACCCCGATCGCCAGCAGGGCCAGCGTGGCGGGCGCGGTCCATCCGCGGCTGCCCGTGAATACGAAGCCGAGGACCAATGCGACCAGCCCGGCGACGCACAGCAGCATGCCGATGGGGTCCCAGGGCGGTCGCCGCGGTTCCGAGAGTTGGGGCTCGACCAGGACGGCGATGGCGATGCCGACCGCGACGGCCAGGGCCAGAGGCGCCAGGAACCCGACGCGCCATCCGCCCCACTCGATCAGGAATGCGGCCAGCAGGGGGCCGACAGCCACTCCCAGGCCGCTGATCCCGAGGAACAGGCCGACGATGCGGGCGCGCATGTCGTCGGGGAAGGCCATGACCGCAAGGGCGAGGGCCAGGGGGCTGACCAGGGCATTGCCGAGCCCGTCGAGGGCCCGGGCCCAGCCCAGCATGCCGGCGGAACGGGCGGTGCCGGACAGCATGGCGGCCAGGGCGACCAGCGCGATGCCGACCACCATGGTGCGCTTGCGCCCGAAGCGGTCGCCGGCGCCGCCGCCGGCCAGCATGAGGGCGCCCAGGCTCAACTTCCCGGCCAGCAGGAAGAGTTGCGAGGTGGCCTGGGAGGCGCCCAGGTCGCGGGCGGCGTCCGGCGCCGCCAGGTTCAGCACCCCGGCCGAGACCTCGTTGAGCATGCCGGCGACCACGCAGGCGGCGAGCGTCAGCCAGGCCGAGGCGCGCACCTCCCTCATGCGTGTTCTCCTCCATGCAGCCCGACCGGGCGCTTGCGGCGCGGACGCTTGATCCAGTCCCGCATGCCCTGGAACACCACATACAGGGGCGGGATCAGGAAGATGCCGACCAGCGCGGCGGCGAGCATGCCGCCGAACACGGCGGTTCCCACCGCACGCCGGCTGGCCTGGCCGGCCCCTTCGGCGATCACCAGCGGCACCAGCCCCATGATGAAGGCGAGCGACGTCATCATGACGGCGCGGAACCGCAGCCTGGCCCCCATCACCGCGGCGTCCTGCACCGGCATGCCGTGCAGGCGGTTCTCCTCGGCGAACTCGACGATGAGGATGGCGTTCTTGCTGGCCAGCGCGATCAGCACGACGATGCCGATCTGGGCGAACACGTCGAGGCTGAGCGACGCCACCACGATGGACAGGATCGCCCCCAGGAAGCCGACCGAGACCGACAGCAGCACCGGGATGGGAATGGACCAGCTTTCGTACAGGGCGACCAGGAACAGGAAGGCGAACAGGATGGCGAGACCGAGGATGATCGGGGTCTGGCCCGCCGCCTGTTTTTCCTGCAGCGCCGTCCCGGTCCATTCGTACCCGTAGCCGGCCGGCAGGGTCTGGGCCGACAGACGCTCCATGGCCGCCAGCGCCGTGCCGGAACTCACCCCCGGCGCGGCGGTGCCGGTGATCATGACGCTGCGATAATTGTTGTAGCGGGTGATCGATTGCGGCCCCAGCAGGGGACGGACGCTGAGCACCGAACTCAAGGGGACCATGTCTCCCTTGGCATTCTTTACATGGATGCGGCTGATGTCGGCGGCGGCGTCACGGTCGGAGGCCTTCCCCTGAAGGGTGACCTGCCAGGTCCGGCCGAAGAGATTGAGGTCGTTGACGTAGAGGCCGCCCAGCACGGCCTGCAGGGCGGTGAAGATGTCGTCCACCTTGACGCCGAGCGTCTGGGCCTTGTTGCGGTCGATGTCCAGGTAGAGCTGGGGCGTGTTGGCGGCGAACAGGCTGAAGGTGTTGGCGATTTCCGGCGACTGGTTGGCGCGCAACACCAGCGCCCGCATCACCGCCGCCATGTCGGCCGCATCGCCGCCGGCCAGGGACTGCATTTGGTATTCGAAGCCGCCGCTGGTGCCCAGCCCGATGATCGGCGGCAGGTTGAAGGGCAGCACCGCCGCCTCGGGCATGCTCGCCAATTCCCGGCGCAGCTTCTGGAGGATGGCAAAGGCCGACGCGTCCTCCTGCCCCAGCCGTTCCGCGAAGGGCTTCAGCGAGACGATCAGGAAGCTGCTGTTGGACTGGTTGAGGTTGTTCAGCATGCTGAAGCCCACCACCGAGATCACGTTCGACACCGCGGGGATGGCGCGGATGGCGTTCTCCACCCGTTCGGTGACCTGCAGGGTGCGGTTGATGGAGGCGCCCTCGGGCAGCTTGATCTCGGTGAAGAAGGCGCCCTGGTCCTCCTCCGGCAGGAAGCCGGTCGGCGTCGCCTTGACCAGCCCGCCCGACACCACGAGGACGGCGGCCAGCACGCCCAGGCTGAGCACGCTGCGGCGGACCAGCCAGCCGCAGGTGCGGGCATAGCCGTTCTGGGCCCGCCCGATGCCGCCCAGCACCCAGCGCACCGGCCCGCGCGCCTGGTGGCCGGGGCGCAACAGGATGGAGCACAAGGCCGGGCTGAGGGTCAGGGCATTGATGGCCGACAGCAGCATCGAGACCGACACCACCACGGCGAACTGCCGGAACAGCTGGCCGGTGATGCCCGGGATGAAGGCGACCGGCACGAACACCGACAACAGCACCAGCGTGATCGCGATGATCGCCGGGGTGATCTGATCCATCGCCTTGCCGGCGGCCTCGGCGGCCGGCAGGTTCTCCTCGTGCATCACGCGCTCGACATTCTCGACCACGACGATGGCGTCGTCGACGACGATGCCGATGGCCAGCACCATGGCCAGGAGCGAGATCGTATTGGCGGAATAGCCGAACAGCGCCATGAAGGCGAAGGTGCCGATCAGCGACACCGGGACGGCGATGGTGGGCACCAGGGTGGCGCGCAGGTTGCCGAGGAACAGGTAGACGACGATCACCACCAGGACGAAGGCTTCGCCCAGGGTCTTGATCACCTCGTGGATGGTGTCCTTGACGAACAGGGTGGTGTCGTAGATGACCTTGGATTCCATGTCCTCGGGGTAGCGCTGCGTCAATTGCTCCATGGCCTTGCGCACCCCCTCGGCCACCGCCACCGCGTTGGCCCCAGGCGCCTGATAGATGGCGATCGACGCCGCCGGCTTGCCGTCCAGCCGCGAAAAGGCGTCGCGGGTGCGCGCATCCAGTTCGACCGTGCCGACGTCACGCACCCGCACCACCGAGCCGTCGGGGTTGGCCCTGAGGATGATGTCCTCGAATTCCTTGGTCGAGGTCAGCCGTCCCTTCGTCTGCAGGGTGATCTGGAATTGCTGGCGCTCCGGCGAGGGCTGGGCGCCGATGCGCCCGACCGCTGCCTGCACGTTCTGGCTCTTGATGGCCTGGGCGACTTCCGCCGGCGACAACCCGAGAGCGGTCATGCGCTCGCCGTCCAGCCATACCCGCATGCTGTATTCCAGCGCCCCGAACAGGTTCGCCTGGCCGACCCCCGGCACCCGCGCCAGGGTGTCGATGATGTTGATGGTCGCGTAATTGCTGAGGAACAGCGCGTCGCGCGAGCCCTTGGGCGAGGACAGCGAGATGACCTGAAGCAGGGCCGAGGACTTCTTCTTGATCGTCAGGCCCTGGCGGTTGACCTCCTCGGGCAGCTTGCTCTCGGCCAGCGACACCCGGTTCTGCACGTTGACGGTGTTGATGTCGGGATTGGTGCCCAGCGCGAAGGTGATCGTCAGCTGGTACGAGCCGTCCGAGCCGCTGGTCGACTGCATGTACAGCATGTTGTCGACGCCGTTGACCTGCGACTCGATGGGCTGGGCGACGGTGGCCTCGACGACCTCGGCGCTGGCGCCGGGATAGGAGGCGGTCACCGACACCTGCGGCGGCACGATGTCGGGGAACTGCGCCACCGGGATGCGGGTAAGCGCCAGGCCGCCCGCCAGCACGGTGACGATGGCGATGACCATGGCGAAGCGGGGCCGGGCGATGAAGATCCGCGAGATCATGACGGGTTCTCCCCTGGCGGCGGGGTGGCGGGCTCGGTGCCCGGCGGGCCCGGCATCTCGCTGACCTGGACCTCCTGTCCCGGGCGGACCTTCTGGGCGCCCTCGACCACCACCCGTTCCCCGGCCTGCACGCCCTGATCGACGACCACCCCGCCTTCCATCGCTGCACCGGTCTGGACGCGCCGCATCTCCACCTTGCCGTTGCCGTCGACCACCATCACGAAGGCGCCGGCCTGGTCGATCTGCAGCGCCGATTGCGGCACCACCACCGAGAGGACGGGCTGGGCGCTCACCACCGAGACGCTGGCGAACTGCCCGGGAACGATCATGTTGTCGGGATTGGGGAAAAGGGCGCGGACGGTCACGGTATCGGTGCCGGGATCGGCCTTCACGTCGAGGAAGTCGATCTTGCCCTGGTCCTTGTAGGCTGTGCCGTCGGCCATGCGAAGGCGGACGACGACGTCGCGCGTCCGCCCCTGCTCGGCGGCCTTGCGCCGGAAGTCGAGGAGCTCGCGCTGGCTGACCGGGAAGGTGACGTAGATGGGGTCGCTGTTGACGATGGTGGTCAGCACGCCCGCCGCCGGTCCCACCAGCGCCCCGACGGTATACTGGGAGCGGCCGATGCGGCCGTCGATGGGGGCGCGGATTTCGGTGTAGCCCAGGTTGATCTGGGCGGCATCCAGGGCCGCCTGCGCCTGCTTGACGGCAGCCTGGGTGGTGAGGAAGGTGGCCTCGCGCTTGTCGGCCTCCGACTGGGGGATGTTGCCGGTGCGCAGCAGCTGCTTGGCGCGGTCAAACTGGACCCTGGCGTTGTTCTGCTCGGCCTCCGCCCGGGCGAGATCGGCTTCCCGCTGGCGCACCGTCGCGGTGTACGGGGCCTGCTCCAGCCGGAACAGCAACTCGCCGGCCTTCACATTCTGGCCTTCCTCGAACGTGCGCTGGTCCAGGAAGCCCTGCACCCGGGCGCGGATGTCCACCTCGTCCTTGGCGTCGGCGCGGCCGGTGAACTGTTCGGTGGGATGCACGTCCTTCTGCTCGGCCTTGGCCACCAGGACGCCGGGGGGAGGGGGTTTTTCCTGGGCCTGTTGCGAGCTCTTCTGGCCGCAGGCGGCCAGGGCAAGGGTGAGTGCTAGGCCATGGACGACGAAGCGGTTCATGAGGCCCCCTCCTCGGGACGGAAAGCAGGCGCTAGCGGTGGACCCAGCGGGCGGTGGCGTCGGCGATCTGGCGGCTGCTGTCGTTGAGGTCCTGATTGAGCGCGGCCACCGTGTCCGCCGCGGCGCCCGAGGCGAGAGGCCGCCGCTCGTCGATCCCCCCTTCGGCGACGACCGTGCCGGAGCGGGTGTCACGCAGGTGCCAGCGCCCCCGCATCACCGCATTGCCGCGTCCGTCGGGCTCGTAGGCATCGAGGGCGACCAGGTACTCGTAAGGGATCTTCTGGCCGAGAGCCTCCTGGGGAACCACCACGCGGGCGCCGGGCAAGTGGTGGCTGAGGTTCTCCGCCAGCACACGGGGCACGGCTTCGTCCAGGGGTTCGCCCCAGCGGTCGTCGTTGTTGATCTCAAGCCCGTTGGGGCCGGTGCGCGAAACGATCTGGGGCCGGTTGAGGTAGTCCGGCAGGCGCACCCGGATCACCGCCACCACCGGCTCGGCCGGGTTCTTGGTGGTTTCGGTCGCCGTCGCTTCCGGCGACATGACGTAGAGCTGCGGCTCCGGCCGTTGCGAGCAACCGGCCAGAATCAGGGCCACCATCACCGGAAGTCGCGTTCGCGAAGCCATGGGACCTCCCCGTTCATCGGCCGACGATTATGGCGTTGGGATTGCGTTCGACGGTGTCGGCGAACGATCTGAGGGCGCTGCTGGCCTGCGCCAGGTTGTGCAGGGCGCGGTCGATGTCCTGGCGGGAATTGGTGTCGCTGGCCACCATCCCGTTGATGCTGGACAAGGTCGTGCGGGCCTGCTGTAGGGCGAGGTCGGCCGAGCGCAGGGTCGACTTGAGGTCGGCCCGGGTCGAGCCGGTCAGTTCCCGCACGTCGCCCAGGGTCTGCTTGAGTTCTCCGTCCAGCGAGCGCAGCGACTGGGTCACCTGCTGGCTGGCGTCGCCGGCCGAGCGCGCGGTGATGGTGAGTTCACGCATCAGCGGGCCGGCGTCCTGGTTGATGGCGGCGAGAAGGTGTTCGGTTTCGCTGAGCGCGGCGGCCAGCGCCTTGACGCTCTGGCCGATCTCGGGAGAGCTGACCAGGGCGTCGAGCTTCTTGACCAACTGGTCGACCGAAGCCACCAGTTCCGGCAGCGGCAATTGGGTGATCTGCTGCTTCAGAACGTCGAAGTCGGAGGCGACCGCGGGCAGCTCCGGCGTGTGGGGGTCGGCGCCGACCAGGGTGGCCGGGGTGTCGGGCAGCAGATCGAGCTCGACCTGCATCTGGCCGGTCACCAGGCTCTGCATGCTGAGTTTGGCGCGCAGGCCGGCGTCGATGGCCAGCTTCTGCGATTGCGCCTCCTTGCCGCCCACCCAGTTGATGCGGTCGGGCTCGATCTCGAAATAGACCGGGATGCGGGCGACGAGGTCCTTGGTGTCGACCATCAGGCGGACATCGGTGACGGTGCCCACCCGCACCCCGCGGAAATTGACGGGGGCGCCGACGCTCAGCCCGCCGACGGACCCGTCGAAAAAGGTGACCCAGCGGCGCTTCTCCTTGAACAGGTCGCCGCTGCCGAACAGGAACAGCGCCGCGATGAACAGCACGATGGCGCCCACGACGAAGCTGCCGATCAACGATGGACTGAACTTCCGTCCCATGGGCTTCCTTTCGTCATGCCGCGCTGGAGGCAGGCTCGCCGCGGGCCAGGAACTGCCTCACCTTGGCGTTGGGGCTGTCGTGCATCAGGCGCCGGGGGTCGCCGCGGGCGATGGCGGTGCGCTGCTCGGAATCGAGGAAGATGGAATCGTCGGCGACGGCGAAGATGCTCGCCAGTTCGTGGGTGACCATCACCACCGTCGCCCCCAGGCTGTCGCGCAGTTCCAGGATCAGCTCGTCGAGGCGGCGCGACGACAGCGGGTCGAGCCCGGCGGACGGCTCGTCGAAGAACAGGATGTCGGGGTCGAGCGCCATGGCGCGCGCCAGTCCGGCGCGCTTGCGCATGCCGCCCGAGATCTGCGACGGGTAGTACTCGTCGAAGCCCTTCAGCCCGACCAGCGCCAGCTTGAAGGAGACCACGTCCTCGATCTCGGCCGGCGACAGCGACGTGTACTGGGCCAACGGCAGCGCCACGTTCTCCGCCAGCGTCATCGAGCTCCACAGCGCGCCGCTCTGGAACAGGATGCCGAAGCGGCGCGCCATGACGATCCGCCGGTCCTCGTCGGCCGCCCAGAACGGCTCGCCGTCATAGAACACCTCGCCGGCGGCGGGACGGATCAGGCCGACCATGTGGCGCAGCAATGTGCTCTTGCCGCAGCCGCTGTCGCCCATGATGACGAAGATCTTGCCCGGCTCGATGTCGAAGCTGACGTCGCGCTGCACCAGGTAACTGCCGAACTGCATGGTCAGCGCGCTTACGGCGATGCGGGGGATGGGGGGCGGCTGGGTGGGGGGAGGCATGGTCAGATCCCCATCACGTTGAGCAGCACCGAGAACACCGCGTCGATCACGATGATGTAGACGATGGAGGTGACGACGGCCGAGGTGGTCGCCTGCCCGACGGCGGCGGCGCTCCGCCCCGCCTCGATGCCGCGCTGGCATCCGGCGAAGGCGACCACGGCGCCGAACACCACGCTCTTGACGAAGCCGATGGCGAAATCGGCGAAGCCGACCGCCTCGCGCGTGCGGTCGATATAGGCCTGGCTGCCCAATTCGAGCATGCCGATGCCGATGAGATAGCCGCCGAACAGGCCGATGAAGCAGCCGTAGACGTAAAGCAGCGGCATCATCAGGGCGAGAGCCAGCAGGCGCGGCAGCACCAGGAACTCCACCGGCGGCACCCCCAGGGTCGAGAGGGCGTCGATCTCCTCGTTGCCCTGCATGGTGCCGAGCTGGGCGGCAAAGGCGGCGCCGGTCCGGCCGGCCACCACGATGGCCGTCATCACCGCCGCCATCTCCCGCGTCATCGCCAGTCCGACCAGGTCGGCGACGTAGATGGAGGCGCCGAACTGGGTGAGCTGCACCGCCCCGATGAAGGCCAGGATCAGGCCGATCAGGATGCTGATGGTGGCCACGATCGGCAGCGCCTGCGCCCCCGTCTCCTGGATGGTGTGGATCAGGTCCTCGCGCCGGTAGACGGCGCGGCCGCGCACGAAGGTGGCGAGGGCGAGCACCACCTGGCCGAGGAAGCGCACGGTGTCCCGCCAGCGGTCGGCCTTGGCGGTCGCCCACAGGCCGACCTGGGCGATAAGGGGCTGCGATCCCCCGGCTTTGGCGGTGCCGGTGCGCTCGGGAACGGCCGAAGCCAGCCCGATCAGCCGCTGGACCCCCGGAGGCAACCCGCTGAAATCGACGGCCACCCCGGATCGTCCGGCCTGATCGCGCAGCCTGAGGAGGAAGGTGACGAACGTGCTGTCCCACGTCTCCATCCCGCCCGCCGCCAGGCGCAAGCGGGACGGGGGCGGCGCCGCCGACAGTTGGTGGAAGACATCCTCGACCCCCACCGGCCCGGCCGAGCGGGTCCATGGTCCGTCAATGGTCACCAGAACCTCGCCCGCGGCGGACCGGGTCGCGCTGATCCGGGACACGCCGGAATCAGGCGAGGCAGCCGCCGCATTGCCTGCAGAAATCGCCATCGGCAATCCCATCCAATTGCCGTTGCATCGAAGTGCGGTTCATAGCGTGGGGGCGTCGTCCCAAGGCTGCAATCCGCCGCCCCCAATTCGCGCGGAAGGACCCGATCGACGAAACCCTCCCGCCGATTGCCGCAAGGCGAAGGGGTACCGGCCGTTGAAGGCGGTAACGCCCTCTCCCATGTGCCGGCCGAGGTTGGACCGGCGCCGTTGCAGAGATTGGAGGCAGCCATGAACATTGCTGGTGGGATCACGCGGGCTCTGGCCTTGGGAGCGCTCGTCGCGGCGCTGGGGGCTTGTTCCAGCGGGCTGGAGACGCCGCGCGGCCTGCAGTCGGCGGCGACGCCGATGCAGCCGGCCGAACGCGTGCCGGGGGCGGTGGTGTGGCGCAAGCCGGATCTCGATCCGACCCGCTACACCAGCTTCATGGTGACCCCGGTAAAGATCTATGACGCGGCGGACGCCGATTACGGCAAGGCCACCGAGGCCGACAAGCGCGCCATGGCCAACTACATGCAGCGCGAATTCACCCGCGTTCTCAGCGAGCGCTACCCGGTGACCGGGGCGCCCGGCCCGCGCACCGCCCGGTTGGAACTGACTCTGGCCGGCATGGGGGACAACGTGCCGGTGGCGTCCACCGCGGCGACCGTCCTGCCCATCGGCCTGGTCCGCAACCTGACGTCCGGAGGACAGGCGGCGACGTTCTCGGGTTCGGTCACCTACAAGGGGGAGCTGCGTGACGCGCAGACCAACGAGCTGTTGGTCGCCTTCGTCACCTCCAAGACCCCGTCCGCCCTGGATCTGGCGGCGACCGTGGACACCCAGGCGGCGCAGGAGGCGGCGGTGACCGAAAGCGCCAAGGACCTTCGGGACGCCATCGCGGCGGCGCAACAGCAGGCCGCGGTGCGGCCGGGGCGGCGGTAGGGCGGCCTCCTGCCCTTCATGAGGAGCTCGATTGACTTCCGCTCTACCGGAGGTCATGGTCTTCGCATGAGGGGATCGCGCACCAGGTCGAACGCCGCCATGGTCACCGCAGCCGCCACCGGTGCGCTGCGGCGGGCGGTGTGCGCCTGGCTGGGCGTCCTGGTGGTGGCGCTGAACCTCATCGGCGCGACCATGCTGCCGGCGGCGGCCAAGCCGGTGGACGATGCGTCGGGCTGGAACACGGTCTGTACCGCCAGCGGCATCGTCGTCCTGGGCGGGAGCGACCACGATGGTGGCGCCCCGTCCTCCGCGGCCGCGGGCAGCGGGCTCTGCCAATTCTGCCTGCCCCTGCTACACGCCGGCCTGCCCGCCCCGGTGGCCGATCCCGTCCCCCTGCCGTCGCGGGTCGCCCATGTCGACGGCCCCCTGCACTCGTCGGTGCGCGGCCCCGGCGCCGTCGCCAAGGACGGCGCCTCTCCTCGGGCTCCGCCCCGCGCCTGACGCGCGAGCGCGCCGGTTGTCTCGGCCGTCGGCGGCCGGGCCCGCCTTCTCCATCCATGAGCACCATGACGACCGTCCGGTCGCAACGAAGGCTCGGAGAATGTCCGACTTCAGTGACGCCATTGGGCAGATATACATCGAGAACCGGCGCCGGTTGCGGCGGTTCCTCGCCTCGCGGCTGGCGCGCGACGCCGATGCCGACGATGCGCTGCAGGAAGTGTTCATCCGCGTGCTGTCGCTGGGCGGCGGCCGCGAGGTTTCTTCCCCTCTCGGGCTGATCTACAAGGTGGCCGCCAATTTCGCGGTGGATTTGGCACGCGGCGACCGGGTGCGCGCCGCGGTGATCGTCGCCGGGGACGAGGACCTGGCGCGGCTGCCGGCCAACGATCCCGACCCCGAGACCACGGCATCCCAGCGCCAGCGCCATCGCCGCCTGGAACAGGCCATCGATGAGCTGCCGCCGCGCTGCCGCGAGGTCTTCGTGCTCCACCGCTTCGAGGAGATGACCTATCCGGAGATCGCGGCACGCCTGGGGATTTCCCGCAACATGGTGGAAAAGCACATCATCCGGGCGTTGTGCCACCTGCGGGCCCGCATGGCTGCGGCCGAAGAGGGGGGTTGACAGGGCTTGGCCGGCAGGACCTTCAATGACGCGGGACCAATCGTGGATGCGGCAATGGCGGTGACCGGGGACGAACCATCCGTCGAGGGGGCGGTCGAGGAGGCCGTGCGTCGTTTCGCCCGCATCCGCGCGGGCGAGGCGTCCGCCACCGAGCGTCGCGACTTCCAGGCATGGCTGGAGGCCGACCGACGGCGCCAGGCCGAGGTCGCGCGGCTTGACGAGCTGTGGCGGGACCTGGACGGGTTGAAGGCGCGCTATGCCGCGCGCCGGCCGGCCCGGCGCGCCGTCCGCTGGCGGTGGGCGGCTGCCGCCCTTGTTCTGCTTGCCGTCGGCGCAACCCAGGTCGTGTCGCCGTTCGCCCGCACCGTCGCCACCGCCAAGGGCGAGACGCGGGCGGTGACGCTGGACGCAGGGACGACCGTCTACCTCAACACCGAGTCACGGATCACGGTCGCGCCGGGGTGGCCGCTCCGGCGCACCATCGTCCTCGATGATGGTGAGGCGCTTTTCGACATCCATGGCGCCGGCGGGGCGCCGCTCTCGGTCCGGGCCGGCGCCGCCGAACTGCGCGACATCGGTACCCGCTTCGACGTCCGCTCCCAAGCCGGTGGGCATCTGGTGGCCGTGTTCGAAGGCGAGGTCGAGGTTCGCCAGGCAGACACCACCCGACGCCTGGCGCGCGGGGCCGCCGCTCGGATCGGAGAGGACGGCATCATCGCCGGACCGGCACCCGGCGAAGCGTCGCTGACCTCCTGGCGCAATGGGTCCTTCACCTTCGATGCGACGCCCCTCACGGAGGTTGCGGCCCAGATCAACCGCTACCACGACCGTCCGGTGACCGTCGCTTCCGCCGAGGTGGGGCGGCTGACCGTCAGCGGCGGCTTCGCCATCGCCGACCGTGACGGCCTGCTGCGCACGCTCGAGACGTTGCTGCCGATCGCGGTGACCCGATCCGAGGACGGCTCGGTGGTTCTTGCCCCGCGCGGTACCGCGTCGGCACCGCCCCGCTTGCTGCGGCAATAGCCGGGCAAAAAATTTAATTTTCGCCGAACGTCAGGGGGAGGCCCCTCCCAAACGTCCTAGAGGGCAACAACGGCCGTACCAACGGCCGGAGATTCTCTGGACTAGGGGGTTTTCATGCCTGGCACCCGCCGCGCATCGGTGGCCGTGATGTTTGCCGCCGGCTTCGCGCTCTTGCCGTTCGGCGCCACGGCGCAGCCGGTCGATCTCAACATTCCCGCCCAGCCCTTGGCGCGCGCGCTGCAGCAGTTCATCGAGCAGACGCATGCCCAGTTGATGTTTGCGCCCGAGACGGTCGGCGCCGCCACCACCCCGGGCCTGCGGGGCCATTTCGAAACGCCGCGGGATGCGCTGAACGCCCTGGTCCGGGACAGCGGCCTCACGGTGCGCCAGACCGCCGACAACGCCTTCGTGCTGGTGCGAGCCGAAGGCGCGGACGCCGCCCGGCCCCGCACCTACGCATTGGACGAGGTGGTCGTCACCGCCACCAAGACGCCGGTCGCCGTCGCCGACCTGCCGGTCAGCGTCACGGTGATCCCCAAGGAAGAGATCCAGCAGAGCACGCCCCGCGATCTTTCCGACATGCTGCGGCGGGTGCCGGGCGTCGACGTGTCGCGCAACAGCTCGGCCGGTGTCGCCACCATCAGCATGCGCGGCATGGGGTTCCAGCGCACGGCGGTGCTGATCGACGGCCAGCCCGCCGACTTCCTGCCGACCGGCGTCGGCGGCGTGACCGCGGTGCAGGCGGTCGATCCCGAGAACGTCGAACGCATCGAGGTGGTGCGCGGGGCCGGTTCGGCGCTTTACGGCTCCAACGCCATGGGCGGCGTGGTCAACATCATCACCAAGAAGGGCGTGGCCGGGAAGCCGGAGAGCGAGATCCATGCCGGCTGGGACAGCCTGGACACCTGGATCACCGGTGCGTCGTCGCGTGGCGGGGTCGGGCGGGTGACCTACAACCTGACCGCCAACTACCTGGACAGCGGCGGCTACAAGCCGCTGACGGCTCCTCGGTTCGACACCGAGGACTACAACCTGCAGGACGTGACGTGGCGCAATCGCCGGCTGGGCGGGACCCTGGGGATCAACCTGGCCCAAGGCCATGATCTGACGCTGACCGCCAACGATTACCTGGACGACAACAACACCTTCGGCCGTCCCAACACCACCGCCGAGATCCACACCACGGTAGTGGGGGTGGAATCCGCCAACAAGCTGTCGGACGTCTTCAAGCTGACCAGCAGCCTCAGCTACCGCACCCAGCAGGGTGATTACGATTTCGACAGCTTCATGTTTTTCATGAACCCCGACACCAGCAAGACCAGCACCCTCGACGAGTCGGCCGACAAGCTGGTCGCCGAGGTCAAGGGCCAGTGGGACGCCAACCAGCAGAACCGCGTCCTCATCGGCGCCAGCTACGCCCTCGACACGGTTTCCCTGATCTACAACGACCCGACCACCGGCACCCGCACCGACGACCGCAACGGAAATGTCCACAACTACGCGGCCTACCTGCAGGACGAGATCAGCCTGACCGACCGCTGGAACCTGACCCTTGGCGGACGCTACGACCGCTTCGACTACGATCTCAGTTACACCAACTTCACCACCGCGCCGGTGACGTCGCGGTCGGTCAACAAGTCGTGGGACACCTTCAATCCCCGCGCCGCTACCCGCTACGACATGACCCAAGAAGTCGGAGTCCGCGCCTCGGCCGGCACCGGGTTCCGCGCTCCCGACACCTTCGGCCTGATGGGACGCCAGTTGGTCCCGGGCGTGCTCGATTTCCGGCCCAATCCGAACCTGCGCGACGAGCGCTCGCACAATTACGACGTCGGCACCGACCTTGCCTTCCCCGTCGGCCTGACCACCTCGCTGACCGGTTTCTACAGCGAGATCAAGGATGCCATCGCGGTGCGCCGTTTCGGCGCCGCTCCCGTCGTGCTGCAGTTCGACAACGTGGGCGACGTGGTCAGCCAGGGCCTCGAGTTGGACGTGCGCCAGCGCTTCTGGACGTACTGGCAGGTGGGGCTGGGCTACACCTACACCGATTCCCGCGTCACCTCGGCGGCAGTCGACGCCGTCACCTGGCCGGCCAAGGGCTCCCACAGCAACCTCACGCCGATGCACAAGGTCGTCGCCAGCCTCGGCTACGACCAGCCCGACTTCCTGGCGGTCCGGCTCGACGGTCGCTACGCCGGCGATCAGTTCATGCAGGGCGATCTCGCCAACGCCTACGCCAACCGGCTGGCGCCCTACTTCACTGCCGACCTGTCCGCCACCTACACCCTGCCGATCCGCGAGACGCGGGTGCTGGTCACCGGCGCGATCACCAACATGCTGGATCGGCAGTACGCCACCACGTCGGTCGGCTATTTCGAGGAACCCCGCGTCTTCCATATGCGGCTGGGCGTCAAGTTCTAACCCCAAACGGGGGGAGCGTCCTGCCTGGGTTCCCCCTGTCGTGCGGCCCGGCCCCGGGGTCGGGTCGCACTCCCTCGCCAAAGGCCCGGTCAGACCGACCACGGGCAATCGGACCCAGGCGACCACGAACGAGAGAAGGGAGGTGATTTCATGATCAAGGAGATCCGTATCGTCGAGCTCGGCGCCGCCCTGGCGCAGTACCTCACCATCGGCGGCTGCTGCACCGGCAAGATGTGCCCGGTGAACTGCGCGCACTGACGAAGCGGGCGGGGGCCCTCGCGGGCTCCCGCCTTTGCCATCCCGGGAGAGGATGATCCATGGATCGCGGGTTCATCAAGGATTTCCACATTTTGCCGACCGCGCTGGGGCCGGTCGTGTTCCATTCCTCGTCCTACCGCCTGTTCCAGGTCGACGAGGACACCGCCGCGGTGATCGGCGCGCTGGAGGCCGGCCGGCCGGTGGCGGCGGCCGAGCTCGAGGAGGTGCGTTCCCTGCTGGCCCGCGAGGTCGGAAGCGAGGCGTTCCAGCTCAAGACCCACATCCTGGGCGACCGCGAGGACCTCACCGTCTTCTATTTCTTCGTCAGCCAGGACTGCAACCTGGACTGCCTCTACTGCTACGGCGACGGCGGCGACTACGGCAAGGTGCGCATGCTGATGGCCGACGGCACCGCCGACGCCTTCCTCGAACGCTTCGTCACGGCGCCGGGCCGCCGCTACATGATCAACCTGTTCGGCGGCGAGCCCCTGATGAATCTGCCCATGCTCAGGGGATTCATCGTGCGCGCCAAGGAGCACGCCGCCCGCATCGGCTGCGAGATCGACTTCAACGTCACCACCAACGGCACCCTGTGGAACGACGACATCCGCGACCTGCTGGTCGATCACATCACCAACGTCACCGTCAGCCTGGACGGTCCCAAGGACGTGCACGACCACCAGCGTCCGGCCCGCGGCGGGTTCTCGCCGCATGAACGCGCGCTGCGCACCCTGGCCGAGCTGCGCAAGGCCAAAGGCGACAACTTCGTCATCCGCACCATCGTCACCAAGAAGACCTGCGATCGAGTCGGCGAGATCTACGAATACAATTCGAAGCTGGCGCCGGGCGGGGTCGGCCTGACGACGGTGGACGTCGATCCCGGCCATCCGCTGGCGCTCGACGATGCCGACCATCTCGCCATGCTCGAGCAAATCGTCGCCACCAACCGCGCCAACCTGCTGGCCTTCGCCGACAGCGACGATGCCCGTTTCTTCGAATACACCTTCGACCTGTTCGAGCTGATGTTCTTCCGCAAGTACCGTCTCAACCCCTGCAATGCCGGCCGGGCGGTGGCGGCGGTGGCGGCGGACGGCGACGTCTATCCCTGCCATCGCTTCGTCGGCAAGGACGGCTTCCGCATCGGCAACGTCAGCCAGGATCCGCCGCTCAACGACGACCACGCCCGCATCTCGGCGGCCTTCCAGCGGGCCGGGGTCGACGCCAATCCCACCTGTTCGGGATGCTGGGCCCGCTACATGTGCGGCGGCTGCTGCTACGTCATCGCCCACCTGCGCACGGGCGACATCGCTCGGCCGCCGTCCTACTACTGCCGCCTCAAGAAGACAGTGTACCACGAGCTGCTCGCCACCTTCGCCGAGATCATGGCCGATCCCGAGCGCGCCAGCCGGCTGGTGAACAACGTCACCGAGCTGCTGTCGAGCCGGGCCAGGGCGGTATGCTGAGGGCGCTGGCCGTCCTGCTGGTGGTGCTGCTGCCATCGCTGGCCCGGGGCGCGGCCTGCGGGCCGACCTACGGTGCCGACGGGATCGCCGTCACCGGGGACGGCGAGGTGGTGTTCACCCATTTCGAGGATCCCCGCATCGGTCGGTTCTTCCCGGCCTCCGGCCGGTTCGACGAGGCGGCGACCACGGATGCGGCCGGCCTGTCCGGCGTTGCGCTCGACGCCAGGCGGGGCCCGGTGTGGTCGGTCGCCTTCGACAGCGGCCGTTTGGTGCGGTACGCGACGGCCAGCCGCACCTTCGCCACCATCGAGCTCGGTGACCTCGTCCTCAACGAACGCGGGGGGCTGGCGCTCGCCGCCGACGGCAGCCTGTGGGCCATGACCGCGCGGCCAGCCGAGGACGGCCTCGTGGGGGGGCGCCTCCACCGGGTGTCGGCCGCGGGGAGTGTGGCGGAAACCGTGGCGCTGCCCGTGGAGTCTTTCCGCTCGGCGGTGCTGACCCTGGACGGCAAGGGCCGCCCCTGGGTCGCCGTTGCGCCGCTGGCCGGCGGGCCGGTCGGCTTCTGGACGCTCGGACGGCGCGGCTTCCGGCTGGCGGCTACGGTGGAGGCCGGCCCGGCGGTGGGCGGCATGGCGTTCGACCGGTCGGGGCGGCTGTGGTTCACCGCGCCCGACCGCAATGCGGTGGGGCGGATCGAGCGCGGCCATGTCCACTGGGTCGCGCTGCCGAGCCCCGACTCGGTGCCGGTCGCCGTCGTCGCCGCCCGCGACGGCGCCGTGTGGGTCACCGAGTGGGGCGCCCGCACGCTGGCGCGCATCGCCCCCGACGGATCCTTGCGCGAATACCCGATGCCGCCGGAGGAGGACGCGCCGCTGGCGCTGGCGTTCGGCCCCGACGGGGTGGTGTGGTTCTCCACCCTGCTGAATTACGACCTCTTCCGCCTCGATGCGGGCACCGGCGAGATCACCACCGTTGCGGTCCCCCCGCCGGCCAAGGCACCGGATGGCCTTCGCGCGCTCGCCGCCGGCTGTCCGATGCCGATGACGGGGGCAGCGGTGCCGGCGGCCCCGCTGCCTGCCGCCCGCCATCCCGCCGGCCATCCCTCGGACGCCGCCGCGACGTTCGAGCGCCGGTGCAACACCGAATGCCACACTTGGTACCGTGTCGAGCGGGCCGCACGCCGCCGCACCGGCTGGAGCGCCACCGTCGACCGCATGATCGAGGTCAACGGCGCACCGGTGACCGCCGCCGAGCGCGACCTGATCGTCCGCTACCTCGACGCCACCTACACGGCTGGACGCTGATGACGGCGGATGGGGAGGCGGCCATCGTCGCCAGCGGCCTGATGAAGACCTATCCCGGCGGGGTCCAGGCCCTCGGCGGGGTCTCCTTCCGCGTCGCCGCCGGCGAAAGCTTCGGCATCCTGGGGGCGAACGGCGCCGGCAAGACCACCCTGCTCAGGATCCTCTCGACGCTGATGCGCCCGAGCGCCGGCCACGTCTCGATCCTCGGCCTGTCGGCCACCAGCGAGGGCGTGCGGATCCGCCGCCGCCTGGGCGTGGTGTCGCAGGATTGCACGCTCGACCATCATCTGACGGTGCGGCGCAACCTGGCCTTCCATGCCGGCTACCACGGCCTGCCCCGGGCGGTGGGACGGCTGCGGATCGACGGGGCGCTCGCCTGGCTGGGGCTCGATGATTGGGCCGACGCTCCGATCCATACCTTGTCCGGCGGCACCCGCCGCAAGGTGATGATCGCCCGCGCCCTGCTCACCGAACCGGCGGTGCTGATCCTCGACGAGCCCACCGCCGGCCTCGACCCCGACACCCGCCAGACGGTGTGGGCGCGGGTGCGGGCCTGTCGCGCCGGCGGCACCACCGTCATCCT
>JBLNCP010000047.1:0-35525 GCA_050260775.1 Solirubrobacterales bacterium | reverse complement strand
TGCTCACCGAACCGGCGGTGCTGATCCTCGACGAGCCCACCGCCGGCCTCGACCCCGACACCCGCCAGACGGTGTGGGCGCGGGTGCGGGCCTGTCGCGCCGGCGGCACCACCGTCATCCTCTCCACCCACCACCGCGACGAGGCGGAGACGTTGTGCGACCGCATGGCGGTGATCGCGGGCGGGCGCATCGCGGACGGGCTGTCCGGCGCCGCCTGGTTCGGGGAGGCGGCGCGTGCGTGACCGGCCATTGCCCGCCTGGACCGCCTATGTCGCGCGCTGCCTCGCCGAGGGCGTCCTGGATTGGCGCAGCGGCCTGCACCGCCTCGTGCTGCAGCCGTTGGTCTACCTGCTGGTCTTCAGCGGCCTCCTGGGGGGAGCCGCCGGCCTGGGCGACGGCGGCACGGCGCGCACGGTGGCGCCCGGCATCGTCACCATCGTGGTGATGAACGCCAGCCTGGCCGTGGTCGGCGGCATGTTCACCTCCGGCTACTATTTCCGGGTGATGGAGGCGTGGCTGCTCGGCCCGATCTCGCTGAGGGGCTTCGTCGCGGCCCAGGTCGTCGGGGCCACCCTGATGGCCGCCGTCGCCGGCCTTGCCGCCATGGCGCTGGTGTGGCTGCTGCTCGGCTTCGTGCCCGCCGCGCCAATCACCGCAATCGCCGCGATCGTCTTCGGCGGCGCCGCCTTCGCCCTGATCTTCGTCATCGGCTTCACGCTTCCCCGCACCCCGGATCGCGCCCAGGAGGTGCTGTCCTTCATCCTGATGCCGATGATGTTCCTGGGCTGCACCTTCTACACTTGGGACAGCCTTGCCGGCGGCTGGCGCGTCGTCGCTCTGGCCATGCCCACCACCTATCTCAGCGAGGCCCTGCGCGCCGCCTATCGCGCCGAAAGCGGACTGGGGGGCGCTGCCATGGCGGCCGGCGGCGCGGCGGTGCTGATGGCGCTGGCCGTGCTCGCCGACCTGGCGTTCCACCGTCGTTTCCGGGATTTCCCCTGGTGAGGGCGTTTGTGCTCTTCGTCCTCCTCTGCCTTGCCGTGTCACCGGCGCGGGCCGAGGAGGTCGAGGTGGTGACCCGCGCCGAGATCGAGGCGGAAAAGCCGGCCTCGCTGGTCGAACTGCTGACGCGGCGGGTCGGGGTCGCCGAGAGCGGTGGGGCGCTGGCCATCCGGGGGGTGCCGAAAATCGCAGTCCACCTCGATGGTGTCGCCGTCGATTCGACGGTGGTGGCGCTCAACCGCATCCGCGTCGAGGACATCGAGCGGGTCGAGATCCATCGCGGCGCCGCCTCGGCCCGCTTCGGGGCCGACGCCCTCGGCGGCGCCATCGCCATCACCAGCCGCAAGCGTGGTGGCAGCTCCAGCCTCAGTCTCGGGGAGCGGCACGATTCACTCGGCGGCTACCGCACCGGCGCCGAGGCCGGCGCCACGGTCGCCGGCTTGCAGGTCGGGCTCAGCGCCGAGAACGGCCGCGCCTACCGCACCTTCAACATCGACGCCGCCAACCTGCCGTTCCCCCACCTGTATCCGGTGGAGCGCTCGTACACCGACCGGCACGGCGCCAAGGTGAGCGCCACCCACGCCGGCGACAGCCTATCGGCCACGCTCGCCCTCGATGCCGCGCAGGATTCCTATCACTGGGGCCGTCCCAACTTTTACCGTGACGACACCACCCTCAATCCCAAGCTCGCGTTCTCGGTCGATCGCGGCGGGATCGAATGGTCGGGCGGCGCGGAATTCCGCGACCTGACCATCGACATGCTGCGTGACAAGGGCGGGCGCTCGGGCAGCGGGCTCGATCCCAACCTGCTGCTGTCCGAGCACGACAGAAGCGGGTCGTTCCGCCTCCAGGCCAAAGCCAGCCCGGTTACCCTGGGCGTCGCCTACAGCCGCGACGAAGAGGCTTCCGACCAGCGGGATTATTCCAGCCGAGCCCTGCTGTTCCGCATGGAGGACACCATCGAGAAGGTCTCGGCCCTCGGGTCGCTGGGGGGCGAGGTGCTGCCGGGATGGACCGCCGATCTGGCCGGGCGGTGGGATCGCTACCGCTACCTCGATACCCTCATCCTCGATCCCGCCCGGGGAGCCGACCGTCCCGAGACGGTGACTCTGGCGGCGTTCAGCCCCAAGCTGTCCCTCGCGTGGAAGCCGATGGACGGCCTGGGCTTTTCCGCCGCAATGGGCCAGGGGTTCATCCCGCCCAGTCCGACCTCGCTCTATTACCGCGAAACCAACCCGACCTACGTCATCCTCGCCAATCCCGGCCTGCAGCCGGAACGGTCCGTGACCTGGGACCTGGGAGCCCAACTGGAGCGCAAGGGGGGGCGGGCCGGCGTCTCCCTGTTCCACACCTCCTGGCAGGACAAGCTGGAAAGCACCGTGACGCCCGGCACTCCCGCCGTGTCCCAAATGCGCAACATCGGCGAATCGGTGTCGAAGGGTGCCGAATTCTCGGCCGCCGGCGATCTGGGGGAGGGCTGGAGCGCCGAGGGCAACTACACCTTCACCCGCACCCGCATTACCGAATCGGCCGACCTCGCCACCGTCGGCAACCGCCTGCCCGACATGCCCACGCACAGGCTGAATCTCGGGGTGGCCCGCAATTGGGGCGATGGCTGGAGCGCCCGCGCCAAGGCCCGCTATCAGTCCTCGGAATACACGGACTCGCGCAACATCGCGGTCGACGAGAGCGGCTACCGCTGGCGGAAGGCGCCCTACTGGGTGCTCGACACGCTGCTGTCCTGGCGGATGGACGTGCTGGAAAACCCCGTCGAGGTCCTGGCCGCCGTCGACAACGTCTTCGACCGCCGCTTCGAGAAGCGCTTCTTCGAGCGCGATCCGGGCCGCGTGTTCAGGCTCGAAGGCACGATCCGCTTCTGACGCGGCCCCGGCATCATCCCTCCGAACGATTGGCGCCGCTGGGCCAAGGATCCATCTCTACGGCTGTCGGGCCAGGGAGGCTTCCTGTCGGAGAGCACCAGCATGGCAGTGGGACGCCGCAAGGCCATCATGCTGGCTGTCGTGCTCGTGATCGCCTGCGCCGGGGCCTATGGATGGTGGCGCTGGTCGCGGGGGCTGCCGATGCCGTTCGGCTCGGCCGGCAATGCCGACTACCTGACGGTCTCCGGCAACATCGAGGCGCATCAGAGCGTCCTCAGCTTCGCCCAGGTGCAGGCGCCGATCACCCATCTGCCCTTCGACGAGGGCCGCTTCGTGGAAGCCGGCACGATTCTCGCCCGCGTCGACGAGCGCCTCTACCGCCAGCAAATCGAGATCGACCTGACCAACCTGCAGGTCGCCATCGCCCAGATCGCCGCCAACGAGAGCAGCCTAGCGGCGGCGCGGGGGAGTGTGGCCCAGGACGAGTACGATCTGGCCCAGAAGCAGCGCGACTATGCCCGGGCCGAGGCCCTGGTGAAATCGGGCGCCGTTTCGGCGCAGGCCCGGGACCAGGCCCTCACCGACGCCCGCACGGCGGCGGCGGTCCTGGCCCGCGACCGGGCCCTGGTTCAGCAGGCCATGGACAACATCAGGCTGGCCCAGGCCAGCGAAGCCGCCGCCCGCGCCCGGCTGGCGCTCGACGAGATCACCCTGGCCTACACGGTGCTCCGCGCCCCGTTCGCCGGCGTGATCTCCGTCCGACAGGCCGAACTGGGCCAGCTCGCCGGTCCCGGGGTGGCCATCCTAACGCTGGACGACCTCGATCATGTCTGGCTGCGCGCCTACGTCAATGAACGCGACCTGGGCAAGGTGCGCCTCGACCAGCCGGCCAAGGTGATCACCGACACCTATCCCGACAAGGTCTATCCGGGGCGGATCAGCTTCATCTCGCCCCAGGCCGAGTTCACCCCCAAGACGGTGGAAACCCATGCGGAGCGGGTGACCTTGGTCTACCGCATCCGCATTGACATCGACAATCCGACGCACGAACTGCTGCCGGGCATGCCCGCCGATGCGGTCATCGCGCGGCTGCCGCCGGGGAGGTGATCGCGATGCCGGATGCCGCCGCCATCAGCGTCCGAGGCCTTTGCCGGGCCTTCGGTCCGGTGCAGGCGGTGAGGGGCGTCGACCTGACCATCGCGACCGGCGAGGTCTTCGGGCTGGTCGGCCCCGATGGTGCGGGAAAGACCACGATCATGCGCATGCTGGCCGGCGTCCTGCATCCCGATGCCGGCGAGATCGAGGTCGAGGGCATCGACGTGGTCGCCGATCCCGAGCGCGTCAGGCCGGCGATCAGCTACATGCCGCAGGGGTTTGGGCTCTATGAGGACCTGACCGTCGCCGAGAACATCTTCTTCTATGCCGAGCTGTTCGGGGTGGCGCGCTCGCTTCGCCGCGCCCGGGGTCTGCAGCTCCTGGAGGCGGCGGGGCTCGTTCCCTTCCAGCGTCGCCTGGCCGGCCAGCTCTCGGGCGGCATGAAGCAGAAGCTCGGCCTTGTCTGCGCCCTGATCCACACCCCCCGCGTGCTGCTGCTCGACGAGCCGACCACCGGGGTCGATCCGGTATCGCGCCGCGGCTTCTGGGCCATCCTCTACGGATTGCGCGAGAGCGGGGTCACCATCGTGTTCTCGACGGCCTACATGGATGAGGCCGAGCGCTGCTCCCGCCTCGCGCTGCTGAGTGACGGCAGCGTGCGCGGCTGCGACACCCCGTCCAACCTCAAGCGGGCGATGCCGGGCGGATTGCTGGCGGTGGTGGGCGGCGATCCCCGCAGGGTGCGCGAGGTGCTGGACGGCGCGCCCGGTGTCCTCGGCCTGCTGCTGATGGGCGACCGGGTCCATGTCCGCGTCGACGCCGCCGGCCGCAGGATTCCCGAACTCGAACGGCGGCTGGCGGCGGCCGGCGTGAGGGAGGTCCGGATCACGCCGGTCGAGCCCGGGATCGAGGACGTGTTCGTCGCCATGCTCGGGGAGGCGCCATGACCGCATCCGAACCTACCCCCGCGCCCGCGATCGTCACCGAGGGACTGAGCAAGAGCTTCGGGTCGTTCATCGCGGTCGACCGCCTGGACATGGTCATCGGCAAGGGCGAGGTGGTGGGGTTCATCGGACCCAACGGCGCCGGGAAGTCGACCACCATCCGCATGCTCTGCGGCCTGCTGCGGCCGAGTGCCGGCCGGGCCCTGGTGGCGGGGCTGGATGTCGGGCGCCAGCCCGAGGCGGTGCGTGCCCGCATCGGCTACATGTCGCAGAAATTCTCGCTCTATCGCGACCTCACCTGCCGCGAGAACCTGCTATTCTTCGGCGGCATCTACCGGGTGCCCCGCGCCGAGATGGCCGAGCGGACCCGCTCCGCCATCGCCATGGCCGGGCTCGAAGGGCGCGAGGACGCGCTGGTGCGCACGCTTGCCGGCGGATGGAAGCAACGCCTCGCGCTCGGCTGCGCCATCCTCCACCGTCCGCCGGTCCTATTCCTGGACGAGCCGACCTCGGGCGTCGAGCCCGAGGCGCGCCGTCGCTTCTGGGACCTGATCCACGGGCTGGCGGGCAGCGGCGTCACGGTGCTGGTCACGACCCACTACATGGAAGAAGCGGAGTACTGCAACCGCATCGCCCTGATCGATGCCGGGCATCTGGTCGCCATGGGCAGCCCCGGCGAGCTGCGGCACCTCAGCCTCGGCGGCACCCTGGTGGAGATGGCCGCCGCTCCCCTGGGCGAGGCGCTGGCGGCGGTGCGCCCGGTGGCGGGCGTCATCGACGCCGCCATCTTTGCCGACAAGCTGCATGTGCTGGTCGCCGACGAGACGGCCGTCGGCGTGCTGCAGCCGACGCTGCGCCAGGCGGGGATCGACGCCGGCGCGCCCCGCCCCATCGAGCCGAGCCTGGAGGATGTCTTCGTCCGTCAGGTCACCCGTCGAAGCGGGGCAGGGAGGCCGCCATGAACATCCGCCGGCTGTTCGCGCTGGCCTACAAGGAGACGCTGCAGATCTGGCGCGACCCCAGAAGCCTCGCCATCGCGTTGCTGATGCCGTTCATGCAGATGGTGCTGCTGGGCTACGGGGTCAGCCTCGACATCAAGCGGGTGCCGCTCTGCATCCTCGACCACGAGAACAGCCAGGCCAGCCGGGACCTTGTCCTCAGATTCGTCTCGTCCGGATGGTTCGCCTCCGTCCGCCTGCTGGACAGCGAGCGCGAGGTGCGCGACGCCATGGATCGCGGCAGCTGCGTCGTGGCGGTGACGGTGCCGGTGACCTTCTCGCAATCCCTGGCGAGCACGGGCGAGGCGGCGGTGCAGGTGGTGGCCGACGCCACCGACGCCAACACCGCCAACATCGCCATCGGCTATGCCCAGGGGGTGGTCGCCGGCGCGACCGCCGCCTTCAGGACGGAGTGGGCGCACGCGCACGGCCTGGCGCCCCCCGAGGCGGGGACCGTCGACTACCAGCCGCGCGTCTGGTTCAACGAGGGGCTCGACAGCCGCAACTTCATCATCCCCGGCGTGGTCGCCGTCATCCTCTCGCTGGTCGGGGCCCAGCTCACCTCGCTGACCATCTCACGCGAGTGGGAGCGGGGCACCATGGAGCAACTCATCTCGACGCCGGTCACCGCGCTCGAGCTGCTTATCGGCAAGCTGGTCCCCTATTTCGCCATCGGGGCGCTCGACTCGGTCTTCTGCCTGCTCGCCGCCGTCTATTGGTTCAAGGTGCCGTTCCGGGGAAGCCTGCTGCTGCTTGCCTTCACCACGGGGCTCTTCACCGTGGTCATCCTTGGCATCGGCTACCTGCTGTCGGTGCGCATCCGCAGCCAGGTTGGCGCCAGCCAGATCGCGCTCATTCTGACCCTGCTGCCGACTACCCTGCTGTCGGGATACACCTTCCCCATCGACCAGATGCCCGGGGCCATCCAGGCGCTCACCTTTCTGGTCTACGCGCGCTACTACGTGACGATCCTGCGCTCGATCTTCCTGAAGGGCAGTCCGCTCGCCGATCTCGGGCTGCCCGTCCTGGCGCTCTCGGCCTATGCGCTGGTCATCGTCTGGCTGGCGGCGCGGGCCTTCCGCAAGAGCCTGGACTAGCCGCCATGATCCAGCGGCTGCAGGCCATGCTCATGAAGGAATTCCTCGAGCTTCGCCGCGATCCCTGGGCGCTGTTCCGCCTGCTCGTCCCGCTGCTGATCCAGGTGCTGGTCTACGGCTATGCCGCCACCTTCACGGTCAGCCACGTGACCACAGTGGTCCTGGACCTGGACCGGAGCCAGGCCAGCCGCGCCCTGATTTCCCGCTTCGTCGCCACCGGGCGGTTCGACGTGGTCCGCTTCGCCAGCCGCGGCGATCAGGTCACCCAGGACATCGATACCGGCAGGGCCACGCTCGCCCTCGTCATCCATGCGGGGTTCGCCCGCAAGCTCGACAACGGCCAGTCGGCGCCGCTGCAGGTGGTGGTGGACGGCACCAACTCCAACACGGCATTGATCGCGTTGGGCTACGTCAACCGCATCGTGGCCCAATTTCAGGCCGACGCCATGCGCCGATCATGGCCGCAGAACAGGGGCGCCGCCGCGCCCGCCATCGGGATCACCCTGCTGGAGCGCCCCTGGTTCAACCCCGGCCTCGACGACCGCTGGTTCTTCATCCCCGGCGTACTCGGCACCCTGACGCTGGTCCAGATCATCAACCTGACGTCCTTCGCCATCGTGCGTGAGCGCGAGTTGGGGACGCTCGAGCAGATCATGGTCAGCCCCATCAGTCCCCTCGAGTTCATCCTGGGCAAGACGGTGCCGTTCTTCCTGATCGGGGTCGCCGACATGGCCCTGGTGATGCTGGTCGGGGTGCTGTGGTTCCGGGTGCCGTTCGTCGGCAACCCGCTGGCGATGCTGGTGGGCGCCTCGCTGTTCCTGTTGGCCGCGTTGGGCTTCGGCCTGCTGGTCTCCACCTTCGCCCGCACGCAGCAGCAGGCCTTCGCCCTCAACTTCTTCCTCATCAACCCGGTCTTCATCCTGTCGGGCTTCGCCTTTCCGATCGCCGCCATGCCGGAAATCCTGCAATGGCTGACGCTGCTCAATCCGCTGCGCTACTTCCTGGTGATCATCCGGGCGATCTTCCTCAAGGGCGTCGGCCTCGGCGCCCTGTGGCCGGAACTGGCGGCGATGACGGCGCTGGCGGTGGCGCTGCTCGGGCTCAGCGTGTTGCGCTTCAACAAGTCGCTCGACTGAGCCTTGGCTACGGCAGCACCGTGAAGGTGAAGGACCCGCGGGTGACGTGGGTGTCTTCGGACACCACCTTCCAGGTCACCTTGTAGGTCCCGGGAAGGAT
Source organism: Solirubrobacterales bacterium (assembly GCA_050260775.1). Classification (GTDB taxonomy): domain Bacteria; phylum Pseudomonadota; class Alphaproteobacteria; order Rhodospirillales; family Magnetospirillaceae; genus CALABS01. The sequence continues at coordinate 27,273 of JBLNCP010000047.1, read as the reverse complement.
GGGGGGAAGGGCGACCGCAAGGGTGTCGTCGCGTCCGGGGATCAGGGTGGCACGTCCGGCGGAGACCTGCGTGCCGCTGGCATTGTTGACCTGAATGGTGCTGAGGGCGGGCTCGATCCGCTCGGTGAATTCCAGGATGACCTGGGCCGGCGCCTCGCCCAGGGTGCTGCCGACGGCGGGAATCGCCTTGGCGAGCGTGGCGTGGGCGTCGGCGGTGCCGGTCAGCAGGCACGTCGCCAGCAGGATGCAGCAGCCATGGGCAAATCGTTTCATCTTATCGCCACTCCACCAGCGGGCGGCCCAGCGTGGTCGGGAAAAGGTCGTCGAGGTAGAAATGGAGTTGGGCGACGAATCCCAGCCAGTGCCCGCTGCGGTCGTTGACCGGGATCTCCATTTCCACTCCGAACTGGACCTTCTGTCCCACCCACACGAAGCCGGGGTTGATCGTGCCGGTCGTGTGTCCGGCCTCGCCGCGGTTCAAAGGGGTCTCCATCACGAATTCGACCAGGGGGATGACCCGGCCGACCGCCTCGGGCAGCCCGAGGTCCCTTACGTTGGCTTGCAGATAGGGGAGGCTGTACTGGACGGACCCGCCCCATTGCAGCACGTCGGGATGGCGCTCGATCTCCACGTCGAGGCTGCCGCTGCCGGGGTCGAAGGTGGCGGTCCGGGTCTTGGCCCGCAGGGGGATCGCCACCCTGACGATCCCGGTCACCGCCAGCGGCCGCAGCCACGCGAGGGTGTCGGGCAGGTTGCCGAAGCCTTTGCCGGCCTGGATCGACGGGGTCAGGGTGGAGAAGGGATCGGCGCCGACGCGGTCGGTCCCGGTCCGCTCGATCTCCCAGCCCAGCGAGGCCGAGGCCACCGCCTCGGAGGCCTCATCGGTGAAGAACTGATAGGTGAGCCCGAGTTCGGCGTTGCTCCAGCCCGACACCTTGGGGCCGTCCGACGGGTTCTTGACCTGGTAGGCATCCTCCAGCGACAGGCCGAGCCGGGGGGTGATCCGCTTGGAAAACTCGAAGGAATACTCGGTTTCGGGGGTCGCAGGCTCGTCGCCCGCGGCCGGCATCTTGCGCGACGATACCGTGGGAGCGGACAATTCGTCGGCGACGAACGGATCATCCGTCGCCAAGGTCGCGGGAAAGAAGCGCTCGCCGACGAAGCCGTGGGCCGCGGCCGGCCCGTGCAGGGCCAGAAGGGCGGAGGCCGCGGCGACGCTGCTGATTGCCCCCAACGCAGGACCCGAGGCCATTTGCTCCCTCGCCAAACGATGCCCGGACCGCCCTGATATGGGAGAGGCGTCGGAGGGCGATAAGGGCGCGTGCGGGGGTTCATAAGCGCTGGCGGCGGCCCCTAAGGAGGGGAGGTCTGCGACAGGATCGCCGTGGCGCCGTAGACCGCCATGGCCAGCCCGAACTCCAGCGAGGCGGTCGTCACCATCGCACTCAAGGCGCCGCGCTCGCCGCGCAGGATCCGCGGGCTGATGGCCATCCGGTTGACCACGCCGACGGCGGCCATGGCGGCGAACAAGGTGACCTTGGTCATCAGGACCCGCGAATAGTCGTCGGCAACCGACAGCCTGCCGCCTGTGACGGCATGGGCCATCGCGACGCCGCCGCCAAGAAGGATCGCGACGGCGACGGCGCCATAGGGGGCGTAGGCGCGCACCACCCGGGTGGCCACGTGCGTCCACGGGCCCTGGAGCCGGGAGGCGCGGTGAAGGACCAGCACCAGCGGCGGCAGGCTGCCCACCCAGGCCGCCGTCGCGGCTAGGTGCAGCCCCAGGATTGGGATATACCTCGGGTGGCCTGCCGCCACATGGCTGGTCAGGCTCAGCGACCCCAGCAACAGCAGGCAGGACAGCAGGCCGGATAGGCCCGGTCCCGCCTTGCGACCTGCTTCGAGCAAGGCCAGGCCGGCGGCCAGAACAAGGACCAGCCGGGCAAGCCAGACCCGCCCGAAATGGGTTCCGGTGACGATGGCGGCAATCTCCGCAAGGGATGCTTGTGCCGGTGTATCCAGGACGGTTTCGAGCACCAGCCACATCCAGGCCACCAGGGTGAGCCCGGCCGCCACGACGCAAAAAAGCGCAAGCCTGCGGCAGTCCGCGGCCATCCGCGCCCCGACGTCCGGGGCGCCCAGGCTCTGCGGGCGCAGCAGGAGGAAGAAGAAGATGTGGATCCCGGCGGCGATCTCGACAGCGGCCAGGTGGACGGACAGGACGCCAGCAAGGGCAAACCCCATGGTGTCCATCTGCGCTCCCCGCCGTTCGATCGTGGATGTGCCTGACGCCCAGATGGGGAGCCTCCCCGCGATGCAACAGCGGGGCTAGAACCGCCAGCCCAGGGCGGCGCCGACGCCGAGGTCGACGTATTCATGGTCGGCGCCGACCGGGCGGGCGGTGAAGTACAGCAGGCGCGCCTGCGGCGAGAGATAGAGATGGTCGGTCAGCGCGATTTCCACCCCGCCGAAGGCCTGCAGGCCGCCGATGATCGAGGAGTTCCTGGTGGCGATCATGTCGGTGTTGGTGCCGTAGGTGGCCTTGAGGGTGCCGTACCCGGCGCCCAGGCCCATTCCGACATAGGGGCGCAGGGTGTCGCCGTTGCGCGGGCGGTAGGCGACGTCGAGAAAGCCCATGTCGGTGGTCAGGCGGACGTCGCCGAGCCCGCTCAGCGGCGACAGATACAACGAGACGCCGTTCGGCATGGAGACGTCGGCCCGCGCCTTCGACTGCATGTGAAGGTATTCGCCGCCCAGCGACCATCGTTCCCCGAGGGCACGGTCGCGCCACACCGCGGCATGCGCGATGCCGCCGGTGCCTCCGAACACCGAGCGGGTGCGGACCGAGCCTGAGCTGAAGCGGAAGGTGCCGTCATAGGCGCCTTGGGCGTATTCGGCCCCCAACTCGAAGCGCCAGTTCGACAGCGCGGGGGACGGCGCGGGGGCGCTGGCCGGGGCCGGCGGCGGCTGGGTCGCGTCTGGCGACCGTCGTGCCTCGGGTGCCTGCGTCGGGGGCGGGGGCGAAGGGGGCGGCGGTGTTGCGGTTCCCGGTGATGCCGCCGCGAAGCAGGCGAGGCGGGCCTGGTCGGTGCCGAGGCCGAGGCATCGGGCGGACGGGCCCGGGGTCGTGAAGGCCTCCCGCTCGAAGCACGCGAGGCGGACCCACGGCGCCCCTTCGCCACTGCATCCGCCGGCATAGGCTTCGCCAGCCATGATGCAGGCCACGGCTCCCAATATCAGGTGAATACCGTATCTTACGGGAAACCTTCCCGAAAAATTCCGTAATGGTAGTGCCGTTGACATCGTGGCTAACGCCATTTTAATCTTCCGCCAACCTTCGGTGGCGGAAGACCAGCGAAGATTGTGGCAAAACTAGACTGGACCAAGAGCAATGGCAATCCTCAAGTTCTCGTCAGGCGCGGCGGCCATTTCCGGAATCCTCGCTGACATTGATGGCCAGCTCGCTGATCTTTGGTCCAGCTTTGAAACCGACTTTGGTTCCCTGTTTGATGATCTGCAAACAGATCCGACGCTGAAATACATCACCGCCACATCCGCGGTCTTTCAGGCGGGGGTGTCGTCTTACTATCTGGTGCTGTCGGGGACCAAGTTCGGAATTTCTGCCACTGGGTCTCCGACCGGTACGGTGTCCTCCGCCAAGATCTACGACGGCGGGACTTACGACGGCGACGCCAAGCTCTACACCCCGCCCGACACCGCCCTCGCCGAGGTGTCGCTGTCGGCCACCCAATACGTGCTGCGCGCCGGGACACCCGGCGCCGACGGCTCCCTGCAGATGGTGGTGACCGGCACTACCCTGCCCACCGGCCCCGATGCGCTTTACAAGCTGTTGAACGGCAAAGCCGGTCTCGGCGTCACCGGCCTGTCGGTGACGGTGGGGGCGACCAAGATGTTCGATATCGGCGCCTCCGGCCTGGTCATGAACGCCGGTGACTACAAGCTGGAAATCTCGGGCGATCTCCGCTTCAGCTTCGACGCCACGTCGTTTGCCAAGGCCATCCTGGGCGGTGACATCAGCGGCCTGTCGCAGGTGGTGACCGGGGTGCGCCTGGTCGATACCGCCAGCGGGGCGGAGATGTTTTCCGTCACCGGCTTGTCGACCAAGACCACCATCGGCACCCTTCTGGACGACCTCGATACCTATTTGGCCGCGGTCATCGGCCAGGGCGACGTGGTCGACGCGTCCGAGGCCCCGGAAGGGGTCACCATTGACCTGGCACAGGGCGGCTCGTTGCCGTTCCTGGAGGTGGACCTCGGCACCGGGGTCAACGTCGGACGGCTGGTCGGCTCGGGCTACGACGACGTTCTTGGTGGCAGCGTCGGCAACACCGTCGTCGAGGGCGGTGCCGGCGATGACGTCATCATGGGTGATCCCGCCGATGCCCCCCTCTTCAAGGCCAAGGTGTTCACCACCATCGGCGGCCAGGTCTACGGGTTCGAGCGCATGCAGCTGTCGGAAGACGGCAACCGCGTCACCTTCATCAGCGGCGATTCGCGGTTCCTGGCGGCCGGCAAGGACACCAACCAGTCGTATGACGCCTTCTCGTACAGCTTCGCCACCGACAAGGTCGAACGCATCAGCCAGAACGGGACGACGCAGCTGGCCGACGGCATCTCCTGGGGCGGCGTGTCCATGTCGTCGAACGGCGCGTACGAGGTCTTCTTCGGATTGAGCGGCGAGAGCTTCGCGCTCTACCGCCGCGACCTGTCGACCGGAACCACGGTCCAGATCGACAAGAACACCCCGTCCCTCAACGATTCCTCGCCCATCCAGGTCGCCAATGACGGAACCGTCTATTTCGTCGGAAACGACACCAAGGTCTACAAGGCGACGGTATCCGGCACGACGGTGACGACCTCCGAGGTTACTCTCGGCCAGAGCGCGGCCAACATCGACGGGATTGCCCTGTCCGCCGACAAGAGCCACCTGGCGATCTCCGGGATTTTCCAGAACGGGCACGAGATCATCGTCAAGGATCTCGCAGGCGGGACCTCGGAGACCATCTCCTCCGACGGCGAGGTCGTCGCCCTGAGCAACGACGGCACGGCGATGGTCGTCCAGGACTACGACGGCGGTGCCGGCTTCATCCATTATCATAAGGTCGATGCCGACTGGGTGGCCAGCGACAAGTACTACAGCTCCTTCGGCAACGTCGGGTCGATGTCGGCCGACGGGCAGTACTTCGTATTCGCCTCGGCCGAACAGCTGGTGGCGGAAGACACCAACCAGTCCGCCGACGTCTATCAATTCGATGCCGATACCGGCCAGGTCACCCTGGTCAGCCGCCAGGAGAACGGGGAAGCGGCCGGCAATTCGTACGACGCCGCGATTTCCGCCGACGGCAAGATCATCACCTTCCTGAGCTGGGCCGATCTGGGACAGGGCGCCAGCGGCTTGGTCGGCCCGCATCTGGTGCAATGGAACCGTGACAATCCGACCATCGGCGGGGCCGACACCCTGGTCGGTGGCACCGGGGCCGACACCATGACCGGTGGGGCCGGCAAGGATGTGTTCGTCTACAAATCGGTGTTCGATTTCTACGACATGGTAAACGACACCGCCAACGCCGACACCATCACCGACTTCGAAAGCGGCAAGGACAAGATCGCTTTCATGGTGCCCTACTTCACCTTCGATGGCAGCCTTGCCAATGACGATCGCACTGGCGCGCACCTCTATTTCGATACGGGTGAGCTGCACTACGTCGATGCCCTCGGCAACGACCGGCTGGTTGCCACGGTCCTGGGTGACGAAGTTTCCGCCTCCGACGTCTTCAGCGGCATCTACGGCACCGGTGCCACCAAGGTCCTCACCGGCACCGACCAAGGTGAGCGCATTCAGGGCGGCGCCGGCGCCCAGACCATGATCGGCGGCAAGGGCGACGACACCTATCTGGTCGACAATGCCGGCGACATCGTCAAGGAATTGGCGGGCGAGGGGACCGACACCGTCGAGACCGCGATCGACAACTACACCCTGGCCGACAACGTCGAGAACCTGGTGATGGTGGCGGCTGCCGCCCTTGCGCTGCCGGTCTCGGCCACCGGCAACAAGCTCGACAACATGATCGTCGGCAACGTCGGGAACAACGTCCTCAACGGCAAGGAAGGCGCCGATATCCTGATCGGCGGCGCCGGCAGCGACGTCCTCGATGGCGGCGCCGGCGACGACCGCATGGTCGGTGGCGAGGACGACGATGCCTACATCGTCGACAGCGTGCGCGACCGCGTCATCGAGAACACGGATGAAGGTGTGGACGAGATTCGTACCGGGCTGACCACGCTCCGTCTGTCCGACTATGCCAACGTGGAAAACCTGCGCTTCACCGGCACGACGGCCTCGGTGCTGGTCGGCAACGACCTCGACAACGCCATCTGGGGCAACAAGGGCGCCGACACCATCGACGGCGGCCTGGGCGCCGACACCATGACCGGCAGTGCCGGTGACGACGTCTACGTCGTCGACGATCTCGGCGACGTGGTGGTCGACGTCAAGGCCGGCGGCAAGGACACCATCCGCACGACGCTCTCGCAGTTTACCCTCGAAGATTACGACGCGGCCGACGCCTCCAGCAACGAACTGGAAAACTTGGCCTTCGCCGGCAGCGGCGCCTTCCACGGCATCGGCAACAGCCTCGCCAACATCCTGACCGGCGGCGATGCCGACGATACCCTGGAGGGCGGCGATGGCGTCGACACCTTGAACGGCGGCGGCGGCAACGATTCGCTCGACGGCGGGGCGGGGGCCGACAACCTGGTCGGCGGTGCCGGCGACGACGTCTATGTCTTCGACAATGCCGGCGACAAGGCCAGCGAGGTCGGCGGCCGCACCGGCGGGGTGGACACCATCCTGCTCGATTTCACCACGGCTACCTTCGACATGTCGAAGCTCAAGGACATCGAGAACCTGACCTACCTGGGCGGCGGCGGCTTCAGCGCCAAGGGCAACGACGGCGACAACGTCATCACCGGCGGCAGCGGCCTCAACACCCTCGACGGCGGCAAGGGCAACGACACGCTGGTGGCGGGCACGTCGGCCGACGTGCTCAAGGGCGGCGACGGCACCGATGTGGCCGACCTCGCTTCGGTGCTCGGGCTGGCGTTCGACAAGGCCAAGGTCCAGCGCGTCAGCCAGACCGACCTCAAATACGCGGTCGACAGCACGCACGCGATCGCGCTGAGCGGGCTGGAGTCCTTCCTGTTCACCGGCGACGACACGCGCACCTTCGCCGACATGGTGTTGAACGTCAGCAGCGACTTCGACGACTACTTCGATGATGCCGGCGTCACGTCGTGGGCGGGGTCGAAGGGCAACGACACCTACACGCTTCACAACGATTCCGACGTGGTCAATGAACTCACCGGCCAGGGCACCGACACGGTGCTGGTCGATTTCGCCTACACCCTGACCAATGACGTCGAGAACCTGGTCTACTCGGGCGCGGGCGGCGACAACCTGATCGGCAATGGCTTGGCCAACCTGATCCAGGGCGGCACCGGGGCCGACTCCATCAACGGCGGGGCCGGTGTCGACAAGCTGTACGGCAACGGCGGCAACGACACCCTGGACGGCGGCATCGGCGCCGACACCCTGACCGGCGGCTCCGGCGACGACCTCTACAAGGTGGACGACGCCAAGGACACCATCGTCGAGGCGGTGGGCGAGGGCACCGACGCGGTGGTGATCAGCAGCAACACCCTGCTGACCTTCACCCTGGCCAAGAACGTCGAGAACCTCACCTACACCGGCACCGGCGCCTTCAAGGGCACCGGCAACGAACTGGCCAACACCATCACCGGCAGCACCGGTGCCGACGTGCTGTCGGGTGGCAAGGGCGCGGACCTGCTGGTCGGCGGCAACGGCAATGACCAGCTCAAGGGCGAGGACGACAACGACACCCTGGTGGGCGGCCTGGGCGACGACACGCTGACCGGCGGCAACGGCAACGACGTGTTCCGCATCACCAAGAACGAGGGCGTCGACCTGATCGCCGACTTCGTCGCCGGCAAGGACAAGATCGCGCTCGACGCCACCGCCTTCAACATTGCCGACCTCTCGGTGCCCGAGTTCATGGTCTACAACGGCAAGACGGCGCATGACGCCGACGACCGCTTCATCTACGACGCGGGCACCAAGACCATGTACTACGACGCCGACGGCCAGGGCGGTGCCGGGCAGGTGGCCATCCTCAAGTTCAGCACCGCCATCAAGGTGTTCGACTGGCACGATTTCGACCTGTTCAACGTGGCACGCTGAGCAGGCAGCCGCCAGCCGATGGGCCGCCCTGTCTTCGGGCGGCCCATCCTTTTTTCGATGGGCAGATTGTTTGCGCGGCCTCACCCAGAAGTGTGCAGACCCGTCCCATCCCCTGCCTGTTTGCTCCTTGAACGGCCGAAGGAGGACGACATGGGCAAGCCGGGCGACGTGCCGACCGATCTGGAGTGGTTCCACGCCCTGGAATTCAGTCCGGACGATCTTGACGAGGACGGGCCTGAGCACGAGGCGGCCCCGGCCGGATCGCGTCCGGCCAAAACAGGTGCCGTCAGCCCCGAGCCCCGCGAGGGGGATCGGGGGCAATAGCGGGCAGGGCCGCGGGATGAAGAAGCTCCTGGTCGCCGCATCCGGCCTGGCCTTTGGCTTGGCAATCGTCGCGTGGCGCCGCGCGCGACCGCCCGAGGTGGCTCCCGAGGTCCCCCCGCAGCCCGACCCGGCCACGGTCACCCGCAATCTGCTGCTTTACTACATCATCCCGCTGTGGAGCGCCGCCGGCGTCGCCGATTGGCTGTGCCACCGCCGGACCAACATCGAGAACACCACCGGCGCCAAGGAAAGCCTGATCCATCTGCTCATGCTGGCCGAGATGGGCACGCCGGTGCTCGCCGGCTTGTTCCTCGAAATCACCCCGCCGGTGCTGGGGGGAATGATCGGGGCCTTCTTCCTGCACGAGGCCACGGCGCTGTGGGACGTCGGCTACGCGGTGACCCGGCGCGAGGTGACCCCGGTCGAGCAGCATGTGCACAGCTTCCTCGAACTCGTCCCCCTGATGGCGGTGTCGTTCATCTGCGTGCTGCACTGGCGGCAGGTGCGCGCGCTGATCGGCCGCGAGGTTCCCCTGGGGGCTCCCATCCGCTTCAAGCACGAGCCGCTGCCGCGTGCCTACTTGGCCGGGGCGCTTGGCAGCATGGGACTGCTGGAGGGGCTGCCCTATCTCGAAGAATTGTGGCGCGACTGGCGTGCCCACCCCGGCCAGTTGGTGCCGAGCGAGGCCCGGGATGCGGCCAGCTAGCGGGAGACGGCCATGGCAGATCAATCGGCCCCAGGATTGAGCCCGTCCGAGTCGATGTCCACCCAACAGCAAACGGGGACTTCCGGCCAACCGGGGGGGACGATGGTTGCGCCGAGGGACATCCCCGCGCCCGCAGCCGGCGTCCCCACCGTCGACCTTCTCGGGATCGTGCTTGTCGTGGTCCTCGTGGTGGCGGTGGGGGTGATCGCCGCGCTGAAGCGGCGCTCCCGGTCGCGATGAAACCTCCTGGCGCCTGGCGGTCAGCGCATGGCGAACAGTTCCTGGTGGAAGCGCCGGCCCGGCAGTCCATGCGCGGTGAAATCCTCCCGCAGCGCCTGCCCGAAAGGGGCCGGGCCACAGAACCAGAGGCTGGCCTCGCGCCACTCGGGCACCAGTGCGCGGATGCGCGTCCCATCCAGGCGTCCGTCACGGGCGTCGACCAGCACATGCAGGCGTATCCCGGCCGCGTCCGCGTCGGCCCTCAGCCTGGCGATGGCGTCTCCGTCATAATCGGCCGTGGTGTGGAACAGGTCGATGGCCGGTGGTGGATGGCCCGGAGATGCGGCGAGGTGCTTCAGCCGCGCGATGAACGGGGTGATGCCGATGCCTGCGCCTACCCAGATCTGCCGCGGTCGATCGTCATCGAAAGTGAAGCACCCGTAGGGGCCCTCGATCTTGACCGTCTGCCCTACCTGCAGCTTGTCGCGCAGGCGCCGGGTATGGTCGCCCAGTTCCTTGACGATGAACGTGAGGTGGCGGTCGGCGTCGCTCCACGCCGAGGCGATGGTGTAGGGGTGGGCTCCCTCGGAGGCGTCGCAGGTGGCGAAGGCGAATTGTCCGGCCTTGTGGCCCGGCCAGCCCCGGGGGATGTCGATCAGGGTTTCCAGCGCACGGACACCCGGGTAGTAGCGGATGTCGGCGACGGTTCCCTCCACCTGCCGGTCGGCCGCCACCCGCCGCATCAGGACGACGACGGCTGCCCAGGTCCCGAAGCCGACGAGCGCCGCCATCGCGACGCCGAGCGGGCTGGTCCAGTAGGCGAACTTGGTCAGGACGACCGCATGGAAGGCCAGCGCCAAGTAGGTGACCGCCATCAGACGGTGGGTCTTGAAGAACTGGCGATAGGGGAAGCGCTTGAGCAGGGCCAGGAGCATGAGGGCGACGGCGGCGTAGAAGGCCCATTCGCCGACGCTTTCCGCCGGCTTGTGCAGGACGGAGAACAGTTTTTCGACGGCGTTGTCGGGGACCGGCCGCGGCCCCCGCTGGGGACGGTCGAGCAGCCCCCACCCCACCGCCCATTTCGGTCCGTTTTCCCACAGCCAGTGGGCGACCGTGGTGGCCAGGGCGGTGATGCCCAGCCACTTGTGCAGGCGGTACATGCGGTCGAGGCCGCCCATCCATTTCTCGGGCAGGCGTGGCCGCACCGCCAGGATCATCGCCACGCTCATGGCACCGATGGCGAGAATGCCGCTGTATTGCATCATGGCGTTGCGGACGGCGAAAAAGGTGGCCGATTGAAGGGCGGTCGGGTCGGCGGCCAGCCACAGCGCGGACAGCAGCACGAGCAGGCCCCACAGCGAAATCCGGATGTTTTGCACGCCAACCCCCTGGTTCTAATGAGCAAGGTCTCAGGCGTCTATTCGAGCGCCTGCGGCATGAACCGCTCCTGAACCGCGTCTTCATCTTCCGTTGTGGCAGGCTCGATTGACGGCCTTCCCGGACATATAGATTTTAGTTATTTTAGAAATCTTGGGTTGGGGGCGGGATCTCTCGCCGGCCAGTTACTGTGACTGACTTCGGCTCCTGGGCTTGGCCCGGATGGGATGGTCGGGTCGCCGCTCTTGGGGGTGCGGTTGATCACATGTTCTCGTTGAATGGCTTTTCCATTGCGGAGCGGTTGGCCAAGAGCGGCGCCGTGGCGATCTATCGCGGCCTCCGGCTGGAGGATGGCGCGTCGGTCATCGTCAAGGTCCTGGAGATGGAATTTCCCACCCAGTTCGACCTTGCCCGTATCCGCCATGAATACGAGCTGCTGAAGAGCTTCCACCACCCCAGCATCATCACCGTCCATTCTCTGGAGCGGGCCGGCAACACGCTGGCGATCGTGATGGAGGATTTCGGCGGCCTGCCCTTGGGGCGCATCATCGCCGCGGACAACCTCGGCATGGCCCAGAAGCTGTCGCTGGCGCGGCGCCTCGTCGAGGTCGTGGGGGCGATCCACGAGCAGGGGGTGATCCACAAGGACATCAACCCCAGCAACATCCTGGTGAACCTGGACACCGACACGGTGAAGCTGATCGATTTCAGCATCGCCTCGCGCCTGTCCAACGAGACCATGCAGCAGGCGCATCTCGATGCGCTGGAGGGAACCCTGGCCTATATCGCGCCGGAACAGACCGGGCGCATGAACCGGCCGGTCGATTACCGCTGCGACTTCTATTCGCTGGGGATCTCCCTTTACGAACTGCTGGTCGGACGGCGGCCCTTCCTGGCCGGCGAGGCGGTCGAACTGGTGCATCTGCACCTGGCCGCGGTGCCCGTGCCGCCGCACCTGCAGAATCCCGACATTCCGCCGGCGGTCTCGGCGATCATCCTGAAATTGGTCGAGAAGGACCCCGAGAACCGCTATCGCAGCGCCATCGGCATCGCCCGCGACCTGGCGCTGGCCACGGCGGCGGGCGACGACTTCGTCCCGGGCGGCTACGATCCGCCCGCCCGCTTCACCATCCCGGCCCGGCTGTACGGCCGAGAAACCGAGATCGAGCGCCTGGTCGCCGCCTACCGCCAGGCCTGTGCCGGCCAACCCGGGGTGGTCACGGTCGCCGGCTATTCCGGCATCGGCAAGTCCTCGCTGGTCCACGAAATCCACCGCCCCCTGGCCGAACAGGCGGCGTTTTTCGTCGCCGGCAAGTGCGACCAGTACCGGCGCAACATTCCCTATTTTGTGCTGATCCAGGCCCTGCGCGACCTGCTGCAGCAGGTGCTGGCGCTCAGTGAAGCGCGCATCTCGGCTCTACGCGACAAGATCCTCCTCGCCCTCGAAGGCAATGGCGCGGTCATCTCGGAGGTGCTGCCCGAACTCCGGCACATCATCGGGCCGCAGCCCGACGCGCCGGATCTGGCTCCGATCGAGGCGCAGAACCGCTTCAACTACACCTTCGTCAGCTTCATCCAGTGCTTTGCGGCCGAAAGCCATACGCTGGTCCTGTTCCTCGACGATTTGCAATGGGCGGACGGCCCCACGCTCGCCCTTCTGGAGATGCTGTGCTCGGACCCGCGGACGCGCAGCCTGCTAATCATCGGCGCCTACCGGAGCAACGAGGTCGACGCCACCCACGCGCTTGTCCACACGCTCGAACAGGTGTCCCGGGCCGGCATTTCGGTGGACAGTCTGGAGCTGGGGCCGCTGCCGCGGCAGGCGGTCCGGGGCATCGTCGGCGACACCCTGCGGCGGCCGCATGCCGAGGTCGAGGCGCTGGCCGACCTGCTGTTCGAGAAAACGGACGGCAACCCGTTCTTCATGGGCCAGGCCCTGCGGCAATTTCACGAGCGCGGCCTTATCACCTTCGATCGCAGCGAGGGGTGCTGGGTGTGGGATCTGAAGAGGATCCGGCAACTGGGCATCTGCGACAACGTCGCCGATCTGATGGCCGCCAAGCTGCGCGACCTGCCGGGGGCTACCCGCGACCTCCTGAAGCTGGCCGCCTGCATCGGCAACGAATTCAGTCTGGGCGACCTGTCGGCGGTGGCCGGCAAAGACCGGGACGCGATCGCGGACGTGATCCTGCCGGCCCTCCAGATGGGGCTGGCGATGCCGCTGGACCAGGAATACCGCTTCTTCGGCGGCGAGCGGGCCGCGGAATGCGACGACATCACCGTCCGCTACCGCTTCGCCCACGACAGGGTGCAGCAGGCCGCCCACGACCTGATGGACGAGCGCGACAGGGCCCAGACGCATTTCACCGTCGGGCACCGCCTGCTGCTGAGCACGCCGGAGCACCAGCTCGATGACAAGTTGTTCGAGATCGCCAACAACTGCAATCAGGCGATCCCGCTGGCGAAAGACGAGGAACTGCGCCTGCGGCTGAGCAGGCTCAACCTGACCGCCGCCGCCAAGGCGAAGGCATCGATCGCCTACGGGCCGGCCTTGCGCTATGCGACCGCCGCCCGTGCCTTCCTCGGTGATCTGAACGAGCGCGGGCTGCTGTTGGCCATCATGATGGAGCAGGCCGAGTGCGAGCACCTCGCCGGCAACGGCGAGCGGGCCGAGGCGCTCTACCGCGACTGCCTGGGCACGGCGGCCGGCGATGCCGAGCGCGCCGCCGTCTACGAGAAGCTGGTGCATTTCTACACTAACACCGGCCAGTTCAGGCAGGCCTACGATACCGGCCGCAAGGCCTTGCGCCTGTTCGGCGTGGCCCTGCCGGCGTCGTTCGTCCCGCCGCTGTTCCTGCTCGATTTCGCCCGGGTGAGGTGGCAGTTGCGCGGCCGGCGCATCGAGGATCTGGTCGACCTGCCGCTGTGCCGGGATGAAAGACTGGTGACGGCCATGCGCCTGATCGCCGCCCTGCTGAAGGCGGCCTATCAGGTGCGTCCGGAGCTTTGCATCGCCTGCGCGGTCAAGGCGGTCGGCCTCAGCCTTCGCCATGGGACGACCGCCGACAACGCGGTGGCCTACCTGGTATTCGGAGGCATCTTCGTCGGCGGAGTGATGGGGAACCGCCGCGACGGCTACCAGTTCGGCAAGCTGGCGCTGGCGATGAACGCCCGGTTCGACAACCAGCGGCTGGCCAGCGAGCTCAACTTCGTGTCGGCCTATTTCACCAGTCCCTGGATCGACCCGCCGGAGGTGACCGAGAGCTTCTACCGCCTCGCCCACGATCAGGGTCTGCGCACCGGCGACTTCTTCCACCTCGGCTGCGCCGCCTGCACCCTGGTGGAGAGCCAGTTCCTCCGCGGCGTCCACCTGGCCGATCTGCGCAAGCTCGCCGAGGCGCATCTCCGCTTCGTGACCAAGGCAAACGTGGTCGAGGCGGCCGGCGCCATCACGGCCGTGCTCAGGGCGGTCGCCAATCTCGAGGGCAACACCGTGTCGCCGTCCTCCTTCGGCGACGAGGATTTCGACGAGGAGGAGTTCGTCCGAACCATCTCCGGCTTCACCTCACGGCATTTCACCCACTTCTACTACGTCAACAAGATGCAGGCCCTCTTCCTGTGGGGCCTGTACGACGAGGCGCTTGCCGTCGCGGCGATCTCCGAGACCTACCTCAAGGACTCGGTGGCGATGCTCCACACCGCCGAGCATCACGTCTTCCGTGCCCTGACCCTGTGCGCGGTGTTCCGCGCGCGGAGGCGACCGGCGCTGTTGCGCGAGGCGTCGAGGATCCTGGGTCGGCTCGAACGTTGGGCGGACCTCAATCCCGCCAATTTCCGCGCCAAGGCGCTCCTGGTCCGCGCCGAGATCGAACAGTGCGGCGGCGAGGTTCGCGGGGCGGCGCGCAGCTACGCCGAGGCGATCCGATCGGCGGCGAAGTATGGCCTGGCCAACGTTCAGGCCCTCGCGCACGAGCTTGCCGGCCGCTTTTTCGCGGGCCAGGACAACGACATGGCTGCGCTCGGCCATCTGCAGGCGGCCGCACGCGCCTACCGGCTGTGGGGGGCGGAAGGCCTGGCCGGCCGCTTGGATCGCGAGTTGGGCCAGGCATCATCGGCGGCCGACGACTTCGTCCAGGCGTCGTGGGACACGGTCTCGGGCTCGCGCACCGGCCAGGGGGGCACCGCCGGCTCCAGCACCCAGACCCGACTCGATATCGAGACGGTCATCAAGGCCACGCGGGCGTTGTCGGGCGAAATCAAGCTGCCCACCCTGCTGCGCAAGCTCGTGGCCATCATGATCGAGAACGCGGGGGCGGAGCGGGGCGCCTTCATCCGCATCGACCACCAGCGGCTGGTGGTGGAAGCCATGGGCGAGGGGGCCGAGGACGGCATCGCCATCCTGGACGGGCAGCCGCTTGATCCCGCATCGCTGCCGTTGTCGGTGATCCAGTTCGTCGCCCGGGTCGGCGAAAGCGTCGTGCTCGATGAAGCGCATGCGGACCAGCGCTTCTGGGACGATCCTTACATCAAGGAGCACCGGTTGCGGTCGGTGCTGTGCGCGCCCATCGTGCACCACGGCAAGCTCGTCGGGCTGATCTACCTCGAGAACAACCTGGCCGGGGCGGCCTTCACCCAGCAGCGCCTGGAGATGCTTAAGGTGCTGTCGGCGCAGGCCGCCGTCTCGCTGGAGAACTCGATCCTCTACGGCCAGTTGGAGGCGCGCGTCGCCGAACGCACCAGCGAATTGCTGCAGGCCACCGAGCAGTTGAAGGCCGCCAGCGAGGCCAAGAGCGAGTTTCTCGCCACCATGAGCCACGAGATCCGCACCCCGATGAACGGCATCCTCGGGATGGCTCGCCTCGTCCAGGAAACCAACCTGGAAGCCCCCGCCCGCGAGCACATGGAGATGTTGATCTCCTCGGCGGAAGCCCTGCTGACCATCCTCAACGACATCCTCGATTTCTCGAAGCTCGAAGCCGGCAAGATCGAATTCGAACGGGTGGCCTTCCGTCTGCCGCGGGTGGTCGAGGGCGTGGTCGGCCTGATGCGCTCGCGGGCCGACGAGAAGCGCATTTCGCTGGTGGCCGACATCGACCCCGCCTTGCCGGAATGGCTGGAGGGGGATGCCGGCCGGCTTCGGCAGGTGCTGCTCAATCTGGTCGGCAACGCCGTCAAGTTCACCCAGGCCGGCGGCGTCACCGTCCGAGCTGTCCGCTTGCCGGCGGCGGCCGGTGCGGTGTCGGTGGAATTCTCGGTGGTCGATACCGGCATCGGCATCGACCAGGACGGCCTGACGCGGCTGTTCGCGTCCTTCGCCCAGGTGGACGCCTCGATCTCGCGCCGCTTCGGCGGCACCGGGCTGGGGCTCGCCATCTGCAAGCGGCTGGTGGAGGGCCAGGGCGGCACGGTCGGCGTCGAGAGCAAAGTCGGCCGGGGCAGCCGCTTCTGGTTCCGCCTGGACTACGTTCCGGCGGCCCCTCCCGCCAAAGCCAGTGCCGCTCCGCCTGTCGCGGCGCTGCCTGCGCTCGACATCCTGTTGGCCGAAGACAATCTGGTGAACCAGAAGGTGGCGATGGGGCTGCTGGCCAAGGGCGGCCATCGCGTCACGGTGGTCGGCAACGGCAGGGATGCGGTGGCGGCCGTCAAGGCCGGCCGCTTCGACGTCGTCCTGATGGACATGCAGATGCCCGAGGTGGACGGGCTGGCCGCGACCCGCGAGATCCGCAGGCTGGACGGTCCGGCCCGCGCCGTTCCCATCATCGCCCTGACCGCGAATGCCATGCCCGGCGATGTGGAGCGCTGCCACGCGGCCGGCATGAACGGCCATGTGACGAAACCGATCGAGCCGCCGGCGCTGTTCGAGACCATCGCCAAGGTCCTGGCGGCCGCGGAGGCGGGTGGCGCGGGGGCAACTCCGCCGGCCGACGACGGTTTCGCCGAGCAGATGTCGGCGCATCTCGGCGCCGAAACCATGTCCGAGCTGCTGGAGCTGTTCCGCTCCGCCGGCACCGAGGACCTGCGGCAACTGCTTCGGTTCGCCGATGACGGCCCGTTGCCGGAAATCCGCCATTACGCCCACGACCTCAAGGGCATGGCCGGCTATGTCGGCGCCACCATCCTCGGCAACCTGGCCGCGGCCATCGAAGAGGCGGCCAAGGAAGGCAACGCCGATGAGGCGCGAGCCCTGCTCGCCAAGCTGCCGGCCGTATGGGAGGCGACCCTGGCGCAACTGCGCCCGGGCGCGGCCCCGGATGCCGGATCCGCGGCAAAGAGCAGCGCATAGACAGACCGGGTGTCATTCCGGAAACGGGGGACTGGTCCGTCGCCATCCGCCCATAGTTGTCCGCACCCGCCCGATGCGCCGGTGCATCGGGCGGACGTCGGCCAGCCTGTCGGTTCCCCGCGCCTCAGCGGTTCCGGATCGCCTTGACCCAGGCTTCCATCGAATCATTGGCCGGCTTCACGGGCGCCTCAAGAAAGCTGACCACGAACTTGTCGCCCATGTCGCAGACGCCGATCGAGCGCGGCCGCACCCCCATGACCGTCGCGTTGGGGAGGGCAAACCCGAAGCAGAAAATGACGTTCTTGGCGGCCAGGATGCCCGCCCCGATCTCGCCACCCAAGGAACGGGTGTGCTCGTAATGGTCGAACGCGCTGATGAACACCGCCTTGCCATGGCCCGCGATGCAGTCCTTGAGGTAGGCGACGATCGCGTCGACGTCGCCATGGGTGGTTTCGTCCTTGCCGATCTCGGCCACGAAGACCGGGTATTTCTCCATGAACGTTACCTGCTTCATGACGTCTCCAAGCGGTGCGGCTGGCAGCCATAGGCGTAGCCGAGGTGAGTAATTAGTGCATGCTAATGGATCGAGGAGGCAGAAGGCCACCCGGATCAGCCCTCACGCATGATTCAAGCGCTCGCTCAACGTCGTCTTCCAAGACGCCGACTACAGCCAAGTTTCGGCTATCCCCCATTCCGCAGGACGACGCTACAGCTCCGCGGCGCTCCGGCTCGGCAGGAGCAAGATCCGCCGCGGGGGCCGTGGTGAGGTCCGTGGCTTGCGCGGTAGTTGGGCGCATCATCCCGAGGAGCGCCTCTTGGCGCTCAAGTTTGCGACCCCAAGTATGCGCGCAGTGAGGGAATTGTCTGCTGACGGTGACCCCCTGTAAACCACCCGCTGCCGCGCTCGGGCCGGCCCTCGTGGTGCGCCTACCGGCCTTTGGGTTTTTTCCCAGGCTTGCTTCCTGGCGCTTTACCCGGGCTAAACTTGCGCGGCGTGCCTTCGCCTCCCTTGCGGTGCGAACCAGACCGAGCTTCTGGGGGGGCGGCCCGCTCGCCGGGACCATCGGTTCCCAGGGGCTCGATGCGGCCTTCGGGGTGCTGGACCTGGCGGATGGCTGCGAGGAAGCGGTCGGCCACCGTTGCGTCAACCTCGAAGCGGGTCTCACGCTCCGTGATGCGGATCACGCCCACGTCCTGCTTGACGATTCGGCCTTGGCGGCAGATCAGCGGCAACAGCCAGCGTGGGTCGGCGTTCTTGGCGCGGCCGATGTTGAGGCGGAACCACACCGTCGGGCGCTGGCTACGCTCGCCGCGCGGGGGCCGGGCCTCCCGGCGATCGCGCGCCACCGGCTCGGGGCCGGGATCCAGCACATCCTCGGCGGCGGGAAGCTGGGCGCGGTAGAAGCGCACCAACGCGGCGGCAATGGCCTCGGGTGAGCGGGTCTCCAGCAGGGCGCGGGCCATGGCGGCATCCTCCTCAACTGGCTCGTCGCCCCACATGGAATGGGCCAGCAGGCGGTCCTGATCCAAGGCGCGGATGTCGTCGGCGGTGGGAACCTTGCTCCACTCGACGTGCAGGCCAGCGGCCTGCAGCAGCAATTCGGCCCTGCGGCGGCGGGACAGCGGGACCAGCAGCACGCTGACCCCCTTGCGCCCGGCCCGGCCGGTGCGGCCGCTGCGGTGCTGCAGCGTCTCGGCGGTGCGCGGCAGTTCGGCGTGGATCACCAGATCCAGGCTGGGCAGGTCGATGCCGCGCGCCGCGACGTCGGTGGCGACACAGACGCGGGCCCTGCCGTCGCGCAGGGCCTGGAGGGCATGGTTGCGTTCGCTCTGGCTCAGCTCGCCCGACAGGGCGACGACGCCGAAGCCGCGCTCCAGCAGGCTGGCCTGCAGGTGCCGCACCGCTTCGCGGGTGGCGCAGAACACCATGGCGGTCGGAGAGTCGTAGTAGCGCAGCAGGTTGACCACCGCGTGTTCGGTCTCGGTGGGGGCGATGCGCACGACCCGGTGCTCGATGTCGGCGTGCCCCCGCGTCCCGGACGCCAGCGCGATGCGCCAGGCGTCGCGCTGGTAGCGCTTGGCCATGGCGGTGATTTCCGCCGGCAGGGTCGCAGAGAAGAGCAGGGTGCGCCGCTCGGTTGGCGTCGCCTCCAGGATCGCCTCCAGATCCTCGCGGAAGCCCATGTCGAGCATCTCGTCGGCCTCGTCCAGCACCACGGCGCGCAAGGTTGAGGGCTGCAACGCGCCGCGCTCCAGGTGATCGCGCAGGCGGCCGGGGGTGCCGACGACGATGTGGGCGCCCTGGGACAGGCGGCGCGCCTCGGCACGCGGGTCCATGCCACCGACGCACGATACCACCCGGCCGCCAGCGAGGCGGTAGAGCCAGGACAGCTCAGCGTGAACCTGCAGCGCCAGTTCGCGCGTGGGGGCAATGACCAGGGCCAGCGGCGCGCCCGCCGGTTCCAAGAGCGGCGCCGACCCCAGCAAGGTGTCGGCGAGGGCAAGGCCATAGGCCACCGTCTTGCCCGAGCCGGTCTGCGCCGAGACCAGCAGGTCGCGTGCCTCGGTTTCCGGGGCGAGCACTGCCGACTGGACGGCGGTCAGGTCGGAGTAACCGCGCTCGGCGAGAGCAACGGCGAGGGGATGGTCGGCGGGGAAAGCATCCATGAACGGCTGGGTCTTTTCTGTTGGGGGGGGGAGGCGACCGGCCCACAGTCGCCCATTGGTCCGGGAAGAGAAAGGGGATTTGCACACCTGCAACCGGGCGGCCGCGATCACCGCGTGCCGCCGCGCGAGCCCATAATCGCGGGTCTCGAGGGTTCGGGTCAAATGGGTCCCGAGGAGGGGCGTGAGGGGGGCCGGGAATGCGGATTAGAAGGTACAACGCCGCCCGGCGTCTGATCAGAAACGGCGCAGCCATTCTGGCGTCCCCGCGTGTAGCACAGGCGTGTATCACACGGACTTCGGCACGGCCGAAATCGCCAGTAAAATCAATACATTGCGGAGAATGGCGTCCCCTACGGGATTCGAACCCGTGTCGCCGCCGTGAAAGAGGCGCAACGCCTGTCCGGATCTGTCCGCTAGCATCCGCAGCAAATATGGGGCACGGCCTTTTCCGCCTGTAGCGTGTTCGCGATTGTTCCGCCGTGTCCAACGACATATATTGGACACAGATTGGACCCGCGCCCGAGAGAGCCCATGCCCCGCATCGTCCGAGAGGTGAACCTTTCCACCCGCACCGCGCGGGAGCGCCTGGCGGTAGCGAAAAAGCCCTATTATCGGTCGCTGGATGAGGGCTTGCACCTTGGCTATCGGCGCAGCAACAACGGCAGCGCCTGGGTCGTGCGGGTCTATGAAGGGGGTGCCTATAGCATCAAGAACCTCGATGGGCGGCCCGATGATGTGTTGGACGCGGACGGGGCCACCGTCCTGAATTGGTCCCAGGCGCAGGCTCAAGCGCGGAAGTTCTTCCAGCAGCGCCAGCGTCAGGCCGCGGGCTTGGACGAGAAGCCGGCCGGTCCCTACACCGTGCAGCAAGCGATAACCGACTACCTCACCCACCTTTCCCGCCACCGCAAGACGGTCAAGGACACAACCTATCGATCCAATGCGCTTATCCTGCCGGAATTAGGCGCTATTGAAGCTGGGAAGCTGACTGCAGCCAAGTTGCGGAAGTGGTTGGACGGGGTTGCCGCTGCGCCGCCGCGCCTGCGCGCCAGTGCCAAGGAGCGGGAGGAGGGCAAATCGAAGGCTCGCGCCATTGACATGACCGACCCGGAGGCCATCCGTCGTCGTCGATCGACGGCGAATCGGACCCTGACCATTCTCAAAGCTGCGCTGAACCATGCATGGCGAGAGGGGCTCATTCCGTCTGATGATGGCTGGCGCCGCATCCGACCATTCCCGGAGGCCGATGCCGCGCGGGTGCGCTACCTCACCACCGATGAAGCCAAGCGGCTGTTGAACGCTTGCGAAGTCGATTTCCGCCATCTCGTGCATGGCGCCCTCGTCACAGGCGCTCGCTTCGGCGAGCTGGCCGCGCTGCACGTTGGCGACTTCAACCCGGACAGCGGTACAATTCATATTCGGAAAAGCAAGTCGGGCAAGGCCCGGCATGTGGTGCTAAATGATGAGGGGGTAGCGCTTCTCGATCGTCTTACCGCTGGTCGCCCTGGCAACGCGCGGATCTTCACTAAGGCCGATGGCGTGGAGTGGGGGCGCTCACACCAACAACGCCCGTTCAAGGAGGCCTGCGGAAAAGCCAAGATCCAGCCCGCTATCACCTTCCACGAGTTGCGCCATACATGGGCGAGCCTCGCTATCATGGCAGGCGCGCCTTTGATGGTCGTTGCTCAGAATCTTGGGCACTCCGATACCCGGATGGTCGAGAAGCACTATGGGCACCTAGCTCAGAGCTACGTCGCCGAGACCATCCGCAAAACGGCTCCCAGCTTCGAGGAGAAAAAGGCGGCTAAGGGCGGAAAGGTCGTGAGGATGGCGCGGAACAAGTGAGACCCGATCTGCGGGGGGCGGGCCAGCCGACCTAATGGCCCTTGTGGGAATGTTATACTGTTACATTTCAGTCTTGACTCCCCGTTCCTAGCTGTACGAGGATGGCCGCACTTTGTTATGGAGTACCGGGCGCCCATCCCAATCCCTAGAGGGGTCGGAAAGCGCCAGTATAGCCGGACCCAAAGTCATGTATGAACCCCGCACGGGGCGCGCGTGACTTTTTGTTTGGGCTATGCGCGCCCCTGGAGACAACTAATATGTCCCAGACCATCCATAACACTGAGAGCGCCAAACGCGCCTACCAAATCCCTGATTTTTGCAAGCACTACGGCATTGGCCGGACGAGCGCCTATCGGGAAATTTCCGAAGGCCGACTGAAGATCGTCAAGTGCCGCGGCAGGACTTTAATTCCTGCCGATGAGGCCGAGAGATGGCTTGCCTCTTTATCCGCCTGATTTCCGCACCGTCGTGACGACGGCGCGTCCCTGAGAAGGAAATTCAAATGGACGAGCGTAACCTGGCGGGGGCTGCCACCCCCGCGCAAGTCATCAGCATGTCTGAATGCTTCGATGATACCAAACTCCCCCTGAAGTTCCAATCAATTGGCTCCGTCGCTGCCCGCGTTGTGGATCGGATCGCAGTACGTCTGGTGCAAGACGGATCCACCATCCCGGCGGAGGTTGCGCGATGACAGACCGCGACCTCTTCGCCGAATACGATGACGCAATTGTACGCGCCCAAGTGGCGAGTGCACGTGCTTGGCGTGAGCGCATGGGGTGGCCTCGTTCGGCAGCTTTGCAAGGAATTGGCGGCGGTGTGGCTCGCATCAATCCTCACGGCAAATTCTACGAGCCGAGCGACATCGGCGGCGTCGCCGCGATCATCATCCCCGCTTGGAGCGGCACGGCTCCGGGTTTTCCCGAGGACGTCGCCGATCTTGTCGCCTGGGTTCCTACCACCGATCAGGTGTTCGTGCGCCTGGGTGTTGCGGATTTGCTTGGCGAAGAGGCGGTAAGGCGGTGTGAGCCGTGCATGGGTATCACTCGGCCGTTGCGTATCTACAGTGATCCCGGTTCCTGGGCGCGCGCACACACCTGGAATGATCGCGGAGACCACGGGGTGGTTGTGCTCGATTGGGCCAGAGCGCAAGCCGCGCTGGGTCATCTGGTCGGCGCCGTCGAATTCATCGCCGACAACCTCTCTCTTGGGCAGCGCCTGCGCGCCGCACTGCAGCCCCCAGCCATGCCCAAAGCGGCCATCCTCGTGACTGAGGCCGCGGCATGAACGCCGTCCCCTTGGAACAGGCCGAAAAGGCTGCGCGCAAGCGTCCGACCGTCGAGGGCTCTGACCGGGCTTGGCTGGCGATGGAGGGGCCTGTGCACGCCTCCTCGCTTGCCTTCAGACCAATCCCAGAACGTGGATGGGCGGTTGAGGGGCTGATCCCCGCCAACACCGTCACCTTGTTCTCGGGTGACGGCGGTGCAGGCAAGAGCACGCTGGCGCTCCAGCTCGCCTGCTCCACCGTCCTTGGTCATCGTTGGCTTGGCCGCGATACCCGCGGCGGCATGGCCGCGTATGTGTCTTGCGAAGATGACATCGACGAGCTGCACCGCCGTCTCGCTGGGATTTGCGACGGCGAAGGCTGGGACATGGCAGATCTTGATGGCCTGCAACTGTTCGACCGCGTGGGCCGCGAAAACGCAGTGATGAGGCGCGGTGAAGGCTTCGGAGCCGGCTGGGAAGATACGCCCTGGTGGGTGAGGTTCAGCAATTGGCTTCGGGACGCCGGCCCCGGCCTGGTCGTGCTCGACAGCCTGTATGACTTTTTTCCCGGCAATCAACTCGACCAAGGCGCTGCTCGGACCTTCATGGGCAAGCTTCGCGAAACTGCGCACGACGCTGGTTGCGCAATCGTGGTCCTGTGGCACCCGTCCAAGTCGGGCATGGAAAGCGGCGACGGCACCTCAGGCAACGTCGCGTTTCGCAATGCGGCCCGCGCCATGATCTACCTGGAACGCGACAAGGAAGCCACCGCCCCGAACGCCCCCCGTATCCTCCGCGGCAAGAAGTCGAATTACGGCCCCGCTGCCGACGAAATCGCCCTGACCTACGAGAACAGCCGCTTCGTGCCTGTGGTGCCCGAGGGCGGCCCTTCGGGCTTCTTCGCGGGGTGTGCGAGGCGTAACGCGGAAACCGCGTTTCTTGAGTGCCTGGAGAGCCTTGGAAAGCAAGGGCGTCGGGTCAACGCCAGCCGCAATACCGGGAACTATGCCCCCCGCATGATGCTGGGCATGAAACAGGCGGCCGGCTTCAAGCTGCAAGACCTCGAACACGCCATGTCCGCACTGTTCGACGGTGGCGCCATCGTCCTGCTTGAGGAGGGACCGCCTTCACACCGCCGGTCGTTCGTCACCTTGGCTCGCACGGAAGGGCAAGAATGATGACCTTCCACGCCCCTTCCACGCCCTTCCGCGCCTCAGTTAAGCCATTGATTTTGCTGAATGTTCCGCGCTCGCTTCCGCGCTGCTCCGCGCCCTGTAAGCCATTGAAATCATTCACTTCCGCGCCCTGTGTTCCGTGCCTCCCCCTAAAGGGGGAGGGAGAGAACACCCTGACGTGTTCCCTCCCCAATGCCTGTTCCGAGGTGATGGCATGACAAACCGACTGCTTGCCGTGGCGGCGGCTGCACAGGCGCCGCTTACACCCATCGCCCCTCCGATCCCCGAAGCCGCTCTCTTGCCGCCTGCAGAGCCCTGGAGGGTGCTTGGCGTTGATCCCGGCCTCTCGGGTGCCTTCGCCCTGCTGACCCCATCCACGGGCGCCGTAACGGTGTTTGACACGCCAACCCTCACCCTGTCGCGGGGAGGAAGAGTCAAGCGGGAGCCTGACGCGGTGGAACTGGCTCGCATGATCGATGCTGCCGGCCCCATCGCCCACGCTTTCGTGGAAGCGGTGGGCGCCATGCCTGGTCAAGGCGTATCCAGCGTGTTCGCCTTTGGGAAGGTGTTCGGTTTGGTGCTGGGCATCCTGGCAGCCAACTTCATCCCCCATACCCTCGTTCCGCCCCAGCGTTGGAAGCGAACCCTTGGTGTGCCGGCGGACAAGGATGGCGCCCGCGCCCGAGCATCCCAGCTCCTTCCGGCCCATGCCGGCCTGTGGTGCCGCGCAAAGGATGATGGCCGGGCAGAGGCGGCGTTGCTTGCATACTTCGGCGCGATGGGGGCTGGCCGCCATGACTGAAAATTCAGGCAAGAAACAGAACGGTCGATTTGCACCTGGGCAATCGGGAAACCCGAACGGCAAGCCTAAAGGTGCCCGCAACCACGCTACCCGTGCTGTGCTGGCATTGCTGGACGGCGATGCCGACTCACTGACCCGGAAGGCCATCGACATGGCGCTTGCTGGCGACACAACGGCTCTGCGGCTGTGTCTCGAGCGCTTGGCACCCCCGGCACGGGACAAGGCAATTAGCCTGCCTCTGCCGCCTGTAACCAGCGCCGAGGACGCTTCAAAGGCTATGGCTGCCGTCGTCGCTGCGATGGCTGCTGGCGATATAACGCCGAGCGAAGCGGCCGCGGTCGCGGGCGTGGTCGAGACCTATCGCCGCACCGTTGAGACAGCGGACATCGAACGCCGGATAGCGGAGCTGGAAGCGAGGCAGGAATGATTGGCCTGACAGCCAGGATGAAGTCCACCGCACAAATGCATCGTCACGCCGTTGCCGCCTGTGGCTGCGGCCGGTTTCACTGAAAGGATATCTCATGAATACCCTATCGCGTCGCCTGACCAAGTTGGAAGCCGCGCCCGCCACACAGGCGGGATACATCGGCGGATGGCACGACCTCGGCAAGGGCTGGATCATTAGCGGTGTGGTAGTCGCCGCCGAAGGTGAGGAACCGCCGACCATTTACAAAGGCCGCGAGGTCATCTGGGGTGCCTGGATGAGCGGGGAGAATGAGCAATGAGCCGAACCATCGCCTCGCGCCTGACCAAGTTAGAAACAGCTACCCGACCAAGGCAGGATGCCGCCCGCACCAAATCATCGTTGATCTAGCAAATGATTAAATAAAATGAATATTTCGAAACCGGCTTGAAAAGCCAGTGCAACAACAATCGTCACCGGGAGGCCGATCGCGAATACAATCAGTATTCGCCTGATGTCAAGCTTTTTCGGCTCTTCCTCTGGCAGTATATGTTGCTTCAGGCTGTCCAATATAAGCGTGCCCATGGTGAGAACGCTATTGCTGAAAGCCAAAATCCAAACTGTGGTAAGGAAAATGAGGAATGCAATGGCAGCGGTAGGGCTGCCAGCCTTGCGCACGACTGCGGCCAAACCCGCGATGACTGTCATCCAAGCGACCAAGCGGAAGAGGCGGTCAGAAAATGCCCAGATGCGGGGCCACACCCATTTGCCAATATCGATTGGCATTTCCATCAATCGATCCTCAAAGTCTAGGCGCTGTCGGCTGGGGACCTTTTCAAGGCCTGTCATTTATCTTCGACCTTCTCCTTGCGCAGCGCGTCTTGGAAATCTGCATATAGAACGACCTCCTCAAGAAGCGGGCTCGGATAGAAGCCTACATTGCCGAACGGACTCTCAAAGCGAAATAGCAGCCCACTTTTGGAGGCCGAGGCCAATGCAGCGCTGACGTGCTTTACAGTTGGGAAGACTGTTGGGACCAGCTTGCCGTTCAACTCCCTGTGAATATCACGGTCAGATCCTCCCCCCTTCGCCACGAAATCGCTCCAAATTTCCATCAGCGCCGCGAGAACGATCACTTCGTCTCTGGTCAGGCAGGCCAGCGCAGCCGCGTATTGCGAAAAGGGGTCCGCGAAAAGCTCGCCTCGGTGCGCTTGGCTCACCATAACTTTCGCCATGAGGCGCATATTGAGGCGTGCGGCATTGTCCCGAATGGCATTGAAGTAACGGAACAGCACGCCACCTAGCTCGTCCTGACTGGTGAACTCGATCCGGTGGATGCGTGCCGTCTCGAATTCATCGAGCAGGACGTCCCGCGCATCCTCCATACGCTTCCGCAGGAAGGCGGCCACGGCGCTCTGGGCAATGGCGCCGGTTACCGAGGCGCCGCCGATGTTCAAGATCGACAGTACGTCGCTCGTGGCGGCGCTGAATGGAAGGCGACCCGGGCGGCACGGCGGTAGTGCCTCGCTAGGCGGGCGCGATCGTCTTGCAGTAGCTCGAGCGGATTGCCGTGGGTGGCGGCGAAGTCTCGGGTGACGTCGACCAGTTCGCGCCCCAACTCGATGACCGAGGCGGTCGGCCAAGTTGCGGCGCGCCGGCAGGCATCCTCGAACTCCAGCCGCAGCCGATAGCCGCGGACCTCGCGCCAGCGCCGGAGGGTGCGCCCCCACCAGGACGAGGGCAAGGCGGGGTCGACGGGCCACGCCGTCGGTGGCGAGGACGGCGGTGGGGCGTCGATCCCGCGCATCTCCCACCACTGCCGGAGCCAGGACATGGTCGATCACTCGGGCAACGGGGAACTGAAACCAGCTTTCGGCACATCATCCGCCGTGTCGGCGGAGACCAGGGCCATAGCAGCTCGGGTTGCGGGA
>JBLNCP010000046.1:0-21092 GCA_050260775.1 Solirubrobacterales bacterium | reverse complement strand
CAGCCCGGTAGCTCGTCAGGCTCATAACCTGAAGGTCGCAGGTTCAAATCCTGCCCCCGCAACCAAATCAGCCCGTCATCTCACCAGATGGCGGGCTTTTTGATTCCAGGCGCCGGCGGCGGAATGTCGGTGTTTGTTGCCTTCGTGGCTATTGCCGCGACACCGGAAATGCCACTATCGCCACTCAATCATCAGTGGTGGGGGCCATGGTTTCCGAGGTCATCGAGGAATTCACCATCAACGGCCGCGAGTTTGTCGTCCTGTGGAAGCCGGGCGCCGCCTACCTTCGTGCTGACGGCCATATGTGGGGCGGTTCGCTGGGCGAGGGTTTGGAGCAGCAGGAAGCCGTCCGTCTCGCCAAACTCCGCGCCGAGATGATGATCGCCGAGGAGCGCCAGCGCGAAATCGAGGGCATCCACCAGCTTTATGATCCTCAATGGGTCAGGCAGTCCGACAACGATTACCTGCCGCTGGTGCTGGATCTCAAAGGCCGTTCGTTCCCGGTGGTCTGGGCGCCGTTCAACCGCAATGTCTACGCCTGCACCCGCTTCGGATGGCGGTTCGTCGGCGTCGCCCCGGATTCCGAGGCCGCCCTGGCGGCGGCGCAAGACTGCGTCAAAGCTTTGCCGGCGGTTCATCGTCTGCCGGGCCAGCCGGAGCTACCGCCAGACTGGCAACCCAAGATCAATCCGAAGTACGAGCAGATGCTGGCCGAACAGGCCGCCGCGAAGCAGCGCCTCTTGGGGTTGGTGCCGCTGATCATCCTGGCTGCGATCTTGGGCCTGGTGTTTTACAAGTAGTGTGCCCGGGCGACCTGCCGAATGGGGCAGGTCAACCTCACGGTCCGACGAAGTTCGCCAGCACCAGCCAGCGGCCGTCCTTGTTCTCCGGGATTATCACCGCCATGACCACGCCGGGCAGGTGAAGGTAGAACATGGGGTCGTTGGCCAGGAAGATGAGCGGCGAAAAGCGCCGGATGCATTCGGTCGCCAGGGAACGGCCAAAGCCGTGGCCGCGATCGGCCTTGCGCACCGCCAGCCATGGCATGTCGTACGTGGTGTCGCTGTTGACGCTTTCGACGATCATCGCGGCGGCGACGATGCGGCCGTCGTGGCGACACACCACCATGCGCGGCGGCCACCGCTCGGAGCGATGGAGCGCCTCGTACTCGGTGCGCCAGCGAGCCGCGCCATCGGGGAAGCCGTCCTCGAAGATCCCGGCGATCTCATCGGCCTCTGCGTCGGTCAGGTGGGACAGTTCTGCGACGTCCATGCTTCTTCCCCCGGTGCATCTCGATGACTACCATGGTTGGGGAGCGCGGTCCATTCGCCCAGCGTCGGCGGTTGCCGTTGCTTGACCTTGGGAGGGAAGCCGGAATGCAGGGGAGTGGGGCGGAGGATGACGGGGGCACCGCCTCGGGCGAGATGATGGCCGCCCTGGCAAGGTTCCTCGCCTTCGCCAAGACCTATCGCGGATGGTGGCTGCTCACCCTGTTTTTCTTCGCGGTCGAGGTGGCGTTTGGCATCTTCCTGCCGCTGAGTCTGCAATTCTTCATCGACAAGGTAATCGAGCCCAAGGACACCGGCATGCTGGCCGTCATCATGGCGGCCCTTGCCGGCGCCTTCGCCTTTTCGGTGGCGGCCCGGGTCCTGCGCGACTGGGTCTTTTCCAAGACCATCGCCCACATCTTCTCGGACATCTACCGGGCGATGTTCGATCGGTTGCAACTCTTGTCCCCGCGGTACTTCCACCGAGTGCCGACGGCCGGCATCCTGGCCCGCTTCACCACCGACATGGTGGCGGTGGAAACCGCCGTGGTGCTCAGTCTGCCGCTGGCCTTGCTGGCGATCCTTCACATCGTCGGCGGCCTCGCGGTGCTTCTGGTGCTGGAATGGCACCTGGCACTCCTGGCGTTGGTCGGCATTCCCATCAGCCTGGTCGGGCCACGGCTGCTCGGCCCCAAGGCCCTGGCGGTGGGAGGCAGCCACCAACAGCAGCAGGAAGAAATGCTGGGGATGGTCCAGGAATCGCTGGCGGCCCAGGCGGTGGTGCGGGTGTTCCGCCTGAAGGATGTGCGCGGGCGCGCCTTCGCCGGGCGGGCGGCGCGTCTGGCGGCGTTGGGCACCCGCTACCGTTTCCTGACCTACCTGACCGAGCACACGCCGAACTTCGGCCTGCAATTCTTCACCCTGGCGGTGATCGGCGGCGGCGGCTATCTGGTGACGCGCGACGCCCTGTCGGTGGGGGCCCTGGTGGCGTTCAACGGCGTCTTCCTCAACATGAGCCTGTGGTTCGCCGAACTGAGCTACATCGCGCCCAGCGTCATCCAGGCCTCCGGCGGCCTGCGGCGGATCGGCGAGATGCTGGACGAGGCGCCCGACATGGTCGATGGGCCCGGGGACGCGCGGCCGCCGGCCGTGGGCGGCGGCCCCATCCGCTTCGACGACGTCACCTTTTCCTATGCCGGGGGCTCCTCTGCAGGGGGGCAGCCCAATCTCGCCGGAGTCAGCTACGAGGTCCCGGCAGGCGCCCGGGTGGCATTCGTCGGCCCCAGCGGTTCCGGCAAGAGCACCAACCTCAACCTGATCATGCGGTTCTACGACCCCGATCAGGGGCGCGTGCTGATGGGCGGGGTGGATTTGCGGTCGCTGCCGCGCGACCTCCTGTACCGGCAGATGGGCACGGTGTTCCAGGAGAGCTTCCTGTTCAACACCTCGATCCGCGAAAACATCCGCATGGGCAACCCCGGCGCCGGCGACGACGCCGTGGTGGCGGCGGCCAAGGCGGCCGAACTGCACGACATCGTCATGCACCTGCCCGAGGGCTATGACACCCCGGTCGGCGAACGCGGCGACCGCCTGTCGGGCGGCCAGCGCCAGCGCGTGGCCATCGCCCGCGCGCTGATCGGCAACCCCTCGATCCTCATCCTCGATGAGGCGACCTCGGCGCTGGACCCCGCCACGGAGGAAGCGGTCAACGCGACCCTGGAGCGCATTTCGGCCGGCAAGACGGTGCTGACCGTGACCCACCGCCTGCCGTCGGTGGCCGGCTACGACCAGATCCTGGTGTTCGACCGCGGCCAACTGGTCGAGGATGGGACGCACGAGTCGCTGCTGGCGCGGGGAGGTCTTTACGCCAATCTGTGGCGCCGGCAGGTGGGATTGAGCGTGTCGCCCGACGGACGCAACGCTTCGGTCACCGCCGAAAGCCTGCGGGAATTTCCGCTGTTCGCCGACATGGCGCTCGATGATCTCGGGCGGATCGCCAGCGAGTTCGTCACCGAGCATGCCGCCGCCGGGCGCGACGTCATCGTGCAGGGCGAGTTGGGGAGCAAATTCTTCATCATCGTCCGCGGCAGGGTCAGCGTGCTGATCGACCAGGGCGATGGCCGCCCGTCCGAGGTGGCCGCCCTTGCCTCCGGCGAGTATTTCGGCGAGATGGCGCTGCTGGCCGACACCGTCACCGCCGCCACGGTGCGCACCGTCAGCGACAGCATCTTTCTGGTCCTGCCCAAGTCCAGCTTTCAGCGCGTGCTGCACGCCTTGCCGCACCTGCGCGCCGTTGTGGCCGCGACCGCCGAAAGCCGCCTGGCCGACAATGCCAGCCGAAGGGAGACGGTCGGGGCCTAGGGCCTTTCTAGGGGACCGTCACGGCAGGGGATCTTCACTGGCCGCCGGCATCCTCGGCCGCCAGCCGCGCCAGCGCCACCGCGCCGGTGCGGCTTTTGGCGCCGCAGACGAAGCGGGCGGGGTGGCAGAAGGTGGCGTCGGCGATGCCGGTGAGGGCGGCGAAGGCCTCGTCGCGCAGGCCGCCCCAGGCGTCCGGCAGCGGCTTGCGCTGGTCGAACGAGCCGCGGACGGGCGGCACCGCGCTCACCGTCCAGGCCTCGCCGGCCGGGCGAACCACATAGAGCGCCTTGGACAGATCGAGGTCGAACACCGCGTCCTCCCACGGCACGCGGACATCGAGGACGATGATGCGCGGGTCGTCTGCCGCCTGCGCCGCCGCCGCGACCGTCGTCTCGGCCAGCCCCGCCGCATGGGCGTGGGCGCAGGCGCGCGCCAGCACCAGCGCGGCCAGGTCGGCCGCCTGCAGGAAGGCCGCGTGCTCGTCGCGTGCGGTCTCGGCGAAGGTGGAGTTGAAGGCCTCGAGCAGGGTCGAGAAATGGCCAGGATTGGGCGTCATGGCGCCGTTGTCCATCAAATCGACGTCGCGGATCAGGCCGGCGTCGACCGCGGCGACGACGCGGGCCACGGCTGCCTCGGCCGCCTCGGGGAGGAGGCGGCGCACCGCCGCCTCGCCGTAGTCGCGCCAGACCAGGCCGGCCGAGCTGAAAGGCTCGCCGTTGGGGCGTAGCGGCTTGTCGCGCATGTGGTGGTCATAGCGGCGGGCGGCGCGGTCATAGATGCCGCCCACGTCGAACACCACGTCGGCCGTCGCGATCACGCTCTGGTCGCGGGTGCGGACGAGCTCGACGGCCCCGCCGGCCGCGGTCCGCAGGATGGCGAAGGCGAAGGCGTCGTCGGCGTGGAAGGTGCCGTTGTGGGTCGCGACTTTCATGGTCCGTCCATCCGGTGCATGGGGGCGGGAGTGTATCGGGCGGGCCGGACGTTTGGAAGACCGCGCGGGCGGGTGCCAATCGAAGCCGATCTGCTGTCGCGAAAATGGCGGCACACGATTGAAAGCCGCGGGGCCGATGGCAATTTCCCGGGCAGTGATCGCGGAGGGACGACGGGCATGGCGATGATCCGCGCGTGGGCGGCACGGACCGCCGGGGGACAACTGGAGGCCTACGAGTACGAGCCGGGGCCGCTCGAACCGGAGGACGTGGAGATCGAGGTCGATCACTGCGGCATATGCCATTCCGACCTCTCCATGCTCGACAACGAGTGGGGCATCACCTCCTATCCCTTCGTCCCCGGCCACGAGGCCATCGGACGCGTCGCCGCCCTAGGAGACGTCGCGCTGCAGAAGGGGCTGCGGCCGGGCCAGCGGGTGGGCGTCGGGTGGAACGCGCGCAGCTGCCTGCATTGCCGCCAGTGCCTGCGGGGCGATTTCCATCTCTGCCGGGCGGTCGAGGCCACCATCGTCGGCCATCATGGCGCCTTCGCCGACAGGGTCCGCGCCCACTGGCTGTGGGCGGTGCCGTTGCCGGACCGTCTCGATCCCGGCGCCGCCGGTCCGCTGCTGTGCGGCGGCATCACGGTGTTCGCGCCGCTGATGCGGCTGAAGGTTCCTCCCACCGCGCGGGTCGGTGTTTTCGGCATCGGCGGCCTCGGGCACATGGCCCTGAAATTCGCCAACGCCTGGGGATGCCACGTCACCGCTTTCACTTCGTCGCCGGCCAAGGCGGATGAGGCGAGGTCGTTCGGTGCCCATCACGTCGCCTCCAGCCGCAGGGGCGACGAGATGAAGGCGCTGGCCGGCAGCTTCGATTTCCTTTTCGTCACCGCCAACGTGCCGCTGGACTGGGACGCCATCATCGCCCTGCTGGGCCCCAAGGGGCGGCTGCACTTCCTGGGGGCGGTGCTGGAGCCGGTCGCCATCCACGTCATGCAGCTGCTGGGCGGCGAGAAGGCGGTTTCGGGCTCGCCGACCGGGTCCCGCGCCGACATCGACACCATGCTCGAGTTCGCCGCTCACCATGCGGTCGCGCCGACGGTCGAGCATTTCCCCATGACGCAGGTAAACGAGGCGATGGACCGCCTGCGCGCCGGCAAGGCCAGCTATCGCATCGTGCTTGATGCGGACTTCGATCGCGGCTGACGAAGGGGAGCGATCACCGGGTATCCGACATCCCGGTCATCTCGACATAGCTCTTGTAGTTGATGTCGCCCCGCAGCAGATAGGCGACGAAGGCGTCGGACATGGCAATGGCGATGTCGGCGCCGTCCTGCGGATTGGCCATCAGCCGGGTGGCCAGGGCGGCGATGCGGCCGAGGTTCTCCTTCTGGGCGCCAATCACGGTGTCGGTGCCGGGAAAGCCGATACGCTGGAGAAAGGCTTCCTCGCGCGCGATGTGGTCGGCGGCCAGGGTGGCAAGCTGGTTGGAAAGCTGGACGGCCTTGGTGGTCTCGCCCCGGTGGACGGCATCGGAGATCTCGCGCAACAAGGCGATCACGCGGCGGTGGTCATCGTCGAACTCCACCACGCCGACACTCATGCCATCCAGCCACCGGAAGTCGCTCATCGCACCGGATCCCGCGTTTTCAGATGATCAACAATTTTACGGCAAAGCCCCTTGTGCGCATAGGGGCTTCATCGCCTGGTTGATCCGCCGGGCTTGCGGCCTAGAAGAGGGTGATTTCGTCGGTGCCGTCGATGTCGGGCGCGGGAGCCGGCGCGCTGGGGGCCGGGCTGGAGCCGGTCAAACTGTCGATCCATCGCGCCAGCCCTGAGGCGGCCGTCTCGTCCAACTCGAAACTGATGTGAGCCCCCTTGGAACTGAGGCGCACGACCCGCGCCGGCAGTTCGCCGGTGAAGCCCTGGGGTTGGAAGCGGACGTTCGCGCCTGCGGCCAGGGAGAGCGATTCGACCTCGACCAGGGCGCCGCCGATTGAGAGGTCATGGACCCGGCCGGACAGGCGTTCACCGGACTGCACCACGATCGAGCCCAAGTCGACCTCGATGCGCGGGTGACGGCGGCGGTTGCCGGCGAAGGAGTTGCGCAGTGTCGCCACCAGACGATCGCGCATCGTCTGCACCTGTTCGGACACGCTGCCGACGGTGTTCAGGACGATCGAGGACAGCTGCTCCGCCTCGGTGCTCTGCTCGGCCATCCGCTTGATGGTCACCGCCACGATGTCGTTCTCGGACGAGGCGTCCTTGGCCAGGGCGTGGATGGCGGCCGCCGAGGCGGCCTGTCCCTCGGTCTCGGATTCGATGTGGGCCGACAGGGCGTTGAGGCCGCCGATGGTGTCGTCGACCTTGGCGATGGCATCCACGGCGCGGGCCACCGCTTCACGGATGCCCGACACCAGCGTCTCGATCTGCTGCGTCGAGGAGGTGGTCTGCTGCGCGAGATCCTTGACCTCGGCGGCGACCACCGCGAACCCTCGGCCAGCCTCCCCGGCCCGTGCGGCTTCGATGGTGGCGTTCAGCGCCAGCATGTTGGTCTGCTGGGCGATCGACTGGATCATGCCGCCGATCGAGCCGATCTGCTGCGACGCCTCCGCCAGGCCGGCGATGATCCCTGCCGTCTCGCTGACCTCGGCGGTGGCTTCGCGGGCGATGGTGCTGGCCTTGCGGGCCTCGGTCTGGATCCGGTTGATGGACCCGAGAAGGGTGTCCGCCGCCGCGGTCACCTCCGTGACGTTGTCGTTGGCCTTGCGGGCCGCCCCCGCCACGGCACGGTTCTGCTCGCCGACCATCGTGGCCTGGGCCCGCATGGTCTCGGCGATGCCGCGCAGGGTGGCGGAGCGTTGAGAGACGTCGGTCACCGTGCCGGTGATTTCGTTTTCCAGCTGGTCGGACATGCGGAGCAGCGTTCCCCGCACCTCCTTCTCGGCGTCCTTGAGGATTTCCTGGCTCTTGGCGCTCTTGGCATCGAGGTCTTCGAACACGCCGCGCAGCACATCCAGGTAGAAGCGTGCCTCGGCGAGATGGCCTCGCCCCCGGCCGGATTGCGCGGATCGCCCGAAATCCCGGATGGTCAGGGCCTTGAGGCCATCCCTCATGTCCTGGGCGTCGGCGTGGAAGACGGCGTGCCCCATCCACGCCAGACCGGCGCAGGCCAGGGCCGACATGGCCACACCCAGGCCGGCCACCCATCCGCTGGACGCCGCTGCCAGGACCGCTCCGGCCAGCGAGGCTCCTGCGGCCGTGGCGACCATCGCCCGCGCCGAGGCCGCCTTGGGCACGGCCTGTCCGGCGGCGGCGATGTCGTCGATGCCGAGCGTGCGGAAGTAGCTGGCGTAGACCATGTCCTCGCCGAGGATGTGCTTGATCAGCCAGTCGCGCAGGAAGTCGAACACCTCGCGGGCGATGGTCGCCTGCCCGGCAAGCTGCTGGCGCAGTTCAACGACCCTCTGGGTCAGGAACTGGTGGCGCTCGCGATGGCGTGCCTCGCCGGGGAAGTTCCAGCGTCGGAACAGCTCCTCCTCGCGCTGGAAATGGTACACGACGTAATCGGCGAGTTCTCCGAGGATCCGATCGAGGACGGTATGGCCCTCGCGCTCTTCGTTGGCCTGCCACAGGTCGTTGATCAGGGCGATGAGCTTCTTGTGGTCGTCGTCGAATTGACGAATGCCGACGCTCAATTGCGGCTGCCACTCGATCAGCGCCATGATCCTATCGCCTAGACTGAGAATTGGATGCCCTCTTCTTATACAGAAGGCATGTGAACGTCTTATGCGATAGGTATGAATTGGCTGCAAACAGCAGGGGGCTCAAGGTGGTGTTTGGGCGACCAGCGGTTCCTCCTCCGCCTGCTCGGGCGGGCGGACGGAGGCGTAATAGGCGGCGGCGGCGCGATTGTCGTCCTCGCGCAGGCCCCGGGCCACGGCGGCCATGGCGCCCAGGGGATCGTTGTGGCGGCTGCCCGCGACCCAGGCGTTGATCTGGCCGAGCAGGTATTCGGCGTGCTGGCCCGCCAGGCGGGGGAAGCCCGGCGGCAGCCCGGCGCCTTCCGGGCCGTGGCAGGAATTGCAGGCCTGGAGGTTCTGCTCGGCCGAGCCTACCTCGGCCAGTTGGCGGCCGCGTTCGAGCAGGGCGGAATCGGCCTTGGGCGGCTGCGGATAGGGCGTTCCCCGCACCATGGCGAAATAGGCGGTGACGTCCTCGATGTCCTTGTCGCTCAATTCCTTGGCGATGGGCGACATTACCGAATGTTGCCGGGTGCCGTGGGCATAATCGTGCAATTGCTTGGCCATGTAGCCGGCGCTCTGGCCGGCCAGCCTCGGGCTCAGCATGCCGGTGGCGCGGGGCAGGCCCGAGCCGTCGGCGCCATGACAGGCGGAGCAGGCGGTGGCGCGGCCGCGCCCCTGCTCGACCAGGCGGCGGCCATTGTTGAGGTCGGCGGCCGCGGCCGGCAGGGCGGCCGAAAGCGCGGACAGCAGCGCGGCGGCGCAGAGGGCGGAGCGGATCATCATGCCGGCACCAGGGGGCCAGGGTTCTTGAGGTAGCGGTTGACGATGGCGTCCGCCGCCCAGTAGGTCAGCGCCCCCACCGTGCCGGTGGGATTGTAGCCGGTGTTCTGCGGGAACACGGCGCTGCCCATGACGAACAGGTTGGGCATGTCCCAGCTCTGCAGGTAGCGATTCACCGCGCTGGTGGCGCGGTCGGTGCCCATCACGGCGCCGCCGGTGTTGTGGGTGGTCTGGTAGGGGACCACGCTGTAGTGCTCGGCCAGGTTCTGGGCCACCGCCAGCTTGCCGCCCATGGCCTTGCCGATGTCGAGGGCGCGCGCGGTGACGAAGGCCGACATCTTGCGGTCGTTTTCCGAGAAGTCGAAGGTCATGCGCATCAGCGGCAGGCCGTAGATGTCGCGGTAGGTGGGGTCGAGGTCGAGGTAGTTGCCCCGCCGCGCCAACGAGGACCCGTGCACCGTCAGGCCGACCGTGTGGTTGTAATGCTGCGCCACCGCCTTTTTCCAGACGGCGCCCCAGCGGGGGGTGCCGGGCGGTGTCGGGTGGAACTGGATGGGGCGGCCGCCGGTGGTGTAGGCGGCGATGTAGGCGCCGCCGATGAAGCCGAGCTTGGAATGGTCGAAATTGTCGCCGTCGAAGTCGTCGATGGCGGTGCCGAGCGCCCCGGCGCCCATGAACGGGTTGATGTTCTTGTCGCTGTCGTAGAACACCGACACCGAGCTCATGGTCTGGTAACAGTAGTTGCGGCCGATGACGCCCCGGCCGGTCTGCGGGTCGTAGGGCGTGCCGATGCCGGACAGCAGCAGGAGCCGGACGTTGTTGTAGGCGAAGCTGCACAGCACCACCAGGTCGGCCGGCTGCTCGAACTCCAGGCCGGTGGCGTCGACGTAGGTGACGCCGGTGACCCGATTGGCTGCCTTGTCGGCGTTGACGCGGGTGACGTGGGCCAGGGTGCGCAGCTCGAACTTGCCGCTGGCCAGCGCCTTGGGCAGCACGGCGATCTGCGGGCTGGCCTTGGCGAAGTGCTCGCAGCCGAAGCGCTCGCAATAGCCGCAGTACATGCAGGGCTTCATCTCCATCCCGTAGGGATTGGTGTAGGCCCGCGTCATGTTGGCCGACGGCACCGGGAAGGGGTGATGGCCGAGCTCGGCGGCCGCCTTGGCGAACAGCGCCCCGGAATAGGCCTCCTTCATGGGCGGGTTGGGGAACTCGTTGGCGCGGGGGCCTTCGAAGGGATTGCCGCCGGCCTGGATCTGGCCCTTGAGGTTGCCGGCCTTGCCGCCGATCCCCGCCACCTTCTCGAAACGGTCGTAATAGGGTTCGAGTTCCTCGTAGGTGACGCCCCAGTCCTGGATGGTGAGGTCCTCGCCGATGATGTCCTTGCCGTAGCGTTGGGTGACGTGGCTCCTCAGCAGGAAGTCGGTGGGCAGGAAGCGCCACGTCTGCCCGTTCCAGTGCACGCCGGCGCCGCCGACGTCGGTGCCGGGCAGGAACGACCCCAGCTGCCGCATGGGCAGCGCCTCCTGGTCGGCGGCATTGCGGAAGGTGACCGTCTCGCGCGAGGTGTCCTGCATCAGGCCGTGGCGCACCGCGTACTTGACCTCGTCGTGCATGCCCGGGGCCTGGAAGTCGGGTACCGTTTGCCGGTTGCGCCCGCGCTCGAGGCCGACCACGGTGAGGCCGGCATCGGTCAGTTCCTTGGCCAGGATGGCGGCGGTCCACCCCACGCCGACCAGCACCACGTCGACGGGCTTCAGCCTGGTTGCCATCGTTGCCTCCGTCAGCCGTGCTGGTGGCCGGCGCCGATGCCGATCGGCGGGCGGTCGAGATGCATGCCGTGGTTGTCGACCAGATAGACGAACTGGGAATAGGCGCCGGGGAAGCCGACCATGCGCCACGCCGCCATGTCGCGGTTGCCGCCGTAGATCGGGTCGCAGAAGAAGCCTTCGATAGTGTTGGCGAGCAGCGTCTCGAAGAAGATGGTGCCGGGCACATGGTCGAGCTTGACCTCGCCCTTTTCGAGGCCGGTCAGGAAGGCGTCCTTCTGGTCGGGGGTGGCCTCGGGGAAGGCCTTGCCGAGTTTCAGCCGCGCCGCTGCCTCGACGTCGGCCAGCCCGGCGCGGTAGAGCTCGGCCGGGGTCAGCGGCAATTGATAGCCCTGCTGCTTGCTCCCCTGCTTCCAGGGGCCGTGCATGTAGAGGCGCTCGCCGCTGCCATAAGCGCCGGCCAACTGGCGGTCGATGTAGTCGACCACGCCGATCTGCACCGCGCCCGGCCACTGCACGTCGGGCGGGATCAGCCGGTCGGCCATGGCGCCGACCAGAGCGGCCTCGGCGGCGGTGAAGAATTGGTGGACCGGGGTCGCGCCAAGGCGGGGCTGCGCCGGTGTCCGCGCCGCCGTCTGCGGCTCGGCGGGGCGCATCTCTTGCGCCTCGGCCGCGCCGGGGGCCAGGACGGCCGCCGCACCGGCGGCGCCGGCCAGCTTGAAGAAGTCGCGCCGCGAGGTCTCCGCCGCCATGCCTACCTCCTGTCGTCCTCCCGGGGCGCCGGGGCGGTCTGGTGCTGGCAGGCCGCCCGCTCGGCCGCGTCGGTGAAGCGCTCGCACGGGTCGGGTTGCTGTGCCTGCTGCGGCGCCTGGTCGCTCTGCGCGGCTGGCGGGATCCGGCGGCCCAGCTCCTGGGCCGGGTTGGTCGGCCGGCCGCTGCCCGGCGAGGTGGTGGCGCTGTCGGTGGCGGCGCCGGTGCCGGCGCTGCTGGCGTCGCCGGGCGAGGTGGAGGTGACGTTGTCGTTTCCCTGGCCGAAGGCGGGGAGTGTCCAGACGGGAATTGTCCAGACAAGGGCGAGTGTCGCGAGTGCCGCCAGTCTCATGGCCAGCCTCCCTGGAACGGGTGATGCTGCCCAAACATCGGGCGCGCACCATTGTTCCGAGATGCTTCCGGAGAAGCTGACGTCTTGAGCGCTACCCCTTCCAGTCCTTGAGGCCGTACTTGGCCAGGATCCGGTTCAATTCTCCCGAGGCTCGCAGGGAGCGGATTCCGGAGTCCAGCATGGCGGTGAGGCGCTGGTTTCTCCCTTCGGCGTTGGCGAAGGCGATGAACAATTCACCGCCTTCCAGCCCGCCGGCCATGGCGATCTTGTCCCGGTCGGCGAATTTCCTGAGACGATGCTTGAGCACGGCCGCATCCTCGACCACCACGTCGACGCGGCCGGCGACCAGCTTCCTCAGGTTCTTTTCCAGGGCATTTTCGCCGGCCGCCGCCTGGACTTCGGTGGCATCGGAGGCGAGCCAGGCGTCGAGGTCGCTGGAGTAGCTGTAATCCTTGATGGTGGCGACGATCCGTCCCTTCAGGGTGTCGAGGCCGCCGAACGTCCACGGGTCGCCCTTGCGCACGGCAAAGGCGTTGGTCTGCATGCCGAGGGCTTCCTCGTGCAGCGTGAGGTCGGCCGCTTCCGCCCGCAACACCCCGACCGCGCCATCCAGCTTGCCGTCGCGCACTTCCGCCATCACGCGGGCCCACGGGGCGGTGGTGTAGACGACGCGGACCCCGTGCAGGGCGAACGCGCTCTGAGCCAGCTCGATCATGTAGCCGGGACGGTCGGGTCCGGCGTCGCAGGTGTGCGGGCACCAGGGATCCGCCCCCAGCACCACCGTCTCCTGGGCCCCGGCCGGGACCGCCAGCAGCAGCATCGCCAGACTGACAAGCCATGCCCACCTCACGGTGGGACCTCCTGGGGGTTGTCGGGCAGGAAGAAGCGGATGGTCGTGCCCTGGCCTTCCCCGGGGGAGTGCAGGGTGATGGTTCCGTGGTGGCGCTCTACGATCCGGCGGCACAACGCCAGGCCGACCCCCGAGCCCGGGTAGCGGTCGCGCGGATGCAGGCGCTGGAACATGCCGAACAGGCGCCCCGTATCGGAGGGGGCGATGCCGATGCCGTTGTCGGCCACCAGGATGTTCCATCCGGCTTCGGCCGGCTCGGCGGTGACGGTGACCTCGGGAGGACGGTCGGGCGAACGGAACTTGAGGGCGTTGCCGAGGATGTTCTGGAACAGGCGGATGATCTGGCCCCGGTCGGCGGTGACGGTCGGCATGTCGCCCACGCTGACGCGGGCGCCGCTTTCCTCGATGGCGGCCCTGAGGTTGAACAGGGCGGCGTCGACGGCTTCGCCGACCGGCAGCGGCGCGAACGGCTCGCCCTTCCGGTGGACGCGCGAATATTCCAGCAGGTCGGTGATCATCTTCTGCATGCGCTGGGCGCCGTCGACCGCGAAGGCGATCATCTCGCGCCCGTCGTCGTCGATGATCGGGGCGTAACGGCGTTCGAGCAACTGCACGAAGCTGGCGACCATGCGCAACGGTTCCTGCAGGTCGTGCGACACCGCGTAGGAAAACTGTTCGAGGTCGGCATTGGAGCGCTTGAGTTCGGCGGTGAGGCGCCGCTGCGCATCGATGCCTTCGCGCTGGTCGGTGATGTCGACGAACGACGCTACCACGCCCTGCGGCTGGTCGTCGTCGGGGGTGAACAGGGGCTGGGCGTTGACCAGGGTCCAGGTGCGGCGTCCCGATGGCCGATCGATGCCGATGACCACGTTGCGGACCGGTTGGCGCGATTGCAGTGCCGTCATGGCCGGCAATTGGTCCACCGTCAGGGGCTGGCCGGTGTCGCTGACCAGCCGCCACGGCGAATCCTTCAGCCGCCGGCCGATCAACTCGGGTTCGCTCTGGTCGAAGATGCGGAGCGCCGCCTCGTTGCAGGCGATGACCGTGGGCGTGGCGTCGAACAGCAGCACCCCCTCGAACAGCGCCTCGACCAGCGTGTGATAGCGGGCCTCGCTGGCCGCCAGTTGCCGCTGAGTCTCCTGGCGGGCGGTGACGTCCAGCGCCGAGGCCAGGGCGCCCCAGGCCGGGCCGTCCCCATCCCTGAGCGCCACCCAGTGGAGCACCACGGTGCGGTGCTCCCCGCCTTCGGTGGTCAGCTGGGTCTCCCATTCGCGGATGCCGCCCTGCGGTCCCGCCAGTACCCCTTCGAAGTCGTGGCGGAGCGCCTCGCGCCGGTCCTCGGCCAGGAAACCGAAGAAGTCGGCGCCGCCCAGGCGGCTCGCGTCGGCGCCCAGCAGGCGGGCGCCTTCCTGGTTGATCTCGGCGATGCTGCCGTCGGGGCGCAGCACCGTCAGCATCACGCCGGCCAGATCGAGGTACAGCCGCGACCGGTCGCGTTCATGCCGAAGATCGACGGTGCGCGCATCCAACTCCCGCTGCAACTCGCCATGCCATTCGGCGATGCGCGCCGCCATGCCGTCGAAGGATTTCGCCAGCGACTGGAATTCCCCCAGCGTCTGCGGCCCGACGCGGGCGGAGAAATCGCCGTGGCGGATGCGCTGGGCGGCCGCCGCCAACTGCCGCACCGGCCGCGTGAACGCCGTGGCCAGCAGCGCCGCAGCCGCCAGGAACAGGGCGAGGCCGATGCCGCCGGCCAGCGCCATGTGCCACATGCCCTGGCGCAACGGGGCCAGGGCCTCGGCCTGGTCGGTCTTGAGCACCATCCCCCACCCGAGATCGGGGGACAGCCGCAGGTGGCGATAGGCGACCAGCGCCGGGATGCCGCGGTAATCGGGCAGGACCTGGGCGCCTTCGTTGCCCTCGGCGGCCAGGTGTGCCGCCACGGTTTCGATCCGGGTGGCCATCGGCTGGGCGGTCGATCCGTCCTGCAGGTGGGCCCGCAGCGGCGTGAGCAGCAGCCGGTCCTCGGTGATCAGGTAGGCCTCGGAACTGCCGCCCTGCCACTTGCGCGAGCCCGGCAGCGGTGTCAGGACGGTGGCGGGATTGGCGGTCGCCGCCACCAGCGCGATCGGGGTGCCGATGCCGGGGGCGAAGACTTGCCGGCACATGATGAGCAGCGGCTCGTCGCCGCCCCCCGCCACCATGGCCATGCTCTCGACGTTGCCGGGGCTGAACGCCTGTTCCAGGGCGGTACGGGCGGCGGAGGCCTGGAGACTGACCGGGTCGCCCGCCGAGGCCAGCACCGTGCCGTCCCTGGCCAGGACCATCACCGCATCCAGTCCGTCGTAGCCGGTGGCGTAGTTGCGGACGGTCTCGGTGAGGATCTCCCGGGTCTCCTCGCGGCCGATGCCGGTGGCGATGCGCTGGAGGGAGGCGGAGCCGGCGAGCACCAGCAAGTTGGCCCGGCGCTCGCGCAGCCAGGTCTCGATGGTGGCCTTCTTGAGGTCGGCGGCGACGTTCAGGCGGTTGAGCTCATTGCCGACCACCTCGTCCACCAGTCCCTGGGTGCCGAGCAGGGGCACGCCGTACAAGGTGGCGGCGCCGACGGCGGCCAAGGTCAGGACCACCAGGGCCCCGAAGCCCAGGATGAGCCGCGACCGGAAGGACAGGCGGATACCGTCGGCGTCCTCAACCATAATCATACTCGTCGATGCCGGCCGACCGGCCGTCCGCGATGATGCCTGCCATCAGGCCGGGCGCGAAGCTTCCTTTCACGCGGTCCCAGGACGAATCCGCCGGGACGATCCGGTGATCCTTCAGGAATTCGAACTCGCGATGCAGCACCTGGCCGTCGGCGAACAGGCGGGCGGGGATGCTGGGTGCCGCCGGCACCTCCAGCAATTCGCGCCTGGTGATCTCGGCGATCTGGCGGGCGGTCACCGGGCTGTCCGCGGCCGCATTGAACCGCAGTCCCGCCTCCACCGCCCATCCCGCGACCCGATTGAGGTTGGCGCCCGACATGCGCATCCAGTTGACCGCACGCAGGAACGCGGCGGCTATCGCGCGGGCCGCCTTGGGTTGGTCGTTGACCAGTTGGCGGCGCATGACCATGAACGAGGCGTTCAGCCCGCGATGGACCAGGATGGCCTTGGCATCCCGTTCCAGGGCGATGGCGGGGGCCGGTTCCCATGCGGCGAAGGCGGCGACCCGGCCCTCGGCGAGGGCCTTGGGCATCTCCGAGATTTCCATCGGCACCAGGGTGACGTCGTCGGCGCCCAAACCGGCGGCGTGCAGCCCCTGCATCAGGGTGTAGTGGGCGGTCGATCCCGGCGCGAAGGCGATCTTGAGGCCCTTGAGGTCGGCCATGGAGCGCAGGTGATGGCCGACGACCGAGGAGAAGGTCTGCTTCACCAGCCCCACCACCGCCAGATCGGTTTCCAGCGTCGCCATGATGGTCGGCATGTCGCCGAACAGGGCGACGTCCAGCGTCCTGGCCGCCAATTGGCCGACCATCTCGCGGCCCTTGGCGAAGGGATGCTCGTCGAGGCGCATGCCGGCGGCGGCGAGTTGTGCGGCCAGGATGCGGTCACGGGTCATCGCTTCCGAGAACATCACGTCGGGCAGGCTGGCAGGCTGGCTGCCCAGCCGGACGGCGCCGGGCCCGCCGGCCCGCGCGGCGCGGGCGAGGGCCGAAAATCCGGCCAGGCCGGCAAGGACACCCACCAACAACTGGCGCCGGCTCGCGATCATTGGCGCAGCTCCGCTTCGAACGATAGCCAATGCTATGAAAAAGGTCTGGGTCGCGCAATGGAGCCCCGTTCACGCCTGCCCCCTAAATTCGGTTGGGCCAAGGCCTATATCGAGCTTGCCGCGATCGGCATTCCCGTGGTCAAAAGCGCTATGACCGAGGCCAAGAACATCTTTTCGTACCGCAAGCACTGGGCCAGCCGTTTCGGAGCGGCCCCATTCCTGCCGATGTCACGCGCCGAGATGGAGGCGCTGGGCTGGGATGCCTGCGACATCGTCCTGGTCACCGGCGACGCCTACGTCGACCATCCCAGCTTCGGCATGGCCATCGTCGGGCGCCTGCTGGAGGCGCAGGGCTTCCGCGTCGGCATCATCGCCCAGCCCTACTGGCAGGATGCCGAGCCGTTCAAGGCGCTCGGCCGGCCCAACCTGTTCTTCGGGGTGACCGCGGGCAACATGGATTCCATGGTCAACCGCTACACCTCGGACCGGCGGCTGCGGCACAACGACAGCTACACCCCGGGCGACGAGGGCGGAAGGCGGCCCGACCGCTCGGTGATCGTCTATTCCCAGCGCTGCCGCGAGGCCTTCAAGGATGTCCCCGTGGTGATCGGCGGCATCGAGGCCTCGCTGCGCCGCATCGCCCATTACGATTACTGGTCGGACACGGTCCGACGTTCGGTGCTGATGGACGCCAAGGCCGATATCCTGGTCTACGGCAACGCCGAGCGTGCCATCGTCGATATCGCCCATCGCTCGGCCAAGGGCGAGCCGGTGAAGGCGATGACCGACATCCGCGGCACGGCGGTGGCGCTGCCGGCGGTGCCCGAGGGCTGGGTCGAGG
The DNA here is from genome assembly GCA_050260775.1 of Solirubrobacterales bacterium. Taxonomy (GTDB): domain Bacteria; phylum Pseudomonadota; class Alphaproteobacteria; order Rhodospirillales; family Magnetospirillaceae; genus CALABS01. The sequence continues at coordinate 3,697 of JBLNCP010000046.1, read as the reverse complement.
AGAACTGGTCCGACGTGGACGCCCCCGCCCACCGGACCCCCGGCGAGCGGGTGGTGGTGCGCATGCCGTCCTTCGAGCAGGTCAAGGCGGACGTGGTGCTCTACGCCCACGCCTCGCGGGTGATGCACCTGGAGACCAACCCCGGCAATGCCCGCCCGCTGGTCCAGCGCCACGGTGACCGCGAGGTCTGGCTGAACCCGCCGCCGATCCCGCTGACCACGGCCGAACTCGACGGGGTCTACGAGCTGCCTTACGCCCGCGCGCCGCATCCGGCCTACGGCGAGGCCAAGATCGCCGCCTGGGAGATGATCCGCTTCTCGGTCAACATCATGCGCGGCTGCTTCGGCGGCTGTTCGTTCTGCTCCATCACCGAGCATGAGGGCCGCATCATCCAGAGCCGCTCCGAGGCGTCGGTGCTGAAGGAGATCGAGCAGGTCCGCGACAAGACCAAGGGCTTCACCGGGGTGATCTCGGACGTCGGCGGACCGACCGCCAACATGTACCGGCTGGCGTGCAAGGATAAGGAGATCGAGCGGGTCTGCCGGCGGCCGTCCTGCGTCTATCCCGACATCTGCAAGAACATGGGCACCGACCACGGGCCCCTGATCGGCCTCTATCGCAAGGCCCGCGCGCTTCCCGGCATCAAGAAGATCCATGTGGCCTCGGGCCTGCGCTACGACCTGGCGGTCAAGAGCCCCGAATACATCCGCGAACTGGTCACCCATCACGTCGGCGGCTATCTGAAGATCGCCCCCGAGCACACCGAGCCCGGCCCGCTGTCCAAGATGATGAAGCCTGGGATCGGGACCTACGACCGCTTCAAGGAGATGTTCGAGGCGGCGGCGCGGGCTGCGGGGAAGAAGCTCTACCTCATCCCATACTTCATCGCCGCCCACCCCGGCACCAGCGACGAGGACATGATGAACCTGGCGCTGTGGCTGAAGCGCAACGGCTTCCGCGCCGACCAGGTGCAGACCTTCCTGCCGTCGCCCATGGCCACTGCCAGCGCCATGTACCACACCGGCGTCAATCCGCTCCGGCCGGTGCGGCGGCAGGGCGGCGACGCGGTGTTCTCGGCCAAGGGATTGAAGCAGCGCCGGCTGCACAAGGCGTTCCTACGCTACCACGACCCCGAGAACTGGCCGACCCTGCGCGAGGCCCTGAAATCCATGGGCCGCGCCGACCTCATCGGCCCCGGCAAGCACCAGTTGGTGCCGGCGGGCAACGGCGCACCGCGGCCCTGCGGCAAGACCCGCCCCTTCCTCACCCAACAGGCCGGCAAAGGCCGGCGGCGGTAGCGGCAAGGCTGGGACGACCGCCTGAACAGGCCGCGGCCGCACGAGGTCCCGCGGCTTCGCCTCGGGATGACAAAGAGGGGGAGGGGCTTACGCCGCCAGCGCGGGGACGGCGTGGCTGTCGAAGAAGTCGATGGCCTGGCGCTTGAAGTTGTCGATGCCGGCCAGCACGCTGTCGGGCAGCACGTGGGCGGCGTTCAGCAGCTTGATCGGGTCAATTTCCATGCGGTCCATGCCATGCATGATGCCGAGCAGCAGCGAGTAGTAGATCAGGAACGAGGCCCAGTCCTTCTCGAGGACGGCCTTCTTCATGCCGTTGGAATCGCTCTGGAAAGCCTCGAAGATGTGCGGCTCGCCCGAGTAGGCGCAGGCGACGCGGTTGGCGTAGTACTCCGACGTCATCCGGTGGGCCAGGTGCCAGTGGGCCGGCATGGCGTAGGTGATGTTGGCCAGGGTCTCCTGGCGGCGCACCGTGATGTCGGTGACGTGGGCCAGCTCGTGCGCCACGGTGAACGGGCCGCATGACGCCAGGTACATGGTCATGTCGAAGCGCTCGCTGGTCCCGACGAACTTGGGGATCACCTTGCCGTTGTAGCCGGGCATGTCGGCCTTGGCGATGTGGGTCAGTTCGCTCAAGCGGTGGTTGTTGGCGTCGAAGCGCTCCATCATCGCGTGGATGACGTCCTGCTCCTGGCGGTTGAAACCGACGACCTTGACCATCGAGGGGGTTCTCCGGGGGTGCTGTTTCCCTTCCGGGGTATGCTGCCCAGATGGCCTGCCGGAGTCATTACCGAATAGGGGGTACCACCCCGAGGTCCCAATTTTGACACGGCCCTCCCCCCATGCGGGGGCGCCGCTTCTGCGGAAGAACGCCGGGCACGAGGCCCGGCGCTCCCACGGTATGGCCTTTTCGGCGCTGTGGCACGTTCGAGCGTGCCTGCCGGGAGCTACGCAAGGGGCATGCCGCGCCGGAAACGGCGCCTTGCGGGGGAGGCGCAGGGGGTATTGCGCAAGAAATAGGCCTTTGGCCCATCGCTCCAGCGCAAACGCTAGGCAGCCGGCGGGGGGATCCCCCCGCACGGCGGGCCGGTCAGCCGGGCTTCGAGGCCTTGATGGCCGCGATGTTGGCGGCGTAGTCCTTGGTCTTGAACACCGCCGAGCCGGCCACCAGGCAGGTGGCGCCGGCGGCGATGACGCGGTGGGCGTTCTCGGCGGTGACGCCGCCGTCCACCTGCAGCTCGATGGCGCGGTCGCCGATCATGCGGCGGATGCGGGCGATCTTGTCGAGCTGGCTCTCGATGAAGCTCTGCCCGCCGAAGCCGGGATTGACGCTCATCACCAGCACGAGGTCGAGCTTGTCGAGCACGTACTCGATGACGTTCTCCGGCGTGGCGGGGTTGAGCGACAGGCCGGCCTTCTTGCCCAAGGACTGGATGAACTGCAGCGAGCGGTCGATGTGCTGGTCGGCCTCGGCGTGCACCGTGATGTAGTCGGCGCCGGCCTTGGCGTATTCCTCGAGATAGGGCTGGGCCGGATCGATCATCAGATGCACGTCGAACACCTTCTTGGTGTAGGGGCGCACGGCCTTGATGATCGGCGGGCCGAAGGTGAGGTTGGGGACGAAATGGCCGTCCATCACGTCGATGTGCACCCAGTCGCAGCCGGCGTCGTCGATGGCCTTGACCTCTTCGCCCAGGCGGGCGAAGTCGGCGGACAGGATGGATGGGGCGATCTTGACGGTCATTGGTGGTCTTCCTCCCTCTGCTTCTTATTCCCCTCGCCCGCTTGCGGGAGAGGGAGGGGCCCGCGCCTCGCGCGGGAGGGTGAGGGGGGCGTCCGGCACCATGTCCGTGTCTCCCTCACCCGGCCTCGCGGCCACCCTCTCCCGCAGGGCGGGAGAGGGTACGTCTTACGACCTCACACGATCTTCTGATCGAGGGCGCCCTTGCCGTAGAGGTCGAACATGGTCTCCAGCGACTTGGCCTTGATCTTCGAAGCCTGGCCGGCGGCGCCGAACGCCTCGTAGCGGGACTTGCAGATGGCGACCATGCCGTTCTGGGCTTCCTTGAGGTACTTGCGCGGGTCGAACTCCTTGCGGTGTTCGGCCAGGAACTTGCGGATCGACCCGGTGGAGGCCATGCGCAGGTCGGTGTCGATGTTGACCTTGCGGACGCCGTGCTTGATGCCCTCGACGATCTCCTCCACGGGGACGCCGTAGGTCTGGCCCATGTCGCCGCCGTAGTTGTTGATGATCTCCAGCCAGTCCTGCGGCACCGAGGACGAGCCGTGCATCACCAGGTGGGTGGTGGGGATGCGGGCGTGGATTTCCTTGATGCGGTCGATGCGCAGCACCGCGCCGGTCGGCTTCTTGGTGAACTTGTAGGCGCCGTGGCTGGTGCCGA
>JBLNCP010000045.1:0-39079 GCA_050260775.1 Solirubrobacterales bacterium | reverse complement strand
CAACGTGAAGATGAGCGTTCAGCTGATCGCCCCGATCGCCATGGACCAGGGCCTGCGCTTCGCCATCCGCGAAGGCGGCCGCACCGTCGGCGCCGGCGTGGTTGCCAAGATCATCGAGTAGTTGCCTGTTCTCCGTCATGCCCGGGCTTGACCCGGGCGTCCATGGATCGCCGGAACAAGTCCGGCGATGACGGAATGAGGAAGAGCGAAGCGGCGCCCGGGTCACCCCGGGCGCCGTTTTCTTTCCGGGGCAGGCGGGGGAATCCGGAATCCAGCTATTGCCATCGGCCCGGACTCTCTGTATAAACCCGGACTTCCGGCTTCGGCCGTTCCCGAAAGAGCGGGTCCCCTGATCAGGGATCGGCTGACTTCGGGAGGTTCTTTGAACCGAAACAAGTTTCAACGATCGGCGCCTCGCATGGGGCGCCGATCCGATTTAACGGATGACTTAGAATGGAAAGCCAGAACATCCGTATCCGCCTCAAGGCGTTCGACCACCGCGTGCTGGACCAGTCCACCCGCGAGATCGTCAACACCGCCAAGAGGACTGGTGCGCAGGTGCGCGGACCGATCCCGCTTCCCAGCCGGATCGAAAAGTTCACCGTCAACCGCAGCCCGCACATCGACAAGAAGTCGCGCGAGCAGTTCGAGATCCGTACCCACAAGCGTCTGCTCGACATCGTCGATCCGACGCCGCAGACCGTGGATGCGCTGATGAAGCTCGACCTGGCCGCCGGCGTCGACGTCGAGATCAAGCTCTAAGGAACACCCAACGATGCGATCCGGTCTCATCGCCCAGAAGGTCGGCATGACGAGGATCTTCACCGAGGACGGCACCCACGTGCCCGTCACCGTGCTGAAGGTCGACACCTGCCAGGTGGTCTCGACCCGCTCTGTGGAAACCGACGGCTACGTGGCCGTCCAGCTCGGCGCCGGTGCGGCGAAGGTCAAGAACGTGGCCAAGCCCGTTCGCGGCCAGTTCGCCAAGGCGAAGGTCGAGCCCAAGAAGAAGCTCGTCGAATTCCGCGTCTCCCCCGAGAACGTCCTCGAGGTCGGCGTGGAACTGTCGGCTGCCCATTTCGTCCCCGGCCAGTTCGTGGATATCACCGGCACCACCATCGGTAAGGGTTTTGCCGGTGGCATGAAGCGCTGGAACTTCCGCGGCCTGGAAGCCACCCACGGCGTGTCGGTGTCGCACCGCTCGCACGGTTCGACCGGTCAGCGCCAGGACCCCGGCAAGGTGTTCAAGGGCAAGAAGATGGCCGGCCACCTGGGTGACGAACAGGTCACCACCCAGAACCTCAAGGTGGTCTCCACCGATGCCGAGCGCGGCCTGATCCTGGTCAAGGGATCGGTCCCCGGTGCCGAGGGTTCGTGGGTCCTGGTCAAGGACGCGGTCAAGCGCAAGCTGCCCGAGGGCGTGCCGTTCCCGGCCGGCCTCAAGGCCGCCGCCGGCGAGCAGTAAGGAATCACGGCGATGAAGACGAACGTTATCAGCCTGGACAACCAGAGCGTCGGCGAGATCGATCTCGCTGACGAGGTGTTCGGCGTGCCGGTCCGCACCGACCTGCTTCACCGCATGGTGAACTGGCAGCTGGCCAAGCGCCAGGCGGGCACCCACAAGACCAAGGGGATCTCCGAGATCTCCGGCACCACCCGCAAGCCGTTCAAGCAGAAGGGCACCGGCGGCGCCCGTCAGGGCTCGCGGCGCAGCCCGCAGTTCAAGGGCGGCGCCACCATTTTCGGCCCGGTCGTGCGCAGCCACGCCTTCGACATGCCGAAGAAGGTCCGCGCCCTGGCGCTGAAGGTCGCCCTGTCGGCCAAGGCCGCCAACGGCAAGCTGGTCGTGCTCGATGCCGCCAAGGTGTCGACCCCCAAGACCAAGGAGCTGGCCGCCCGCTTCAAGAAGCTGGGCTGGGGCTCGGTCCTGGTGATCGACGGCGCCGTCGACGACAACTTCGCGCTCGCGTCGCGCAACATGCCCTTCGTGGACGTGCTGCCGAGCGTCGGCGCCAACGTTTACGACATCCTGCGTCGCGACACCCTGGTGCTGACCAAGGACGCGGTCCAGGCCCTGGAGGCGCGCCTGAAATGAGCAAGCCCATCATCTCGAAGGAGCGGATGTACGACATCATCCGCGCCCCCGTGATCACCGAGAAGGCCACCATGGGGTCCGAGCACAACCAGGTCACCTTCAAGGTGCCGCTGGATGCCTCGAAGCCCGAGATCAAGGCCGCCGTCGAAGGCGTGTTCGGGGTCAAGGTCACCGCCGTCAACACCCTGCGCGCCAAGGGCAAGGTGAAGCGGTTCCGCGGTCGCATCGGCCAGCGTTCGGACGTCAAGAAGGCGGTCGTGACGCTTGCCGAGGGCCAGTCCATCGACGTGACGACGGGAGTCTGACGCCATGGCACTCAAGACTTTCAAGCCCACGACCCCGGGCCGTCGTCAGCTGGTGCTGGTCGACCGCTCCGAGCTGTGGAAGGGCAAGCCCGAGAAGGCGCTGACCGAGGGTCTGCGTTCGCAGGGCGGCCGCAACAACCTCGGCCGCGTGACCGTCCGCTTCCGTGGCGGCGGGCACAAGCGCCGCTACCGCATCATCGACTTCAAGCGCGACAAGTTCGACATGCCGGCGACGGTCGAGCGCCTCGAGTACGATCCCAACCGCACCGCGTTCATCGCGCTGGTGCGCTACGAGGACGGCGAGAAGCGCTACATCCTCGCGCCGCAGCGCCTGCAGGCGGGTGACACCGTCATCGCCGGCGAGCGCGTCGACATCAAGCCGGGCAACGCCCTGCCGCTGAAGAACATCCCGGTCGGCACCGTCGTCCACAACGTCGAGCTGAAGGTGGGCAAGGGCGGCCAGATGGCCCGCTCCGCCGGCACCTACGTCCAGCTGGTCGGCAAGGACCAGGGCTACGCCCAGCTCCGCCTGTCCTCGGGCGAGCTGCGCATCGTCCGCGGCGAGTGCATGGCGACGGTCGGTGCGGTGTCGAACCCCGACAACCAGAACGTGTCGCTCGGCAAGGCCGGCCGCATGCGCTGGCTGGGCTTCCGCCCGCATGTCCGCGGCGTCGCCATGAACCCGATCGACCACCCGCACGGCGGTGGTGAGGGTCGCACCTCGGGCGGCCGTCATCCGGTCACCCCGTGGGGCAAGCCGACCAAGGGCAAGAAGACTCGTAGCAACAAGAAGACGGACCGGCTCATCATGCGCCGCCGTCAGCTGAACAAGTAAGGAGGGACGAGAAAATGGCTCGTTCCGTTTGGAAAGGTCCGTTCATCGACGGTTATCTGCTCAAGAAGGCGGAGAAGTCCCGTGCGAGCGGTCGCAACGAGGTCGTCAAGATCTGGTCGCGTCGCTCCACCATTCTCCCGCAGTTCGTGGGCCTGACCTTCGGCGTCTACAACGGCCAGAAGTTCATCCCCGTTCTCGTCACCGAGAACATGGTCGGCCACAAGTTTGGCGAATTCTCGCCGACCCGGACCTACTACGGTCACGGCGTCGACAAGAAGGCGAAGAGGAAGTAGCCATGGGCAAGAAGCCTGCTGAAAGGGTGCTGGCGGACACCGAGGCGAAAGCCTTCGCTTCCACCATTCGCACCAGCCCGCGCAAGCTCAACCTGGTCGCTGGCAGCATCCGCGGCATGAAGGCCGAGGCGGCGCTGCACAGCCTCACTTTCTCCAAGCGTCGCATCGCCCAGGAAGTGAAGAAGGTTCTGCAGTCGGCGATCGCCAACGCGGAGAACAACCATCAGCTCGACGTCGACCGGCTCTACGTGGCCGAGGCCTACGTCGGCAAGGCGATGGTGATGAAGCGCTGGAGCGCCCGTGCGCGTGGTCGCGTGGGCCGGATCGAGAAGCCGTTCTCGAACCTGACGGTGATCGTGCGCGAGCGCGAAGAAGCGACCGGGGAGTAACCAGATGGGTCAGAAAGTCAATCCGATCGGCCTTCGCCTCGGCATCAACCGGACCTGGGATTCCCGCTGGTTCGCCGACGGCGATTACGCCAAGCTGCTGCTGGACGATCTCAAGCTGCGCAATTACCTGCGCGAGAAGCTGGCCCAGGCCGGCGTGTCGCGGGTGGTCATCGAGCGTCCCGCCAAGAAGGCCCGCATCACCATCCATACCGCCCGCCCGGGCGTGGTGATCGGCAAGAAGGGCGCGGACATCGAGGTGCTCCGCAAGGAGCTCTCGAAGATGACCGGCGGCGAGGTTCACCTGAACATCGTCGAGATCCGCAAGCCGGAGCTCGACGCCCAGCTGGTGGCCGAGTCGATCGCGCAGCAGCTCGAGCGTCGCGTCTCGTTCCGCCGTGCCATGAAGCGCGCCGTGCAGTCGGCGATGCGCCTGGGCGCCCAGGGCATCCGCATCAACTGCTCCGGCCGTCTCGGCGGCGCCGAGATCGCCCGCATGGAATGGTACCGCGAGGGCCGCGTTCCGCTGCACACGCTCCGTGCCGACATCGATTACGGTGTGGGCACCGCCAAGACCACCTACGGCACCTGCGGCATCAAGGTGTGGGTGTTCAAGGGCGAGATCCTCGCCCATGACCCCATGGCGCAGGACAAGCGGGCCGCCGGCGAGGCGGTCTCGGCCGAGCGCCGCTGATCAGAGGGTTTGAGACATGCTGTCGCCCAAGCGAACTAAGTACCGCAAGGCCCACAAGGGCCGCATCAAAGGCGAGGCCAAGGGTGGCTCCGCCCTCAACTTCGGCGCCTTCGGCCTCAAGGCCTTGGAGCCCGAGCGCATCACCGCGCGTCAGATCGAGGCGGCGCGTCGTGCGCTCACTCGTCACCTGAAGCGTCAGGGCCGCGTGTGGATCCGCATCTTCCCGGACCTGCCGGTTTCGACCAAGCCGGCCGAGGTCCGCATGGGTTCCGGTAAGGGCGCTCCCGAATACTGGGTCGCCCGCGTCAAGCCGGGCCGCGTGATGTTCGAGGTCGACGGCGTGCCGGAAGACCTGGCCCGTCGCGGTTTTGAGCTGGCCGCTGCCAAGCTGCCGATCAAGACCAAGTTCATCACCCGCATCGGGGAGGTGTAAGCCATGGCGACCAAGGCCTCCGAGCTCCGCGCCAAGACCGTCGATCAGCTCAAGGACCAGCTCCTCGCGCTGAAGAAGGAGCAGTTCAACCTGCGCTTCCAGCAGGCCTCCGGCCAGCTGGAGAACACCGCCCGGGTGCAGACGGTGCGTCGCGAGATCGCGACCATCAAGACCCTGCTGGCGGAGCGCACCCGCGCCGCCGGCGCAGCGGCCTGAGTGGAGTAGAATTCAATGCCGAAGCGCATTCTCCAGGGCGTGGTGGTGAGCGACAAGATGGACAAGACCGTGGTCGTCCGCGTCGAACGCCGCGTGATGCACCCGATCTACAAGAAGTTCATCCGTCGTTCGAAGAAGTACCACGCGCACGACGAGAACAACTCTTTCAAGACTGGCGACACTGTCCGCATCTGCGAGTGCCGCCCGCTCTCGAAGACCAAGTGCTGGGAAGTGATCGTCGAGGCGTAAGCCGCGGCGATATCGACCAGATAGAAAGGAAGACTCGACATGATCCAGATGCAAACCAACCTGGACGTCGCCGATAATTCGGGTGCCCGCCGGGTGCAGTGCATCAAGGTATTGGGTGGCTCGCACCGGACCATCGCGTCGGTCGGCGACGTCATCGTCGTCTCGATCAAGGAGGCGATCCCGCGCGGCCGTGTGAAGAAGGGTGACGTCCATCGCGCCGTCATCGTCCGCACCGCCAAGGAGATCCGCCGCCCCGACGGGACCGCGATCCGCTTCGATACCAATGCCGCCGTGCTGATCAACAAGCAGGGCGAGCCGATCGGCACCCGTATCTTTGGCCCCGTCACCCGTGAGCTTCGCGGCAAGAAGTTCATGAAGATCATCTCGCTGGCGCCGGAGGTGCTCTAAATGGCCGGGCTGAACGTGAAGAAGGGTGATCGCGTCGAAGTGATCACCGGCAAGGACAAGGGCAAGCGCGGCGAAGTCATCGCGGCGATGCCCAAGGAAAATCGCGTCATCGTCCAGGGCGTGAACATGGTCAAGCGCCACACCCGTCCGACCGCTGCCACCCCGGGTGGCATCGTCGAGAAGGAAGCGCCGATCCACGTTTCCAACGTCGCCCATATCGATCCCAAGGACGACAAGCCGACCCGCGTCGGCGTCAAGGTCCTCGAGGACGGTCGCAAGGTCCGCGTCGCCAAGCGGTCCGGCGAAGTCATCGACCGCTAAGGGGGTAAGGACAGATGACCGCACGTCTGCGTGAACATTACGATGCGACGATCCGCAAGGCTTTGCAGGATCAGTTCGCCTACAACAACCCCATGCAGGTTCCGAAGCTCGAGAAGATCATCGTGAACATGGGCGTCGGCGAAGCCGCCCAGGACGCGAAGAAGATCGAGTCGGCCGCCGCCGAAATGGCCGCCATCACCGGCCAGAAGCCGATCCTGACCCGTGCCAAGAAGTCGATCGCCGGCTTCAAGCTGCGCGAGGGCCAGGTCGTCGGCTGCAAGGTGACGCTGCGAGCGGACCGCATGTACGAGTTCCTCGATCGCCTGATCAACATTGCGCTGCCGCGTGTCCGTGACTTCCGCGGCGTGCCCCCGAAGAGCTTCGACGGCCGTGGCAACTACTCGCTCGGCCTCAAGGAGCAGATCGTCTTCCCCGAGATCAACTACGACCGCGTCGAAACGGTCCGGGGCATGGACATCATTTTCGTCACGACGGCCAAGTCCGATGAGGAAGCCAAGGCGCTTCTCAAGGGCTTCGACATGCCGTTCGCTGGCTAAGGAGTTTTCGCAATGTCTAAGATCAGCTCCATCGAGCGCAACAAGAAGCGCGCCAAGATGGCCAAGCAGGCCGCTGGCAAGCGCGCCCGCCTGAAGGCGATCGTGATGGATCGCGAGCTCTCGCCGGAGGAGCGCTTCGAGGCGTCCCTCAAGCTGGCCGAGATGCCGCGCAACTCGTCGAAGGTGCGTACGCGCCTTCTGTGCGAGCTCACCGGCCGCCCCCGCGGCAACTACCGTAAGTTCCGGATCTGCCGTAACAAGCTGCGTGAGCTTGGTAACATGGGCCAGATTCCGGGCCTGGTGAAGTCGAGCTGGTAAGGAGGAAAGCACCATGGCTCTCACCGATCCGCTCGGCGATATGCTCGCCCGCATCCGCAACGGCCAGCGCGCCAACAAGACCACGATCAGCTCGCCGGCCTCGCGCCTGCGCGCCAACGTGCTCGAGGTTCTGAAGCGCGAAGGCTACATCCGCGGCTACTCCCACAAGGAAGTCCGCGCCGGCGTGGCCGAGCTCGCCATCGAGCTCAAGTACCACGAGGGCAAGCCGGTGATCACCGAGATCTCCCGCGTGTCCAAGCCGGGCCGCCGCGTTTACTCCAAGATTGCCGACCTGCCCCGCGTGGCGAACGGTCTTGGCATCTGCATCCTGTCCACCCCGCGTGGCGTGATGTCGGATACCGAGGCGCGCGCCCAGAACGTGGGCGGCGAGGTTCTCTGCCAGGTCTTCTAAGGAGGGACAACAGATGTCGCGAGTCGGCAAATACCCTGTGCCGGTCCCGTCTGGGGTCACCGTCCAGATCGCCGGGGCAGAATTCATCGCCAAGGGCAAGCTCGGCGAGAGCCGCATGCCCCTGACCGATGACGTCGAAACCACCATCGAGGGCGACAAGGTTTGGGTGAAGCCCAAGTCCGAGACCAAGCGCGCCCGGATGATGTGGGGCACCACCCGCGCCCTGATCAACAACGTGGTCAAGGGCGTGCACGAGGGCTTCACGGTCAACCTCGAGATCAACGGCGTCGGTTACCGCGCCGCGGTCGAGGGCAAGAACCTGAAGCTGCAGCTGGGCTTCTCGCACGATGTCGACTATCCGATCCCGGATGACGTCACCATCAAGTGCGACAAGCCCACCGCCATCTCGATCACGGGGCGCGACAAGCGCCTCGTCGGCCAGATCGCCGCGGAGATCCGGGCGTACCGTGGTCCCGAGCCCTACAAGGGCAAGGGCATCAAGTACGACACCGAGACGATCCTCCGCAAGGAAGGCAAGAAGAAGTAAGGGGTGGTGCCATGATGACGCCGAAGGAACTTTTCGAGCGCCGCCAGCGGCGCAACCGTGCGAGCCTCGCGAAGAAGTCGGGCGGGCGCATCCGCCTGTCGGTCTTCCGCTCCAGCAAGCACATCTATGTTCAGGTCATCGACGACGTTGCCGGCAAGACGCTGGCTGCCGCCTCGACTCTCGACAAGGAGATCAAGGGCAGCCTCAAGACCGGCGCCGACGTTGCGGCCGCGCAAGCGGTCGGCAAGCTGATCGCCGAGCGGGCCAAGGCGGCGGGCATCACCGAGGTGGTGTTCGATCGCGGCGGCTACATCTATCACGGTCGGGTCAAGGCCCTGGCCGACGCGGCCCGCGAAGGCGGCCTGTCTTTCTAAGGGAACAAGACAATGGCACGTACCCCCAATACCGATCGTGAGAGCCCGGAGCGCGGCCGCGGCCGCGGCCGTGGTGGCGACGGCGAGCGCGACGGTCGCGCTCCCCGCGGCCGGGGCCCCGAGGGTGGCCGCGAGCGCGAGGAATCCGAGTTCGTCGACAAGCTCGTCCACATCAACCGCGTCGCCAAGGTGGTCAAGGGTGGCCGTCGCTTCGCCTTCGCCGCCCTGGTGGTGGTCGGTGACGCCAAGGGCCGCGTCGGCTACGGCTCCGGCAAGGCCCGCGAGGTCCCCGAGGCGATCCGCAAGGCCACCGAGCAGGCCAAGCGCAACATGATCAAGGTGCCGCTCCGTGAGGGCCGCACCCTGCATCACGACGTCTTCGGTCACTTCGGTGCCGGCCGTGTCGTCCTGCGCGCCGCCCCGCCCGGCACCGGCATCATCGCCGGCGGTCCGATGCGCGCGGTGTTCGAGACCATGGGCGTGGCCGACGTCGTCGCCAAGTGCCTGGGCACCTCGAATCCCCACAACATGGTGAAGGCGACCTTCGCCGCCCTCGAGTCGCTGACCAGCCCCCGGGCGGTTGCGGCCAAGCGCGGCAAGAAGGTCGGCGACATCATCGGCCGCCGCGACACCGCGGCTGCCACCACCGCCGCGTAAGGAGGACCGGACATGGCTGCCAAGAAGGCTTCCGCCAAGAAGACCGTCCGCGTCACCCAGATCCACAGCCCGATCGGCCGGCCGGAAGACCAGCAGGCCACCCTCATCGGTCTCGGCCTGAACAAGATGCACCGGACCCGCGAACTGGAGGACACTCCGGCGGTCCGTGGCATGATCAACAAGGTCAAGCACCTGGTGCGGGTCGAGGAGTAAAGCGATGACCAAGCTCAACGACCTTCGCGACAACCCCGGCGCGCGGTACCAGTCCAAGCGCCTCGGCCGCGGCATCGGCTCCGGCAAGGGCAAGACCTCGGGCCGTGGCGTCAAGGGCCAGGGCTCCCGTACCGGCGTCAGCCTGCACGGCTTCGAGGGCGGTCAGATGCCGATCTACCGCCGTCTGCCCAAGCGCGGCTTCAACAAGCCCTTCGCCAAGGTGTATGCCGAGGTGAATCTGGGCCGCCTGCAGGGCGCAATCGACGCCGGCAAGATCGACGCCGCCAAGCCCATCGGCGTGGCCGAGCTCCAGGCCGCCGGCCTGGTCGGCAACCCGCGCGATGGGGTGCGTCTCCTTGCGCGCGGCGAAATCAAGGCCAAGGTGACCATCGAGGTCGCCGGTGCTTCCGAGGCGGCCGTCGCCGCCGTCGAGAAGGCCGGTGGCTCCGTCAAGGTCCCCGCGGCCGCCGCCGAGGCCTGACGGTCCGACCGTCCCAAATGCGCGCGCGGCGCCGGCCGATGACCTCGCGGTCATGGGTTGGCGCCGCGCCGTCTTTGCTTTAAAAGCTGGGATCCGAACCAGCAACCAGTCCCAGAACAGAACCCGGAGATGGGCATGGCTTCCGCCGCTGAGCAGCTCGCCGCGAACTTGAACTTTGGTGTCCTCGCCAAGGCGACCGATCTCAAGAAGCGGATCTGGTTCACCGTAGCCGCGCTGGTGGTCTACCGTCTGGGTACCTGGATCCCCATTCCCGGCGTCGATCCGCACGTCATGGCCGACCTGTTCCGCCAGACCGGCGGCGGCATCCTCGGCATGTTCGACATGCTGGCCGGCGGCGCGTTGCAGCGCATGACGATCTTCGCGCTCAACATCATGCCCTACATCTCGGCCTCCATCATCATGCAGCTGATGGCCACCGTGGTCCCCTCGCTTGAGGCGATCAAGAAGGAGGGCGAGCTCGGCCGCAAGAAGATCAACCAGTACACCCGCTATCTCACGGTGCTGATCGCCGCCTTCCAGGCCTATGGCATCGCCGTCGGCCTGGCGGGCATGACGTCGTCGACCGGCGCCACCGCGGTGATGATCGACAACGCCTGGCTGTTCCGCTTCTCGACCGTGGTCACCCTGGTGGGCGGCACCATGTTCCTGATGTGGCTGGGCGAGCAGATCACCGCCCGCGGCATCGGCCAGGGGACCTCGCTGATCATCTTCGCCGGCATCGTCGCCCAGCTGCCGCACGCGCTGGTGGCCACCCTGGAACTCGGCCGCACCGGCGCGCTGCCGGTGTTCGTCATCATCATGCTGCTGGTGATGAGCGTGGCGGTCATCGCCGCCATCGTCTTCTTCGAGCGCGCCCAGCGCCGCATCATCATCCAGTATCCGAAGCGCCAGGTCGGCAACAAGATGTTCGGCGGCGAGTCCTCGCACCTGCCGCTCAAGCTCAACACCTCGGGCGTCATCCCGCCGATCTTCGCCAGCTCGATCCTGCTGATGCCGGTGACCGTGGCGCAGTTCTCCGCCGCCGGCGGCCCCGAGTGGCTGACCACCTTTACCGCCATTATGGGTCGGGGCCAGCCCGCCTATCTGGCTCTATATGCCGCTCTCATAATATTCTTTGCGTTCTTTTACACTGCGGTTGTATTCAACCCTGTGGAGACCGCAGACAACCTGAAGAAATACGGCGGCTTCATCCCCGGCATCCGCCCCGGCAAGAATACCTCCGACTATCTGGATTTTGTTCTCACCCGCCTGACCGTACTGGGGGCGGCCTACCTGACCGCGCTATCCGTCCTGCCCGAATTGCTGATTGCCAACTGGTCTGTGCCCTTTTACTTTGGCGGCACCAGCTTGCTGATTGTCGTCACGGTGACCATGGATACGGTTGCCCAGGTCCAATCGCACCTGCTGGCGCACCAATACGAGGGGCTCATCAAGAAGGCCCGCCTCAGAGGTCGACGCGGATAGTCGGAAAGGGGAGAAGATGGATCTTATCCTGTTGGGTCCGCCGGGTGGCGGCAAGGGTACCCAGGCCAAGCGCCTGATGGACAAATACGGACTGGTGCAGCTTTCGACCGGCGACATGCTGCGGGCCGCCGTGGCCTCGGGCTCCGAGGTCGGCAAGAAGGCCAAGGCGGTGATGGACGCCGGCCAGCTGGTGTCGGACGAGATCGTCATCGCGATCATCGACGAGCGCCTGGACCAGGCCGACACCAAGAGCGGCGTGATCTTCGACGGCTTCCCCCGCACCGTCGCCCAGGCCGAGGCGCTGGACGCCATGATGGCCCGCAAGGGCCGCAAGTTGAGCTTCGCCATCGAGATCCGCGTCCCCGACGCGCCGATCGTCGAGCGCATCACCGGGCGCTTCACCTGCGCCAAGTGCGGCGCCGGCTACCACGACAAGTTCCAGAAGCCCAAGACCGACGGCGTCTGCGACGCCTGCGGCGCGCGCGAATTCGTGCGGCGGGCCGACGACAACGCCGAGACGGTGAACAAGCGCCTCGCCGCCTACCACGCCCAGACCGCGCCGCTGCTGCCCTATTATGAGCAGCAGGGCAAGCTGCGGGTGGTCGACGGCACCCAGGACATCGCCAAGGTGACCACGGACCTCGAGAAGATCCTCGACGGCGCCCTGGTGAGTTGATTTTTCGGCGTCGGCGGAGGGAGTTGACTCTCCGCCGAATCGCCATATAATCGCGCACCTTCGGATTTCCCATGCCGGGCCGAGGCTCGGCGTGGTGTTCGTTTTTCGGTTTTACGTAAGAACGGGTGCAGTGCATCCGGTTTCGGTTTGAAGGAGTAACCAGCTTTGGCCCGTATCGCTGGCGTCAATATTCCGACCAACAAGCGCGTCTTGATCGCGCTGACGTACATCCATGGCATTGGCCGTGCCAAGGCGCAGGAAATCTGCACCAAGCTCGGCATTCCGGATGAGCGTCGGGTCAACCAGCTGACCGACGATGAGGTCCTCAAGATCCGCGAGCTCATCGATCGCGACTACCAGGTCGAAGGTGACCTGCGTCGTGTCGTGGCGATGAACATCAAGCGTCTGATGGATCTCGGCTGCTATCGCGGCCTGCGTCATCGTCGCGGCCTGCCGGTGCGCGGCCAGCGCACCCACACCAACGCGCGTACCCGCAAGGGTCCCGCGAAGCCGATTGCCGGCAAGAAGAAAGCGACGAAGTAAGGATCACCTCGAATGGCTAAGCCTGCTGCTGCCGCGCGCCCCCGTCGCCGCGAGCGCAAGAACATCACGTCGGGTGTGGCGCATGTCAACGCCACGTTCAACAACACCATGATCACCATCACCGACGCCCAGGGGAATGCGATCTCCTGGTCCTCGTCGGGCATGCAGGGCTTCAAGGGCTCGCGCAAGTCGACCCCGTACGCCGCCCAGGTGGCCGCCGAGGACGCCGGTCGCAAGGCGATGGAGCACGGCATGCGCACCCTGGAGGTCGAGGTGAAGGGCCCCGGCGCCGGTCGCGAGTCCGCTCTCCGCGCGCTGCAGGCGGTTGGCTTCCAGATCACCTCGATCCGCGACGTCACCCCGATCCCGCACAACGGCTGCCGTCCGCGCAAGCGCCGTCGCGTCTGATCGGAGATTCCGGTTCCGGCATGCCGCCCGTTCCCCCTGGGAGCGTGGCGGTCATGCCGTTCCCTAGAGTCTTCGTTCCTAGCATGAGGTCACGCACGTGATTCAGAAGAATTGGCAGGAACTGATCAAGCCCAGCAAGCTCCAGGTCGAGCCGGGTGCCGACCCGCAGCGCGTCGCCACCGCCGTGGCCGAACCGCTCGAGCGCGGCTTCGGCATGACGCTCGGCAACAGCTTGCGGCGCGTGCTGCTCTCCTCGCTGCAGGGTGCCGCCGTCACCGCCATCCAGATCGAGGGCGTGCTCCACGAGTTCTCGTCGGTCCCGGGCGTGCGTGAAGACGTCACCGACATCATCCTCAACATCAAGAACCTCGGCCTGCGCATGCACGGCGAGGGGCCGAAGCGCATGCACCTGCGCGCCACCGGCCCGGGCGAGGTCAAGGCGGGGATGATCGAGGCCGGCCACGACATCGAGATCATGGATCCCGACCTCGTGCTGTGCACCCTGGACGAGGGCGCCAAGCTCAACATCGAGTTCACGGTCGAGACCGGCAAGGGCTACGTGCCGGCGTCCCAGAACCGCCCCGAGGATTCGCCGATCGGTCTGATCCCGATCGACGCCATCTTCTCGCCGGTGAAGAAGGTCGCCTACAAGGTCGAGAACACCCGCGTGGGCCAGGTCACCGACTACGACAAGCTGTCGATGGTGGTCGAGACCAACGGCGCGGTGACGCCCGACGATGCCGTGGCGCTGGCCGCCCGCATCCTGCAGGACCAGCTGCAGCTGTTCATCAACTTCGAAGAGCCGACCCAGGTCGTCGAAGAGGAGAAGAAGGACGAGCTGCCGTTCAACAAGAACCTGCTGCGCAAGGTCGACGAGCTCGAGCTGTCGGTCCGTTCGGCCAACTGCCTCAAGAACGACAACATCATCTACATCGGCGATCTGGTCCAGAAGACCGAGGCCGAGATGCTGCGCACTCCCAACTTCGGCCGCAAGTCGCTGAACGAGATCAAGGAAGTGCTGTCGCAGATGGGGCTGCACCTCGGTATGGAAATTCCCAATTGGCCGCCCGAGAACATCGAGGAACTGGCCAAGAAGCTGGAAGAGCCCTACTGAGCTTGAACGTCATGGCCGGGTGACCCGGCCATCCACGGATCCCCGGGCCACGCCCGGGGATGACGTTTTTGACGGTTCGTTGGTTTATAGGGCCACGCCGGCCCGACCCGGACGTGCTCCAACTTCCCGCAAGGGACGGGCAAACAGCCCGTAGGGGGGCGCCTCGGGTGCGCAATCGGTCCTCGCGCGGCGAGGCCAAGTCGAGAAGGAGAGTGTCATGCGTCACGGTATGTCCGGCCGCAAGCTGAACCGCACCAGCCAGCACCGCAAGGCGATGTTCGCGAACATGGTCAACGCGCTGCTCAAGCACGAGCAGATCAAGACCACCCTGCCGAAGGCCAAGGATCTGCGTCCGATCGCCGAGAAGCTGATCACTCTCGGCAAGCGCGGCGACCTGCACGCCCGCCGCCAGGCCTACGCCGTGCTGCGCGACGACGCCGTGGTGGCCAAGCTGTTCTCGACCCTGGCCGAGCGATACAAGGGCCGTCCCGGCGGCTACTGCCGCGTGCTGAAGGCCGGCTTCCGCTACGGCGACGCCGCCCCGATGGCGATCATTGAGTTGGTCGACCGCGACCCGGCCGCCAAGGGCCAGGATTCCGGCCCGACCGCCGAGAAGGTGGCCGAGACCGAGGAGTAATCTCCTCCGGTGCCGATCCGATCAAGGGCGCCCCTCGGGGCGCCCTTTTTCTATTGGAGCCCCACGGCTCCTCCGTCATTGCCGGGCTTGACCCGGCGATCCACGCTTCAGCCGCGGTTCAGGCGGCGCCATGGGGATGGCCGGGTTGGGCCCGGCCATGACGATAATGGGCTTCAGTCCGGGATCACCGCCGTCGCCTCGATTTCAAGCTTGGCGCCGGCCTCGATCAGGCCGCTGATCACCACCACCGCCATCACCGGATAGTGGGGGCCGATCACGGCGCGGTAGGCCTCGCCGAGTTCCGGGCCGCGGGCCAGGTACTCGTCCTTGTCGGTGATGAACCAGGTCATCCGCACGATGTGCTCCGGCCGCGCCCCGGCCTCGGCGAGCACCGCCACGATGTTCTCGAGTGCCTGGCGGGCCTGGCCGATGAAGTCGTCGGTCTCGAAGCGCTCGTCCGGCGTCCAGCCGACCATGCCGGCGATATAGACCTGGGTGCCGCGGGCGATGACGCCGTTGCTGTAGCCTTTGGGCCGGGGCCAGCCGGGGGGATTGACGATCTTCAAGGCCACCTCTCCTTCATTCAAGCCTGAGTCCCGCCGCCTCGACGATGCCGGCCCGGCTCCAGGCCGCCAGCAACGCCTCGGTTTTGGCGTAGGCGGCCATTGCCGCCTCGTCGGTGCCCGAGGGGGCGGTGATGGCGGTCGGCAGCCCCGCGGCGCCGATCTCGGCACGGAATGGCATGCGCCCGGTCCGGTCCACCGCCACCAGGCGACCGTCGCGCCGCTTCAGGGTGATGGCGGCGCCGTGCGGCCCGTGCAGCCGCTCCAGGTCGAGGCCGTCGGCGCTCCAATCGGCGGTGATGGCGTTGCGGCCGGCGTCCAGGCGGCGCAGGCGCCCGGTGACCGGGTCGACCTCGGCACTCAGCTCCGATCCGTCGGGCCGCCGCAGCACCAGATGGCCACCTGCGGCGTCCAGGCTGCCGATGTGGCCGAGAGCGGCAAGGGCGGCCTCGACCCGGCGCGCAAGGGTGCGCGCCTCCATCCGCAGCGGCGCCTCCTCGGGGAGCAGTCGCTCGGCCTCCTCGACATGGACCAGCGCCAGGATCTCGGCGCCGGCGTCCGCGGCCAGGCGGGCGGCGTGCAGGTGGCGGGCCGGATCGTCGGGGTCGCGTCCCACATGGTCGTGCAGTTGGGCGAAGACCCGTGCCCAGCCCAGACGGCCGGCGATCTCGGGGCGGAAGAGGGCGTCGAGGGCTGGCGGGTCGTCGGGGCGGAACCGCGCCCAGGCCCAGGCGGCTGCCGCGGCGGCATCCCACCGTCCCGCGGCGGCGAGCACCGCGAAGCGCCGGGCCGACAGGTCGCCGAGCGGCACGTCCAGGCGCTCGGCTTCCTTCAGCCGGGCCAGGGCGGTGTCGGGATCGGGGGCCAGTTCGGCCGCCCGCACCAGGACCTCCGCCCTCTGGCCGGCGAGCCTTTCCGGGATGGCGACGAGGGCGTGGTCGAGAAGCGAACGGGCATCGGCGGGCGGCAGGTCGGCCGCCTGCGCCAGCCACCCCCAGGCCAATTCCGGCGGCGGCTTGGCCTCGCCGCGCCATACCGCCCGTACCCAGGGATACCGCTTGCGCAGCCCCTGCAGAACGGCTGCGGCCTCCCCGGGCGGCACCAGGGACTCCAGCAGGGCGACGCTCTGGGCGTCGGGGGGGCGGTGCTGCAGCGCTTGCCGCAGCCTGTCGGCCGCTGGCGCCCGCTCGCCGAGGGCGGCCAGCGATACCGCCTCCGCATAAAGGATCGCGGCCGAGGGCTTGCGCCGTCCGTCGGTGGCGAGAGCGAGGGCGGCCCGATGGTCGCCGGCCGCCTGCAGCGCCTCGATTCCGGCCTGCAGGAGCCCCTCGTCGACGAGGATGGCCGCGCCCCGGGCGTCCTCGAAGGCAAGGTACGCCCGCACCGGCAGGCCGGCGCCCAGCCACGCCCGCACCAGGGCGCGGCGTAGTGCAGCATCCTTGGGCGCGGCGGCGACTGCGCGCTCCAGCGGGGCGATGGCATGCACCGGCCGCCCGGCCGTGGCCTCGATGGCGGCGCGTTCGGCCAGCAGCATCGGGTCCGATGGGGCACGCGCCAGCGCGGTGTCGACGACGGTGCGGGCCCGCCCCAGTTCCCCCGCCTGCACCAGGGCGCGGGTGACGATGCGGATGGTGTCGCGGGGGGAAGACGCCGCCTGGGCGGCGACCGCGCGCGCCTCGTCCATGCGCCCCAACCGGGCGAGCACGGCGGCCCGGGCGATGGGGTCGGCGCCGCTGGGGTCGAGACGGTCGGCGCGGGCGAAGGCGTCGGCGGCCTCGGCAAAGCGCTCCACCGCCGCCATCTGCCGGGCGGCGAAGCGCCAGCCGGGACCGTCGGCCGCATTGCTTTCCAGCCAGGCGCGGGAGGTGGCGAGGTGGTCGCCCGGCGAAAGCGCCGGCATCAGGAGCCCGAACGGCTGCGGCGCCTGGGCGGCGGCGGGCAGGGCGGCAAGCAGGGCCGCGCCGAAGAGGAGGGCGCGCGGGGTGATCATGGCCCCGATGGTAGCCGGCCCCGCGCCCCCTGTCAGTCGGTCAGTGGCGCACCGCCCCCCGGATGGGGTGCAGGCGGGCGGCGATGGTCGCCGGCGCCGGTGCCGGCTCGTCGTCGGACGGCGCCAGCACCACCCGGTTGCGGCCGGCATCCTTGGCGGCGTAAAGGGCCTGGTCGGCGGCGGTGATCGCCTCGTGCACTGACCGGCCGGGCACCATCTGGGCGACGCCGATGGAGCAGGTCACCGGCAGGCGCGTGCCGTCGTCCATGGTGACCGGCAGACGCGCCATCACGGCGCGCAGGCGGTCGAGCACGCGCCGCGCCGTCTCGGCGTCGGTGTCCGGCAGACAGAACAGGAATTCCTCGCCGCCGTAGCGGAACACCATGTCGTAGGGGCGCAGGCGGCGGACGAAGAAGCGGGCGGCGGTGCACAGGACCTTGTCGCCGGCCACGTGGCCGTAGGTGTCGTTGACCTGCTTGAACCAGTCGAGGTCGGCGATAGCGACGCAGACCGGCCTCCCGGTGCGGAGCGCCCGCGTCCACTCACGGCGGATGTCGCGCAGCATGCCCTGGCGATTGTGGACGCCGGTCAGCGGGTCGGTCTCGATGAGCAGGCGCCGCAGATGCGTTTCGATGCGCCGCGCCTCGCGACCGTAATTGTCGACCGTCATCACGAAGGTGTGGTAGTCGGCCGGATCGACCCGCCCTTTCGCCTGGGCGGCGTCGAGCAGTTCCCGCGCCTTGGCGTGCATGCAGCTGCGGCATCGCCACAGCGGCGCCAGATCCGCCTCGCCGGTCAGGTCGGGGCACGGCTCCGGCAAGGCCTCGTCCGTGCTGCACGGCGGCGCTTCGGCGCGGTAGGGGAAGATCAAAGCCGCATGGACCCGCATCAGCCAACCAAGATGGTCGACCGCGGCGCGCTCAAGAAAGCGCAAAGCCTCGCGGGTCCGTTCAGACTGCACGCCGTCCCTCCGTTTCAAGCCCGCGCATTATCCCATGGTGGGGGAAATCACCCGCAGGTTCGAACGGGGTAGGGGGAGGCGGAGGCGAGGAAGGTTCCCGACCAGGACAGGCTACCTCGGATGCGTCAGCCGAAAACCTCGGGGAAGGTGGCGATCAGGGCGGAATCGACGTCTTCCATCGTCGGTGTGTTGCCCAGATCCCACAGCGAGGTGACCCCGTGCTCGCGGATGCCGCACGGCACGATGCCGGAGAAGTGGGACAGGTCGGGATCGACGTTCAGCGCGATGCCGTGGAAGGTCACCCAGTGGCGCACCCGCACCCCGATGGCGGCGATCTTGTCCTCGCGACCCAGGCCGCGCTCGACCCAGATGCCGACCCGCCCGTCGCGGCGCTCGCCGCGCACGGTGAAGCGGGCCAGCGTGCGGATGATCCATTCCTCGAGGTCGCGGACGTAGCCGCGCACGTCGCCGCCCCGCTTCTTCAGGTCGAGCATCACGTAGGCGACGCGCTGGCCGGGACCGTGATAGGTGAACTGGCCGCCGCGGCCGGTCGGATAGACCGGGAAGCGGTCCGGGGTCAGCAGGTCCTTGGGATCGGCGCTGGTGCCGGCGGTGTAGAGCGGCGGGTGTTCCAGCAGCCACACGCATTCCGGCGCGGTGCCGGCGCGGATGGCCGCGACCCGCTCCTCCATGAAGGCCAGGGCGTCGGGGTAAGGAACGAAATCGTCGCTGATTCGCCACTCGATGGAGGAGTTCATCACTTCCCAGGAAAGCACGCTTGATTCACCGGAGGCGATTTGGTATTCCCCTGCATCCTCGTTGGCAAGCCCCAAACGGAGCTTCGTCCTTCGGGTGACTACCAGGTTGCGGCCGTGGCGGAACTGGTAGACGCGCACGCTTGAGGTGCGTGTGACGAAAGTCGTGGGAGTTCGAGTCTCCCCGGCCGCACCAAACTTGAAAAGCCCCGCGATGCCTCGTGCTCGCGGGGTTTTTCATGTGCGCTCTCAGATCCCGCGGCAGAGGGATCCGGGCGCCGCCTTTCCATCTCTTATGTCGGAAATCCCCAATACCGAAGGAATACTACGAAGGTATAGGGTCCGCGCGCAATTTTTGGCATGCGCGGGTGCGACGATGAAGAAGGTCACAGGGCATCTCTACTTCTGGGTTCTGGTGGCGATCGTCGCCGGCGGCACCTATGGATTTGTCGATCCCAAGGGAGCGGTCAGCCTCAAGCCGCTGGGCGACGGCTTCATCGCCCTGGTCAAGATGCTGATCAGCCCCGTCATCTTCTGCACCGTCGTGCTGGGCATCGCCGGGGCGGGCGACATCAAGAAGGTCGGCCGGGTCGGCGGCAAGGCGCTGCTGTACTTCGAGGTGGTCTCCACCTTCGCGCTGGCCATCGGCCTGGTGGTGATGAACGTCATCAAGCCGGGCCACGGCTTCCACGCCGATCCCAGCCAGCTCGACGCCAAGGCGGTCGCCAACTACGCCAAGATCGCCTCCGAGCAGAGCACCATCGACTTCGTCCTGCACATCATTCCCAAGACCTTGATGGACGCCTTCACCGGTTCGGGCGACCTGCTGCAGGTGCTGCTGGTGGCGGTGCTGTTCGGCTACGCCATGACCCACATGGGCAAGGGCGGCAAGGCCGTGCACCTGTTCATCGAGGAGTGCTCGCACATCTTCTTCGCGATGATGCAGACGGTCATGAAACTGGCCCCCTTGGGCGCCGGCGGGGCCATGGCCTTCACCATCGGCAAGTACGGCATCGCCGCGCTGAAGCCGCTGGCCGCGCTGATGGGCAGCTTCTACCTGACCTGCGCCCTGTTCGTCCTAATGGTGCTGGGGATCATCGCCGCCCTGGTCGGGTTCAACATCGTCCGCTTCATCGGCTACATCAAGGAGGAGCTGCTGACCGTGCTCGGCACCTCCTCGTCCGAATCGGCGCTGGTGCCGCTGATGACCAAGCTGGAGAGGCTGGGCTGCTCCAAGTCGGTGGTCGGGCTGGTCATTCCGTCGGGCTATTCCTTCAACCTCGACGGCACCAACATCTACCTGACCATGGCGGCGCTGTTCGTCGCCCAGGCGCTGGACATCGACCTGACCCTGACGCAGGAGCTGACCATCCTGGGCGTGGCCATGCTGACCTCGAAGGGCGCCTCCGGCGTCACCGGCGCCGGCTTCATCACCCTGGCCGCCACCCTGGCGGTGGTGCCCGACGTCCCCGTCGCCGGCCTGGCCCTCATCCTCGGCATCGACCGCTTCATGTCCGAAGCCCGCGCGCTGACCAACTTCATCGGCAACGGCGTCGCCGCGGTGGTGGTGTCGAAGTGGGAGAACGAACTGGACGTCGCCAAGCTCAAGCACGAACTGACCGGCCGCTGAGCCCCCCGCGCCCCCCTGACCGTCCGGCTCAGGGGGGGGCGATTTCGCCGGCGATCCGCATGGTCAGGCTTTGCAACTGCTGCCCGATCGGCGACAGGGCGATCACCGTCAGGGAGATCAGCGTGGCGATCAGGCTGTATTCGATGAGGGTGGAGGCGCTCTCATCGCGCAGCAGGCGGGCAACGAAGGTGACGTGCTTTCGCATGGGCGAACATCCCCGATGGACATCGCCGGGGATCTTGCCAGATGCCGCCCGGAGGCCGCACGCCCACGGAAGGCGAGTCCGCGCTTCTTTGGGATAGGCGAGGGCGCCGAAAGGGGCGCCGGCCCGCTTGCTCGGGGCAAGCGCCCCGGTTAGGCTGGCGCCCATGTTCATCCCCACCCAAGACTTCCTTGCCAATTCCGTCGCCGACACCCTCGGGCGGCTGGGGCCGAAGCCCACCGCAGCGGGGCTCCATGCCGCCCTCGATGAGGTGTTCGCCCTGGCCGACGGAACCTGGAACGCCCGCCGGGCCTCCGTCGATTACCTGCTGTCGGCACCCAAGGCGGCGTGCAAGGCCGGCTGCGGCTGGTGCTGTCACCAGCAGGTGGGGATCACGGTGGCCGAGGCGGTGCGGATCGCCGGCCACATCGCCACGCTGGCGGAGGAAACGCGGGCAACGGTCTGTGCCCGCATCGACGCCACCGCCGCCCGCACCCGCGGCATGAGCACCGAGCAGCGCGCCGGTTCGGGCCTGTCCTGTCCCTTCCTCGGGGTCGGGGGCGATTGCACGATCTACGAGGTGCGGCCGCTGCGCTGTCGCGGGCTCTATTCCATCGATGTCGACCATTGCATCGCCTCCCACCACGACCTCGAAGGGATGAAGGCGAAGCTGGCGCGGGGCGAATTGAAGCCCGCCTTCCTCAGCATCCCGGAGGCCATCTACCAGAGCGCCTTGTCGGGCGTCCTGGCCGCGCAGCGCCGGCTCAAGCTCGCCATCGTGTCGCTGGAGCTGGTCGCCGCGGTGTCGGCCCTGCTGGCCGATCCCCGGCTGGTCGCCCGCTGGCTGGCGGGGGCCAAGCCCGACCCCAAGCTCGCCCTGGTGGCTCGCCGCAAATAACGGCGTGGTCGTCTTCGGTTCGCAAAAATATATAAAATTGCGCGGATCCGTCTGCGCCAATGTCCGGGGCGCCTAACCCTCGGTATTAGGCCTGTCGTTCCGACGGCCGACATACCTATGCGAGACTGATCACATCCCCTGTCACCGTTGTATGCCTGGTCCCAGCCAATATTTTTGGATGGGAGGCCGGCATGGACCAGTGGGGAGACCTCATTCGACTGTCGAAACTTCTTGAGGCCGAATGGCGCGGCGCGCCGGTCGACTGCCACGAGGTGCGGGAGCTCGCCGGCCACCTGCTGGCCCGCCATCCGGAAATCCGCAACGTGCTCGGCAGCGTGCAACGCCGCATGGCCGGCGCCTGAGCGGCGACGAATTTACAATTTCATGGCACGGCTCGCTGGTTTGTCCGACGGGTCTTGTCGTTTGCGGCGGAAGGGCGTATGCACCCTCATGGCTCCCCCGGCCGGCCCCCCGCCGGCTGCCAATAAGAAATAAAATTTCGAGGTCGGTTATGAGCATGTCGGACGAACTCCGCCACAGCGCGCTGGAGTACCACCGCCTTCCGGTGCCCGGAAAGATCAGCGTCAACGCCACCAAGCCCCTGGCCACCCAGCGCGATCTGGCGCTGGCCTACAGCCCGGGCGTCGCCGCTGCGTGCGAGGCCATCGTCCACGACGCCGACACCGCCGTCGAGGTGACCGCCCGCGGCAATCTGGTGGCGGTGGTCACCAACGGCACCGCCGTGCTGGGCCTCGGTGCCATTGGCCCGCTGGCTGCCAAGCCGGTGATGGAGGGCAAGGGCGTCCTGTTCAAGAAGTTCGCCGGCATCGACGTCTTCGACATGGAGATCGCCGAGAACGATCCCGAGCGCCTGGTCGACATCGTCGCCGCCCTGGAACCGACCTTCGGTGCCATCAACCTCGAAGACATCAAGGCCCCCGAATGCTTCGAGGTCGAGCGCAAGCTGAAGGAGCGCCTGTCGATCCCGGTGATGCACGACGACCAGCACGGCACCGCCATCGTGGTGGGCGCCGCCATGGTCAACGCGCTTAGGATCGTCGGCAAGGACATCGGCGAGGTCAAGCTGGTGGCCTCGGGGGCCGGCGCCGCTGCGCTCGCCTGCCTCAACCTGCTGGTGTCGCTCGGCGTTAAGCGCGAGAACATCTGGGTCACCGACATCAAGGGCGTGGTCTATTCCGGCCGCACCGAACTGATGGACGAATACAAGGCTGTGTTCGCCCAGGAGACCGACAAGCGCACGCTGGCCGAGGTCATTCCCGGTGCCGACATCTTCCTCGGCCTGTCGGCTCCCCGGGTGCTGACGCCCGAGATGGTGGCGACCATGGCCGACAAGCCCATCGTCTTCGCCCTGGCCAATCCGACCCCCGAGATCCTGCCCGATGAGGTCAAGTCGGTGCGCCCCGACGCCATCATCGCCACCGGGCGTTCGGATTATCCCAACCAGGTCAACAACGTCCTGGTGTTCCCCTACATCTTCCGCGGCGCCCTCGACGTGGGCGCCACCCAGATCAACGAGGAGATGAAGCTCGCCTCGGTCTACGCCCTGGCCGAGCTGGCCATGGCCGAGTCCGACGAGCGGGTGCGCGCCGCCTACGGCGAGACCCAGCTGTCCTTCGGGCCGGAATACCTCATCCCCAAGCCGTTCGATTCGCGCCTGATCCTGAAGATCGCGCCGGCGGTGGCCCGTGCCGCCATGCACAGCGGCGTCGCCCGGCGCCCCATCATCGACTTCGACGCCTACCTCGAGCAGCTCGGCCAGTTCGTGTTCCGCTCCGGCCTGGTGATGAAGCCGGTGTTCGAGCGTGCCAAGCAGGACCTGCGCCGCATCGTCTACACCGAGGGCGAGGGCCGGCGGGTGCTGATGGCGGTGCAGGCGGTGGTGGACGAGGGGCTG
The DNA here is from genome assembly GCA_050260775.1 of Solirubrobacterales bacterium. Taxonomy (GTDB): domain Bacteria; phylum Pseudomonadota; class Alphaproteobacteria; order Rhodospirillales; family Magnetospirillaceae; genus CALABS01. Next base: position 15,508 of record JBLNCP010000045.1, on the reverse strand, counting down.
GCCTCGCCCATCGTCATCGGCCGCCGCGAGGTGGTGGAGAAGCGCATCCGCGAGCTCGACCTGCGCATCCGCATCGGCGAGGACGTCGAGCTGTGCGATCCCGAGAACGATCCGCGCTTCAACGAATACTGGCGCCTTTATCACAGCCTGATGGAGCGCAAGGGCGTCAGCCCCGAATACGCCCGCACGGTGGTGCGCACCCGCAACACCGTGATCGGCACCCTGATGGTGAAGCGCCGCGAGGCCGATGCCCTGATCTGCGGCACCATCGGCCGCTACGACAAGCACCTGTCGCACATCCAGAACGTCATCGGCCTGAAGCCGGGCGTGCGGGTGCCGGTGGCCATGAGCCTGCTGATCATGTCCAACGGCGTCTACTTCATCTCCGACACCTATGTGACGCCCGAGCCGACCGCCGAGCAGATCGTCGAGAACACCCTGCTGGCGGCCGAGGAGGTGCGGCGCTTCGGCATCGAGCCCAAGGTGGCGCTGCTGTCGCATTCCAACTTCGGCTCGCGCCCGACCCCGTCGTCGCGCAAGATGCGCGAGGCCCTGGCCATGCTGCACGAGCGCGCGCCCTACCTCGAGGTCGAGGGCGAGATGCACGGCGACGCCGCCCTGTCGGAAGAGATCCGCGAGCGCATCTTCCCGACGTCGCGCCTCAAGGGCACCGCCAACCTGCTGATCATGCCGAACCTCGATGCCGCCAACATCTCGTTCAACCTGCTCAAGGTGCTGGGCGAGGGATTGTCGGTCGGCCCGATCCTGATGGGGCCGGCGCACCCGGCCCACATCCTCACGCCCTCCGCCACCGTCCGCAACATCGTCAACATGACGGCCCTGGCGGCGGTGGACGCCCAGGTGGCGGCGCTTCAGCGGGGAGTGTGATGCTTGGATAGCCTCGAGGCGCCGAAGCCGGTCCATCTGAACGTCGAGGACGACCTCTACGGCCTCGACCCGGACTTCGTGCGCGTCGTCGAGGAGGCCTTGGAGCAGGGGCGCGGGGACGACGCGCGCGCCCTGGCCGAGCCGCTGCATTATTCCGATGCCGCCGACCTGATCGAGCGCCTGGAGCCCGAGAACCGGGTGCGGCTGGTCGAGGTGCTGCGCCAGGACTTCGATCCCGAGATCCTGACCGAGCTCGACGAAGCGGTGCGTGACGAGGTCATCGCCGCCCTCGGGTTCGCCGATCTCGCCACCGCCATCCGCGCGCTGGAATCCGACGACGCCGTGTGGCTGGTGTCGCAGATGGACGAGGCCGAGCGGGCGCGTGTCCTCGATGCGCTGCCCGCCGACACCCGCGCCATCGTGCTGCAGGGCCTGTCCTATCCCGAGTATTCCGCCGGCCGCATGATGCAGCGCGAGCTGGTGGCGGTGCCGGCCTATTGGACGGTCGGCGAGGCGGTGGATTACCTGCGGGCCTCGACCACGGTGCCCGAGGAATTCTACGACCTCTACGTCGTCGACCCCCGCCATCGCCCCATCGGCAAGATCGCGCTGGCCAAGCTGGTGCGCGCCAAGCGCCCGGTGCGCCTGCGCGAGCTGATGAACGACGAGAGCATGACCGTGCCGGTGTCCGCCGACCGGGAAGAGGTGGCGTTCCTGTTCCGCCAGCACGACCTGATCTCGGCGCCGGTGGTCGACGGGGCCGGCCGCCTGGTGGGCGTCATCACCATCGACGACGTGGTCGACGTCATCGACGAGGAGGCGGCCGACGACATGCTGCGCCTCGCCGGCGTGTCGGACACCGACCTGTACCGCGCCGTTAAGGACACGGTGCGGTCCCGCATCCCCTGGCTGCTGGTCAACACCTGCACCGCCCTGGTGGCCTCCAGCGTCATCGGCCTGTTCGAGGGCACGCTGGAGAAGATCGTCGCCCTGGCCGTGCTGATGCCGATCGTCGCCGGCCTGGGCGGCAACGCCGGCACCCAGACCCTGGCGGTGGCGGTGCGCGGCCTGGCCACCAAGGAACTGGATTTCACCAACGCCTTCCGCGTCATCGGCAAGGAAGTGCTGGTGGGCGTCATCAACGGCGCCGCCATCGCCTGCATCATGGGCCCGATCGCCTGGATCTGGTTCGGCATGCCGACCATCGGCCTCGTCATCGGGCTCGCCCTGGTCTTCAATCTGTTCGTCGCCGGATTGATGGGCTCGGTGATCCCGCTGACCCTCGAGCGCCTGGGCGTCGACCCGGCGGTCGCCAGTTCGATCTTCCTCACCATGTGCACAGATTCCCTCGGCTTCTTCGCCTTCCTGGGACTGGCGACGCTGTTCTTGTTGTAGCGGTCCTCGGGCGCCGCGCGGGGCCTCAAAGGCCCAGTCGCTCCGCTCCATTTTCCCTCCCCCGCCGCAGGTGGGGGAGGGTCGGGGTGGGGGCTTGGCTGTCGCACACGCGGGCGGCGGATGCTACTGTCGGCGCATGACTCCCGAGCAGATCCACTCCCGCATCCTCTACAAGGACCAGGACGTCATCGTCCTCGACAAGCCGGCCGGCATGGCGGTGCACGCGGGCCCCAACTCGCCGGATCACCTGGAGCTCTACCTCCCCATGCTGTCGTTCGGCTGGAGCCATCCGCCCCGGCTGGCGCACCGGCTCGACCGCGACACCGCCGGCTGCCTGGTGCTTGGCCGGCACGACAAGGCAATCCGCCGGCTGGGCAAGCTGTTCATGCAGGGGCGGGTGGAAAAGACCTATTGGGCGGTGGTGTGCGGTCGCCCCGCCGCAGACCAGGGGATCGCCGACCTGCCCATCCGCAAGATCACCGGCAAGGGCGGCTGGCGCATCGTGGTCGATGCCGCCGGGCAGCCGGCGGTGACCGAATGGCGGGTGCTGGGCCGCGGCGATGGCTTGGCCTGGATCGAATGCCGGCCGAAGACCGGGCGCACCCATCAGATCCGCGTGCATATGAAGGCCCTGGGCTGCCCGATCCGCGGCGACGCCTATTACGGTCCCGACCCGCATCCGCCGGTGCCGCTGCACCTTCAGTCCCGCGCCATCGCCATCCCGCCGCTGTCGGCCAACAAGGAGTGGATCCGCGTCACCGCTCCGCCGCCCGAGCACATGGCCGCGGCGCTTGCCGCCTGCGGCTGGCGCTAATCGCCGGGCTGATCGAGCCGCGCCAGGATGGCCTGGCCGGCGGCGCCACCGTTGCCGCTCAGGCGCCGGGCCAGAACCTCGGATACGGCGTCCACATGGGCCGCCACCCTCGCGCGCGGCAGCGTCTCCGCGCCCCGATGGTCGATCAGCCGGCACAGGCGGTGGGCGATGGTGGTGATCAGGGGGTAGCCGAAGGTGGCCGCCTGGCCCTTCATGTCGTGGGCGATGGCGAACAGGCGGTGCAACACGTCCTTGTCGGCAATCGCCGGGCCCTCGGTTTCGGCGAGGCAGGCGCAGAGCCGCGCCGCATCGGCTTCCGCCCAGGTCAGGTAGTCGTCCGACAGTCTGGCGAGGGCCGCCTCGGCCCGCTCCAGGGCCTCCAGGTCGATGTCCGGCAGGTCGGCGTCCGCCAAGGACTACTCGGCCGCCGAGGCGGCGGCGATGTGGTCGACCGGCCGGTATTCCTGGATCAGGGCGGCGGCGCGCTGGATCACGTCCATGGCCGAGATCGGCTTGCTGATCACGTCGTCGATGCCCACCTCCCACGCCCGCTCGAGCACGGCGTGATGGGTGGAGGTCGCCAGGGCCAGCACCGGGGTGCGGTTGTCGACCAGTTCGCCGCGGCGGATGCGGTGGACGAACAGCACGACCTCGGTGGGATCGCCGGTCCAGTCGGTGATGATGAGGTCGGGGGCCTTGTGAAGCATCAGCGGCACGGCCTGCTCGGTCGTGCGCGCCTCGGCCACGTCGGTGATGGCCAGAGCGCCCAGCAATGTCGCAATCAGGCGTCGGATGTGCGCATTGGCATCAATGACGAGCACCCGAAGATTGCTCTCGATCAGCCCCATTTCCCTGTTTTCCCGGCCAGAGGGCGACGGTTTTAATTTTTTCTTAAGGGAAGCCTACGCGTAAGGCGTGCTCCGCACAACCGGTATATCGTTTATATACGATAGGGTCGATACCTGATGTGCCGGTACGCCCGGGGGACTATCCGGGGGCGGTAGTTTGGTTCCTCAGGCGGAGGGCAGGGTGACGGTGACCCTGAGGCCGCCGCCCTCGCGGTTGCGGGCTTCGACGGTGCCACCGATGGCGGCGACGTTGCGACGCACGATCCACAAACCGATGCCGAAATGCGGCGCGCCCGAGGGATCCTGCTGCGGGCGGTGCGAGACGTAGCGGTCGAACATGCGCTCCAGCACGTCCTCGGGTGCCCCCGGCCCCTGGTCGTCGATGGCCAGCACCACGCGGCCGTCGCCGCGGGCGACCGTCACCGCCACGCTGCCCTTGGTGGGAGAGAAGGACAGTGCGTTGTCGAGGATGTTCTCGATCACGGTTTCCAGCAGGTCGACCCCGCCGCGGACGATGCAGCCCGAGGTGACGCGGCGGGCGATGGTGACCTCGCGGCCGGCGATCTGTTCGTCGTAGCTGTCGAGCAGGGCGCCGACCAGGCGGGACAGGTCGACCACCTGGCGCGGCGGCGTCACCAGGTCGGCGTTGACCTGGTCGAGGCGGCGCGACGCCGCCACCAGGGAATCGAGGCGCTCCACCGCCGCTTCGATCACCTGCAGCGAGCGGCCGGCGCCCTCGTTGGCGGCGACGGCGCGCCGCAGCGGCTCGACCGCCTGCGCGATGGTGGCGATGGGGGTCTTGAAGGCGTGGGCGTTCTCTTCCGCCGCATAGCGGAAGGCATCGGCGGTGGCGCGCAAATTGCCCACCATGTGGTCGAAGGCGCGGGCGACGCCGTCCAGCTCGGGAATGCGGTTGAGCTTGGCGAAGGGCGTGGTGCGGCCGGCCCCTTCGGCGATGGCGCGGGCCTCCCGCCCGAAGCGGCGGAGATTGAGCCAGAAGGCGCCGAACACGGTGAACACCAGGACCATCAGCAGGGCATAGGCGGCCATGGCGATCTGGACCTCGGGGCTTTTCCAGTAGGGGCGGCCGAGCAGCGATCCGGCGGCATCGCCCGCCGATTGCGAGGTGACCACCGCCCAGCAGCCGGCGGCGGTGGTGAACGGGACGATCGAGGTCAGCACCTCGTCCTGGCCGCTGGCGCTGGCGTAGCGCAGGTCGAGGGCCTGGCCGCCGGCGCAGGATTCCGGGACCGCGCGGATCACTCCGGCGGCCGCCAAGTGTTCGCGTTCGGCGTCGATCGCGTCGGCGGCCAGCGCCGGTTCGGCGCCGACCAGGTAGACGGGGGCGGGCTTGCCCTCGGCGCCGGCCGGGCGGTAGAGCAGGCGAACGTTGACGCCGGCGGGATCGAGCTCGCGCAGCACCGCGCGCGTCTCCACCACGCTCGGGTGCTTGATGCGGGCCAGCCCTAGCGCCAGGCCGCGGGCGATCAGCTGGCCTTCGGTCTGCAGCCGTGCCAGCAGGACCTCGCGCTTCGAGGATTCCGCCGCGGAGAACTCGCCGTACAGGAAGACCGGCACGGAGGCGAAGGCGGCCGCCACCAGGATCAGCCGGGCAGCCAGCGAGCGCGCGGCCCGCTTGGCGTCAGGCATCGCCGTCGGTCTTCCAGCGATAGCCGAACCCCGCGTAGTTGCCAATCATGTCGAACTCGGCATCGACGTCGCGGAACTTCTGGCGGATGCGTTTGACGAAGGTGCGGACGTTGGAGCGGAACCCCTCGGGCCCCGCTCCCGCCAGGAAGCCGGCGCCGTGCACCAGGTCGTAGATCTCGCGGTAGGCAACGTCCTCACCGACCTTGCCGGCCAGCAGGTGGACGATCTTGAACTCGGTCAGCGTCAGCTCGACCGGACGATCCTTCCAGGTGGCGCGGCTGGTCTTCAGGCGAAGGACCAGTTCGCCCAGGACCACCTGGTCGACCTCGTTGCTGTTGGCGGCGTTGCGGGCCTTGGTGCCGTCCAGGATCAGGCCGATGCGCTTCTCCAGGATCGAGAAGCTGCGGCTCTTCTCCACGAAGTCGATCGCCCCGGTGGCGAGAGCCGCCTCCTCGTAGATCTGGTCGGTCAGCGCGGTCAGGAAGATCGCCGGCACGTCCAGGTTCGCACTGCGGATGCGCTTCAGCACCTCGATGCCGTTCATCTCGGGCATGCGCCAGTCCAGGATCACCAGGTTGGCGGAATGCCCCGACAGCAGGTGGTCGAGCGCCGCGGCGCCGCGGGCGAAATCGCGCACGTTGTAGCCGGCATCCGCCAGGTTGCGGCCCAGCGATTCCCGAAACAGATCGTCGTCATCCACAAGTACAACTGAAGTAGCCATCGCGCTGCTCCTGAATGGGACGCCGACTCCTAGCCCCGAGTCATTAATGACGGGTTATTCGACGATCTCCCATTGGCCGTCCGGCTGGCGGCAGGCGGTGCCGTAGGTCTGCTGACGCCGTCCGCCGATCACCGCAGTGGCTTGATATTCCCGGCAATATTGGCCCTGGCGCTCAAACGAGTTAACCGGCATCACCCGATAGGACTCTCCGGAATCGCCAGCCCAGGCGATGGGGCGGCGGTCGGGAACGTAGTCGAGGGCGCCGGCGACGCAGCCCTGGTCGACGGCGTCCATGGAGCGCCCGACCGAACCGCCGACCAGCACGCCGATGATGGTCCCGCCGATGGTGGCGGCGGTGCGGCCCGAGCCCCGGCCGAACCGGCTGCCCACCAGGCCGCCGGCCACGCCACCGATCAGGTTGCCGCCCATTTCCGAGGAAATCAGGCCGCGGTCGCAGGTGCCCCTGTTGAATCCGTAGGGCAATCCGCGGGCGACCGGCACGCTTCGGTGGTAGACGGGGCGCTCGACGGCCGTGGGGACCGGAACGTAAAGGACCCGGTAATCATCGTCGTCGTCATCATGGCCGTGGTGGTGGTGCTTCTTCCACACCCCTGCCCACGGCGGCGGGTCGGCCAGGGCGGGACGGGGCGAGGCGATCTCGACGGCCAGCCCCCCGATCAGGGCGGCCACGGCGATGATGGAAGTCATAGTGCGCATGGTTGCGGTTCCGCGAGGGATGATACTAAGGTTACACTATTCAAATCCGGCGTGAGCCGCTGCGCAATTGGATGATGGTCGTATCCGACTTTTGCTTTCGCCGGTCATTATTTTGCCACTCTTTGACGCCAAGATGTCACAACTCGACTTTCGGCGGCGTTGCCTCGCCGTTCGTTCCGTTCCATATCCCGTTCGAAGCCCGCCCAGGGGACCCGTCATGAAGTTTTCCGTTAGCCGCACCGCCGCTCTCCTGACCGTCTGCGCCGGTCTGTCCGCTTGCGCCCAGAGCGACCAGTGGCGCTGGCCGTGGGAGCAGCAGCCGCAAAGCCCCCGCACCGCCGCCCAGCGGGTGCCGGACCGCATCGCCGCCCCCGAGAGCCGGCCGGCGCGGGCCGCCCCGGTGCAGCGCCAGGTCCGGGTGCCGGAAAAGCGCCCGACGCCGCCCACGGCGGCCGAGCGGGACGCGCCGCCCGCCCCGCAGCTGGTGGGGCTGTCGGAGAGCGAGACCGCCGAACTGCTGGGCCGGCCCGCCGAGGAGAACGAGCAGGCCCCGGGCAAGGTGTGGATCTACAAGGCGGCCGGTTGCCAGTTGGCGGTCCATCTGTTCCCCGACATGCAGAAGGGCGGCTTCTACACCCTCGACTACACCGTCGAGGACGGCCCTCGCGATGCCTGCCTCGGCAAGGTCGCGGGCGAGGCGCGCAAGAAGGGGTAGTTGAACCTGGCCCCTCCCTGGTGCAGCATCGCGGCGAGGGAGGTCGGCCATGTTCAAGCGTCTGCTGTCTTTGGGCGGTGCGGCCCTGGCCGCTGTTACCGCCGCCTGTGAGGACGGGCCCGCCACCGTGGCCGGGACCTGGCGCAGCCCCGCGACCTGGAGCACCATGGTGTGGGCCAGCGCCGAAGGGCCGATGCTGGTCGAGGTGCACGGCCGGCCCTTCGCCAACCTTGCGGCGGCCGAGCTCGACCCGCAGGTGGCCGCTGCCCTGTCCAATCAGGTGATCGGCCGCGTCGTCACCTTCACCCACCGCCGCGACGACGCCCCCCGTCCCGAGTACCGGGTGGTGCTGGCCTTCAACGCCCCCGACAAGACGGATGCATCCGAGCTTTGCGCCGGTCCGGTCGCCACGGCGGCGGCGCCGCGCGACAGGATCACGGTGATCGCCGCCTTCTGCGACGGGGGGCGCGCCCTGTCGTCCGTGCGCGGTTGGGTGGCCAAGGTGGATGGCCCCGCCGACCAGCGCTTCCGCCAGCTGTTGGGACAGGTCGCCCGCGACCTGTTCGGCAATCCGGAATGAGCGACGCCGACCGCCTCACCGCCGCCGAGACCGCGCTGGCCCACGCCGAGGCCGCCATCCAGGACCTGTCCGACGAGGTGCTGCGCCAGGACGGCGAGATCGCCGGACTCAAGCGCGAGATCCGCCGGCTGCAGGCTCTGATCGAGCGGCTGGAGGACCGCCTGGACGGCGACGGCGGAGCGGAGTAGGTCCTTCGCCCCCTTCCGGGGTCATCCTGAGCCGCAGGCGAAGGATCTTGTGCCGCGGGCAGATCCTTCGGAGCGGCGCTCCTCAGGATGACGGGATGGAGGGGATTCCATAGCCGCCGCCACCCGGTGTCTCGATCACCATGGTGTCGCCGGGCCGCATCTCGACCTTGGCGGTGGCCGGCAAGTCCTCGACGGTGCCGTCGGCGCGTTCGACCCGGTTGCGGCCGGGCAGTCCGTCCTTCCCGCCTTCGAGGCCGAAGGGGGCGATACGGCGGCGGTTGGACAGGATGGCCGCGGTCATGGGCTCGAGGAAGGTGACGCGCCGGATGACGCCGTCGCCGCCATGATGGTGGCCGGCTCCCCCCGAGCCGCGGCGGATGGCGAAGCCGTCGATGAGGACGGGGAAGCGCCATTCCATCACCTCGGGATCGGTGAGGCGGGAATTGGTCATGTGGGTCTGCACCGCGCTGGCGCCGTCGAAATCGGGACCGGCGCCGGCGCCGCCGCAGATGGTCTCGTAGTACTGGCGGCTGGCGTCGCCGAAGGTGAAGTTGTTCATGGTCCCCTGCGCGGCGGCCATCACCTTCAGCGCCCCCATCAGGCAATCGACGAGCGCCTGGCTGGTCTCGACGTTGCCGGCGACCACCGCGGCGGGCGGCTCGGGCGCCAGCATCGACCCCGCGGGGATGATGATGTCGAGCGGCTTGAGGCAGCCTTCGTTCAAGGGGATGGCGTCATCGACGATGGTGCGGAAGACGTAGAGCACCGCGGCGCGGCAGATCGAGGACGGGGCGTTGACGTTGCCGGCGCGCTGCGGGCTGGTGCCGGTGAAGTCGATGACGGCGCGGCGGGCGGCCTTGTCGATGCGGATGGCCACCTTGATCCGCGAGCCGTCGTCCATCTCGACCGCGAAGCTGCCGTCGCTCAGGCGGTCCAGCGCCCGGCGCACCGATTCCTCGGCATTGGCCTGCACGTGGCCCATGTAGGCCAGCACCGTTTCCAGCCCGAAACGGTCGACCATGCGGTGGAGTTCCTGCACACCCTTCTCGTTGGCCGCCAACTGCGCCTGCAGGTCGGCGACGTTCTGGCGGACGTTGCGGGCCGGCCATGGTCCCGACGACAGCAGGGCGACCAGTTCGGCCTCGCGGAAGTGCCCTGCCTCGACCAGCACCTCGTCGTCGATCAGCACGCCCTCGTCGGCGATGGTGTGCGAATCGGGCGGCATGCTGCCGGGAGTGACGCCGCCGATGTCGGCGTGATGGCCGCGGCTGGCGACGTAGAACAGCACCCGGCGGCCGGCGGCATCGAACACCGGGGTGATGACGGTGATGTCGGGCAGGTGGGTGCCGCCGTTGTAGGGCGAATTGAGCACGTAGGAATCGCCCGGCCGCATGGTGCCTTGGCGCGAGCGCATGATGGTGCGCACGCTTTGGCCCATGCTGCCGAGATGGACCGGGATGTGCGGCGCGTTGGCCACCAGGCCGCCCTCGGCATCGAAGACGGCGCAGCTGAAGTCGAGGCGCTCCTTGATGTTGACCGAGTGGGCGGTATTGGCGAGCACCGCCCCCATCTGTTCCGCTACCGACATGAACAGGTTGTTGAACACCTCCAGCAGCACCGGATCGACGTGGGTGCCGGCGGCGAAGCGTTGCGGGCGGGGAACGACCCGGCGCAGCACCAGGTGCAGCCGGGGCGTCATCTCCGCCCGCCATCCCGGCTCGACCACCGTGGTGGCGGTGGCCTCGGTCACCACCGCCGGGCCGTCGATGGCGTCGCCCGGCACCATGTCGGTACGGTCGTAGACCGGGGCGTCGTGCCAGGCGTCGCCGCTGAACAGGCGCACGGTGTCCCTGACGGACAGCGGCTCGCTCCGCCCGCCGCGATGCTCGGGCTCGGCCGCGGGTTCGCCGCCGCCCATCGCCTCGACGGCGACCGCCTCGACCACCAGGGGGCGGCCCTCCAGGATGAAGCCGTAGCGGGCGCGGTGGGCGGCCAGGAAAGCGGCCTCCAGGCCCTCGCGGTCGCCGGCGTCGATTTCCAAGGCGGTGTCGGAGCCCAGGTACTTGATCCAGGCCCGCCATTGCGAGCGCATGGCCTCCCGCTCCACGCCCTGGCGCTCCAGTTCGCGGCGCGCCAGGGCCTCCAGGTCGGCGAAGGCGCGGTTGACCTGCTTCATGCCGGCCTCGTCGAGCGCCACTTCCAGGGCGCGCTCCTTGAGCACCGACAGGTCGGCCAGTCCCATGCCGTAGGCCGACAAAACGCCGGCCAGGGGATGCAGGAAAACGGTGTCCATGCCCAGCGCGTCGGCCACCAGGCAGGCATGCTGGCCGCCGGCGCCGCCGAAGCACACCAGGGTGTAGCGGGTGACGTCGTAGCCGCGCTGGACGCTGACCTGCTTGATGGCGTTGGCCATGTTGAGCACGGCGATGGACAGGAAGCCCTCGGCCACCTGCTCGGGGCTGCGCCCGTCGCCAATCTCGGCGGCCAGGGCGGCGAAGCGGGTGCGCACCGCCTCGGCGTCCAGCCCCTCGTCGGCGTTCGGCCCGAACACCCGGGGGAAGAACTTGGGGTCGAGCTTGCCGACCATGACGTTGCAGTCGGTGACGGTCAGCGGCCCGCCGCGGCGATAGCAGGCCGGCCCGGGATTGGCCCCCGCCGAGTCCGGCCCCACCCGGAAGCGGGCACCGTCGTAGAACAGCACCGAGCCGCCGCCGGCCGCGACGGTATGGATACGCATCATCGGCGCCCTCAGGCGCACGCCGGCGACCATGGTGTCGTAGGTGCGCTCGAAGGTGCCGTCGTAGTGGCAGACGTCGGTGGAGGTGCCGCCCATGTCGAAGCCGATGATGCGCTCGAACCCGGCCATGGCGGCGGTGCGCACCGCGCCGACCACCCCGCCGGCCGGGCCGGACAGGATGGCATCCTTGCCCTGGAAGCGCCGTGCGTCGGTGAGGCCGCCCGAGGATTGCATGAACATCAGCCGCGTGCCGGCGAGGTCGGCGGCGACGCGGTCGACGTAGCGGCGCAGGATCGGCGACAGGTAGGCGTCGACAACGGTGGTGTCGCCGCGCCCCACCACCTTCATCAGCGGGCTGACCTCGTGCGACAGCGACACCTGGGTGAAGCCGATGGAATGGGCCAGTTCGCCCACCGCCCGCTCGTGCTGGGGAAAGCGGTAGCCGTGCAGGAACACGATGGCGGCGGCGCGGATGCCCGCGTCGAAGGCCGCCTGCAGCCCGGCGCGGGCGGCGTCGAGGTCGAGGGGGCGCAGTACCTCACCGGTGGCCGACAGCCGCTCCGGCACCTCGACCACACGCTCGTACAGCATCTCGGGCAGCTGGATGGCGCGGGCGAACAGCTCGGGGCGGTTCTGGGTACCGATGCGCAGCACGTCGGCAAAGCCTAAGGTGGTCACCAGCACGGTGCGATCGCCCTTGCGCTCCAGCAGGGCGTTGGTCGCCACGGTGGTGCCCATCTTGACCGCCGAGACCAGCTCGGGCGGGATCGCCTCGGTGGGCGCCCGCCCGAGCACGCGGCGGATGCCGGCCAGGGCGGCGTCGGCATATTGCTCGGGGTTCTCGGACAGCAGCTTGGCCGTCACCAGCCCGCCGTCGGGGCGGCGCGCCACGATGTCGGTGAAGGTGCCGCCGCGGTCGATCCAGAACTGCCAGGCCATCGCCGCCCTCGCCGAAATGCCAGGGCACCATTGTGCCGCAACCCCGGAAAAACGGAACCCCTCTCCATCGGGAGAGGGGTTCTGGGCGATCGGACGCTTCCATTCGAATGCGGCGGCGGTGGACGCGGAGGGGCATGGAGGGGCTGGCGGAGAGCCGGCCGGTGTGTCGCTTCTTGTTCTTCTCGTTCTTCTTGGCGTGCTGTGGTCCGTCGGGCCGGCTTCTTGCTATTGTTTTTCGATCCGGTCCCGCCCGGTCTGTCATCCATGCCCCTCGGCGCGCGTCAGCCGAAGCCCCAGGCCTTGGCGAGCGCACGGTTGATCCGCGTTCCCCAGATCGCCGCCTGCCAGGGCGAATTCCACAGCAGCAATGTTCCCAAGATGCTCATCCCGGCGCCGGCCATATTCGCCATGTGCTGGGCAGGACTCGGGTTGGCTGAGAAAGGTTCGATCCTGAAGTTGGTGACGATCATTGCTCGCCTGTTCTTCGGTGTGACAGGCTCATCATCCAACAAACGGCCGGCGAATCAATCGCGCCGGACGGCATTCCCAGGACGGCAGAGGGGGACTAGGCGGATGGTCAGGGGCGTGGCCGGACGGCCGGCTACTCGAACTCCACCGGCATGGAGGAGTTGAGGTCCTCTTGCGTCATCACGCGGTTGCGCCCCTGCCGTTTGGCGAGGTAGAGGGCCTCGTCGGCGCGGTGGACGAAGGCGCCCAGCGCTTCGCCGAATTCGTATTCGGCGACCCCGACCGACAGGGTGACCTGGCCCAGCACCTGACCGGTGCGGCGGTTCAACAGCTTGCGGTCGGCCACTTGGCGGCGGATGGAATCGCCGACCTTGATCGCGCCGTCCAGCCGGGTGTCGGGCAGCACGACGGCGAATTCCTCGCCGCCGTAGCGGGCGGCGGTGTCCTGCCCCTTGACGCAGTCCGAGATGGTCTTGGACACCAGCTTCAGCACCTGGTCGCCCAGCATGTGGCCATGGGTGTCGTTGAACTGCTTGAAATAGTCGATGTCGATCATCAGCAGCGACAGGAAGCGGCGGTCCTCCTCGGCCTCCAGCGCCGCCTCGCGCAGCGCGATGTCGAACAGCTTGCGGTTGGCCAGCCCGGTCAGCGCGTCGGTGGTCGCCTCGCGCTTGAGCTGGTCGAGATCCTCGCGCAGGCGATGGACCTCGCTCGACGAGGTGGCCAGGCGCTCCTCGAGCTGACGGTTGATCTCGATCATGCTCTTGGTCTCGCCGAGCACGCTGGCGATCAGGGCGGCGAGGTTGCCGGGGTCGGCGCGGCCGAGTTCGCCCGAGAAATTCTCCAGCGCGCTACCGTAATTGGCGGCGCCCTGGTTGGCGGTCGACAGGTATTCCAGCACCCGGGTCACCGCATCCTCGATGCGCCGGCCGACCTCGCGCAGCTCGGCCTCCTGCTGCTCGGTGCCGAAGAAACGCTCCCACAGGTCGGCGTTGACCTCCTCGGAGAATTTCTGGCCGGCCCTGAGGATGCCGTTGATCGCCTGGGTGAGGTCCGGGTTGCGGTCGGCGACGAAGGCGTACCACACCGCGAAGTTGTTCGGATGCGGCGATACGCCATGCCGGTCCATCATCCCGATGGCCGCGCGGGCGCAATGGGCGGCGACGTCGACCGGGTCGCTGAACTTCATGAGCCTTTCCACTCCATCAATTGCACTGCCCCACCGAGCCTTCCTCGCAGATCCGCTCGCCGTCGGTCCAGCGGGCGCCCGACAATTCGGCGTTCAGCAGGTCGGCGCCCAACGTCTTGGCGCCGGTCAGGTCCGCTCCGCGCAGGTTGGCGCGGAAGAATTTCGTGCGACGCAGGTCGGCCCCCTTCATCGAGGCGCCCGACAGGTCCGCCTTGGTGAAGTCTGCCTCGGCAAAACCGCCCTCGTCCAGTCTGGCGCCCGCCATGGTCGCGCTGACGAATCGGGCACGGTAACCGTCTACCCCGGACAGGTCCGCCCTGGTCAGGTCTGTGCGCTGGAAGCTGGCTTCCCGCAGGCGCGCACCGGCGAGGCGGTGTTCCGACAGGTTGCGGCCGTCCAGGTAACAGCGCTGCCAATCCACCTTCGGCTCGGCCGGGGCGTTGCAGTCCGCGGCCAGCGCGGGCATCGAAACGGCGAGAAGAAGGAAGCACGGCAGCCCAACACGCATGCTTTAGTTTTAGTGCGGCGATCGAAAGCGTCAAAGCGATATTTCCGGCGGGGGCCCCCCACCGATGCGGCGGAGCACAAGTGTTTACCCCGGGGCAGGGCGGGCTTACCTTTAACGGAGGCTCAGCAGCGAGGACGGTCGGCGATGGCGAAGACGCAAGGCGACACTGTTCTGGAAGAGGCCGAGAAGCTGTGGCTTTCCGGCGAGATCCAGCGTTCCCGCGAGGCATACCGGCGGGCGCGCCTGTTCTTCCACGAGAACGGGGACGCGTCCGGCGAGGCCACGGCCCTCACCCAGCTGGGCGACCTCGAGGCCGAGACCGGCCGTCTCACGGCGGCGCGCGAGGCCTATGCCGACGCGCGCAAGCTCCATGCCGCCGAGGGCGACCAGCACGACCAGGCGGGATTGCTCGTGCGCCTGGGCGGCTTGGCGCATCGCGAGGGCAATCTTGAGGAGGCGCGGCAATTCTATGCCTCGGCCCGCGAGATGTACGACAGCGCCTCGGACCATTCCGGTCTCGGGCACGTCGCCCGGCGGCTGGGCCACCTCGAGCGCGACCAGGGCCGGCAGGACCGCGCCCTCGACCTCTACGGCGAGGCCATCGAACTCTACGCCCGCGCCAACGACACCTTGGGCCAGGCCAATGCCCTCAAGGCGGTGGCGGCCCTGCACCGCCAGCTCGGGCAGGTCGACCTCGCCCACGACGAGTACGAACGGGCGCTCGATCTCTACCGCGAGGCCGGCGACGCCCTCGGTGAGGCGTCAGCCAGCCACGGCCTCGGGCACCTGCTCGATCGTCCCGGCAATCGCACCGATGCCTTGAGGGCGTTCGACACCGCGCGCCATCTCTATGCGGCGGCCGGCCATCTGCGCGGCGAGGCCGAGGTCCTGCTCGACATCGGCCGGCTGGTGGCGGCCGATGAGCCCGACAAGGCGCGGCGCTGCTTCGACCACGCCACCGAACTGGCCCGCCGCGTCGGGGCCCAGGCGTTGGTCGAGGACATCGAGGGCGCCGCCCGCAAGCTATAGGTGGCGGGCGACCGCCCCCCCCCCGCCAACGATTGGTGGGGGTCGACCGCCCCCGCCCCCAACAGGGCGAGCGGGGAGGGGAACGAGGGGGCGCAGGTCCAGCCCCCCCCATTGGGGGGGGG
>JBLNCP010000044.1:0-83305 GCA_050260775.1 Solirubrobacterales bacterium | reverse complement strand
ACAGCGCCAGTCCCTCTCGCCGCCACAGGAGCCGCTACCGCCGAAACCACGGCAAAAGGCCTGGCGGGACACGATCGAACAGCAGAAGGCGATGGAATTTCTGCGGAAGGCGGGAGTCGTCTTGGAGAATCCCCGAGGGAAGTGACTGGAGCGGTCACGTTCCGTCTGCTTGCCTCGCTGCCGGTTTCTCGATCACAACCCCATCCATTGGCGCATCATGCCTGCTTGGCTTCGGCCTCGGCTTGCGATCAAGCCTGTTCAAATGCTCGTCGGCCAACTTGTTGAAGCCTCGTCGGTCATCTTCCCAGGCCAGCCATCCCACGGTGTCATGACTTGCCGTCAACGGAGTAGAGGTGCAGGGAAGGGCTCGACGAATTCCTGGCACTCCAGGAATTGGGCCGGGCCACTCGAGCTGTCCAGGCAACGGACCAGGTGCGGGCCCTTCTGCAGGAAGTAGATGTCGTCGTTGCGGGCGATCCGGACGACCGCCTTGAGCTCGTACCCCTGCTTCACCAGGCTGGCGATGGTAGCGCCCTCGATCTTGCGGGCCTGCCATTTTTCATTGCTGGATTGGGCTAGAACGTGCCCACCGGCGAACCAAACAGCTAAGGCACAAGCTGGGACAATCCGCTTCATGGGGCTCCCTCCAACGTGCTGGCGACGGGGACGCCTGCCTGAAGCTCCATCATAAGTAACGTCAGTGCGCTGACAATCCTATCGACAGGACAGGTGTGAGCCACGTCGACACGCGTCGCAGGTGGCTGCCGTTACCGCTAGCCGAGCAGGGGCATGGCCTCGAGGTGCGGAGGGAGAGCCTCCACTCCATCCGATTTACCGCCAACTGCTTCCGCTCTGCTTCCGCAAGAGCCGCTGATGTGAGGAAAGTGGCGCACCCGACAGGATTCGAACCTGTGACCTCTGCCTTCGGAGGGCAGCGCTCTATCCAGCTGAGCTACGGGTGCGCAGGGCTCGGTTGAGCGAAGGGTTCATATAGCGCAGGGCGACGCGGAAGGCAAAGGGGGAAACGCGCGGGGGCTGGCGTCGCTTCCTGCCAATCGCCGGGATGTGGCTCGGGTGTGCCGAGTTGGGCCAACAGGCCTGGCTCTGGCGCCACATTTCAGTTTCGCGGCCTTGATATGTCATTGCCGCCCCGCCTGATTCCCTCTTAAGGGGAGAAAACCCATTGACAGACTCTCATAAAGGGCGCGACATCGTTCCTAACGATGTAGGTTATATAGCTATGGGGCACGCGAGCCAGATCGAGCCGGGAATTGCAATGCGGCGATCCGTGATGGACTTTTTGGCATTTGTCGCCGTCCAGTTTTTTTTGGCGGCGGGGCAATCCTGCTCGAATTTTTTCCGGATTCCATGACTGGTCCCTCGGACGCTTCTGAGTTGTCCAGGGTCACCGTCTGGATCATGCTTTGCGACTTAATCCCAGTGGGTGCAGGAATGATCTGGATAATTGTCCGGGCCGTTGGAAAACAGCAGTGGTATCCACCAGTATTGCAGCCATATATACGCCTGATCGCACCGGTGTTGCTCGTCATAAATTTCATCGCATCTCCCACCAAGGAAGACTTCCTAGAACATATGTTGGCCGCGGTCTCTCTGTTCGTGACCGCATTATATGTGGTCATTCTGCTCAAGAGGAGTGGACGTCTACCGTCCTGATTGGCATGAGTGGATGGTGCGAACGAGCGAAGGGCCCCCATAGCGCAGGCGGGAGCGCCGACGCCCCCGCCCGTGCCCATCGTTCAGAACGCGTAGGAGGCCATCAGGCCGCCGCCCCAGTCGGGGCTGGCGTCGGAGAGGCCGCGCGACAGGTAGGCCTGACCCTTCCAGCGGTCGTCGAGGCGACTGGTGGCGAAGGCGGTCAGTTCGCGGGGCGGGCTGGAGGTCGGGGACGAGCGCTCCTGGAAGTCGAGGACCAGGCCGGCGGTGGTGGCCGGCGTCACGTGGGTCGAGCCGCCCAGCGAGCCGAAGGCGACGTTGTTGAGGTCGGTGCCCTCGGGGTCGCCCACAACCTTGTAGCCGAGGGTGGCGAACAGGGTGACCGGGCCGACCTGCTGCGACGGCTCGACGGCCAGCGAGTAGTCGTTCTCGCCGGTGCCCAGCCCTCTGTCCGCATCGGCGGTGCCGAACTTGATCTTGCCGGTGACGTCGATGGCAGTGCCGCGCTTGCTGTCCTCGTAGACGGTCTTGGTCACCGCCGCCACGACGTCGCCCAGCCCGGATTCGGTGGTGCGGCGCCCCCCGGCGGCGCCGACGACGCCGACGCCCTGGACGACGTTGCCCGGGCCGGTGACCGAGATGTAGGGCACGGTCAGCTTGAACACCCAGTCCTGGAGCTCCAGCTTGCCGGTCAGCGGCACGTACAGGATGTTGGTTCGCTGGGATTCGCCGTAATCGCCGGTGCTGTAGGTAACGCCCGAGGACAGGCTGAACGCGCCCCACTGCGACTGGGCGGTGGTCAGTTCGCCGGCCCGCTCGCCGGCCCAGGCGTTCGATGCCGCCATGGCGGCGGTCAGGGTGGCGGAAAGCATCAGGCTGCGCCGGAAGGTCATCATTCTCGCTCCGTGGGGATGAGGCGGCCGCGCCGGCCGCCCCCAAGATCGTTAGCCGCGGCCGTGCGCCCGCTCGGGGCGCTCGGGACGCTCGATGCGTTCGGGGCGGGCCGGCCGGTCGACGCGGTCGACCTTCTCGACCTTGTCGGCGCGCTCCGCCCGTTCGACCCGCTCGGGGCGGGCTTCCTGGCGCTCCTGGTTGCGCTCGATGCGCGAGATGGCATTCTGCAGTCCGCGGTTGTCGGGGTTCTTTTCGAGGTTGCGGTCCAGCACGCCCAAGGCGCCGGGACGCGGCTGGGTCGGGATGGGGGTGACCACGGGATCGGTCGTCGGTGCGGGGGTGACGACGACCACCGTGCCACCGGTCGCGGGATCGGTGGTGGGCACCGGCGAGGTGGAGGGGTTCGCTTCGGCGCCCGAGGGGGCGGGAGCGGGATCGACGGGCGTCGTCGACACGGTCTGGGCGACGGCGGCACCGCCGATCAGCAGCATGGTCAAGACCGGCAGAGCATGACGTTTCATCTTGGTCTTCCTTTCGAGCGGCCGGGCTACCCAAATGGTGAGGCCGTCCGATCAGAAGACTGGGAGAGCGCCCTTCCGGCCAGTGTCCCTCTTGGGACCGGCCGTGACAAAAAAGGGAGGCGTGCGGCTGGCACCGCATCCTGCGCCCGGCTCACGGCGAAACAAGCCATCCTCGATGGGTGTTGGACCGGACATGCCCCATCATGCCGCCATCGGCCTGGTCGCCGTCGTCGTCGCGCTTGGCGGCGCGGAAGGATGCGCCGAGGTCAAGCTGGCATCCCACGTCATCAAGGCGCTGGGACGGCAGGGCGAGCAGCAGGCGGAATTGCCTTCGGAAACCGTGAGCCCGGTCGGGCAGGGCCATGAGATCCTGCCGCCCCCTCCCCTGCCGGAAACGGCGGGCCAGCCTGAACGCCTCATCCCCTGACGTCGAACTCCCCTTTACCAAGGTCAAGGCGCCCTCGCCGCGATCCCGGCTTGATGGCGGCATGAACGCAGGATCCACTCTCGTCGCCGCCGGCGTCGTCGTGCTCGCCGCCGCCGGCCTGTTTGCCGCCTCCGCCGTGCTGGCCGGAACCGCCGCTTGGGTGGGCGCCGAGCTGCCGCTGCCGCTGCCGCCGCAGACGCTGGTGGTCGCCGGCCTGTTCCTCGCCGTGCCGGTCGCCATGGTGGGATGGGGCATGCTGTGGCTGGGCCACTGGCTCAAGGCCAACCGCTGATCCGGCGCCCTTGGGGTCGCCGCGCATGACGCCCGCCCCCTTCCGTCATCGCCGGGCTTGACCCGGCGATCCTTGCGTTGCCATCAACAACGAATTAGCGGCGCCCACGTAGATGGCCGGGTCAAGCCCAGCCATGACGATGGAATGATGAGGGGATGGCCGGGTCGAGCCCGGCCATGACGAAGGACTCTGGACGACGGCGCCTTACCGGCGCATGGAGGCCGACACCGGCCCTTCCGCCGGCGGCAGAGAGGTGATGTAGGCGGCCACCGCCTCGGCGTCCTCGTGGTTGAAGCGGAACGGCGGCATGGGCGGGCGCGGTGTCCGGCCCCGCGGCATCATCCCGGTCTCCAGGAATTTGACCAGGTCGGCATGGCTCCACCCCACCGGCCCGCCGGCGATGGGGGGCGCCGTGTCGGCCCAGTCGGGAATGGGGACGGCGGGGGCGAAGACCAGACGGGTTCCCTGCAGCGCGTGCGCCTGGTCCATCCGCCCCTGCTTGTCGCGCGGGGTGTGGCAGTCGCCGCAGGTGGCGACCTGCTCGACAAGATAGCGCCCATGCGCCAGCCTGGCATCCTCGCCCTTGCCCGCCATCGCCACCCCGGCCGCCGCCACTACCCCGGCCGCCACCGCCACGCCAACCCGAAGCCACGACATTTCCGGCACTCCGCCAGTGTTGAACCAGGCCCAGATGTGGGAGGGTTCCGGTCGCGCGGCAGCCGGTGCGGCGGTGTTAATGCGTCTGGATCTCAACTGGTCAGGAAACGGCGGTCGGCCCCCTCCAGCACCAGGGCGGTCAGCACGTCGGAGCGGTAGGCGCCGGTGTCGATGCCGATGCGGTTGGCGCGCATCTCGGGGATCGGTCCCGGGGTGTGGCCATGCACCACCACCTTGCCCAGCGGGCGGGGATCGTAGAGGAAGTCGTCGCGGATCCACAGCAGGTCGTGGGGATCTTGGGCGTCAAGGGCCACGCCGGGACGGATTCCGGCATGGACGAACAGGTAGTCCCCTTCCACGTGGGTCAGCCTGAGGCGCGTCAGCCAGCGCAGATGGGCGGGCGGCAGGGCACGGGCCAACACCAGCTGCAGCGCCGCCATGTCGCCTTCCGCCCCCTCGGTGGCCGCCTCCCCGGCATAGGAGCGCACCGTGGCCAGCCCGCCGTTCATGCACCAGGCATGGCCGACCGCCACCTCGGTAAGGAAGCGGACCATGTAGTCCTCGTGATTGCCCCTGAGGCAGATCCAATCGGCCCCGGCCAGCCCGCCCTGCGGCCCCGCCATCAGCCGTTCGACCACGCCGCGCGACTCGGGGCCGCGGTCGACGTAGTCGCCGACGAAGACCACCGCCACCCGGGCCGGCGCCGGGCGTTGCGCATCCTCCTCGATGGACGCCAGCAGCCGGTCGAGCAGATCCAGGCGCCCGTGCACGTCGCCGACGGCGTAGACGCGCGTGCCGTCGGGGACGCGGGCGGCGGCGGAGGCTGTGCGCGGGGGCGTCAGGGACTGCATTTCGTTCTAGGATGTCCCGGGTGAGCGTTGTATTTTGAGGGTCTTGGCAGTGAACTTTGCCGATTTCCAGGGTGCAGAACAACGCCCGAAAAAGGCGCTGTCCGACGAGGGGAGAGGATGAACGCCACCGCGTTCGGCGGAAAACAGCAGGAAGTCGTCACTCCGGAAAGCCTGCTTTTCGACGCGGCCGAGCGCGTGGGGCGCATCCGTGAGGGACGGCTCGCGCTCCATCTCCATCTGTCGCGCCTGTTGCCGGCGAACCGCGAGGAATCGAAGGTCCGCATCGCCTTCCGCATCTTCGAGCAGATGGTCGACATGTACCGCGGCCAGATGTTCCTGCTCACCAATTCGGACATCGTGCTGATCTGCAAGGATGCGCGGCTGGCCGACCTCGACGCCATCGTCTACAAGCTGCGCGCCCTGTTCTCAAAGGACCCGCTGACCTATACCGAGAGCGCCGACGGCCAGGATCGCTTCGTCACCTATTACGACCTGGAATCCGAGTACGACCCGTTCTTCCAGCTGTGCGGCCAATTGGTGCTGGACGCCAAGAAGCGCATCGCCGACCAGCGCACGGCGCCGCAGATCCAGCCGCTCGACGCCCGCAACCTGTCGAACGTGCTCGAGCGCATCGGCGCCACCGACATCGCCGGCGTGGTCCGTCGCCAGCCGTGCGTGCGCATCACCGACAAGATGACGGCCGAGGTGGTGTTCCAGGAATTCTTCATGTCGATCGCCGACCTGCAGAAGGCGCTGGCCCCCGACGTGAACATCCTGGCCAACCGCTGGCTGTTCCAGCACCTGTCGCAGGTGCTGGACATGCGCGTGCTGGCGGTGCTGCAGGAGGCGGGCTTCCGCAAGCTGCCGGCCGCCTTCTCCCTCAATCTCAACATGGCCACCATCGAGACGCCCGCCTTCCAGCAGTTCGAAGCCGCCATCCGCGGCCGCGCCGGCCTGGTGGTGGAGTTCCAGCTGATCGACATCTTCAACAACCTGGAGGGCTTCTTCCGCGCCCGCGACCTGTTGAAGAGCAAGGGCCACGTCACGGTGCTGGACGGCATGAGCCCGATCGCGCTGCAGTTCATGGATGCCGAGCTCTACGAGACTGATTTCGTCAAGGTGAACTGGAGCCCGGATATGGCCGACGACGTCCAGACCGGCGAATTGCAGCAGGCGCTGGGGCCGGTGGGCTTCGAGCACGTCATCCTCGCCCGCTGCGATTCGGAGACCTCCATCTCCTGGGGCCTCGCCCAGGGCATCCGGCATTTCCAGGGGCGCTACCTCGATTCCATGGTGGGCGCCGTGACCATGGCCCAGTGCGACAAGGCGGCCGCCTGCTCGCTGCAGCAATGCGTGCAGCGCCACGGGGTGATCTCCGGCCGGCCGCGCGTCGAATGCGGCAACAACGACATGCTCGACGCCTTCCCCACCCTGCGAGCGCTCAGGTAGCCCATGCTGAACGCCCCGCCTCCCGGCATCGCCAAGGTCCCCGGCCAGGAAAACCTGCTGCTGGACTATCTGTCGCGGCTCGAGCGCCACAAGAAGGAACGCCGCGCGGTCCACATCCACCTGTCCGGCCTGATGCAGCAGAACCGCCGCGAGCACCATCTGCGCATGGCGGCCAACACCTTCGAGAACCTGATCAAGATGATGCAGGCGCAGGTGTTCAGCCTGGCCAACGCCGATCTGATGGTGATCTACAAGGCGCAGGCGCAGGAGGAGGTGGAATCCTCCATCGTCAAGCTGCGCTTCCTGTTCTCGGACGACCCGCTGATCATCGAGGACCAGCAGGGGCGCATGGGCGCGCTGTGCACCTGGTACGATCTCGAACGCGAGTACGAGGTCCTGCTGACGCTGGCGCAGAAGATGCTGCAGGAGGAGCAGGCGCGCAAGAAGGCCGAGGCCGAGAAGGCCGGCCTCGAGGCGCGACTCCAGCAGGGCAAGGCCAAGGGCTCGCCGTTCACGCCGGAACTGCTGGCCCGCGTCGAGGGGGCGCTGGGCCAGGCCGACCTCGCCAACCTGATGCGCCGCCAGGCGGTTTCGGCGCTGGTCGGCAAGGCGCCGCCGCAGCCGGTGTTCCACGAGCTGTTCATTTCCATCGCCGACCTGCGCCAGACGCTGATGCCCAGCGTCAACATGAACTCCAGCCCGTGGCTGTTCCAGCAGCTGACCGAGACGCTGGACCGCCGCGTGCTGTCGCTCTTGAACAAGCACGACGACCGCACCCTGGAAGGCGACATCAGCATCAACCTCAACGTCTCGACCATCCTGTCGCCGGAATTCCTGGTGTTCGACGACAACGTCAAGGCGGGCATGCGCGGCACCATCGTGCTCGAGCTGCAGAAGGTGGACATCTTCGCCGACCTCGGCGCCTACCTGTTCGCCCGCGACTTCGCCCAGGACCGCGGCTACCGCATCTGCGTCGACGGGTTGACCTATTCGCAGCTTCCCTTCGTCGACCGCGAACGCCTGGGCGCCGATTTGATCAAGCTGGTGTGGGACCCCTCGCTGACCGAGGAACGCGACAAGAAGTCCGACGCCCTGAAGCGCATCGGCGTCACCCGCATCATCCTGTGCCGCTGCGACACCCCCTCGGCCATCGAGTGGGGCCATTCGGTCGGCATCACCCTGTTCCAGGGCCGCCACATCGAGAGCATGCTGATGAACGACGTGCGCCGGCGCGGCATCGCCCGGCGCCGCGTCTGACCGTGCCGTCCGGGGTGCCCCGGCCGAGCGGCAATTTGCGTCCGTCCCACAAGCGCCCCATATCCAGCCGATGACCCATCCCGCGATTCTGGTGGACTCCCTCGCCAAGCACTTCGGGCCGGTCGCGGCGGTGGACGGCATCGGCTTCACCGTGGCGCGCGGCTCGACCACCGCCCTGCTGGGCGGCAACGGCGCCGGCAAGACCACCACCATCTCCATGCTCCTGGGCCTCTTGCTGCCCACCGCCGGCACCATCCAGGTGTTGGGCGAGGACATGGCGCGCCACCGCTACCGGGTGCTGCCGCGCCTCAACTTCTCCAGTCCCTACGTCGAGCTGCCGCTGCGCCTGAGCGTCGTCGAGAACCTGACGGTGTACGGCCACCTCTACGGGGTGCCGCGGCTCAAGGCGCGCATCGCCGAGCTGGCCGAGGAGCTGGAGCTGACCACCTTCCTGCGCCGCCCGGTGGGCCGGCTGTCGGCGGGCCAGCGCACCCGCGTCGCCCTGGCCAAGGCGCTGCTGAACCAGCCCGAGCTCCTGCTGCTCGACGAGCCGACCGCCTCGCTCGATCCCGACACCGCCGACTGGGTGCGCGGCTATTTCGAGGCCTACCGCGCCCGCACCGGCGCCACCATCCTGCTCGCCTCGCACAACATGGGCGAGGTCGAGCGCATGTGCGATTCGGTGCTGATGATGAAGGGCGGACGCATCGTCGACCGCGGCGCGCCGTCCGACCTCATCGACCGTTACGGCCGCGCCAACCTGGAAGAGGTCTTCCTCGACATCGCCCGCGACCGGCGCCAGCCGGTCGGCGAGGAGGAAGCCGCGCAATGAGCCACGACGCCTACGCCGCCTTCTCGTTCCGGCGCATCGGCGCCATGGTGCTGCGGCACCTCTACATCCTGCGCGGCTCATGGCCGCGGGTGCTGGAGATGGCCTATTGGCCGGCGGTCAACATGGTGATGTGGGGATTCACCAGCAAGTTCTTCATGGACCATTCCTCGTGGGTGGCGCAGGCGGCCGGCGTGCTGCTGGGCGCCGTGATCCTGTGGGACGTGCTGTTCCGGGGCAATCTGGGGGTGTCGCTGTCCTTCCTCGAGGAGATGTGGTCGCGCAACCTCGGCCATCTCTCGGTCAGCCCGCTGCGCCCCTACGAGCTGGTCGTCTCCATGCTGACCATGAGCCTGATCCGCACGCTGATCGGGGTGCTGCCGGCGGCGGTGCTGGCGATCCCGCTCTATCACTATTCGGTGTTCGAGCTCGGCCTGCCGCTGGTCGCCTTCTGGACCAACCTGATGGTGACCGGCTGGGTGATCGGCCTGGCCGTCGCCTCCCTGGTCCTGCGCTTCGGCCTGGGCGCGGAAAGCCTGGCCTGGGTGCTGGTGTTCGCGGTGGCGCCGCTGTCGGGCATCTACTATCCGATCGCCACCCTGCCGTCCTGGCTGCAGGCGGTGGCGTGGGCGCTGCCGCCGGCCTACGTGTTCGAGGGAATGCGGGGCGTGATGTTCGGCCATGCCCTCGATTTGCACTTGCTGACCGGCGCCGTCGGCCTGAATCTGATGTATCTGGCGCTGACGACCGGGTTGTTCCTGCGCACCTACCACGTCGCCCGCCAGCGAGGCCTGCTGCTCACGCAGGGGGAGTAAGCCGTGACCGTACCCACCTATCCGGCGATGTGGACCGACGTGGTCGACCTGCGCGACTTCTACGACACCAGCCTGGGGCAGGTGGCGCGGCGCATGATCCGCCGCCAGATGCGCGCCATGTGGCCGGACGTCAAGGGCATGCGGGTGCTGGGCCTGGGGTTCGCCACACCCTACCTGCGCACCTTCACCGCCGAGGCCGAGCGGGTGGTGGCGGTGATGCCGGCCAGCCAGGGCGTGCTGCCATGGCCGCCCGAGGGGCCCGGCCTGACCGCGCTGGCCGACGAGACCGACCTGCCGCTGCCCGACCGCTCCATGGACCGCATCCTGCTGGTGCACGCCGTCGAATCGACCGAGCAGGTGCGCGGCATGATGCGCGAGATCTGGCGAGTGCTGGCCGACGGCGGCCGGCTGGCCATCGTCGCCCCCAACCGCCGCGGCATCTGGGCCCGGCTGGAGCGCACGCCGTTCGGCAACGGCCGCCCCTACACGCCCGGCCAGCTGGCGCGCCTGTTGCGCGACAACATGTTCACGCCGGTCTCGACGACGGGCGCCCTGTTCGTGCCGCCCACCACCTCGCGCATGATCCTGCGCTCGGCCCCCGCGTTCGAGGAGCTGGGCCGGCGCTGGTTCGAGACCTTCGCGGGAGTGGTGATCGTCGAGGCGACCAAGCAGATCTACGCCGCCACGCCCTTGCGCGACGCCAAGCAGCGCCGCCGCGTCTACGTGCCGGTGGCCCAGGGCTTCCCGCGCGTGGTGGCGCGCCGCACCGCCCTCAGCGAGCCCGAACCATCCGCGTCAGCACGGTAATCATCAGGATGGTGGCGGCCCACGCCGCCAGCTGCTCGGGCATGGGGCGGTCGACGTAGCCGACCAGCGTGTTGAGGACCTGCCCCGGCAGGCTGCGCTCGGACAACAACTGCGAGCTGTCCCACAGCGCCTCGTCCCCGCCGTTGATCAGTCCGGCCGAGGCCAGGAACGCCACCGCCTTGGCGGCCATGCCGGCGGCGAGCAGGGTGACCAGCCAGGTGGTGACGGTGAAGAGGTGGCGGGTGGGAATGGCCACCAGGCCGACATAGAGCCCGGTGCCCATGGCGATGCCGGCGGCAAGCCCGCCCAGCGCCCCCAGCGCCGTCGACACCGTGCCGTCGCCGCCGGCCGAGATGCCGTAGAGGAACAGCACCGTCTCGGCGCCTTCGCGCAGCACCGCGATGCCGACCACCAGGGCCAGCACCGACAGCGGCCGCGAGCCCATGGACACCGCGTGGCCGACCGCCTTCATCTCGGCCGCCATCTCGCGGCCGTGCTTGCTCATCCAGGCGTTGTGCCAGGCCAGCATGCCCACCGCCACCAACAGGACCGAGGCGTTGAACGCCTCCTGCCCCATGCCGGCCAGGGCTTCCGACAGCACGTCGGCCGAGGCCGCGATCAGGCCGGCCCCGAACAGGCCGGCGACCACGCCGGCGACCACCCACAGGCGGCTGCGGGCGACACCCTTGGTCGCGGCCAGGATGATCCCGGCCACCAGCGCCGCCTCGAGCACCTCACGAAAAACGATGATTCCCGCCGCCAGCATGATGTCTCCTCACTTCGCGACCAGCACGCCCTTGGCGGTCTTCTCGTGGTATTCGCCGATGAAGCGATATTCGCCGGGGTTGAGCGGCCCGACGATCACCTTGGCGTCCTTGCCGGGCGGAATGACCTTCTCGCGCTTGAGGTCGTGGCTGTCGAATTCCTCGGCGGTGGTGTCCTGGTTCTTGATCAGGAGGGTCACCTTCTGCCCCGCCGGCACCTCGATGCGGTCCGGCGTGAAGCGATGGTCCTTGATAGTCAGCTCCACCGGGTCGCCTTCGGCAGCCAGGGCCGGCACAACCAGGACGGCCGGGGCGGCGGCGACCAGGGCGGCGGCCAGATGAAGCGACAGACGAGGCATCAAGCCCTCCGAAATCGTAAATTGGCAATGCGAAGCGTTCGCAACTTCACCCATTGATACCGCGGACCAAAGGATTTGTAAACCCTCATGAAGGGGGGCCGGTGTGCAGCTCCCTTCGGCGGCGACAGGGACACGACAGTCATCCCGACGACCAGCGGGAGGAGGGACCTCATCCGCCACCGTTTGTCCGGGTGTCGACGCACGGGCCCCTCGCCTGGATGACGGTGGGTGCCCGCGCCATCCCATGTTGCGATCCGCTCGCAACAACGGGCTTGCACCCCTACCCCGAATGGGATACCACTTTCGCACATTTGCGAGCCATTCTCACTCGCATCCACCAAATGACCCCAGGGTGCCCCGATGACGCTTTCCCCCTCCCTTCGCCTGACCGCCTTCGGCGCCGCCCTGTTCGGTGCCGTGCTGACCACCGCGCCGGCCCGTGCCGATTTCAAGGTCCACTCCCCCATCGTCGAGCACGGCGAGATCGAGGTCGAGCACAGCGGCGCCCTGTCCAAGGACAACGACCCGGCCAAGGACAAGGGCCGCAGCTTCACCACCTCCATCGGCTACGGCGTCACCGAGAAATGGTTCACCGAGTTCGAGGGCGAGTGGGCGCGCGAGGCCGGCGAGGGCGAGAAGCAGCGGTTCGACGCCGCAGTGTGGTCCAACACCCTGCAGATCTTCGACCAGGGCAGCCGCTGGCTGGAGCTGGGGGTGTTGGCGGAGTACGAGATCGCCGGCGCCAAGGACGGGGCCGACAAGATCACCTTCGGCCCGCTGCTGCAGAAGGAGCTCGGTCCGCTCACCGCCACGGTCAACCTGCTGCTCGAGAAGGAGATCGGCGCCAATTCCGCGGGTGGCACCGAGTTCGCCTACGGCACCCAGGTCAAGTGGGGCCTGGCCAAGGAATTCGAGCCGGCGATCGAGGTCTATGGCGAGATGGGCGAGGTCAACAACATGAAGGCCGCCGACAAGCAGGATCACCGCGCCGGCCCGGTGCTGCTCGGCAAGTTCGGCCTCGGCGCGGCCGGCGAGATCGGGTACGAGGTCGGCTACCTCGTCGGCCTCACCGACGGCGCGCCCCAGCACACCGTCAAATACTCGCTGGAATACGGGATCGCGTTCTGATCCGCCGCTGTTCCCGTCACGCCCGCGGGCGTGGCGGGAATCAGCCTTTGCGGCTGAGCACGAACAGCGCCTGAGCGGCGAACATGTTGGCCAGCCAGCCCGAGCCCGGGAACGGCAGGACGCCGCCCTCGCGGTCCAGCGCGATGCCCTTCTCGACGGTGATCCCCAATTCCTGGCACAGGATGAGGAAGTCCCGCACCGTGCAGAAGTGGATGTTGGGGGTGTCGTACCACTCATAGGCCAGGGTGGCGGTCACCGGCATGCGGCCCGCCACCAGGAGGTCGGCGCGCACGCGCCAGTGGCCGAAATTGGGGAAGGACACGATGGCGCGGCGGCCGATGCGCAGCATGTGGCTGAGCACCTCCTTGGGCGCGTAGGTGGCCTGCAGCGTCTGGCTGAGGATCACCGTGTCGAACGCCTGGCTGGGATAGTCCTTGAGGTCGGTGTCGGCGTCGCCCTGGATCACCGACAGCCCCTGGGCCACCGCCGCCGACACACCGGCCATGCTGATCTCGATGCCGCGGCCGTCCACGTTCTTGTGCTTGCCCAGCCACGCCAGCAGGGTGCCTTCGCCGCAGCCGACGTCGAGCACGCGCGAGCTCGGCTCGACCATGTCGGCGATCAGCTTGAGGTCGACGCGCAGGCCGCCGCTCGCCATGATCATCGCCCGCCTCCCGCGTCGACGCGCCGCGGCAGGCCGCGATGTTCGGCCGCGCCTTCCAGGAACCCGGTCAGGGTGGCGTGGAATTCCGGCTCGTCGAGCAGGAAGGCGTCGTGGCCCTTGTCCGACTGGACCTCGACGAAGCTGACGTTGGCGGCGACGCGGTTGAGGGCGTGCACCACCGCGCGGCTCTCCGGGGTGGGGAACAGCCAGTCGCTGGAGAACGACACCACGCAGAAGCGGATCTTCGTCCCCTGGAAGGCGTCGGCGAGCACGCCGCCGTGCTCGGCCGCCAGGTCGAAGTAGTCCATGGCCCGGGTGATGTAGAGGTAGGAGTTGGCGTCGAAGCGGTCGACGAAGGTCGAACCCTGGTGGCGCAGGTAGCTCTCGACCTGGAAATCGGCGCCGAAGCCGTACGAGAACATCTCGCGGTTGCCCTGCAGGTTGCGGCCGAACTTGCGGTGCAGCGCCGGTTCCGACAGGTAGGTGATGTGCGCCGCCATGCGCGCCACCGCGAGGCCGCGATGCGGGCGCTTGCCGTATTCCAGGTAGTCGCCGTTGCACCAGTCGGGGTCGGCGATGATCGCCTGGCGGCCGACCTCGTTGAAGGCGATGTTCTGGGCCGAGTGACGGGCGGCGGTGGCGATGGGGATGGCCGAGAACACCCGCTCGGGGAAGCTCGCGCACCATTCCAGCACCTGCATGCCACCCATGGAGCCGCCGACCACGCAGAACACCTGCTCGATGCCCAGGGTGTCGAGCAGGCGCGCCTGCACCTGCACCATGTCGCCGATGGTGATGACGGGAAAGCTCTGGCCCCACGGCTTGCCGGTGGCGGGATTGATCTCCTTGGGGCCGGTGGTGCCCATGCAGCCGCCCAGCACGTTGGAGCACACCAGGAAATAGCGGTCAGTGTCGAACACCCGGCCGGGACCGACCAGTTCGCTCCACCAGCCGTCCTTGCCGGTGACGGGATGGGGATCGGCGACGTAGTGGTCGCCGGTCAGCGCGTGGCAGATGAGGATGACGTTGGAGCGGTCGGCATTGAGGCGGCCGTAGGTCTGGTAGGCCACCGTCACCGGCCCCAACTCGACCCCGCAATCCAGCCGGATCGGCCGGTCACGCCCCAGCTCGACGCTGTGGCCGAGCGGATTGTGTGGAGAAGTCAGGCCCGGAGGCTCGTGAATGGTCATCGTCGGAAACGGCGCACCCCAGAGAAGGAGAGGATTAGCTATGGGCGCGCGCGAGGGCTGTCAACGTTTTCTTTGATTTCAGGCTGTACACGCACTACACCTATGCGGCTTCAGTGAGCACCATGCCGGCATGACCCACGATTCTTCTTCCCTCGACGCGCTTCGCCGCGAGATCGACCGGATCGACGACCGCATCCACGACCTGATCATGGAGCGGGCGGCGCTGGTCGCCGGCATCGCCGCCGCCAAGCCGACGGCGGGCGTCGCCCTGCGCCCAGCGCGCGAGGCCCAGATCATCCGCCGCCTGGCGTCCCGGCATGGCGGCCCCTTCCCGCTGCGCGCCCTGGTGCGCATCTGGCGCGAGATGATGGGCGCCCTGGTCGGGCTGCAGCGCCCGTTCTCCGCCGCCGTCTACCAGCCGGCGCGCGGTGCCGGCTACATCGAGCTGGCGCGCAACCATTTCGGCGTGTCGTGGCCGATGTCGATCCTGCCGTCGCCCGGCCAAGTGGTGCGTCAGGTCGCCGACGGGCTGGTCCCGGTCGGCATCGTGCCGCTGCCGGTCGAATCCGACCCCGACCCCGAGCCGTGGTGGCTGTCGCTCACCTCCGAGGCCGAGAACCTGCCCCGGGTGGTCACCCGCCTTCCCGCGGTGGTCTCCGACCCGGCGCACGACCTGCAGGCCCTGGTGATCGCCTGCCGCCCCCATGATCCGACCGGCGACGACCGCACCCTGGTGGCGGTGGAGACCGTCCCCGACGTCAGCCGCGACCGCCTGCGCGCCCTGCTGGTCGGCGCCGGCATCGAGCCGACCGCCATGGTCGCCACCCATCGCGGCGAGGCCGCCTGGCTGCATCTGGTCGAGGTCCAGGGCTATCTCGACCGCGGCGACGCCCGCCTCGAGGCGCTGGTCGGCAGCAGGGATCCCGTGCGACATACCAGCGTCATCGGCGGCTACGCCGCCCAAATCGGCGCCTGAACAGACCTTTTCCGCTAGGAGACTCGACGTGACCGCTCCCTCGCCCCGTCCCGGCATCATGGACATCAAGCCCTATGTCGGCGGCGAATCGGCCCTGACCGGCGTCAGCCGCGTGATCAAGCTGTCCTCCAACGAGGGCGCGCTGGGCCCGAGCCCCAAGGCGATGGAGGCGTTCAAGGCCATGGCGGCGGACTCGCACCGCTATCCCGACGGCGGCGCCACCCGCCTGCGCGCCGCGCTGGGCGCCCGCTGGGGCCTGGACCCCGCCCGCATCGTCTGCGGCGCCGGCTCGGACGAGCTGTTGGGCATCCTGTGCCGCGCCTATGCCGGCCCCGGCGACGAGGTGCTGTACTCCCAGCACGGCTTCCTGATGTACGCCATCGCCGCCAAGGCCTGCGGCGCCACGCCGGTGACCGCCCCCGAGGTGGACCTGACCGCCAGCATCGACAACCTGCTGGCGGCGGTGACGCCCCGCACCAAGATCGTCTTCCTCGCCAACCCCAACAACCCCACCGGCACCTACCTGCCGGCCGACGAGGTCAAGCGCCTGCGCGCCGGGCTGCCCACCCACGTGCTGCTGGTGATCGACGCCGCCTACGCCGAGTTCGTGGCCAGGAACGACTACACGCCGGGCATCGAGCTGGTGGATGCCGGCGAGAACACCGTGATGTGCCGCACCTTCTCGAAGATCTTCGCGCTGGGCGGCCTGCGCCTGGGCTGGGCCTACTGCCCGGCCAACATCGCCGACGTGCTCAACCGCGTGCGCAATCCCTTCAACGTGGGCGCCCCCGCCCTCGAGGCCGGCGTGGCCGCGCTCGAGGACCGCGCCTACATGGATTTGTGCCGCAGCCACAACGACTACTGGCTCGACTGGATGCAGACCGAGGTCCGCAAGCTGGGCCTCGAGGTGGTCCCCAGCGTCTGCAACTTCATCCTGGTGCGCTTCCCCAAGGAGCAAGGCCGGGACGCCTCCGCCGCCGACGCCTTCCTGCGGGCGCGCGGCGTCATCGTCCGCGCCATGGGCGCCTACGGCCTGGGTGACTGCCTGCGCATCACCATCGGCACCGGCGAGGAGAACGGCCTGGTGGTCGCCGCCCTTGCCGAGTTCGTGGGCGCGTCCAAGTAAGGAAACCTCCCCCATCCGTCATGCCCGCACCCGATGCGGGCATCCATGGGAGGCGACCGGGTGTTGCCTGGGTTTCGGGACACCGTGCCCCGAGCACCCCTTCCGTCATCGCCGGGCTTGACCCGGCGATCCACCCGTTGCCACGGTGGAGCGACGGCTCCAGGTGGATGGCCGGGTCGGACCCGGCCATGACGACAAGGGCGGAGACAACCTTAACCGGACAGCCGTGGGTCACGCCCGGCCAGACGGCAATTGGGGATTGAGACGAGATGACCCACCTGTTCGACACCGTCTGCCTCGTCGGCATCGGCCTGATCAACAGCTCGCTGGCGCGGGCGGTGCGCAAGCACGGCCTGGCGCGGCGGTTGGTCACCCTTGACGTCAGCGACACGGCGCGCGCCACCGCGCTCGAGCTGGGCGTCGTCGACGCCGCCTCCGCCGATCCGGCCGAGACCGTGGCCGGCGCCGACCTGGTGGTGATCGGCACCCCGGTGGGCGCCATCGAGGCCGTCGCCAGCGTCATCGGCCCGCACCTCAAGCCCGGCGCCATCGTCACCGACGTGGGCTCCGTCAAGCTGGCCGTGGTGCGCGACGTCACCCCCTTCCTGCCCGAGGGCGTCCATTTCATCCCCGGCCACCCCATCGCCGGCACCGAGCATTCCGGCCCCGAAAGCGGCTTCGCCGAATTGTTCGAGAACCGCTGGTGCATCTTGACGCCGCTGCCCGGCACCGATGCCGAGGCGCTGGCCAAGGTGACCGCCCTGTGGACCCGGGTCGGCTCGACGGTGGAGACCATGGATCCGCACCATCACGACAAGGTCCTGGCCATCACCTCGCACCTGCCGCACCTGATCGCCTACACCATCGTCGGCACCGCCAGCGACCTGGAAGGGCATCTGCAGCAGGAGGTCATCAAGTTCTCG
Organism: Solirubrobacterales bacterium; assembly: GCA_050260775.1. GTDB lineage: Bacteria > Pseudomonadota > Alphaproteobacteria > Rhodospirillales > Magnetospirillaceae > CALABS01. The sequence goes on along the minus strand of JBLNCP010000044.1, from coordinate 65,702 downwards.
GCCTCGGGCTTCCGCGACTTCACCCGCATCGCCGCCTCGGACCCCATCATGTGGCGCGACATCTTCCTCCACAACAAGGAGGCGGTGCTCGAGGTGATCCAGCGCTTCACCGAGGACCTCACCGCCCTGCAGCGCTCGATCCGCTGGGGCGAGGGCGAGGTGCTGGAGAACAAGTTCGCCGAGACCCGCGCCATCCGCCGCGCCATCATCGAGGCCAAGCAGGATCGTTAGGCGGGAGGGAGTATTGACTCCCCTCCCCGGTTCCATGCCACCCTGACCGTTCGTTAGAACGGGAGGCGGCGCATGCATAATCACATCATCGGTCTCGACCATGCCGTCGTCGCCGTCCGCAACCTGGACGAGGCCGTCGACACCTTCCGCCGCCTCGGCTTCGCGCCGACGCCCAAGGGCCATCACGCCGAGTGGGGCACCGTCAACGCCTGCATCATGTTCGGCCAGGACTACATCGAGCTGCTGGCCGCCGAGGGCCCAGGCGCCGAGGCCGAGAAGGTGCGCCGGTTCACCGCGTCGCGGGAAGGCATGCTCGGGGTGTCGCTGACCGCCTCCGACGGCGCCGCCGCCGCCGAAGACCTGCGCCGCCTGGGGCTCGACGTCCCGGTGCCGCGCTCGCTGTCGCGCCGGCTCGACGATGCCGAGGGCACCACCCTGATGTTCTCCGAGGTGCCGCTGCCCGCCGAGGCCACCCCCGGGGTCACCTCGCGCCTGGTGCAGCACATCACCGCGGCGCGCGAGCGGCATCCCGAATGGCTGGCCCATCCCAACGGCGCCTTCGGCATCGCCTCGGTCACCGCCATCGTCGAGGAGCCGACCCAGCTTACCGAGGCCTGGGACCGCGTCTTCGGCCCCCATTCGGCGACGCCGACCGACAACACGGTGACGGTGCACACCGGCCGCGGGCTGATCTTCCTCGCCACCCCGGACGACCTCACCCAGCTGCATCCCGAGGACGAGCTGGACGAGCCGCCGCCGCCGCCGGCGCTGATGGCGCTGGCGCTGCAGGTCGCCGACACCGACCGGGCCGCCGAGGTGCTCAAGGCCAACCGGGTCGGTTTCAGCCGCGACACCGAAGGCACCATCCGCATCCCGCCGTCGGAGGCGTGCGGCGTGTTCATCGAGCTGATGGGGGCGTGAGGCCCGGCCGTCATCCTGACGACCAAAGGGAGGAAGGATCTCGATCCACAAGGGCGTGCTGCCCGTGGACGACGAGATCCTTCGCTTCGCTCAGGATGACAGCGGTTACCGAAGGCTGGTCTGTGGGTCCGCCCCACTGTCATCCCGGGCGAAGCGAGGGATCTCGTTCCTCGGCCACCTGACAGGGCGGCTGCGAACGAGGTCCCTCCCCGCTTGCGCTCGTCGGGATGACAGGTTTTGTCGCAAGTTGGTCAGGCCCCCACCCCAGCCCTCCCCTCGCCGCAGGCGGGGGAGGCCGGGAGGCGGGCAATACCAGGCCCTACCGCAGGCTCGCCTCGATGTTGCCGCCGTCCACCGTCAGGGTGCAGGCGGTGGTCTTGGTGGCGCGGGCCAGCCAGACGAAGGCGTCGGCCACGTCGTCGGCGGTGACCTCGCGGCACAAGAGGTTGCCGGCCATGTAGTCCTTCTCGGACACGCCGCGCGCCTTGGAGCGGCTGGCGATCATGTCGTCGGTCAAAAGGCCGGTGCGGATGCGGTCGGCGTTGACCGCGTTCGAGCGGATGCCGTCCTTGCCGTGATCCAAGGCGTACTGCTTCATCAGGAACAGGGTCGCCGCCTTGGGCAGGCCGTAGGGGCCGAAGTTCTTGCCGGGGTTCAGCGCCTGCTTCGAGGTGTTGAACAGCAGGCAGCCGCCGGTGCCCTGGGCCTTCATGACGCGGACGGCGGTCTGGGCCACCGCCTGGTGGCCGAAGAAGTTCAGCTCGAAGCTGGTGCGCACCACCGCGTCGTCCACCGCGCCGATCTCGCCCTGCCAGGCGGCGCCGGCGTTGGACACCACGATGTCGACGCCGCCGAAGGCGGCGCACACGTCGTCGAAGGCGGAACGCACGCTGGCGGCGTCGGTGACGTCGCAGGCGATGCCGATGGCCTTGCCGCCGATCTTCCGGGCGACCTCACGGGCCGCCCCCTCGTTGAGATCAAGCACGGCCACCTCGCAGCCTTCCTTGGCGAAGGCCTTGGCGATGGCGGCCCCGATGCCCGAACCGCCGCCGGTGACCACCGCCACCTGGCGGGCCAGCGGCTTCTCGGCACCCTTGCCCAGCTTGGCCTGCTCCAGGCTCCAGTACTCGCAGTCGAACATGTCGGCTTCCGAGACCGGGCTGTAGGTGCCGATCGCCTCGGCGTCGGTGACGCTTTCGACCGTGTTCTCGGCGATGTCCGAGGCGATGGCCGCATCCTTCTTGGAGGCGCCGATTCCGAACAGGCCGACGCCCGGCACCAGCACCACCCGCGGCATGGGGTCGAGTTCGGTCTTGGGCGGATTGGCGCGGGCGTTGTTGCGCTCGAAATAGGCGTGGTAGCGCTCGACGTAGCCGGCCACCGCGGCGCGGGCGGCCTCCGCCCACTCGGCCACCTTGCCGGCCTCGGGCGCCGGCAGCACGACCGGCCAGTTCTTGGTCCGGATGGTATGGTCGGGGGTGACGACGCCGACCTGGCTGTAGCGCGCCACCTCGGCGCCGTCGACGTAATTGCGGATGGCGTCCGAGGTGCGGAAGTCGAGCACCCAGCGCTTGTAGGCGCCTTCGCCCTGGTCGAGCGCCAGCAGGCCGCGCACCACGGGGGCGATCTCGGCCACCGTCGCCGCTTGCTTGGGCAGGGCGGCCGGCTGGAACACCGCCTTGCGGTTCCGGGCGAGGCGGTCCTCGGCCATGGACACGAAGGCGATCATGCGCTCGTAGGCCTCGCGCGCGGTGGCGCCGAAGGTGAAGATGCCGTGCTTCAGCAGGATCAGGCCCTCGACCGAGGGATCCTGCTCGTAGACCTCGGCCGCCTTCTTGGCCAGGGCGAAGCCGGGCATGATGTAGGGGACGTAGCCCATGCGCGCCCCGAACAGATCGCGGCACACCGCCTCGCCGTCTGGCTGGTCGGTGAGCGACAGCACGGCGGTGGAATGGGTGTGGTCGATGAACTTGTGCGGCAGAAAGGCGTGCAGCAGCGTCTCGACCGACGGATTGGGGCTGGTAGCGTCGATCAGGTTGCCGCGCTGGAAATTGACCATGTCCTCGTCGGACAGCCTCTCCAGGCGGCGCAGCGTCTTCAGCGGGGCGAGGCGCACCGCCGGCAGCCCGGCCGGCTCGATGTTGCCCATGTCCCAGCCCGAGCCCTTGACGCACAGCACCTCGACCGCGTCGCCGAGGAGGTCGGTGACCGTGGTCTTGACCGAGGTGTTGCCGCCGCCGTGCAGCACCAGGCGGGGATCGCCGCCCAACAGCCGCGTGGTGTAGACGCGCAGCGCCAGGTCGGCGTTGACCCCCGTCTCGGCGTAGCGGGCAATGGCGGCGTCGGCTTCCTGGTCGGACCACAGGGACTTCATCGGGGCGGCCTCGGGCTGAATGTTCGGAAATGCGCGGCATTAATAGGCCAAAGGCGGCGGGGGCTCAACCGGGTAACACCCCCTTTTGGCTTGCAACCCCGCGGCGGTTGCGGTAGCCGATGCGGTGGAGGATCGGCCAGGCGGGCCGCTCACAGTAAAGGAATGGGCATGACCGAGATTTCCGTCCTGGTCGAACGGGTGGAGACGCTGAAGGGCGCGTCGGTGCTGTGCGTCGGCGACGCCATGCTGGACCGCTTCGTCTATGGCTCGGTCGAGCGCATCTCGCCCGAGGCTCCCATCCCGGTGGTGCTGGTCGAGCACGAGAGCGCCATGCTGGGCGGCGCCGGCAACGTGGTGCGCAACCTGGTCGCCCTGGGCGCCGCCCCGGCCTTCGTGTCGGTGGTGGGCGACGACGGCGCCGGCCGCGAGGTCACCCGCCTGGTCGGCGAGCATTGCGAGATCGACCCCTGCATCATCGTCGAGCCGGGGCGCCAGACCACCATCAAGACCCGCTTCTTCGCCTCGTCGCAGCAATTGCTGCGCGCCGACCGCGAGACCCGCGACCCGCTGCCCGCCGCGTCCTGCACCCAGATCCTGGCGCGGGCCGAGCGGCTGATGGGCAAGGTCCGGGCCATGGTGCTGTCGGATTACGGCAAGGGCGTGCTGTCCGAGCCGATCCCGGGCGAGCTGATCTCCCGCGCCCGCGCGCGGAACCTGCCGGTGATCGTCGACCCCAAGGGGACCGACTATTCCAAGTACCGCGGCGCCACCGTGCTGACGCCCAACCGCAAGGAACTGGCGGACGCGACCAAGATGCCGGTGGACAGCGACGAGGCCATCGTCGCCGCCGCCCGCCACCTCATCGACACCTGCGGCATCGAGGCGATCCTGGTCACCCGCAGCCAGGACGGCATGACCCTGGTGAGCGGCGACGGCACCGTCCACCATCTGGCCGCCGAGGCGCGCGAGGTGTTCGACGTCTCGGGTGCCGGCGACACGGTGGTGGCGACCCTGGCCGCGGCGGTGGGCGCCGGCGCCAGCCTGCTTGAAGGCGCCCGCCTCGCCAACGTCGCCGCCGGCATCGTCGTCGGCAAGGTCGGCACCGCCGTCGCCTATGCCAGCGAGCTTGTATCGGCGCTCCATCATGACGATCTGGTCAGTGGCGAGTCCAAGGTCCGCACCCTCGACGCGGCGCTGGAACTGGTCGACCGCTGGCGGCGCAAGGGCCTCAAGATCGGCTTCACCAACGGCTGCTTCGACCTCTTGCATCCCGGCCACGTGTCGCTGCTCAGCCAGTCCAAGGCCGCATGCGACCGCCTGGTCGTGGGGCTGAACTCCGACGCCTCGGTGGCGCGCCTCAAGGGCCCGACCCGGCCGGTGCAGTCGGAAGCGGCGCGCGCCACCGTGCTGGGGTCGCTGGCTCCGGTCGACCTGGTGGTGATCTTCGGCGAGGACACCCCGCTCGCCCTGATCGAGGGCCTGCGTCCCGACGTGCTGATCAAAGGCGCCGACTACACCGTCGAGACGGTGGTGGGGGCCGAGCAGGTGATCGGCTGGGGCGGCAGGGTGGTTCTCGCCGATCTGGTCCAGGGACAAAGCACCACCAACACCATTCGCAAGATGACCGCCTGATGGCCGATTACCAACACCTCACCCAACTGGGCCAGAGCACCGCGATCCCGGCCAGCCCCGACGAGGCGATGCTGGAGACCGTGCCCAATCCCCATCCGGGCACCAGCTACCTCGTGCGGTTCTCGGCGCCGGAATTCACCTCGCTGTGCCCCATCACCGGCCAGCCGGATTTCGCCCACATCGTCATCGACTACGTGCCGGACGAGCTGCTGGTGGAATCGAAGTCGCTCAAGCTGTTCCTGGCCAGCTTCCGCAACCACGGCGCCTTCCACGAGGCCTGCACCGTGTCCATCGCCAAGCGCCTGATCGATGCCTGCGAGCCCCTGTGGCTGCGCATCGGCGGCTACTGGTATCCGCGCGGCGGCATCCCCATCGACGTGTTCTGGCAGTCGGGCCCGCCGCCCGAGGGCCTGTGGCTGCCCGACCAGGGCGTCGCCAATTACCGCGGCCGGGGGTAGTCGGAGGGTCATCCCGAGGAGCGCGGCGACGAGGGCCCCCTTACGCCGCGACCCATCGGGACGGCAGCCAGACGAGATTCCCTCGCTGCGCTCGGGATGACAGGACCAATGACCGAGCCCAAGGACGCCATCCGCGCCAAGGCCCTGGAGATCGGCTTCGATGCCGTGGGCTTCGCCTCGGCCGCCGCCGATCCTCAGTGGCGCGCCGACCTCGACGCCTATCTGACCGAGGGCCGCCACGGCGAGATGGGCTGGATGGCCGAGACGGTGGAGCGCCGCGCCAGCCCCCAGGGGCTGTGGCCGGAGGTCCAAAGCGTCATCGTGCTGGGGGCCAATTACGGCCCGGCCGGCGATCCGCTGGCGCTGCATCGCCACCCCGAGCGCGGCACGGTCAGCGTCTACGCCCGCAACAAGGACTACCACGACCTGGTCAAGCGCCGCCTCAAGCAGCTGGCGCGCTGGATGGTCGAGACCTATGGCGGCGAGCTGAAGGTGTTCGTCGACACCGCGCCGGTGATGGAAAAGCCGCTGGCGGGCCGCTCCGGCCTCGGCTGGCGCGGCCGCCACACCAACCTGGTGTCGCGCTCGTTCGGCAGCTGGCTGTTCCTGTCCGAGATCTACACCACCCTGGAGCTGCCGCCCGACCCGCCTGAGGGCGACCATTGCGGCAAGTGCCGCGCCTGCGAGGATTCCTGCCCCACCGGCGCCATCGAAGGCTTCGGCCGCATCGATCCCCGCCGCTGCATCAGCTACCTGACCATCGAGCACAAGGGCCCGATCCCCGTGGAGCTGCGGCCGTTGATGGGAAACCGCATCTACGGCTGCGACGATTGCATGGCCGTCTGCCCGTGGAACAAGTTCGCGCGGCCGACGCGCGAGCCCGACTTCCTGCCGCGTGCCGAACTCATGGCGCCCCGTCTCGCCGATCTGGCGTCCCTGGACGACGCCGCGTTCCGCGAGGTGTTCTCGGGGTCGCCGGTGAAGCGGGTGGGCCGCGACCGCTTCGTGCGGAACGTGCTCATCGCCATCGGCAACAGCGGCGACGGTGAACTCGGCCCGGTGGCCGAACGCCTGCTCACCGATGCGTCGCCGCTGGTGCGCGGCGCCGCCGTCTGGACCTTCCAGCGCCTGAAGGGGCCGGCCGAGCGGCAAGCGGCCAAGGCACGCCTTTTGGAAGATGAAAAAGATTGCCATGTTCGCCAGGAATGGTGGTAGGACCACCTAACACGAAGGGCGGCCGAATGGCCGCCCTTCGTGAAGCAAATTGCGCGGAAGCTCAGGCCTCGGAGGCCAGGGCGCGCGCCAATTGCGATAGGGCTTCCTGGTGCTTCTCGTTCTGGATGGTCGAGAAGTTGCGGGCCAGTTCCAGGCACATGCGCTGGCGGGCCGTCAGGTCGGTGACACGCTGAGTGTCGAGCCCCTCGAAGAAATAGCTGACCGGCACGCCCAGCACCTGGGCGATCTCGTAGAGCCGGCCCGCCGAAATACGGTTGATGCCGCGCTCGTACTTGTGAGCCTGCTGATAGGTCACACCGATCAGGTCTGCCATCTGCTGCTGGGAGAGTCCGAGCATGATCCGGCGCTCACGAATGCGCGCGCCCACATGACGGTCAGTATCGTTCGCACGGTTGGTCGGGCGTGCTCCCTTGGCGTCGTTCTTGGTGGTCATGTTCGCCGGCTGAAGTTGGGGAGTGGCTTCGAATCCGCGGGTGTTTTCCGCTGTATCAGGCATGGCTACCTTTTCCCTGTGCATAGTCGCATTCTAACGCCCGGGCAACTTAAATTATCCTATCCACCCCCGGAGCCCAGGTTTCATTTCCTCGGACTAATAAAGGGCATTTTGTTATTTAGTTTATATTGCCACGGGCCATCTGCAACCAGGAGGATAGCACCCGCCGGGTCTCTGCCCAAAAAAACGGCCTCACCGCCTAAGAATGCGGCTGAGATCCGCAGCGGAACTAGCCCTCCTAGGGTTGCCCGAGTGGGCGTCGCGCCCGTACGGGAGGTATATGGAACCGTCACGGGAGTAATACCAGTGTGGATATCCGAAATCGGAGGGATAGTTGATCCGAGACTTCGCCAATTGACGGCGGTCACGGCTGCGCAAGGCGACGAAGGGCAGGCTGGCCTTCGATCTTAGGTGGGGGATGTCCGTGTGGGGTGATCTGAAGGTCCAATGGCGGAGCGGCCTGGCCGTGGGCGATCCGCTGATCGATGCGCAGCATCAGGCGTTCTTCGACGAGGTCAACGCCATCGCCGACGCGCTGGCCGAGGGTGCCGGCCGCGAGGCGGTGCTGGGGTTCTACCGCAAGTTCCTGGCGGGCCTGGCCCAGCATTTCCGGGACGAGGAGGCCTTGCTGGCGCGCGTCGGCTTCCCCGACATCGACAACCACCACGCCGAGCATGAAGCCCTGCTGGCGGCCGTCACCGCCATCGAGGGCCTGCTGGTCACCAGTCAGTCGCCGCACGAGCTTCATTACATCGTCAAGCGCCTGTTCGGAGCGCTGATCGAGCACCTCGCCTGCGAGGACATGCGCTACAAGGCCCATTTGCGCCGCGCCCAGGCCTGAGGTTTTCAGCCGCAGGCCGCCGGTGCTATGGTGCCGCCATGGCCAAGTTCAGCGACAGCATCGGCGACGCCCATGCCGACTTCATCCGAAGCCAGGCGGTGTTCTTCGTCGCCACCGCGGCCCCCGGCGGCCGCATCAACCTCAGCCCCAAGGGGCTGGACGGCACCCTCGCCCTCCTGGGGCCCAACCGGGTCGCCTTCCTCAATCTCACCGGCAGCGGCAACGAGACCGCCGCCCACCTGCTGGCCGACGGCCGCATCACCCTGATGTTCTGCGCCTTCACCGGCGAGCCGAAGGTGCTGCGGCTGTACGGACGGGGGCGCGCCGTGCATCGCCACGACCGCGACTGGGCGGAATTCGACCGCCTGTTCCCGGCCTATCCCGCCAAGCGCCAGGTGGTGGTGGTCGAGGTCGAGAGCGTGAACAGCTCGTGCGGTTTCGGTGTGCCGCTGATGGACCTGGTCGGCCAGCGGACGCTGCTGCCGGCATGGGCCGAGCGCAAGGGGCCCGAGGGCATCGCCCGCTACTGGAAGGACCGCAACGCCGTCAGCTTCGACGGCCTGCCCACCGGAGTCCTGCCCACCGGAGTCCTACCCACGGACGGGCCGGAGGACGAGGCGTGAGGCGGCCGCTTGCGGCATTGGCCCTGGCCCTGGCGGCCGTGACCGCCGCGGCACCGGGGCGGGCAGCGACGCCCGAGCGCGTCGAGGCGGCGCGGGTGGCGGTCAACCTGTTCATGGAGACGTGCTACGCCCACATGGCCGAGCCGGACAAGGTCGCGGCCCTCGTCGGCCCGGGCCAGCGGCTGGAAATGGCCGAGCTGCCGCCCGAGATGTCCTATCCGTTCCTGGCCGGGCGCGGCGGCCGCGCCTTCTCCGCCAGCGGGTTCGCCCTCGCGTTGCTGGACGGCGGCGCCTGCCTGGTCTACGCGCAGAAGGCGGACGCGGCCGAGCTCAACCGCTATTTCCGCAAGGTGATGGACGCGGCCAACCGCGACACCTTCACCATGGTCGAGACCCATGCCCAGGAGCGTGACGGCCGCAGCGCCCACGCCTGGGACCTGGTGCCGGCCGGCGCCCATCTGAAGGCGTTGCGGGCCAAGCTCGGCAAGGGCGACTACCCGGCCTTGTTCGAGGCCGGCCTGACCACGGCTCCGCCCGGCGGGCTGTTCGAGGGCATGCTGTCGACGGTCAACAAGGTCAAGGCGATCACCGGCAAGGACTAGACCATCTCGGTCAGGGCGTCGTCGAGCACCTGGGGCTCGATCTCGACCAGCACCGGCCCGTCCGTCCATACCAGGGCGCAGCGGATGCGGTGGCGCGGATAGACGCAGGCCAGCGCCAGGCGGTAGGCCGCCATCTGGCGGACGTAGAGCTCGGGCACCTGCGCGGGGGGGCGGCGGTTGGTCTTGTAGTCGACCACCAGCACCTCGGCGTCGGTGACCACCAGGCGATCCACCTGCCCGGCGATGGCGCGGTCGCCGATGCGTCCGACCACCGGCACCTCGGCGCGGCTTCCCGGCGCGAACAGCGGCGCGAAGCCGGGATGGTCGAGCACCGCCGTCACCTCGGCGGCGATCTTCAGCCGCTCGGCCACGTCGAAATCACTCCCGGAACGCTGCAGGAAGCGCATGGTCGCCGCCGAGCGGCGCTCGGGCGGCAGGTCGGGCAGCGTCTGGAGCAGGCGGTGGATCAGGGCGCCCCTGAGGAAGCGGCGGCCGTCGTCGCCCGGCCCCAGCGGCGAACGCACCGGCGGCTCCTCGCCGTCGGGACGGGACGGCGCCAGCGGCCTGGGCGGGATCGGCTCGCCGGGCGGCGCCCGCAGCACCCATTCGGGCAGCGGCGCCGGCGGCGGCAGGCCCTCCCTGGCCGGCTCTTCCTCCACGACGGCCGTCTGGGGGCAGGCCAGGCGCAGCACCTTGGCGCCGGCGGTTTCATCCGCGGCGGCCAGGAAGGAATCCTCCACCTCCCCGGCGATGGGGGCCAGCGCCCAGCGCACCAGATTGTACCAGCAGCCGTCGGGGGGGGCCTTGCGCGTCTGCCAGCCGCACACCACCAGGCGATCCTCGGCGCGCGTCATGGCGACGTAGAGCAGGCGGCGCATCTCGCGCTCGCGCGCCAGCTTCTGGGCGTCGCGGCCGGCCTGGCAGACGGCATCGTTGGCCTCGGCGCCGGGGGGCCACAGCAGCACCTCGTCCTCCGGTTCGCCCAGCCACAGCAGCCGGTCGCCGCGGGTCGGCACCTGCAGGGTGTCCGGCAGGAACACGATCGGCGCCTGCAATCCCTTCGAGCCGTGCACCGTCATGATGCGCACCGCATCGCGGCCGCCCTGGTCGAGGTCGCGCTTGATCTCGACCGCGCCGGCCTCCAGCCAATGCAGGAAGCCCTGCAGCGAGGGCGCATGCGACCGCTCGTAGGCCAGGGTCAGGCTGACGAACTCGTCGATGGGATCCTCGGCGTCGGCGCCGAGGCGGGCGAGCAGGCGGCGCTTGCCGCCCAGCGGCCCCAGGATGCGGGCGAACAGCCCGTGCGGCGACAGGCGGTCGGCCACCGCCAGCAGGTCGGACAGGAACAGCCACGCCCGTTCGAAGTCGGGGTCCAGGCCGAGGCGCGCCCGCAGCGTCTCCCACAGGCTGGCCTGGCCACGGTCCCACGCCAGGCGGAACAGCTGGTCCTCGCAAAGGCCGACCAGCGGGCCCTTGAGCACGGTGGCGAGCGTGAGGTCGTCCTCGGGCAGCAGCAGCACCCGGCCCAGCGCCATTAGGTCCATGACGGCCATCTGCTCGGCCAGCACCATGCGATCGGCGCCGGCCACCGGGACGTCCAGGCTCTTCAGGGCGCGCACGAGGTCCTCGACGAAGCCGCCGCGCCGGCGCACCAGCACCAGGACGTCGCCGGCCCGCACCGGGCGGCCCTGGGCGGCGAGCAATTCGTGGCCGACCATCGCCTTGATCCGGCGCGCGATCAGCCCGGCCAGGCGGGTCCGGGGCGAATCGCCCCGGATGCGCTCGACGGGGGGTTTCCACGGGTCGGGATCGTCCACCGCCCGCGGCTCGACCGGCGGCCACACTTCCACCAGCCCGGCATGGCCCTGGCGGCTGGCGAGATGGATGATGTCCTGGTCGGCGGCCGCCACGCCGTCGCGGGCAGGGCCGCCGGGGGCGAAGACCGCGTTGACCGCGTCCAGCACCGCCTGGGTCGAGCGGAACGACAGGTTGAGCGCCACCTCGCGCCACAGCTGGCCGGCATCGGGGACATGGCGGGCGAACAGGCGGCGCATCTCCTCGAAGGCGCGCGGATCGGCGCGCTGGAACGAATAGATGGATTGCTTGGCGTCGCCCACCGCGAAGACGGTGCGCACCGTCTCGCGGGCGCCGCGTCCGGCGAAGAATTCCTCGGTCAGCGCCGCCACCACCGCCCATTGGTCGGGATTGGTGTCCTGCGCCTCGTCGATCAGCACGTGGTCGATGCCGCCGTCGAGCTTGAACAGCACCCACGGCGCCACCCCCTCCCGCGCCAGCAGGGCGCGCGCCGCCAGGATGAGGTCGTCGTAGTCCATCAGGGCGCGGGCCGCCTTGCGCGCCTCATAGGCGGCGAGCAGGGCGTGCCCCAGCGTCAGCAGGGCCGCCGTCGCTTCCGCCACCCTGGCCGCCTTGAGTCGGTCGACGACGCGCAGCAGGCGCTCGGCCTCGTCCGACAGCGTCGCCTCCGCCATGGGGAAGGCGGCGGCCACCGTCTTGGTGCACAGCTTGGCGCGCACCGTGCCTTCGTTGGTGAGGAACACCGAGCGCCATTCGGCGAAGGAAGCGGCACGGCCGGCGGGATCGGCCAGCCAGGCGGCCATCTTGGCGGCGCGGGCGGCCTCGGCGGCGGACCCCGAGGACAGCGCGGTCATGGCGGCGCGGCAGCCGGCCACGTCGAAGGCATCGTCGGCACAGGCGGCGGCGAGGATTCCCTCCGCGGTGTCGCCGGGGGCAAGGCCCAGGCGGTCCCGCGCCGCCCGGATGGCGCCCTCGCAGCCGTCCTCACGCTTGAGCAGACGGGCGAGGCGGCCACGGTCGCGGGCGAGATCGGCCATCAGCTCGGGGAACGCGGTCTCGTGCACCAGCCCGCTGACCGTGGACAACGCCAGGGCAAGCGCCGGGTCGGCCTGCTCGCGGGCGCGCACCAGCACCTCTTCCTTGGCCTGCTCCAGCAGTTCGCCGGCGTCGCGGTCGTCCATGACCTGGAAGTGGGGCGCCAGCCCGGCCTCGAGCGGGAACCGGCGCAGCAGCGACTGGCAGAAGGCATGGATGGTTTCGATGCGCATGCCGCCGGGCACGTCGAGCACCCGGGCGAACAGCCGCCGCGCCCCCACCAGGGTCGCGGCATCGGGCGCGACCCCCAGCAGGCGCCCGAGATCCTTGGCCAGCGCCTCGTCGGGCGCGGTGGCCCAGCCGGCAAGCCGGGCGGCGATGCGGTTGGACATCTCGGCGGCCGCCGCCTTGGTGAAGGTCAGGCACAGGAGCTTGTGCGGCGGCGTGCCGGCCAGCAGCAAAGCCAGCACGCGGTCGGTCAGCACCTTGGTCTTGCCGGTGCCGGCACTGGCCGCCACCCACACCGACGCGACCGGATCGGCAGCCTGACGCTGCCGGTCGGAGGCCTGGTCAAGGAGAGTGGATGGGGCGAGGGCGGTCATGGGCCCGAGTATGCGGGCAGCCGGCGCACCTGCCAAAACGAAAACTCCGTCCGTGATCCGGGCAAGCGTAGCGCGACCCGGGATCACGGACGTGAGTCGTCATCCGACGAGATCCCTCGCATCCGCTCGGGATGACAGTCCCAAGCGGGAAAACGAAAACGCGGGCCCCGTGCGGGACCCGCGTTTCCAACTACCGCCTCATCCCGTCACCCCCGGGCCTGACCCGGGGGGCCATGGATTGCCGGGGCAAGCCCGGTAATGGCGAGGAGAGGAAGGCTTACGCCTCGGTCTCTTCCTTCTTGCGGCGATCCTTGCGCTCGGCCTTCTCGGCCTCGACCTGGGAGGTGATGTCCTCACCGGTGGCCTGGTCGACGCAACGCATGGAGAGCTTCACCTTGCCGCGGTCGTCGAAGCCGAGGACCTTGACCTTGACCTGGTCGCCGACCTTGAGGAGGTCGGCCACCTTGGCGACGCGCTCACGCGACAGCTCGGAGATATGGACCAGGCCGTCGCGCGACCCCAGGAAGTTCACGAAGGCGCCGAAGTCGACGACCTTCACGACCTTGCCGTTGTAGACCACGCCGATCTCGGGCTCGGCAACGATGCCGCGGATCCAGTCGATGGCGCGCTGGGCGGCGTCCGAGTCGGACGAGGCGACCTTGATGGTGCCGTCGTCCTCGATGTCGATCTTGGCGCCGGTGGTCTCGCAGATCTCGCGGATGACCTTGCCGCCGGTGCCGATGACTTCGCGGATCTTGTCCTTCGGGATGTTGAAGGTGGTGATGCGCGGAGCGTTGCCCGACACCTCGGAGCGGGCGGTGTCCAGACCCTTGGCCATTTCGCCGAGGATGTGGATGCGGCCGTCCTTGGCCTGGGCCAGGGCGATCTTCATGATCTCCTCGGTGATCGAGGTGATCTTGATGTCCATCTGCAGGGCGGTGACGCCATCCTTGGTGCCGGCCACCTTGAAGTCCATGTCGCCGAGGTGATCCTCGTCGCCCAGGATGTCGGTGAGCACCGCGAACTTGTCGCCTTCCTTGATCAGGCCCATGGCGATGCCGGCCACCGGACGGGGCATGGGCACGCCGGCATCCATCATGGCGAGCGACGAGCCGCAGACGGTCGCCATGGAGGACGAACCGTTGGACTCAGTGATCTCGCTGACCACGCGGATGGTGTAGGGGAAGGCCTCCTTGGTGGGCAGGCAGGGATGCACCGCGCGCCACGCCAGCTTGCCGTGGCCGATCTCGCGGCGGCCCGGGCTGCCCATGCGGCCGGCTTCACCGACCGAATAGGGCGGGAAGTTGTAGTGCAGCATGAAGTTCTCGCGGTACTCGCCAGCGAGCGCGTCGATGATCTGCTCGTCCTGACCGGTGCCCAGGGTGGCGACCACCAGGGCCTGGGTCTCGCCGCGGGTGAACAGGGCGGAACCGTGGGCGCGGGGCAGCACGCCGACCTCGACCTCGATCTTGCGAACGGTCTTGGTGTCGCGGCCGTCGATGCGCACGCCGGTGTTCAGGATGTTGCCGCGCACCACCTCGGACTCCAGGTCCTTGAGGATGCCGGGAGCAACAGCCAGCTCGGCATCGGCCTCGATCAGGCCGACGGCCTTCTGCTTGACCGCGCCGACCGCGGCGTAGCGGTCCTGCTTCTTGACGATCTTGTAGGCCTCGGCCAGCTCGGAGACGATGCCGGCGTCCTCGAACTTCTTGCGCACGATGGCCGCCTCGGGGGCCGGCGGGGCCAGGTCCCACGGCTCCTTGGCGCAGGCCTCGGCCATCTCGATGATGGCCTGGATGACCGGCTGGAATTCCTTGTGGCCGAACATCACGGCGCCCAGCATGACCTCTTCGGACAGCTCCTTGGCTTCCGATTCGACCATCAGCACGCCCTCGGTGGTGCCGGCGACGACCAGCTCGAGGTTGCTCTGGGCAAGCTCGGCGGCGGTCGGGTTCAGGACGTACTTGCCGTCGATGTAGGCGACGCGGGCGGCGCCGACCGGGCCCATGAAGGGCACGCCGGAGATGGTGAGCGCGGCGGAGGCGCCGACCATGGCGACGATGTCGGGATCATTCTCCAGGTCGTGCGACAGCACGGTGCAGATGACCTGGGTCTCGTTGCGGAAGCCATCGACGAACAGCGGACGGATCGGACGGTCGATCAGGCGGGAGACCAGGGTCTCCTTCTCGCTCGGACGGCCTTCACGCTTGAAGAAGCCGCCGGGGATCTTGCCCGCGGCGAAGGCCTTCTCCTGGTAGTGAACGGTCAGCGGGAAGAAGTCGACGCCGGGCTTGGCGGACTTCAGGGCGACCACGGTGCACAGCACGGAGGTGTCGCCATAGGTAGCAAGGACGGCACCATCGGCCTGGCGGGCAATCTTGCCGGTCTCCAGGACCAGCTTGCGGCCGCCCCACATGATTTCCTTGCGGGTGACGTTGAACATCGACATAGAATTCTCTTCCTTTCCCTTCGGACCGCCGCCGGATTGCGGACGGTCCGGGCGTCATCACGGTGTAGAAATGCGGCTAGCCGCGCAGGGGACCATCCCCTACGCGGGCCGCCTATCGGTTCGACGCGACGCCCTGCCGTCGACGCGCCCGGATGGGCTTTACTTGCGCAGACCCAGGCGGCCGATCAACGACTCGTAACGGCCGACATTGGTCTTCTTGAGGTATTCCAGCATGGCGCGGCGCTGGCCGACCATGACCAGCAGGCCACGGCGCGAATGGAAGTCCTTCGAGTGGGCCTTCATGTGCTCGGTCAGGTTGCGGATGCGCTCGGACAGAATGGCCACCTGGACCTCCGGCGAACCGGTGTCGCCTTCGTGGGTGGCATATTCCTTGACGAGTTCCTGCTTGCGCTCAGCGGTGATCGACATCGGTTTTCTCCATGTCAGGGTGTTTGAGATTCATGACGCGCACGGGGCGGATCTCGCCGCCGTCGACGCGTACCAACGCCACCAGCCGCCGGCCGTCCATCGCCCGCAGGACCATGTCCTGGGTAAACGGGACTTGCGGAAAGCGGGCAGAAAGCCGCAAGAGCGACAATTGCTGCCCGCTTTGGAGGCGCCGGGCCTCCGCTTCCGTCAGGGCCAGTGCCGGGATGTCGTCCAGCGCGGTCTCAACCGGAAGCAGATAGGTCCGAGGGGGCGGACTATGCCCGACCTCTCGCAACATATCCAGGGAAATCGCATTTTGTTCATTGAAGGGGCCGCAGGCGGTCCGCCGCAGCAGGGCGATCGATCCGACGGTGCCCAGCGCCAGCGCGATGTCGCGCGCCAGCGAGCGGATGTAGGTGCCCTTGCCGGCCCGGGTCTCGAAATCGGCATGGTCGGAATCGGGCATGTCGAGCAGGGTCTGGCGCTCGATCTGGACGACGCGCGACTTGAGCGCCACCGCCTCGCCGGCCCGCGCGAGGTCGTAGGCGCGCTCGCCGTCCACCTTGATCGCCGAAAAGGCGGGGGGCACCTGCTCGATCGCGCCGGTGAAGCGCGGCAGCACCGCCTCGATCTGCTCGCGGCTCGGCCGCACGTCCGAGGTCGCCACCACCTCGCCCTCGAGGTCGTCGGTCGAGCGCTGCTCGCCCCAGCGCACCCGCCAGCGATAGGTCTTGGAGCCGTCCATCACGTAGGGAACGGTCTTGGTCGCCTCGCCCAGCGCCACGGGCAGGATGCCGGTGGCCAGGGGGTCGAGGGTGCCGCCGTGGCCGGCCTTGGCGGCATTGAAGGCGCGCCGCACGATGGCGACCACCTGGGTCGAGGTCAGGCCGACCGGCTTGTCGACGGCGATCCAGCCATCGACCTGGTCGCCCTTGCGCTTACGGGCCATGGTCAAGAAAGCCAGTCATCCCGACGACCATCGGGAGGAGGGACCTCATGCCCATCCGACCGTGTCGCCGTACGCGGTCCCTCGCATCCGCTCGGGATGACACGTGGAGATCACTCCCCGTCATCCGTCCCCTCGGCAGCGTCCACGTCGCCGCGTTCCTCATCGGCATGGGGCTGGATGTCGCGGCGGACCTCGGGGCTGCGCAGCAGGGCGTCGATGCGGCTGGCCTCGTCGAAGCTGGTGTCGGCCTCGAAGCGCAGGTCGGGGACGGTGCGCAGGTCGACGCTGCGGGCGAGCTCGTGGCGGAGATAGGCGCGCGCCCGCTTCAGCCCGGAGAGCACCCCGGCGACGTCGCCGCCGCCCAGCGGCATGACGAACACGGTGGCGTTCCTCAGATCGGGGCTGACGCGCACCTCGGTCACGGTGATGGCGCGGCCGGCGAGATCCGGGTCGCGGAAATCGCCGCGCTCGATCACCGCCGCGATGATATGGCGAAGTTCCTCGCCCACCCGCAGCTGACGCTGGGACGGCGGCTTGACTCCCCTCGACATGGTCCGCTCCTTTGGGAGACGGCCGCCCTTACAGGGTGGCCGCCACCTCCTCGATGTCGAAGCACTCGATCATGTCGCCGGCGCGGATGTCGTCGTAATTGGCGAACGACATGCCGCACTCGTAGCCCTCGCGCACTTCCTTGACGTCGTCCTTGAAGCGCTTGAGCTGGCTGAGCTCGCCCTCGTGGATCACCACGTTGTCGCGCAGCAGGCGGACCTTGGCGCCGCGCTTGACCTGGCCCTCGGTGACCATGCAGCCCGCCACCTTGCCGACCTTGGTGATGGAGAACACCTCGCGGATCTCGGCGTAGCCCAGGAAGCGTTCCTTGAGCGTCGGCGCGAGCATGCCCGAGAGCATCTTCTTCATGTCGTCGGTGACGTCGTAGATGATCGAGTAGTAGCGGATATCGACGCCGTCGCGGCGCGCCATGTCGCGGGCCTGCGGGTTGGCGCGCACGTTGAAGCCGATGATGATGCCGCCCGAGGCCTTGGCCAGGGTGACGTCGGATTCGTTGATGGCGCCGACCGCGGAGTGCAGGATGCGGACCTTGACGTTCTCGTTGCCGATCTTCTCGAGCGTGCCGTTGATGGCCTCGATCGAGCCCTGCACGTCGCCCTTGATGACGATCGGCAGCTCCTTGGCCTCGCCGGCCTTGATGGCGCTGAACATCTGCTCGAGCGTGCCGCGCTGGGCCGCCTTGGCCTTGGCCTCGCGGTCCTGGCGCTGACGGTAGCCGGCGATCTCGCGGGCGCGGGCCTCGTCGTCGACGCACACGAAGTCGTCGCCGGCGGCGGGCACGCCGTTCAGGCCCAGCACCTCGACCGGGCTCGACGGGCCGGCTTCCTCGACGCGGTTGCCGTGGTCGTCCACCAGGGCGCGCACGCGGCCCCACTCGGCGCCGGCAACGAACACGTCGCCGACCTTGAGGGTGCCCTTCTGCACCAGGACGGTGGCCACCGGGCCGCGGCCCTTCTCCATCTTGGCCTCGACCACCACGCCCGAGCCGGCGCGGCCGGGATTGGCCTTGAGGTCCAGGATCTCAGACTGCAGCAGGATGGCTTCCTCGAGCTTTTCGAGGTTCATGCGCTTCTTGGCCGAGACCTCGACGGCGAGGATGTCGCCGCCCAGTTCCTCGGTGACCAGCTCGTGCTGCAGCAGCTCCTGGCGGACCTTCTGCGGGTTGGCCTCGGGCTTGTCGATCTTGTTGATGGCAACGATGATCGGCACCTGCGCCGCCTTGGCGTGGCGGATGGCCTCCACCGTCTGCGGCATGATGCCGTCATCGGCGGCCACCACCAGCACCACGATGTCGGTGACCTTGGCGCCGCGGGCACGCATGGCGGTGAACGCCTCGTGGCCGGGGGTGTCGATGAAGGTGATCTTGTCGCCCGAGTTCATCGTCACCTGATAGGCGCCGATGTGCTGGGTGATGCCGCCGGCCTCGCCCGACACCACGTCGGTGGCGCGGAGCGCATCCAGCAGCGAGGTCTTGCCGTGGTCGACGTGGCCCATGACGGTGACCACCGGCGGACGGGCGATCAGCTCGTCGGCAGTGTCGACCTCGCCTTCCAGGCCCACCAGCACGTCGGCCTCGGACACGCGCTTCATGTTGTGACCGAACTCGGTCACCACCAGCTCGGCGGTATCGGCGTCGATGGACTGGTTGATGGTCGCCATCACGCCCATGCGCATCAGGGTCTTGATGACGTCGCCACCGCGTTCCGCCATGCGGTTCGCCAGTTCCTGGACGGTAATGCTCTCGGGGATGATGACGTCGCGGATAACCTTCTCCGATCCCTTCTGGAGATTCTTCAGACGTTCGCGCTCACGCTGGCGGCGCACCGCGGCCAGCGAGCGGCCGCGCTCGCCGCGGTCGTCGTCGTCGAGCGCCGCGGTGATGGTCAGCTTGCCGGTGCGACGGCGCGGCTCGGTGCGCTTGACCGGAGCGGGCTTGTGGGCGGCGGCACGCTTGCGGGCGCGCTCCTCCTCCTCCTCGTCCTCCTCGGCGACGGTGCGCGGACGCGGCGCCGCGGTGCCGGGAGCGGCGGCGGTGCCGGGGGTCGCGGCGGGGGCGCCGGCCGGGCGCGGTGGCGGCGGCGCGGTCATGCGCGGACCGGGACGCGGCTCGGCCGGAGCGGCTGGAGCGACCGGTGCGGCGGCGGCGGCGGGCGCCTCGGCGATTACGGCCGGAGCCGGCTCGGGCTCGGGGGCCGGGGCCTCGGCCGCCTTGCGGGCGGCCTCCTCGGCGGCGAGGCGGGCGGCCTCGGCCTCCTCGGCGGCGCGGCGCGCCTCTTCCTCGGCCTGGCGGGCTTCCTCTTCCGCCTGGCGGACGGCCTCTTCCTCGGCGCGGCGACGCGCCTCTTCCTCGGCCTTCATGGCGGCTTCCAGCGCCTTGGCGCGAGCCACCTTCTCGTGTTGGGTGAGGTCGTGGGCGGAGGCCGCGCGCTGCAGGGCTTCGACCTTGGCCATCGCCTCGGCCAATTCGGCCTCGGCACCGCCACGGGCGCCGTCGCGCACCTCGTGCATGGATCCGCCGGCGCCCGGCGCGAAGGTCCGCTTCTTGCGAACCTCGACGGTCACCACCTTCGATCGCCCGTGGGAGAAGCTCTGCCGGACCTGGCCGGTCTCGACGGTCTTCTTCAACTCAAGCTTGCCCGGCTGGGACAGCTTGAGCGGGGTCTTGCGCTCCTGGTCGTTCGAATCGCTCATGTAACCGACTTCGTCTCTTTCGCGCCTGGCGGAACGGTTCCGCCGCTTCCACAATCACGGAAACCCGCCAGCAGGCCGGCCTCCTCGATAAGCCGTCGAGCCAGGGTGCCGGGGCCCATCGCCACGTGCACCGCATGGTCGCGGCCAAAGACGGCACCAAGTTCGGCTCCGTCGAACAGCTCGATGACCGGCACCCCACCTGCCGGCGTCCCTGCGGCGTCTCCCGGCTCCGCCTGGGAGTCCGCGCCGCGTCCGCGGGCCTGGCCGCGGATCTTGTCCTTGCCGCCCTCGGCGGCATCTTTGGCCTCGATCAGCACCGCCGTGCGGCCCCCGGCCAGCTCGGCACGCACCTTCTCGAACCCGCATACGGCCTGCCCGGCCCGCCGCGCCAGACCGATGGCGTCCAGGCACCGCTTGACCAGCAATGCCTCGACCCGGTCCGCCAGATCGGCGGCAGCGGTCACCTGACGGCGCGCTGCCTTGGCGAACAGCCGCTTCGACACGGCCGTATTTACCACATCCCGTCGGGGGCTCAACCAGATTCCCCGGCCGGGCAGCCGTCGGTCCATGTCGGGCACCACCTCGCCGGTCGGCGCCACGACGAACCGCAGCAATTCCTTCTTCGGCCGCACCGCCCCGGTGACGATGCACCGGCGCTCCGGCCCCGAGGGCTGGTCGTCCCCCGCGGTAAAGTCCTCGCCCTGAGGATCGGCCTCGTCCATGCCGGCGATCAGGCCTGGCCTTCCTGGAACCAGTGCGCGCGGGCGGCCATGATCACCTCGTTGGCCTGATCCTCGGTCATCTGGTCCTTGCCGACCACGTCGATCAGCTCGTCCGAGGCGAGATCGCCGAGGTCGTCGAGGGTCTTGATCCCCTTGTGGCCCAGCTTGACCAGCATCGCCGGCGCGAGGCCGTCGATGGCGGCCATCTCGTCGGACACGCCGAGGTCACGGCGCATGGCGTCGTAGCGCTCGTCCTGCTCGGCCAGGAAGTTGCGCGCGCGCTGCTGCAGCTCGGCGGCCACGTCCTCGTCGAAACCCTCGATGCCGGTGAGATCCTCGAGGGGGACGAACGCCACCTCCTCGACGGTGGAGAAGCCCTCGGTCACCAGCAGATGGGCAATGACGTCGTCCACGTCCAGGGCGTCGATGAACATTTTCGAACGCGAGCGGAACTCCTCGTTGCGGCGCTCGGATTCCTCGGCCTCGGTCATGATGTCGATGGACCAGCCGGTCAGCTGCGAGGCCAGGCGCACGTTCTGGCCGCGGCGGCCGATGGCGAGGCTGAGCTGGTCGTCGGGCACCACCACTTCCATGGCGTGGGTCTCGTCGTCGAGCACCACCTTGGACACCTCGGCCGGGGCCAGGGCGTTGACCACGAAGGTGGCGTATTCGCCGGACCACGGGATGATGTCGATCTTCTCGCCCTGCAGCTCGGCCACCACCGCCTGCACGCGCGAACCGCGCATGCCGACGCAGGCGCCGACCGGGTCGATGGAGGAATCGTGGGACAGCACGGCGATCTTGGCGCGCGAGCCGGGATCGCGGGCCACCGCCTTGATCTCGATGATGCCGTCGTAGATCTCGGGCACTTCCTGCGCGAACAGCTTGGCCATGAACTGGGGATGGGTGCGCGACAGGAAGATCTGCGGGCCGCGCGGTTCGGCGCGGACGTCGTAGATGTAGGCGCGCACGCGGTCGCCGGTGCGGAAGGTCTCGCGCGGGATCAGCTCGTCGCGGCGCAGGAGCGCCTCGGCGCGGCCGAGGTCGACGATGACGTTGCCGAACTCGACGCGCTTGACCAGGCCGTTGGAGATCTCGCCGACGCGGTCCTTGTACTCGTTGAACTGGCGCTGGCGCTCGGCGTCGCGCACCTTCTGCACGATCACCTGCTTGGCGGTCTGGGCGGCGATGCGGCCGAAATCGATGGGCGGCAGCGGGTCGACCAGGAAGTCGCCGAGCTTGGCGCCGGGGTTCTTCTTCAGCGCCTTGGCCAGCGGCAGCTGGGTCGCCTCGTTCTCGACCTCCTCGACCACCTCGATGAAGCGGGCCAGCTGGATCTCGCCGGTCTTGCGGTCGATGTGGGCGCGGATGTCGTGCTCGTGGCCGTACTTGGAGCGGCCGGCCTTCTGGATGGCCTGCTCCATGGCCTCGAGGACCTCGTCGCGGTCGATGCCCTTGTCGCGCGCGACGGCGTCGGCGACCTGAAGGAGCTCGGGGCGGGGAAGGGCTGCGATCCTGTCCATGGTCTTCGTCTCTATTCCTCGACTTCCTGGTCGCTGGTCACGGCGGCGATGAGCTCGTCGGTCAACACCAGCTTGGCCGACCGCACGTCGGTCAGCGGAATGGCCACCTCGCCGGTCTCGATCTGCAGGCGGACGGCCTCGCCTTCCAGCCCGAGCAGACGGCCCCGGAAGCGCTTGCGGCCGTCGACGCCGAGAACGGTCTCGATCTTGGTCTCGAACCCGGCCCACGCCTCGAAATCCTTGGGCCGGGTCAGCGGCCGGTCGATGCCCGGCGAGCTCACTTCCAGCACATAGGCTTCCTTGATGGGGTCCTCGACGTCCAACACGGCCGACAGAGCGCGGCTGATATCCGCGCAATCGTCCACCGTCATCGGCAGACCGTCCTTGCGTTCGGCCATCACCTGCAGGGTCGGACGCTGCTTGCCCTGGAACATCACCCGCACCAGCTCGTAGCCCATCGACTCGAGCGTGGGCGCGACGACGCCCTCCAAACGCTGCTGACGATCCATCCCTATGCCTTGCGACCGTTGGGTCCCAAAAAACAAAAAAAGTGGGCCTTAGGCCCACCCTTACAACCCCGCCCTCCTGCATGCGCTTCTTGGACGGGAAGCAAGAATGTGTCTGGGCGGGACCTTACCCGCTATCACGGCGCGAGGCAAGGGCGATAAAGACGCCCTTGCCCTCCCCGCGGATGGCCGGCCCCTTGGCGGGCCGTCAGCGCGCCTTGCGGCGATAACGGAAGAAGGTGGGCGGATTGTTGGCCAGGCACTTCTGCTCGTAGCGGGTCGGCGGCCAGTCCTCGGGCAGGGCCGCGCGGTCCTGGGTGGTCTGGACCTCCTCCAGCAGCGCGCATTCCTTGAGGTGACGATCGGCCCATTCGGCGTAGACGGGATCGTCGGAGGCCACCCGCAATTCCCCGCCGTCGGCGAGCAGGCGGGCCAGTTCCGGCAGGTTCTCGGGGCCGATGAAGCGGCGCTCGGCGTGGCGCTTCTTCGGCCAGGGATCGGGAAACAGCACGAAGATGCGCCCCAGCGCGCCCTCGGGCAGTGCCGGGAACAACTGGCGCACGTCCTCGGGGAAGATGCGGACGTTGTCGATGGCCGCCCCTTCCGCCGCCGCCCCGTTCAGGTGCCCGAGCAGGCTGGCGACGCCGTTGCGGAACGGCTCGGAGCCGATGATGCCGGCCTCGGGATGCAGGCGGGCCTGGGCGACGACGTGCTCGCCGCCGCCGAATCCCACCTCCAGCCAGACCTGCTCGACCTCGCGCGGGAACAGCTCCTTGGGATCGAGCATGACGCCCGGCTTGGGCACGGTGATGGCCAGCCGGGGCAGCATGACCTCGATCAGCCCGACGGCCGACCGCCGCAGCCGCTTGCCGCGGCGGCGGCCGTAGAAACGCGGCCCGTCGGACCGCGCTTCCTCCTGGCTCCCGCTCACCGCCGGCTCACGCGCCGAAGGCGCGCTTGAGCTGCTCGACCAGGTCGAGCCGCTCCCACGAGAAGCCGCCGTCGGCCTCGGGCGGACGGCCGAAGTGGCCGTAGGCGGCGGTGCGGGCGTAGATCGGCTTGTTGAGGCCGAGATGGGTGCGGATGCCGCGCGGACTCAGGTCCATCAACTGCTGCAGCACCTCGGACAGCTTGTCCTCGTCCACCTTGCCGGTGCCGTAGGTGTCGACGTACACCGACAGCGGCTTGGAGACGCCGATGGCGTAGCTGAGCTGGATGACGCAGCGGTCGGCGAGGCCGGCGCCGACCACGTTCTTGGCCAGGTAGCGCGACGCATAGGCGGCCGAGCGGTCGACCTTGGTCGGATCCTTGCCCGAGAAGGCGCCGCCGCCGTGCGGGGCCGCGCCGCCGTAGGTGTCGACGATGATCTTGCGCCCGGTCAGGCCGCAATCGCCGTCGGGGCCGCCGATGACGAAGCGGCCGGTCGGATTGACGTAGAAGGTCTCCTCGGGGCACATCCAGCCCTGGGGCAGCACGTCGAGAACGTGCGGGCGCACGATCTCGCGCACGTCGGCCTGCGACAGGGAGGCGTCGTGCTGGGTCGACACCACCACCGAGGTGGCGCGCACCGGCTTGCCGTCGCGGTACTCGAGGGTGACCTGGCTCTTGGAATCGGGGCCGAGCAGCGGCTGCGACCCGGAATGGCGGGCCTCGGCCAGCGACTTCAGGATGTTGTGGGCGTAGTAGATCGGCGCCGGCATCAGCTCGGGCGTCTCGTTGCAGGCGTAGCCGAACATGATGCCCTGGTCGCCGGCGCCCTCGTCCTTCTCGCCGGCGGCGTCGACGCCGACGGCGATGTCGGCCGACTGCGAATGCACGTGGACCTGGACCTGGGCGTCCTTCCAGTGGAAGCCGTCCTGCTCGTAGCCGATGTCCTTCACGGCGTGACGGGCGATGTCTTCCATCAGCTCCTTGGTCACCGAGGACGGTCCGCGCACTTCACCGGCCAGCACGATCAGGTTGGTGGTGCACAGGGTCTCGACCGCGACGCGCGAATGCGGGTCGGCGGACAGGAACGCATCGACGATGGCGTCGGAGATCCGGTCGGACACCTTGTCGGGATGGCCCTCGGAAACCGATTCGGACGTGAAGAGGAAGTTTTTCTTGGACACGGGCAAGCCCTCCTAGTTCCAAACATCAGGGACCAGGGGCATCGGGAATGGGCTGTCGGACGCCATCATGATGCACCCACTTAGCCTGCGTTTTACGTGGCGGCAAGCGGTCACAAATCTCCACGGGAGCGGTCCCCGCTCCGGGGGCTCTTGTGGCAGGAGCCTATGAGGTTCGTCAAGCCCCATCCGGACAGGGGCCTGAGGCAATTTGGGCGGTGGCCCGCCGGCCGACGGGTGGGGCTAGCGGCCGGCCGCTTCGGCGAGCGCCTTGGCGAGTTCGTAGACGCGCTTGCGCACGGCGGGATCGCCGATGCGGTAATAGGCCCGCACCAGTTCGAGGGTCTCGCGCCGCGCCATGGGGTCGTGGACGTACTCGACCTCGGGTTCCTCCAGGCCCTCCACCCCGATCAGCGAGGGGGTCTGGCGCTTCAGGTCCTCGGTCATGTCGTCGAAGAAGAAGCTGACCGGCACGTCGAGCACGCGCGACAGGTCGAACAGGCGGCTGGCCCCGACCCGGTTGGCACCCCGCTCGTATTTCTGCACCTGCTGGAAGGTCAGACCGAGGGCCTCCCCCAGCTTCTCCTGGCTCATTCCCAAAAGAGTACGGCGCAGGCGGACCCGCTGGCCGACATGGATGTCGATGGGATTGGGATTGCCCGACGGCGTCCGCCCCCGCGAAGACTTACGGGCCGGCGTGCTTTTCGGACGCTGAGTCTCAGCCATATTTGTCCCGCCCTGGATATATCGGTTCGACTGGTCGGCAGAGACTAAGCAGCGATTGTATGCAAGTCAATGCACAACCAGGGAAACCTGTACCGCTCAGGTTGTATTCGGGACGCGTTCAACCGCGGCGGCTTAGTGCAATCCCCATGAATGCACACAGCACGCCAAGCGCCAGGGCCAGCGGGTTCCCGAAGCGGGAAAAGAGGGTCGGGGCCGAGGCGGCCGGCAGCGGGGCGTCCACCACGCCGCGCTCGCCCAGGCCCAGCCGGGCGATCTCGCGGCCGTGGCCGTCGAACACGGCGGAGATGCCGGTATTGGCGGCGCGCACCAGCGGCAGCCCCTCCTCCACCGCCCGCATGCGGGCGGAGGCGAGATGCTGGTAGGGCCCGGCCGACAGGCCGAACCACGCGTCATTGGTCAGGTTGAGCAGCCAAGCCGGACGCGGCTGGTCGCGGCCGACGACGGCGCCCGGGAAAATGGCCTCATAGCAAATCAGCGGGCTGACCGGCGGCAGGCCGGGCAGGGTGAGGGTGCGCAGGCCGGGGCCCGACGAGAAATCGGTGCCGCCATGGGTGATCTTGGCGATGGGCAGCAGCGCCCGCAGCGGCACGTACTCGCCGAAGGGCACCAGATGCACCTTGTCGTAGACGGCCGCCAGGCTGCCGTCGGCGGTCACTGCCATCAGGCTGTTCCAGATCTGGAACGGCTCGATCCCCTGGGGGGTGACGCGCGGGGCACCGGTCAGCACCATGCCGCCCGGCGGGGCGACGGCGGCGACCTCGTTGCGGTGGACGTCGTCGAGATCGAGGAAATAGGGGGCGGCCGTCTCCGGCCACACCACGGCGGTGATGCCGTCGAAGCCCGGGGCGCGCGACAATTGGAGCTGCGCGTCGAGATGGGCCTGGCGCAAATCGTCCTTCCACTTGTGGCTCTGCGCCACCGCCGCCTGGACCAGCCGCAGGCGCACCCCCGGCGCGATCCCGTCGTCGCCGCCGGCAAGGCGGGCCCCGCCCCACCCGGCCGCCGCCAGCGGCAGCCCGGCGGCCACCGCCAGGCAGGCGAGCTTGGCCCGCGCCGTGCCGCGGTCTGCCAGCAGCGCCGGCAGGGCGGCGCACAGGACGGTCATCAGCGTCAGCCCGAACACGCCGGCGATCGATCCCAGTTGCAGGACCGGCAGCACCGGATCCCAGATCGATCCGACCGGATTCCACGGAAAGCCGGTCAGCACCCACGAGCGCAGCCACTCGGTCAGCGTCCACGCCGCCGCCAGCATCGGCACGCGGCCGGCCCCCCTGGCCCCCGACAGGTGGACGAGCCAGGTGGCGGCGCCGGTGAACACCGCCAGCAATCCGCCGAGCCCCAGCGTGGCGAAGGGAATCATCCAGCCGAACTTCTCGGGTTCGATCAGCAGGGCGTGGGCGATCCAATAGAGGCCGACGGTGAACCAGCCGAGGCCGTACCACCAGCCGGCGCCGAACGCCGCCTTGCGGGAACGGCTGCCGTCCAGCAGCCACACTAGGCAGGGGAAGGCCACCAGCAGCACCGGCAGCAGGTGCACCGGCGGCAGCGCCAACGCCGCGAAACCGCCCAGGGCGGCGCCGAGGCCGCGGCGGCGCCAGCCGGACAGGCCCGAGAGGCGGGACGCCCAGGCGCCGAGACGGCCGCTCTCGGCGGGAGTGCCACGCAGCATCGCGGCGATCGCCATCACGCGGTCTCGGGCGAGGCGGTTTCGGGAGAGACCTTGCGGACGCGCAGACGCTTGATGCGGCGGGGATCGGCGTCGACCACCTCGAACTCCAAGCCGGAATCGTGGGCGATCAGTTCGCCGCGCGACGGCACGCGGCCGGCGATGAAGAAGACCAGTCCGCCCAGCGTATCCACGTCCTCGCGTTCCTCCTCGCTCAACACCGGCCCCACCTTTTCCTCGAATTCCTCGATGGGGGTGCGGGCGTCGGCCTCGATGGTGCCGTCGGGACCGATCACCAGGTCGGGCTCGACCGCGCGGTCGTGCTCGTCCTCGATCTCGCCGACGATCTGCTCGACCAGGTCCTCGATGGAAACCAGGCCGTCGATGCCGCCGTATTCGTCGACCACCAGCGCCATATGGGTGCGCTTGAGCCGCATCTCCAGGAGCAGGTCGGTCACCCGCATGGACGGCGAGACGAACAGCACGCGCCGCACGATGCGGGGGATGGCGAACGGCTTGTCCACCCGGGTCGCCGCCAGCACGTCCTTGATGTGGACCATGCCGATGACGTCGTCCAGCGTGCCGCGGTAGACCGGCACGCGCGAATGGCCGCAGCGGGTGAACAGGTCCATCAGGTCGTCGCGGCCGGTGCCGGCCTCGACCGCGATGATGTCGGCACGGGGCACCATGACGTCGTAGGCGGTGACATCCCTGAGATGCAGGATGTTGCCGAGCAGGATGCGCTCGTGGTCGTCGATGGGAACACCGGAATCGCCGCGATCCTCGATCAGCCCTTCCAGGGCTTCGCGCACCGTCTCGGCGCCGCGGGAGCGGCGGAGCAGGCGCATCCAGTTGCGGATGGTGTCGATCAGGTTGTCGTCGCGGGCCCCGTTCTCACGGGGCGTTCGACTACTGCCAGGCTCGTTCATGGTGCGTGTCCCCCCTCGTACGGGTCGCTGATCCCGCAAGCGGACAGAATGGCGGTCTCGAGCCGCTCCATCTCCTCGGCCTCGGCCTCGGAGTCCTCGTGGTCGTAGCCGAGCAGGTGCAGCACGCCGTGCACCACCAGATGGGCGAGGTGGTCGGCCAGCGTCTTGCCCTGCTCGACCGCCTCGGCGGCACAGGTCTCATAGGCCAGGATGACGTCGCCCAACAGCAGCGGCGCCCCTGCCGCCTGCGGCGCATCCTCGTCGTCGAGGGCGGCGAAGGACAGCACGTTGGTGGGCTTGTCCTTGCCGCGCCAGGTGCGGTTGAGCTCGTGCACGGTGGCGTCGTCGGCCAGGACCAGGCTGAGCTCCAGCGGCCCCTCGGGGGCGTCGCCGCCGGCCAGCGCCGCCGCGGCCATGCGCCGGCACAGGGCCTCGGCCTCGGGCAGGGCGGCGGTCCACGCTTCGCTCTCCACCGCCACGTCGATGACGGCGTCGATGACGGCGTCGGGGGCAGCGTCTGGGGCAGTCGGGCTGGTCATGACCGCTCGCCGCTTTCCATGCCCGCCTTGCGGGTGCGCTCGGCGTGGTCGTAGGCCCGCACGATGCGGGTGACCAGGTCGTGGCGCACCACGTCGCGGTCGGTGAAGTTCACGAACGACACCCCGGGCATGCCGTGGATGATGTCGATGGCGTCCTTGAGGCCGGAGCGGGTGCCCGCCGGCAGGTCGATCTGCGACAGGTCGCCGGTCACCACCATCCGCGAGCCTTCGCCCATGCGGGTCAGGAACATCTTCATCTGCACGCTGGTGGTGTTCTGCGCCTCGTCGAGGATGATGAACGAGTTGGCCAGGGTGCGGCCACGCATGAAGGCCAGCGGCGCCACCTCGATCTCGCCGGCGGCCAGCTTCTTGACCACCTGGTCGCCGGGCAGCATGTCGTAGAGCGCGTCGTAGAGGGGACGCAGGTAGGGATCGACCTTCTCCTTGAGGTCGCCGGGCAGGAAGCCCAGGCGCTCGCCCGCCTCGACCGCGGGGCGCGACAGGATGATGCGGTCGACCTCGCCCTGCAGCATCATCGACACCGCCTTGGCCACCGCCAGATAGGTCTTGCCGGTGCCGGCGGGGCCCAGCCCGAACACCAGCGCGTCGTTGTCCAGCGCCTTAAGGTACTCGGCCTGGGTCGGTGTGCGCGGCGCGATGTGGCGCTTGCGGGTGCGCAGCACCAGTTCCTGCGCCGCCGCCGGCTCGTGCCGGCTCATGCGCATGGCGGCGTCCACGTCGGCGGTCTCCAGATGGCCCTGGCGGCGGGCCAAGCCGTAGAGCTCGTCCAGCACCTGGCCGGCATCCCGCGCCGCCTCGGGCGCGCCGGAGATGGCGATGGCGTTGCCGCGAGTGTTGAGCGCCACGCCGAGACTGGCCTCGATGCGCTCGATGTTCACGTTGTGCGGGCCGAACACGACCTGCAGCAAGGTATTGTCGTCGAATTCACGCACCACGGTGGAGTGTTGCGGGCCGTCGCTCACGCGCATTCCCTCGCTTCAAACGCCTGATCGACGGTGCCGGCCAGGCTGTTGGGGTGCACCTCGGTGATACGCACCGGGACGACGCGGCCCATCAGGTGGGCGGCGCCCTCGACGTGCACCGGCTGCATGTACGGGCTGCGGCCGATCAGCTGGCCGGGATGGCGGCCGGGACGGTCGAACAGCACCGGCATCACCCGCCCCACCGACGCGCGGTTGAAGGACACCGTCAGGTCGTGCAGCAGCCCCTGCAGCTCGGCCAGCCGCGCCTCCTTGACCGCCTCGTCCACTTGGTTGGGCATGGTCGAGGCCGGCGTGCCCGGGCGGGCGGAATACTTGAACGAATAGGTCTGGACGAAGCCGACCTCGCGCACCAGCGCCATGGTGTCGCCGAAGTCCCGCTCGGACTCGCCGGGGAAGCCGACGATGAAGTCCGAGGACAGCGCCAGGTCGGGGCGCGCCGCCTTGAGCTTCTCGACCAGGCGCAGATAGGTGGCGCGGTCGTGGCGGCGGTTCATGGCGTCGAGGATGCGGTCCGAGCCCGACTGCACCGGCAGGTGCAGGAACGGCATCAGCTTGTCGACCTCGGCATGGACGGCGATCAGGTCGTCATCCAGGTCGCGCGGATGCGAGGTGGTGTAGCGGATGCGCTCGAGGCCGTCGATCTCGGCCAGCTCGCGGATGAGGCGTCCCAGCCCCCAGGTGGCGCCGCCCGGGGCGTCGCCATGCCAGGCGTTGACGTTCTGGCCCAGCAGCGACAGCTCGACCACCCCCTGGGCGACCAGGCGGCGGGCCTCCTCCAGGATGGCGGCGGCCGGACGCGAGTACTCGGCGCCGCGGGTATAGGGCACCACGCAGAAAGTGCAGAACTTGTCGCAGCCCTCCTGCACCGACAGGAAGGCGCTGGAGCCCTCGGCGCGGGCCTCGGGCAGGTGGTCGAACTTGGGCTCGGCGGGAAACTCGGTGTCGAGCACCGCGCCGCCCATGCCGTTCTGCTGCGCGGCCCGGCTGGCGCGCGCCACCATCTCGGGCAGGCGGTGATAGGTCTGCGGCCCCAGCACGATGTCGACGAAGGGGGCGCGGCGCAGGATCTCCTCGCCCTCGGCCTGGGCGACACAGCCGGCCACGGCGATGATCATGCCGTTATCGCGGCCGGCCTTGAGCTGCCTGAGGCGGCCGAGCTCGGAAAACACCTTCTCAGCCGCCTTCTCGCGGATGTGGCAGGTGTTGAGGATGACCATGTCGGCATCCTCGGGAGCGTCGGCGGTGGTGTATCCGAGCGGCGCCAGAACATCCGCCATGCGGGCGGAGTCATAGACGTTCATCTGGCAGCCGTAGGTCTTGACGAAGAGCTTCTTGGCCAATGCGATCCAGGCGGCCTTCCGCCGCCGAAAAACGAGCCGAAAATGCGAACGGGGCGGAACCGACGAGGTGCCGCCCGGTGAGGTTCAACCTAGCATCGCGGCGCCAGGAGTCAAGGATTGCCGCCCGCTCCTGCCTGGAAGCGCGGGAACAATGCGGCAACCGTCGACGGCTTGCCGTCCGTCTTACCCTTCCGCGACGGGATCGAGGGGCAGCGGCGCCTGTTCCAGCGCCTGCGCCTCGGCGGCGTGATCGCGCCAGCGGCCGGCCAGCAGGGTGACCACCCCGCGCGTCACCACGTCATGGCAATGATTGGCGAGCGCCTTGCGGTCGCGGAAATCGGACAGGCGGACCGGCCGGTGGAACACCACCTCCACCGTAATCCGCCCGAGCCCCAGCGCCTGGAACAGATGGTCGGGCAGGGTCATGTCGCCGTACCAGGCGTAGAAGGGCCGGAACGCGCGCCCCATCGGCAGCCCGTCCAAGCGGGTGTAGGCCAGCGACACCGGCTGCACCACGAGCCGGTCGCGTTCGGCCACCGCGAACAGCGCCGATTTGAAGGGCAGCACGCGGTTGCCGTCGTTGGAGGTTCCCTCGGGGAACAGGATCAGCGAATCCCCGGCGTCCAGCCGCTCCTGCAGGGCGTCGCGCTCGCGGGCGGTGCCGCCTCGGCGGCGGGCGACGAACACGGTCCTGGCCATCTTGGCCAGGAACCCGAAGCCCGGCCAGCCCGCGACCTCGGTCTTGGCCACGAAGGAGCCGTTGATCAGCGTCCCCAGCACGATGATGTCGAGGTAGCTGGCATGGTTGGAGACGAAAAGCACGGGGGCTTCGCCCCCTTGCGGCCGCCCCTCGGCCGCCACCCGGATGCCGCAGATCCACGCCACCCCCTGGAAGTACCGGCGCACGTAGCGCGCACACCCCCGCCAGCGCGCGAAGAACAGCGGCAGGTACGGCACCAGCGCCACCAGCGTCCACAGGATGAACGCCGCGAGACGGAGGGTGGCGACGGCGGGGCTGATGACGGCGGGGCTGATCATGCGGGCCGGCTGCCCGCCCCGTCGCGAGTATCGTCCTCGGCCCCGTCCTGGGCCATACCCACCGCCTGGGGGGCCCGCGCGGTGCGGTCGTAGTGCTTGATGTACTTCTCGGTCACCAGGTCGGTCTTGACCATGATGCAGACGTCGGTGGTGTTGAACTGACGGTCGATCACCGCGCCGTCGCCGATGAAACCGCCGAGGTGGAGGTAGCCCTTGATCAGCGGCGGCAGCTCGCGCACCGCCCGGCGCGGGTCCAGCTCCTCCCTGGGCTTGAGGCGCATGTCGATGTAGAGCTCGGGCAGGGCGCGCGGCCGGATTTCCTCGGGGGCGAGGTGGAAGTGGTGGAGATAGGCGAGCTGGGTCGCCAGCTTCTCCGGTTCGGTTCCCGGCAGGCTGGCGCAGCCGAACATCAGGTCGACCTTGTGCTCCCACACGTAGGCGGCGATGGCTGCCCACATGAGGTTCATGGTCGAGCGGTTGCGGTAGGCCGGATCGATGCACGACCGGCCGAGCTCCATGAAGTTGCCGCCCTTGGCGAGGATCTTGGAAATGTCGTATTCGCCGGCGGTATAGAAGCGGCCGAAGCGCTCGCCGACCGAACGCCGGATCAGGCGGTAGGTGCCGACCACCCGGGCGCCGCCGTCACGGGCGGGATCGAGCAGCAGCAGGTGGTCGCAGATGGCGTCGAAATCGTCGAAGTCGGAGCGGCGCGACGCCATGTCCGGCGAGGGACGCGCCCCCATCTCTTCGTAGAAGACCCGGTACCGCAGGGCCTGGGCGGCGGCGACTTCTTCGTCGTTCCTGGCAAGCCGAACTTCGAGGCTGGCCGAAGCCCGCTCGACATCCACCAGCGATCCCATCGTTCCTCGCGCTCCGTTCGCAGATGCGGCCCCCAGGGCCCGTGCGGGCTATTTCTCTTCCCGATCATCCGCCGAAGTCAACGGAACTCCATACAACTCAAGGCGATGACCGACCAGCCGATAGCCATAGCGCTTGGCGATCTCGCGCTGCAGCACCTCGATCTCCGGGCTGGTGAACTCGATGACGCGGCCGGACTGCATGTCGATCAGGTGGTCGTGGTGCTCGTTGGGCGCCTCCTCGTAGCGGGCGCGGCCATCACCGAAATCGTGGCGTTCGAGGATGTCGGCCTCCTCGAACAGACGAACGGTGCGGTAGACGGTGGCGATCGAGATGCGGGGGTCGATGCCGGTGGCGCGGCGATAGACTTCCTCGACATCGGGATGGTCCTCGGATTCCGAAAGCACCCGGGCGATGACGCGACGCTGGTCGGTCATCTTCATTCCCTTTTCCATGCAGCGCTGTTCGATTCGCGAGACCATGGCCAACCCGTATTGATGACACCCGTGGTGGGACTATAAACCCAGGGACGATCATAAACCAAAAGGCGCCGCGAGCCCAAGATCTGCTCGCGGCGCCCTCCGTTCGCGTGTGAAGTCTTTAGCCGGCGCGCTTCGTGGTGCGCTTGCGCGGCTTGGTGCCCAGGCCGATCTTCTTGGCCAGGCTGGAACGGTGCTGCGCGTAATTGGGGGCGACCATCGGATAGTCGGCGGGCAGGCCCCAGCGCTCGCGGTATTCCTCGGGAGTCATGTTGTAGGCCGTCTTGAGATGCCGCTTCAGCATCTTCAGCTTCTTGCCGTCCTCCAGGCAAATGATGTACTCGGGAGTCACCGACTTCTTGACGGGGACGGCCGGCTGGGGACGCTCGGGAGCAGGCTGCACGTTGCCGACCGAAGCCAGGGTCCTGTAGACCTCGTTGATCAACTGCGGAAGATCGCTGACGGCGACGGTGTTGTTGGCGACATGCGCGGCGACGATTTCAGTGGTGTAGCTGAGCAGGTCGCCGTTGTTCGAACGCTCCGACATTTTTAGAGCTGGCCTCCAGTTACGATTATGAGGCCGTATATAATTCTTTTGCCAGGTTCTGGCAATAACCAATCGGCAAAAAGGAAAGTTGCAAAATCGCATGATTGACCCAGCGGACTACTATCTCGACATCACCGCCGACCTCTGCCCAATGACGTTCGTCCGTACCAAGTTGCTGGTGGAACGCATGAAGTCGGGCGAAGTGGCAGAAATCCGACTGAAGGGGCGCGAGCCGCTGGCCAACGTCCCGCGCTCGGTCGCCGAGCTCGGGCACACCGTGGAATCGTGCACCGCCGAGCCGGGCGAAGCCGCCGAGGGCATCCATCGGCTCAGGATCCGCAAGGCGTGATCTTGACGACGGCCCCAGTCCATCCAAAATAGTCTGGCGTAAGGGAGGCCCGCCGACGCGAAGGTGGGGCCCTTGCGCCGAGGGTGCCGGTCATCGGGCCCGCCAGTTCCGTTTCTCGCTCGCCGGAGGAGGACGCAGAATGACTCGCCTGCCTGTCTTCAATAGCCCGCTTCTACTCGGGTTCGATCATTTCGAGCGCGTGCTCGACCGCATTTCCAAGACCAACGCCGAGGGCTACCCGCCCTACAACATCGAGCAGATCGGTGACAATGGACTGGTCATCACGCTGGCCGTCGCCGGCTTCTCCATGGACGATCTGGCGGTGTCGCTGGAGGACAACCAGCTGATCATCCGGGGCCGCCACACCGAGGACGACAGCGAGCACCGCATCTTCCTGCACCGCGGCATCGCCGCGCGTCAGTTCCAGCGCAGTTTCGTGCTGGCGGAGGGCATCGAAGTGAGGGACGCCAAGCTGGAGAACGGCCTCCTGAGCGTCTACCTCGAGCGCCCGACGCCCGAGCCGAGGGTCCGCACCATTCCCATCCAGGGCGCCCTTGGCGATCCGAAGCGTGCCGAACCCAATCCCAGGGGCCGGCTGAGTCCGGCCAAGGAGGGCTGACATGGAAGACCACCCGAACAGGGAAGACCACCCGAACCGGACGGCCCTGCCCCGCAACATGAGCCCCGGTGACCTGGCGATCTGGGGCATGCCCGACATCGCCTTCGTCAAGCGCGTCGTCGTCGACAATGCCGAGGGCTGGTCCATCCACGCCGCCGACGGCACCCACATGGGCCTGGCGCCGACCCGCGACCTCGCCTTCGCCGCCATCAAGCAGCACGAGCTGGAACCCCTGAGCGTGCATTGAGGCGTGGCTGAATGAACAACGGCGGCCCCTCTGCCGAGGGACCGCCGTTTTTCTTTTTGCCCCTCGCCCGCGTGCGGGAGAGGGTTCGCCCTACTCCGCCGCCACCGCCGCGCCGCGGGCCACCGGGTGTTCCAGGCGCGACAGCATCTCCTTGGGCACGACCTGCCAGAAGCGCCGCATCTCGCGGTTCCAGTCGGCCAGCAAGGCCTGGGCCCAGTTGGACTGGGTCTCGGCCACGTGCTCGCTGATCAGGGACTTGAGCACGCCTTCCCAATACTCCGTCTCGACCCGCTGCCAGACCACCGATTCCGGGTTGACCTTGAGGGCGAAGGTCTCGTCGGCGTCGTAGACGAAGGCCATGCCCCCGGTCATGCCGGCGGCGAAATTGGCACCGACGGGGCCGAGGATCACGGCGGTGCCGCCGGTCATGTACTCGCAGCCGTTGGAGCCGCAGCCCTCGATCACCGCCGAGGCGCCCGAGTTGCGCACCGCGAAGCGCTCGCCGGCCTGGCCGGCGGCAAACAGCTTACCGGCGGTGGCGCCGTAGAGCACGGTGTTGCCGATGATGGTGTTCTCGTTGGACTTGAGCGGGCTCGACACCGGCGGACGCACCACGATGGTGCCGCCCGACAGGCCCTTGCCGACGTAGTCATTGGAATCCCCGAACACCTCGAGCTTGAGGCCCTGCACCGCGAAGGCGCCGAGCGACTGGCCGGCCGAGCCCCGCAGACGCACGGTGATGTGGCCGGGCTGCAGCCCCTCCATCCCGTACTTCCGGGTGATCTTGTGGCTGAGCTTGGTGCCGATGGCGCGCTGCACGTTCCTGACGTTGTAGGCGAGTTGCATCTTCTCGCCCTCCTCCAACGCCGGGCGGGCGTCCTTGATGATCTGGGCGTCCAGGGTCTCGGGGACCTCGTTGCGCTCCTCCTGGGTGCAGTAGCGGGCGTAGCCGCCGGAATCCGCCTGCGCCAGCAGGGGATTGAGATCGAGGTCGTCGAGGTGGGCGGCGCCGCGGCTGACCTGCTTCAACAGGTCGGTGCGGCCGATGATCTCGTTGAGCGAGCGCACGCCCAGCGAGGCGAGGATCTCGCGGACCTCCTCGGCGATGAAGGTGAACAGGTTGACCACCTTGTAGGGCGAGCCGGTGAACTTGGCCCGCAGCGCCGGGTCCTGGGTGCACACGCCGACCGGGCAGGTGTTGGAATGGCACTGACGGACCATGATGCAGCCCATGGCGATCAGGCTGGTGGTGCCGATGCCGAACTCCTCGGCGCCCAGCATGGCGGCGATGACGATGTCGCGGCCGGTCTTGAGGCCGCCGTCGGTGCGAAGCTTGACCCGGTGGCGCAGGCGGTTGAGCGTCAGCACCTGATGGGCCTCGGACAGCCCCAGTTCCCACGGCAGGCCGGCGAACTTGATGGAGGTCTGCGGGGACGCGCCGGTGCCGCCGACGTTGCCGGAGATCAGGATGGTGTCGGCCTTGGCCTTGGCCACGCCGGCGGCGATGGTGCCGATGCCGGAGCGGCTGACCAGCTTCACCGTGACGCGGGCCTCGGGATTGATCTGCTTGAGGTCGTAGATGAGCTGGGCCAGGTCCTCGATGGAATAGATGTCGTGGTGCGGCGGCGGGCTGATCAGCATGACCCCGGGCGTGGCGTGCCGGAGCTTGGCGATCTCGACGGTGACCTTGAAGCCGGGCAGCTGGCCGCCCTCGCCGGGCTTGGCGCCCTGGGCCACCTTGATCTCGATCTCGCGGCACATGTTCAGGTATTCGGCGGTGACGCCGAAGCGGCCCGAGGCGATCTGCTTGACCGCCGAGTTGGCGTTGTCGCCGTTGGGGCGCGGCCGATAGCGGTCGCGATCCTCGCCGCCCTCGCCCGACACCGACTTGGCGCCGATGCGGTTCATGGCGATGTTGAGGGTGCCGTGCGCCTCGGGCGACAGCGCCCCCAGGCTCATGCCGGGGGTGAGGAAGCGCTTGCGGATCTCGGTGATGGATTCGACCTCGTCGACGCTGACCGGCTGGCCGGCCGGGCGCAGGTCCAACAGGTCGCGGATGGTCACCGGCGGCTGCCGGCGCATCCCCTCGGAGTAGCGCTTGTAGGTCGAGTAGGAATCGGTGGCCACCGCCGTCTGCAGGGTGTGGATCAGCGTGCCCTCGAAGGCGTGGGTCTCATGGCCGCGGCGGAAGCGGTAGAAGCCGCCGACCGGGAGCACCGCCATGTCGGCGAAGAAGCCCTTGGCGTGCTGCTCGATGGTCTTCTTCTCGATGCCGTTGAGGCCGATGCCCGAGATGCGGCTGGTCATGCCGGGGAAGAACTCGGCCACCAGCGAGCGCGACAGCCCGACCGCCTCGAAATTGTAGCCGCCGCGATAGCTGGAGATCACCGAGATGCCCATCTTGGACATGATCTTCAGCAGGCCCTGGTCGATGGCCTTCTTGTAGTTCTTGATGCACTCGGCCAGCGACAGCGCCCCGAGCAGGCCGCGGCGATGGCGGTCGGCGATGGCCTCCTGCGCCAGGTAGGCGTTGACGGTGGTGGCGCCGACGCCGATCAGCACCGCGAAGTAATGGACGTCGAGCGCCTCGCCCGAGCGGACGTTGAGCGAGGTCCAGGTGCGCAGGCGCTCGCGCACCAGGTGCGAGTGCACGCCGCCGGCGGCCAGGATCATCGGCACCGGAGCCCGGCCGGGCGACACGTCCTTGTCGGACAGGATCAGGTGGGTGCAGCCGGCGCGCACCGCCTCCTCCGCCTCGCGGCGGATGCGCCCCAGCGCGTCGCGGAGCGCGTGCTCGCCGGAGGCGGGGTCGCCCGACCCGACCTCGAACGTGCAGTCGATCTCGGCCGCCGCCGGACCCATGTAGCGGCGCATGGCCTCGAACTCGGCGTTGGACAGCACCGGCGAGTCGAGGGCCAGCACGTCGCACTGGGTCTCGTGCTCGTCGAGGATGTTGCCGAGGTTGCCGAGGCGGGTGCGCAGGCTCATCACGCGGGACTCGCGCAAGGAATCGATCGGCGGGTTGGTGACCTGGCTGAAATTCTGGCGGAAGAAGTGGTGCAGGCCGCGGTAATGGTCGGACAGCACCGCCAGCGGCGCGTCGTCACCCATGGAGCCCACCGCCTCCTTGGCCTCCTCGACCATGGGATGCAGGATCAGCTCCATGTCCTCCATGGTCAGGCCATAGGAGAGCTGGCGCCGCTTGAGTTCCTCGACCGACAGCTCGACCGGCTCGGGGGCGCCGGTCTTGACCAGGCTGTCGAGTTCGGTGATGCGCCGGGTCCAGTCGGCGTAGGGCCGGCGGCCAGCCAGGGTGTCCTTGAGCTCGCCGTCGCGGTACAGGCGCCCCTGCTCCAGGTCGACGGCGATGGTCTGGCCGGGGCCGACGCGGCCCTTCTCCACCACCTCGCCCTCGGGGACCTTCACCATGCCGGTCTCGGAGCCGACGATCAGCAGGCCGTCGGTGGTGATGGTGAAGCGCATGGGGCGCAGGCCGTTGCGGTCCATGCCGGCCACCACCCAGCGGCCGTCGGTGGCGCAGATGGCCGCCGGGCCGTCCCACGGCTCGATCACCGCGTTGCAGTAGCTGAAGAAGGCGCGGTGCGCGTCCGGCATCAGCGCGTTCTGGCCGATGCTTTCCGGGATCAGCATCTGCTTGACCATGGGAGCCGACCGGCCGGCGCGGCACATCACCTCGAACACGTTGTCGAGGGCGGCGGAATCCGAGCCGCCGGGCTGCACCACCGGCTTGATGTCCTCGACGTGATGGCCGAACACCTCGTGCGCCATGCGCGGCTCGTGCGCCTTCATCCAGTTGACGTTGCCGGCCAGCGTGTTGATCTCGCCGTTGTGGGCGAGCATGCGGAACGGCTGGGCCAGGCGCCAGGTTGGGAAGGTGTTGGTGGAATAGCGCTGGTGGTAGATGGCGAAGCGCGACACGAAGCGCTCGTCCAGCAGGTCGGGATAGAAGCTGGTGAGCTGCTCGGCCAGGAACATGCCCTTGTAGATGATCGAGCGGCAGGACAGCGAGCAGATGTAGAAGTCGGTGATGTGCTCGCCCAGCACCCGCTTCTCGATGCGCCGGCGCAGGATGTAGAGGTCGGCCTCGAAGCGCTCCTCGGGCGTGCCCAGCGTGTTGGCGACGATGATCTGCTCGATCTCGGGGCGGGTGGCGTTGGCCTTCTCGCCGATGACGCTGACGTCCACCGGCACCTGGCGCCAGCCGTAGATGGCGTAGCCGAACGACAGGATCTCGGTCTCGACGATGCAGCGGCAGCGCTCCTGGGCGCCCAGGTCGGTCTTGGGCAGGAACACCATGCCGATGGCGATGCGGCCCGGTCCCGGCTCGTGGCCGGTGTGGCGGACGTGGTCGGCGAAGAAGTCCTGCGGGATCTCGACGTGAATGCCGGCGCCGTCGCCGGTCTTGCCGTCGGCGTCGACGGCGCCGCGATGGAACAGCACCTTGAGCGCCTCGATGCCGGCGACCACCACCTCGCGGCGGGGACGGCCGTCGAGCGACGCCACCAGGCCGACGCCGCAGGCGTCATGGGCGGTGGTGTCGATCCCGGCCTCGTTCAGCAGCCGCTCGTTGGCAAGGTACTCGGCGACGAAATTCTCGCTCATGACGCTACTCCAGGGAAAACTCTTCACCACGAAGACACGAAGGCACGAAGTTTCACGGAGGGTAATCCGTCATCCCCGCGAAAGCGGGGATCCAGCTGGATGCCCGCCTGCGCGGGCATGACGGCTACACCGGCAAGACGCCTTCGCGTCTTCGTGTCTTCGTGGTTACCAATCCTACTCCGCCGCCCGCGCGGCCTGCTCGCTCACGTACTTCTCGATGGCGGCCGCCGCGTCGCGGCCGTCGCGGATCGCCCACACCACCAGGCTGGCGCCGCGGGCGATGTCGCCGGCGGCGAACACCCCGGGCAGGCTGGTCATCTGGGTGCGGGGGTCGACCTTGACGGTGCCCCAGCGGGTGGTGGCGAGGTCGGGCTGGCCGAACAGGGCCGGCACGTCCTCGGGATCGAAGCCCAGCGCCTTGATCACCATGTCGGCCGGCAGCGCGAAGCCCGAGCCCTCGATCGGCACCGGGGTCTGGCGCCCCGAGGAATCGGCGACGCCCAGATGCATGCGCACCGCCTGGACCGTCTCGGCACGGCCGGGGCCGGCGATCTTCTCGGGCGCGGCCATCCACACGAACTCGACGCCCTCCTCCTCGGCATGCGCCACCTCGCGCTGCGAGCCGGGCATGTTGGCGCGGTCGCGGCGATAGAGGCACTTCACCGAGCGGGCGCCCTGGCGGATGGCGGTGCGCACGCAATCCATGGCGGTGTCGCCGCCGCCGATGACCACCACGTCCTTGCCGTCGGCGTTCAGCGTCCCGTCCGCGAAGGCGGGAACCGCATCGCCGAGGCCGACGCGGTTGGAGGCGATGAGGTAATCGAGGGCGGCATGGACGCCGGGCAGGTCGTCGCCAGGCACGCCGAGCGGACGCGCCTTGTAGACGCCGGTGGCGATGAGCACCGCGTCGTGGTCGCCGCGCAGCTCCGCGAAGGTGATGTCGCGGCCGATCTCGACGCCGAGATGGAAACGGATGCCGGCCTCGGCATAGAGCCTGGCGCGGCGCTCGACCACCTCCTTGTCCAGCTTGAAGCCGGGAATGCCGTAGATCATCAGGCCGCCGACGCGGTCGTGGCGGTCGTAGACGTCGACCTGCCAGCCCTTGCGCCGCAGCGCCTCGGCCGCGGCCAGTCCGGCCGGGCCGGCGCCGATGATGGCCACCGAGCGGTCGATCTCGCGGACCGGGGCCGGCGGCTTCACCCAGCCTTGGGTGAAGGCGTACTCGGTGATGTACTTCTCGACCGAGCCGATGGTGACGGCGCCGTGGCTCGACTGCTCGAGCACGCAATTGCCCTCGCACAGGCGGTCCTGCGGGCAGATGCGGCCGCAGATCTCGGGCAGGGTGTTGGTGGCCGACGAGGCGGCATAGGCCTCTTCCATGCGCCCCTGCGCCACCAGCATCAGCCAGTCGGGGATGTTGTTCGCCACCGGGCAGTGGATCTGGCAGAACGGGATGCCGCACTGCTCGCAGCGCGAGGCCTGGTCGCCGGCGCGCTCGTCGGAGAACGGCCGATAGATTTCGGCGAAGTCGGTGCGGCGGTCGGCGGGGTCGCGCTTGTCGGGCATGCGCTGTCCGAGCCGGATGAATTGCAGCATCTTGCGGGTCATTCGCCCAAGACCTCTCCACGGGGAACCGGCGGCGGCCACAGGGCTCGCCGACGATTGTCATACTCCCCGACGCGGCGGGATTCCAGTGAAAAACCGATGATCTGGCAACAATGCTGCCCTTCTTCCAGAATTTGCACCAACGATAGATCGCGGGTGCGGGTTTGATGCCCAGCGCTTCCCTTTAATAGTTCCGTTTTGGGACTATTGCCCACTCTTCCAGCCCGATCAATCCGAATGGTATATAGGCGCACCGCTAGAGCGAGGTGACAGGTGACCTTCCTGGATGTCGTGCTTTGCGCCCTGATCCGGGGCATCGGCGACGTACTGCCGCTGAGCGCCTCGGGCCATCTCGCCTTCCTGCCGGCCCTGGCCGCCAACCCACAGGCCTTCGCGGCGGTGTCCGCCGCCGCCTACGCCGGCTGCACGTTCGGGCTCATGCTGTTCTTCTGGCGCGACCTGGGCGCCATGGCCGCCGGAATCGTCCGGCTCGCCAAGGGGCGCCCCGACGCCGGGGCGCGCCTGCTGCTCAAGGTGATCGCCGGGACGCTGCCCGCCCTGGCGCTCGGCGCCGCCTTCCTGGCCGCCGCCGGCGGCGTCGGCGGCACCGCCACCGTGGCCGGGGCGATGCTGGTGTTCGGCTTCTTCCTGCTGGTGGCCGACCGCATCGGCGTCACGGTCAAGCGCATCGAGCACATGGGGACCACCGCCGCCATCGCCATCGGCCTGCTGCAGGCCGCGGCGCTGATCCCGGGGGTGTCGCGCACGGGGCTGACCATCACCGCCGCCCGCCTGATGGGCTACGAGCGCCCCGAGGCGGTGCGCTTCTCGCTGCTGCTGGCCATTCCGCTGTTCGCCGCCCAGGCCGGCTGGGCCACCTGGCGCCTGTCGCGCGACGCGCAGATCACCCTGTCCGCCGATCTGGCCCTGGCCGCCGCGCTCGCCGGCCTGTCGGCGATGGCCGCCACCGCGGCGTTGCTGGCCTGGGTGCAGCGGCGCGGCTTCACGCCCTTCGCGGTGTGGCGCATGGCCCTGGGCGCCGCCATCCTGCTGATCCTGGTCTGGCGCCGCAGCACGGCAAGTTAATCAATCATTAAGACTTTGCCCATTGCCGGCGTTTTCTTGATGACAACTGAGTCCGCCCCTCGCTAGATTTGCGTCGCCTGGTCATTCGAGGGGGTGTTCTTGTCCGCGCGCCGTCTGCTCGCCATCGTGATGTTGGCCGCGCTCGCCGGCTGCGCGCAGCCGCCGCCCAAGGTCGCGGCACCGCCCCAGCCCCAGATCGTCGACCCCGACACCGCCTGCCTGCAGGAGCTGAGCCGCCTGCAGGCCAGTTTCGAGCCGCTGCAATCCTTCGGCGACGAGGATGCCGGCTGCCGCATCGCCAACCCGGTGCGGGTGTCGCAGGCCACCATCCCATGGAGCCGTCCGGGCACGCTCAGCTGCTCCATGGCCCGCACCCTGGCCCATTTCGAGGCCGAGGTGATCCAGCCGGCGGCGCAGCAGCGCTTCGGCCAGCCGGTCAAGCGCATCCTGCACGCCGGCACCTACGATTGCCGCTATCGCCGCAACGGCAGCACCAAGGTGGCGGCCGGCTCGGGCGGCATCAAAGGCGGGCGCCTGTCCGAGCACGCCCACGGGCTGGCCATCGACATCACCGGCTTCGAGCTGGCCGACGGCAGCCGCGTCACCGTGGCCAAGGACTGGCGCGGCGCCGGCGAGCGCTCCGCCTTCCTGCAGCAGGTGGCGCGATCGTCGTGCTCGACCTTCAACGTGGTCCTCACCCCCAACCACGACCGGCTGCATCAGGACCACCTGCACCTCGACATCGGGCCCTATACCCTCTGCGGCTATTGATTGCCGTAAGAACGGGCCGTCTTCACCGTCCGTCGGATGGCGGCGCGCCGCCGCGCCCCCGAATATCCGAGCATGGACGGCAAGATCCCGAGCATCGCCGCCGCGGCACTGGCTGTCGCCCTCGGCATTCCCCTTCCGGCCCAGGCTCCGCCCCCGTCGGCGGCGGCGGATGCCCGTCTGGCGGCCGAGGCCCCCCGCCGGTTGCCCGCGATCAACCCCGCCGAGCTGCGCTGCCTGGCGCTGAACGTCTACTGGGAGGCCCGCGGCGAGCCCGATACCGGCCGCCGCGCCGTCGCCCACGTCACCCTCAACCGCAAGGGCGCCGAGGGCTTTCCCGACACCATCTGCGGCGTGGTCCACCAGGGCGGGCGCCACGGTCCGTGCCAGTTCCACTGGTACTGCGACGACCAGCCCGACACGCCGACCGACGCCGACGCATGGCTGGACTCGCTGGTGGTGGCCTACAACGCCCTGCTGGGCGAACCCGATCCCACCGGCGGGGCGTTGTATTTCCACAACGCCAGCCTCAAGCCGGGCTGGGCCAGCGACCGGGTGGGGGCGCGCCGCATCGGCCGCCACGTCTTCTTCCGGCTGAGGTCGGAGGAACTGGCGCAGGCGGCGGCGGTGATCGCCGACCCCTGATCAG
Organism: Solirubrobacterales bacterium; assembly: GCA_050260775.1. GTDB lineage: Bacteria > Pseudomonadota > Alphaproteobacteria > Rhodospirillales > Magnetospirillaceae > CALABS01. The sequence goes on along the minus strand of JBLNCP010000044.1, from coordinate 21,799 downwards.
TCGGACAGGAATTCCAGCTGCCAGAGCATCTCGTCGTTGGACAGCGGGAAGGCGCCGGCGCGGGGCACCATCACCCGGCTGGAGGTCAGGCGCAGCAGCTTGGTCTGCAGGTGCAATGCGCAATCGGGGGAAAGGCCGGCGCGCCAGGCGATGGCCACCATGCCCTTGGCGCTCTGGGTCTGCACCACCTTCTTGACCAGGGCCAGCGGCTGGCCCGCCATCAGGCTGAGCGCCGCCACCACGAAGGGATGGTCGCCCCCGGACAGGGCGGTGTCGACGGTGCTCTCGTCCAGCTTGCCCGCCGCGTGCAGGCTGCGGGCACGGGCCAGCGCCGCGCTCTCCTCGGCGGCCTTGCGCGCCTCGGCCTTGGCCGGCCCGACCGTCTCCATGTCATCCAGGCGCTTGCGCACCACCGCCGCGACCGCCATGGCCGCGTCGGGGGGCAGGTCGCGGCGCTCCGCCAATTGCTGCAGCAGGTTCGCGGCGACGAAGCGGGCGAGCTTGCCCGCGGTCTTCGATGACAGGTGCGGGCGGTTGACCAGCGGCTGGTGCCAGGCCTCGACGTCGGCGGCGCGGTCGACCAGGCGGTCGAGGGTCTCCTCGCGGATCTGGGCCGAGGGATTGCCGAGCAGCACGGTGATGGCGTCGACGTCGTCCGCGGCGGCGATGGCGTCGGCGACGCGCACGTTGACGCTGGCACGCCGGGAAATGGCCGACAGGCAACCGGACGACGGCATCGCCGCGACGATGTCGAGCAGATCCTCGTCGGTCAGTACCGGCGAGAATTGCAGCACCGGCGCCGCCACCACCGTCTCGACGTCGCGGGCCAGCCGGCGGATGACGTCGGGCGGCGCGTCGGCCACGTCCTTGAGCGCCTCGGCCAGGATGGCGCGGATCTTGGGCACCTGGTCGCGGGCCAGCGTCTCCAGCGCCTCGTAGGTCATGCGGCGCAGGCGGTCCTGCTCGTTGGCGCCCAGGCCCGGGGCGATGCGCGCGATCTTGGCGGCGAGGCCGGTGCGCACCTGCTCGTCCTGGTCGGCGGCCAGCACCAGATTGGCCTGCGCCGGGGCGGAGCCGTTGACGGCGACGTTGCGGCGGACCTCGGGGCTCGCATCCTCGGCGAGGAAATAAAGGATCTCGGGCCGCACGTCCTCGCGCTGGGCCAGGGCGGCGCGCACGGACGGGTCCTCGTGGGCGGCGAGGGCGCGCGCCTCTTCGTAAGGGATCGGACGCCCCTTGGCGCCGAACAGCTTCTTGAGCAGCCCCACCACCATCGTCATGTCCCCAGCGGCGGCGGCGCCAGCCGCCAATCGCCCTTCCCGTCGTGCTTGACCTCGTACATCGCCCGGTCGGCCCGCGCGATGAGCTCCTCCAGCGTCTCCTCGCTGGGGCCGGCGTGAACCGCCACACCCAGCGACATGCGCAGCGGACGGTCGGCCGAGCCGGAGAAGCCGTCGAGGCCGGCGCTGGCTTCGACCAGGGCGCGACAGCGCTCGACCGCGATGCGCTCCTCGGCGCCTTCCAGCCAGATGGCGAACTCGTCGCCGCCCAGGCGGGCCACGATGTCGATGGGGCGGGTGTGCTGCAACAACAGCTCGCGCACCGCCAGCAGGGCGTCGTCGCCCATCTGGTGGCCGTGCACGTCGTTGACCGCCTTGAAATTGTCGAGGTCGACATAGATGAGCGCCGCCGGCCGGTGCTCGCGGCTGAGGCGGTGGAACCGGCGGGCGATCTCCTCGAAGAAGGCGCGGCGGTTGAACAGGCCGGTGAGCGAATCGGTGCGCGACAGGCGCAGGATGCGCTCGTGGTTGGCGATCTGCTCGTTGGCAAGGCCGACCTGGGTGGCGACGTCGTCGATCAGCAGGCGGTCGTCGTCGCTCCAGGCCGGACGGCCGGGGGCCCGCCACAGCAGGACCGCGCCGTTGATGGAATGGCGATAGGCGCTCACCGTGGCCAGCACGTGCCACCCGTCGAGCTCGCCGTCGAAATGATCGCGTTCGAGGAAGGAATCCAGCACCGGCATCTCGTTGCCGGCCTCGCCGAACCGGGCGGCCTGGGCGAAATCCGAGGCGTCGGGATGGATGCGGAAGATCTGGCAGCCCGAGGCGCCAAGCGCCCGCGCCGTGGCCTCCGCCGCCGCCCGCAGCATGTCGGCGGGATCGACCTCGTCGCGGATGGTGCGCACGATGTAGGACAGCAGGCGCTCACGGTTGTTGGCGCGCATCAGCGCGGCGTCGCGCAGGCGTTCCTGGGTGACGTCGCGGCACACCCCGCGCGCTCCCTGCCATTCGCCCTCGGCTCCGAGGACGGGAGTGGCGGAGGAGAGCAGGCAGGCGGCGCTGCCGTCGGCCTGCGTCATCCAGACTTCGGCGTCTTCGATCGGCAGGCTGGCGCGGAAGGGGGCGGCCTCGTCGCCGGCCCCGGGCACCACCAGTTCGTCGGGATGGCGGCCGACCAGCTCGTCGGCGGCGTAGCCGAGCGCCCCCTTGGGGCTGACGAAGACAAGGCGGCCGTCGTCGCCGACCTCCCAGGCGAAATCCGAGGAGATCTCCACTAGGTCCTTGTAGCGGCGGCGGGAATCCACCAGGGCGGCGCGCAGGTTGCGCTCCAGCGTCACGTCGCGCCCCAGCACCAGCACGTCGCCCTCGCGGGTGGGCATCGCTTCCAGTTCGAGCGCGATCTCGACGCCGCCCGCCCCCACCAGGGTCTCGGACACCGCCTGGGGCTGGTTGCGCCCGGCCGACAGCAGGAAGTCGAGGTGCCGGATCCGGCCGGACGCGATGGCGTCGGCGAGCAGGGCGGCACGGGCATTGGCATGGACCACGGCGCCCGAAGCGTCGAGCACCAGCGCGGGCCCGGGATAGGCGGACAGCGCGCCCGGACCCAGGGTGAAGGACCGCCGGGGCGGTCCCTGCGCCCCCTCTTTTTGTCTGTCCTGCGGCGCGTCCATGCGTCGTTCCGTCCGTTTTGGCTGCGGACGGCCCCCTTTCCCCCGCTCGAACCACTCTCTCTGCTTACCATAGACCAGGGCGGTTAACGATCTCGAAAGTGGTATGCTCGCCCCACTTGCCTTTCCCCCCGCCGACGTTTAGCAGTGAGGCCATGGACCGCGCACCCGCCCCCGATCACCGCCGGCTCGGCCTCGGCCACGTCGATTCCTGGGTCTTCGACCTCGACAACACGCTCTATCCGGCGTCGTCGAGCCTGTTTCCCCAGATCGACGTGCGCATGCGCCAGTTCATCGCCGACCGCCTCGGGATGGACCTGGACGCGGCCTACCGGCTGCAGAAGCGCTATTACCGCGAGTTCGGCACCACCCTCAGGGGGCTGATGCTCGTCCACGGCATCGAGCCCGCCGCCTTCCTGGAATACGTCCACGACATCGACCACTCGGTGCTGGCGGCGGCGCCGGTGCTCGACCGCGCCCTGGCCGGGCTGCCCGGGCGCAAGCTGATCTTCACCAACGGCACCGAGCGCCACGCGGTCAACGTGCTCGACCGCCTGGGCATCGCGCACCACTTCGAGGGCATCTTCGACATCGTCGCCGCCGAGTTCCTGCCCAAGCCGCAGCCGGACAGCTACCGCATGATGGTGGAGCGACACGGCGTCGACGCGCGCTCGGCCGCCATGGTCGAGGACCTCCACCGCAACCTGGTGCCGGCCGAGGCCATCGGCATGACCACGGTGTGGGTGCGCGAGATCGGCCACCCCGACGCGGCGCTGGCCATGCAGGACGACGGCGACCTCTCCCACGTCCATCACATCACCGACGACCTGGCGCCCTGGCTGGCGGCGCTGGGCTGATTAGGCGGCCGTTGCAGCCCGCAGGCGGAAGATGATAAGCCGTCGCCCCATGTCCGAGACCCGCCCCGTCCTTCGTGATCCCCTCGCAACCGCGCTGCTGTTCATCGCCGCGATGACCGCCTGGCGGCTGGCCGTGCTGGCCTTCGCCGCGCCGGCGCTGTCGTTCGACGAGGCGCAGTACTGGGCGTGGGCCCAGACGCTCCAATTCGGCTACTACTCGAAGCCGCCCATGGTGGCGTGGGCGATCGCGGCCACCACCGCCCTGTTCGGCGAAGGCGAGGGCGCAATCAAGCTGGGCTCGGCGCTCGCCCATGCCGGCACCGCGCTGGTGCTGCTGGCCCTCGGCCGCACCCTGTACGGGCCGCGGGTGGGCGCCTGGGCCGGCGCGCTGTGGGCCACCCTGCCGGCGGTGTCGCTGTCCTCGGTGATGATCACCACCGACCCCTTCCTGCTGTTCTTCTGGGCCCTCGCCCTGCTGGCGGTGGTGCGCGCCGCCGAAGCCGGCCCCCGCCCCAACCGCTGGTGGGTGCTGCTGGGGGTGGCGTTCGGACTGGGATTGCTCGCCAAGTACGCCATGGTGCTGTTCCTGGTCTCGCTGGCGATCTGGATGGCGTGGAGCCGCGAGCGGCGCGGGCTGGTGCGCGCCCCCGGCCTGTGGCTGGCCGGCGGGCTGGGGCTGGCCATCTATGCCCCCAACGCGGTGTGGAACGCGCTCAACGGCTTCGTCAGCTATGCCCACACCAAGGCCAACGCCAACCTCAAGGGCAGCCTGTTCCATCCCGACAAGCTGGTCGAGTTCGTGGTCGGCCAGTTCGCGGTGTTCGGGCCCATCGCCATGGCCGCGCTGCTGTTGGCCCTGGTAGGGGCCCTCCGCCGCCCGGCCGACGGCACCGGCAAGGACGACCGCGACCGCCTGCTCGCCGCCTTCACCCTGCCCATGCTGGTGCTGATGGCGGTGGAAAGCGTGCTGTCGCGCGCCAACGCCAACTGGACCGGGCCGGCCTTCGTCGGCGGCGTGGTTCTGGTGGCGGCGTTCCTGTCCCGCCGCGCCCCGCGCCTGCTGGCGGTCATCGTGGCGCTGCACGTGGCCGTGGCCGCCGGCATGTACTTCATGGACCCGCTGCGTGCGGCGCTCCGCCTGCCCGATACCCAGCGCTTCGACCCCATGAAGCGGTTGAGGGCGTGGGACGAGGTCGGCCGCCAGGTCTCGGCGATCCTCGCCGCGCACCCGCAGGCCCGCATGATGGGCGACGAGCGCAAGGTCATGGCCACGCTGACCTATTACGTCCACCCGCACCCCTTCAACGCCGTCAAGTGGAACCCGGACGGGATCATCGACGACTGGTTCGACCAGACCACCCGCCTCGAGCCGGGCGAACGCGAACTGATCTACGTGACCGAGACGCCCCAGCTGCGCCGCGACATCCGGGCCGGGTTCGACGGCGCCGAGCAGCTGGCGCAAATCACCATCCCGGTCCACACCGACTACGCGCGCACCCTGACGGTGTGGCGGCTGACCGGCTTCAAAGGGTATCGGCGGTGACGGGCGGACAGCGGCTCGGACACTCGCTCCGCCGCCATCCCTGGCTGTGGACCGCGGCGCTGCTGGTGCCGCTCGTGCTGTTCCCCGCCATCGACCTCACCGTGTCGGCGTGGTTCTACGACCCCGCGCTCAAGGGCTTCCCGGCGCGCACCACGCCCTTCGGCGAGTGGGTGCGCAAGGACATGCCGCCCTACCTGTTTGCCGTCGCCGGCCTGGTGGTGGCGCTGTGGGCGGCGGGCGAATGGCGCCGCAAGCCGATCTGGGGGGTGACGCGGCGCGTCGGCGCCTATGTCGTGCTGACGCTGGCGCTGGGGCCGGGGCTGGTGGTCAACCTGCTGCTCAAGGACAGCTGGGGCCGGCCGCGCCCCTCCACCATCGCCGAGTTCGGCGGCGCCAACCACTACGTGCGGCCGCTGTTCCTGTCGGACCAGTGCGACACCAACTGCTCCTTCGCCTCGGGCCACGGCGCGCTGGGGTTCTGGCCGGTGGCGCTGGCGCTGCTGGCGCCGCCGCGCTGGCGGCCGTGGGCCCTGGCCGCGGCGGCGGCCTTCGGGGTGATGGTCGGCACGGTGCGCATCGCCCAGGGCGGCCACTTCCTCTCCGACGTCGCCTTTGCCGCCTACATCACCATCGGCATATCGGTTTGGCTGTTCCACCGCCTGATCCGCCCTGGTGATGCGGTGCACCCGAAAAATATTGGGCGCGCGGACGGCAATTCGGCGTAAGACGCTAGGCGCGACGCCTTTTCTCGGGTAATGATATGCGCTCAGACTGACCTTGGCGAAAAATGGCCGGGGACGGAATGCCCCGACGTTGGATGCGCGGGGTGGTGTATTTTTTCTACGACGAGAACGACACATGGCATGGAACCGAGATAATCATGGCAATCGCTCCCGGGATCGCGGCCGGCGGGACGATTTTGGCGACATGGGCTACGAGCCCCGCCCCACCCGCAGCAGCGGCCCCTCCTTCGATCGCCACCAGCAGGTCAGCCAGGCGAACGTGACCGCCACGGTTAAGTGGTTCAATGCCTCGAAGGGCTTCGGCTTCGTCGCTCCGTCCGACGGTTCGCCGGATGCCTTCCTGCACATTTCCGCGCTCGAGCGTGCCGGCCTGACCCAGGTCGCCGAGGGCACCACCATCGTGTGCGATCTCGGCCAGGGCAATCGCGGCCCGCAGGTCGTGGTGGTGCACGAGGTCGACGCCTCGACCGCCGCCCCGCGCGCCCCGCGCATGGAGCGCGGCCCCAGCGAGACCGTCGAGGGCGTGGTCAAGTTCTTCTCGGCCGAGAAGGGCTTCGGCTTCGTCGCGGTGGACGAGGGCGGCAAGGACGTGTTCGTGCACGTCAAGGCGCTCGAGCGTTCGGGCATCAAGACCCTGGAGACCGGCCAGCGCGTGCGTGTGACCACCACGCTGGGCCAGAAGGGTCCGCAGGCCGACACCGTCGCCATCATCTGATCGGCCGACGGAGCAGCTTGCTTCCCGCCGGCGGGTCACCCCGCCGGACAGGGAGGGAGTCTCGAAAGACCGGGCGCGCCCAGCGCCCGGTCTTTTGCTTTTTGGCACCCCATGACTGATCGTCATCCCGAGCGCCGGCGAGGGACCCCATCCGGCGCCGTCCGCGCCGGCGGCTGGGCATGCGTCGGGGGATGATGACGGAGAAGCGGGTTAGTGCTGGCCGGCGAACTGGCACATGCCGCAGCCGCCGGGCGGGCCCGAGGGGCAGGCTGGGGCGGCGGCGGGCGCCGGGGCCGCGGCCTTGACGTTCGGGGCCATGATCGCCTTGGTCACCGCCTTGTCGCCGCATTCGGGGCAGGTCAGTTCCCCCGCCTCCTTCTTAACTTCGTAGTCGCCCGAGTTGTCGAACCACTGCTCGAAGTGGTGGTCGTGGGAACAGCGCAGGGTATAGAGGATCATCGTTCAATCCGTTGACGTCGTGACGGGCGGGATCCTTATAGCACGGGCGCGCTTCAGGCTGTCATCCCGACGAGCGTCGCGAGAAGGGACCTCGTACGGCGCCGCCCGGATAGGTCGAGGGCACACGAGGCCGCTCGCCCCGCTCGGGGTGACAGGTCTGCCGCCTCCTACTCCTCGCCGTCCTCGCCGGCGGCGGCCCATTCGCGGACGCGGGCCAAGTGCAGGTAGTCCGAGTACTTGGGAGCCTTGTCGGGATGGGGCCGGGCCTCGTAGGGGGTCGCCTCGTCGTCGAAGGCGGCGACCAGGGCGGCCAGCCCCGCCAGCGCCTCGTCGGCCAGCCGCTTGGGATCGTCGCCGGCGCTGCGTTCCTCGCCGCCCTCGGCGCCGCCCTTGAGACGCCAGTACAGCATCTGCGCCACCTCGGCCGGGGGCAGGTCGGCGAACCCGCCGTGGCGGGCGATCACCGCCTCCAGCGGCAATTGCGGCGCGAAGCCGGCGGCGACCTCCTTGGCCCCGGGCGGCTTGCCCGTCTTGTAGTCGATCAGCGCCAGCGTGCCGTCCTTGAGCACGTCGATGCGGTCGGCGCGGGCGCGCAACACGAAGGGACCGGCCGGCGCCGCCACCTCGATGCTGCCCTTGACCTCGGGCAGCGACCGGGCCACCCCGGCCCGCCGCCCGCGCTCGTGGGCCACCAGCCAGCGCGCCACCGACAGGAAGCGCGGCCACCAGAACGCCCATACCCCGGGACGGGCCAGCGCCTCGGCGAACACCTCCTCGCCGATGGCGATCAGGCGCCGCTCGGCGTCGTCGGGGAGCGCGGCCGGGTATTGGCGCAGGAAGGTCTCGATCGCCTTGTGCACCAGGCTGCCGTAATCGGCGGCGCCGGGGTCGGCGTCGAGGGGATCGAGCGCCCGCAAGCCCAGCACGTGCTTGGCGTAGACCGCATAGGGGTCGCGCATCCAGGTCTCGATCTCGGTGACCGAAAGCGCGCGCGGACGCGCCGCCACCGGCGGGCGGGGCGCCGGCCGCACGACGGGCTCCTTGTCGGCGGCGTCCACCTGGGCGTGCCACTCCAGCCACTGGCTGGCATCCTCGCCGTAGGACAGGCCGCAGGCCCCCATCACCGCGTCCAGCCTCAGCAGCCAGCGCGACGGCACGGTGGGGGCGCCGTCGACGCGCACCGCACGGGTCAGCACCACCTGCGGCGCCGCGAAGGCCTGGGCGAAGTCGTGCGCCGACAGGCCGATGCGGCGCTCGTGCGGCGGCAGTCCGAAGGCTTGGCGCATGGGGCGGCTCATCCACGGATCGGCGTCCGCATCGGCCGGCCAGGTGCCCTCGTTCAAGCCGCCGAGCACGAGCAGGTCGGCCTGCTGCAGACGTGCCTCGATGGGGCCCCAGATGAACAGGCGGGGATGGCGGCCCCACAGCGGGCGGACCACCTGCCCGGCCAGCAATTCATCGAACAGCGCCGGATAGCCGGCGGTGGGAATCTCGCCCAGCACCGGGGCGGCGCGGGCCAGCTCGGCGGCGAACTGGGCCAGCGCCTCGCCGGCCTCGCCCTTCCACAGTCGGGCCGGACCGGGCAGGCGGTCGTCGGCGGCCAGCGCCTCGGCAACCTCCATGTGGGCCCGCACCAGCGCGGCCAGCGGAGCGGTCGGCCGCGCCATGAGGTCGGCCAGCGGCGCACAGATGGTTTCGAGGGCATCGAGCCGGCGATGCAGGCGGGCATCGGGAGTGGCGGCGCGTAGGCCGGCGATCCCCGGCGCCGGACGCGGCCCGCGCAGCGCCTCGCGGTCGAGGCGGCGCACCAGGGCGCGGAACGACGCCGCATCCTCGCCGCCGGCGGCCAGCGGGTGCTTGAGGCAGGCGAGCAGGGCGTGCGGCGAGAACCCGTCAGCCACCATCGCAGCGACCAGGCGCAGGAACACGCCGGGCTCGGAGGTGGCCAGCGGCCGGCCGGCGGAATCGTCGATGGCGATGCCCCAGCGCTCCAACTCGGTGGCGACGCGGCGAGCGAGGTTGCGGTCGGGGGTGACAAGGGCGGCGGTGCGGCCCTCGGTCTCCAGCGCCCAGCGCAGCATCAGGGCGATGGCGCCCGCCTCCTCGCGCGGGCCCGGCGCGTCGAGGCGGGACACCCCCGCCAGCGTCGCCGGCGGCATTTCGCCCAGATCGCGCCACGCCTCGCAGGTGGCGGCCGGGCGCAGCGCCTCCGACGCCAGCCGCGAGCGGGCGGCGCGCGGGTCGAACTCGCGCCCGTACTCGCGCACCTCGCCCCTGGAGACCCCCAGGCGCTCCAGCAGGCGCTTGAGGCCGTACTGGGGATGACTGGCCTCCACGGCCTCCCAGCCCCCCTCGTCGAGCCCCTTGTCGAGGCCGGGCAGCACCACCTTGCCCTCGCGCAGGCCCGCCACCACCGCCAGCAGCTCGGCGGTGGCCGGGCGCGAACCGGTGGACCCGGCGGCGATCACCGGACCGTCGGGCGGCGTCGCCCGCCATTGCGCGGCCAGGGCGTCGAGCACACGGTTGACCCGCTCCTGCGGGTCGATGAAGCCGCGCTCGGCCAGGATGCCCGGCCACGCCTCGGTCAGCAGCTTGAGGAAGTCGAGCGTCACCTGCCAATGGGCGGCGAAATCCTCGGGCACCAGTGTGGACAGGCGGTCGAAGGACACCCGCTCGATCTGCACCGCATCGAGCAGCCGCGCCAGTTCGTCGGCCAGCCGGGCGGCCTGGTCCGCGGCCGGGGCGCGGCCGCCGCGGCCGCCGCCCATGGCCATCACCAGCCGGGTCAGCAGCAGCCGGCGCTCGACCACCGGAATGGCCGGGGGAATGTCGAGGGGATCGTCGGCGCCGAAATCGAGCTCGTCCTCGTCCACCGCGTCGATGGTGCGCATGCGGGGCAGCAGCAGCGGCTGGCCACCCGACTGGCGCAGGAAGGCCTCGCGCAGGCTGCGCACGGCACGCCGGTTGGGCAGCAGCACCAGGGCCCCCGCCAGCCGGAGCGGCTCGCCCCCCGCCTCGGCCAGCATCCCGGCGGCAAGCTGGTCGACGAAGGAGAGCCCCGGAGGAATGGTGAAGACGTTGCGCATCTCGCTAGATGATCACAGAAGGACCCGACTGTCATCCCGGCGACCGTCGCGGGGGAAAGGCAAGAGATCCCTCGCGTCCGCTCGGGATGACATTCTTTGGACGAGGTGCGGGGCCTACTCCCCCGCCTGCTCCTCGTCGGCCAGCAGGGCCTCGACCTCGGGCAGGGCCTCGGGGGTTCCCACATGGAACCAGCGGCCGTCGTGGACGATGCCGAACAGCCGCCCGTCTTCCAGCGCCCGGTCGTAAAGGACGTTGAGCGAGAACTTGCCGCTGGGCGCGCCCTGGAACAGACGCGGCGACAGCATCTGCACCCCCGCGAAAAGCAGCGGCGCCACTTCGCGCGGCTGCCGCCGACGCGGCACCCCGTTGGGGTCGAGGAAGAAGTCGCCGTCGCCGTCGTAGCCGACGGCGGTCGAGGTGGGCTGCATCAGCAGCAGCGCGTCCATGCGCTCGTCGTCCCAGGCGGCGGCGAGCCGGGCCAGCGCCGGCAGCGAGCCGTTGGTCCAGATGATGTCGCTGTTGACGACGAAGAACGCCCGCTCACCCAGGTGCGGCAGCGCCTTGGCCACCCCGCCACCGGTCTCCAGCAGCGTGTCCTCGTGCGAGAGGGTCAGGTTGGGGCGGCCGGCGAGATGGGCGCGCACCTTGTCGGCCAGCCAGTGGGTGTTCACCACCAGGTTGGCGACCCCGGCCTCGTCGAGATGGTCCAGCGCGCGGTCCAGCATGGTGCGGCCGGCCACGGCGACCAGCGGCTTGGGCGTGTGCTCGGTGATCGGGCGCATCCGCAGGCCCAGCCCGGCGGCCAGCACCATGGCGTGGGTGGGACGGGCGCTCATGGCGTCGGCACCGTGCGGCGCTCGGCCGGGATGTGGCGGTCGAGCCAGCCCTTGATGCCGGCCAGGGCGGGATGGGCGCAGGCGGAATCCAGCAGGCGCCACACCCGCGGGATGTGGCCCAGGTAGATCGGCTTGCCGTCGCGCTTGCACAGGCGGGTGAAGATGCCGATGACCTTGGCGTGGCGCTGCGCCGCCATCACCGCCCACGACGCCTCGAAGGCGGCACGGTCGAGCTGCGGGAAGCGCGCCAGGTAGCGCCCCTTCATGCGCGCCACCAGGGCGGGGTCGATGTCGCGGCGCGCGTCCTCCAAGAGCGACATCAGGTCATAGGTGATCGGGCCGGCCACGGCATCCTGGAAGTCGAGCAGGCCGCAGGCGCGCAAGGACTCGCGCGGCAGCAGCATCAGGTTGTCGACGTGGAAGTCGCGCAGCACCACGGTCTCGGGCACGGCGCGGGCCAGCGGGAACAGCTCGGTCCACAACTTCACGTACTCGGCCCGCGCCGCCGGATCGAGCGGCCCGCCCAGCACCGCCGGCATGTACCAGTCGGTCAGCAGGGTGGCCTCGGTCAGCAGGCGCTCGTCGTCGTAGGGCGCCATCATCATCGGCACCGCGTCGGGATCGGCATGCAGCGCGGCCAGCACGTCGACGGCCAGCGCGTACAACTCCTCCTCGTCGGCCCCCTTGGCCAGCAGGCGGGTATAGGTGTCGTCGCCCAAATCCTCCAGCAGCAGCAGCCCGTTCTCCTGGTCGAGCGCCAGCAGCTCGGGGGCGCTGAAGCCCAGGCGCTGCAGGTGCATGGCCATGCGCACGAAAGGACGCACGTCCTCCTTGGGCGGCGGGGCGTCCATCAGCACGGCGCGGCGGCCGCTGCCGTCGACCAGCCGGTCGTAGTGCCGGAAGCTGGCGTCGCCGGCCAAGCGCGAACGCTCGGCCCCGCCCCAGCCAGCACGTTGGAGGAAGGCCTGGATCAGCTGGGCGCGCTCGGTCATGGGCAAAGGTCTCCAATGCGGTCGTCCCACGCGCCGGCGTGGGAAGTGAGGGTGGCCCGGCGCGCGGTCTCGCTGGCGCCGCTTTCCAGCGCCACCACGAGGTGGGCGCGCGGCATCAGGCGGCCGAGCCGGTCGGGCCATTCGATCAGGCAGAGGCCGTCGACGAAGGCGTCCTCGATCCCCAGCTCGAAGGCGTCCTCCGCCTTCTCGAGCCGATAAAGATCGAAGTGCCAGATGGTCCCGGCCTCCGACTCATAGGTCTGGACCAGGGTGAAGGTCGGGCTGGGCACGTCCTCGTCCGGGTCGGTCAGCGCGCGCACGAAGGCGCGGGCCAGCGTGCTCTTGCCGGTCCCCAGGGTTCCGTCGAGGGCGATGACGTCGCCGGCGCGCGCGAGCCCGGCCAGCCGCTCGCCCAGGCGGCGGGTAGCGGCCTCGTCGGCGAGGTCGAGGGACAGCGGCGCGGTCATAATTCGCTTGTAGCCCGCCGAACGGGACGCTGCAAATCCCCAAAAGGCAGGGACCCGCAAACTGTCACGCCTTCACCCGGGCGCGGGGATGGGCGTCCTGGTAGACGCGGGCCAGGCGGGCGGCGTCCACGTGGGTATAGCGCTGGGTGGTCGACAGCGAGGCGTGGCCCAGCAATTCCTGGATGGTGCGCAAATCGCCGCCGCCGGCCAGCAGGTGGGTGGCGAAGGAGTGCCTGAGCGCGTGCGGCGTCGCCGTCTCGGGCAGGCCCAGCAGCAGGCGCAAACGGCGCATCTGCCGCTGCACCACGCCGGGGTTGAGCCGCCCGCCGCGGGCGCCGACGAACAGCGGCGCCTCGGGATCGGAGGGGTAGGGGCACTGGCGCAGATAATCGGCGACCGCGTCGCGCACCACCGGCAGCACCGGCACCACCCGCTGCTTGCGGCCCTTGCCGGTCACCATCATGGTGTCGGCGCGCGGGGCGTCGCGCCGGCTCAAGCCCAGGGCCTCCCCCAGGCGCAGGCCGCAGCCGTAGAGCAGGGTGAACAGCGCGACGTCGCGGGCGGCCAGCCAGGGCTCGTCATGCAACTCGCCGGCGGTGGCCAGCGCCTCCAGCGCCTCGTCGGCGGCCAGGGGCTTGGGCAGCGAGCGCGGCGGCCGCGGCGCCTTGACCGCACCGATGGCCGGGTTGTGCACCAGATCGTGGCGGTCGAGAAAGCGGAAGAAGCCCCGAAGCGTGCTCATCAGCCGGGCCATGGACGAGCGCGCCAAGCCCTCCCCGCTGCGGGCGGCGAGGAAGGCGCGGAAGTCGGCCGGCTGCAGGCCGGCCAGCGCCGCCAGATCGGCCTCGGCGCCGAGATGGTCGACCAGAAAGGCCAGGAACGAGGCAAGGTCGCGCCCGTAACCATCCAGCGTGTGGCGGCTGGCCCGCTTCTCGCCGTCGAGCCAGCCGCGCCAGGACTCGACGGCCCGGGCGAGATCGGGAGCGGCAGGGAAATGGATGGGGGCGGGCGACATCAGAGCAACTCGACCATCCGCTCGAACTCCCCGCCGGCTACCCTGCGCACCAGTCGTTGATCGGCCGTCACGAGAGGCATGCCGAGCTGGCGTGCCAGCGCCAAGTAATAGCAGTCGTAGACCGGGTGACCGAGAGCTACCGCGATGTTCAGCGCATCCTCGCTGAGCGGGTCGATGCGGTAGATGGCGTCCAAGGTTTCGCGCAATCCCCCGACGGCCGACGTCACTTCACCCGCCGCAATGTTGCCCAGGGTCACGTGCCGCCAAAGGGCGTTGGAGACTTCGGCAAAGATGAGGTCGGGGGCGACCAGAGGAGGGCGGCTGAAGAGGCCGGTTGCCCGCTCCGACCCGTCCTCTTCGAGGAGCCACTTGATCGCTACGCTGGCGTCAACGACCAGCATTATCGGGAATCTCTGTCCTGCCGGATCAGTTCTGTACTGTCCCCGTGCCAACCCGGCGACTTGATGCGGATTCGCTCGACCAGCGCTCGCTTCTCCTCGGGACTGAGCTGCGAATTATCGAGCACGATTTCCCTCAACTCAGCTTCCAGCGATCGCCCATGCAGCTCGGCCTTCGTCTTCAACCGGGCGATCGCTGCGTCGTCGAGATTGCGGATGACCACGGAGCCCATGGGCGCCTCCCTCTGCTATCAAAAATGATAGCATCGACCGCCTAGCCTCTTCAACGGCGCGGCCGGCTATCCCACGAACCGCCGCACGCAGCCTTCGGTCACGCGGGCGAGGAAGGCGAGCAACTCGGTGCCCTGGCCGGTATGGAAGGTGCGGCCGTGGCGCGAGCCCAACGCCAGCAGACCGCTGGGGCAGCGGCCGCCGGGCGTGAGGCGGACGGCGGCCGAGGACTGGACCAGGCTGGCGCCCTCGCCGAACAGGGCGGGATCGCCCGGCATCTCCTCGGACAGGGCGCAGTCGCGGTCGCGGCCGCCCAGCACCGCCTCGACGGTGCCGCGCTTGAGCCGCAGGATGTTGGGCAGCGCCAGCTCGGGCAGGGCGCGGTCGCTTTCCTCGAAGCACAGGGTGGCGACGTCCACGTCCAGCAGCGCCGGCAGGTCGTCGGCCACGGCGGAAGCGATGCCCCCCAGCGTCTCGGCGCTCAGCAGCACCAGGGCGGCGCGGTGGGTGCGCACCTGCGTCGACATGTTGGAGCGGCTGGTATGGATCAAATGCTCGGCGGCGCCCTTGACGCGGTCGAGCTCGTCCTTCATGCGGTCGATCATGAAGACCTGCATGTCGACGATGCCGTCCTCGCCCTCGTAGCGCGAGGGCGGCGACAGCGCCAGCAGCAGGTCCTGGTGGCGCAGCAGGAAATCGGGGTGGCGGCGCAGATAGTCTGCGACCTGCTGGTCGGTGGGGCCGCCGCTGGCCAACGCGGCATCGTCGCGCTTGCGCACCATCAGCTTTTGCCTCGGTCGGCGGGGGTGGTGGCGGTAATGAACGGGTCCATGGGAAATCGCCGGCTGTTTCTCGGGCTTCGTCGCGGCTAGAGTTTAGACATGCAATCCGTCGCCCTCAACACTCCCAACATGTTCGGCCCGGAAGAACCCGTCGCGGTGCTGCTGCCGCTGCCGCTGGCGGGGGCCTACGACTACCGCGTCGGCGCTCAGCCGGTGGCCGCCGGCAGCTTCGTCGCGGTGCCGCTCGGCAAGCGCGAGGTGGTCGGCGTGGTGTGGGGCCCGGCGCGCGGCGAGGTCGACCCGTCCCGGCTCAAGCCCATCCATCGCCGGCTGGAGGCCGCTCCCCTGCCCGAGACGGTGCGCGCCTTCGTCGACTGGGTGGCCACCTATACCCTGGCCGCCCCCGGGGCGGTGCTCAAGATGGCGATGAGCGTGCCGGCAGCGCTGGAACCCGAACGCCCCCTGCTCGCCTGCCGGCTCGCCCCCACCCGCCCCGAGATCAAGATGACCGGGACCCGCGCCCGCCTGCTGGAGGCCGCCGCGACGCTGCCGCCGCTGCCGCCCGCCGAGCTGGCGCGCGAGGCCGGGGTCGGACCCGCCGTGGTCAAGGGCCTGCTGGAGGCCGGGGCGCTGGAGACGGTGGAGCTGCCGCGCCCGCCGATGTTCGCCCGCCCCGATGCGGCCCGGCCCGGCCCCACCCTGTCGCCGGCCCAGCGCGAGGCCGCCGACCATGTGATCGCCGCCCTCGACGGCGGCTTTTCGGTGGCGGTGATCGACGGCGTCACCGGCTCGGGCAAGACCGAGGTGTATTTCGAGGCCGCCGCCGCCGCCCTGGCCCGCGGCAAACAGGTGCTGGTGCTGCTGCCCGAGATCGCGTTGTCGGCGCAATGGCTGGCCCGTTTCAAGGGGCGTTTCGGAGCGGAACCGGCGGAATGGCACTCGGAACTGTCCGACGCCAAGCGCCGCGACACCTGGCGGGCGGTCGCCGCCGGCGAGGCCGCGGTGGTGGTGGGGGCCCGCTCCGCCCTGTTCCTGCCCTTCCCCGACCTCGGCCTCATCGTGGTCGACGAGGAGCATGACGGCGCCTTCAAGCAGGAGGAGGGCGTCAGCTATCACGCCCGCGACATGGCGGTGGTGCGGGGGCAGCTCGGCAAATTCCCGGTGGTCTTGGCCTCGGCCACGCCGTCGCTGGAGACGCTCGCCAACATCCAGGCCGGACGCTACCACCGGCTGCATCTGCCCGACCGCCACGCGGGGGCGGTGCTGCCCGAGATCGGCATCATCGACCTCAGGCGCGCGCAACCCCCGCGCGGGCGCTGGCTGGCGCCCTCGCTGGTGCGCGCCCTGGAGGAAACCCTGGCCGCCGGCGAGCAGGCCATGCTGTTCCTCAACCGACGGGGATATGCGCCGCTGACGCTGTGCCGCAAGTGCGGCTTCCGCCTGCAATGCCCCCACTGCACCGCCTGGCTGGTCGAGCACCGCAAGCAGGGCCGGCTGGTCTGCCACCATTGCGGCTTCTTCATCCGCCCCCCGGAAAAGTGCCCGGACTGCGAGGCGGAGGACAGCTTCGCCGCCTGCGGCCCCGGGGTCGAGCGGGTGGCCGAGGAGGCGACGCTGCTGTTCCCCGAGGCGCGCATCGGGGTGATGGCGTCCGACACCATGGTCGGCCCCCACGCCGCGGCGGACTTCGTCCAGAGGGTGGCGCGGCACGAGCTCGACCTCATCGTCGGCACCCAGATCGTCGCCAAGGGCCACCATTTCCCGCTGCTGACCCTGGTGGGCGTGGTCGACGCCGACCTCGGCCTCGAAGGCGGTGACCTGCGCGCCGCCGAGCGTACCCACCAATTGCTGTCGCAGGTCGCCGGCCGCGCCGGCCGCGCCGAACGGCCGGGCCGGGTCCTGCTGCAGACCTACGACCCCGCCCATCCGGTGATCGAGGCGCTCAAATCCGGCGACCGCGAGGACTTCATCGCCCGCGAGGCGGCGGCGCGGCGCGACGCCGCCATGCCGCCCTTCGGCCGCCTCGCCGCCCTGGTGGTGTCGGGGCCGGACCCGGTCGCCCTCGACGAGTTCTGCCGCCGCCTGGCCCGCGCCGCGCCCCGCCACGACGGCTTGCACGTGCTGGGCCCGGCGCCGGCGCCGCTGGCGCTCTTGCGCGGCCGCCACCGCCGCCGCTTCCTGGTCAAGTCGCCCCGCACCCTCAACCTGCAGGCGCTGCTGCGCGAATGGCTGTCGTCGCTCGCCCCGCCCGGCGGGGTGCGGGTGCAGGTGGACGTCGACCCCTATAGCTTTTTCTAGTCCTATCTCCCGAATCATCGGTCTTATCCCCAAAGAGTCTAGGGTTACTCCGACCCTTGGGAGGGGTAGGTTGCCTACCCTGGCCAAAAATGGCTCTTTTCTTCACATTTGCATGCTGGCCATGCATGCCCTCTCCCCCGAACGGGCAGGACTCGTCTTGCAACGCAAAACCCGATGTGCTAGTTAACCGTCGCGCTTCGCGGGGCGCGTTCCTCCTGGCGCCGAAAATCTGTTGTGAAACAAGAACTTACGGCCGCCGGCGAATAAGTTTCGACCTAGCCCGAGGACCAGCCTTTGCCATCCGAAACCATTGGCGTGATCGCCGACCGCTATGCCACCGCGCTGTTCGAGCTGGCCGAAGGCCAGAACGCCCTCGATGCGGTGGCTGGCGACCTCAAGACCCTCAAGGCCATGATCCGCGAAAGCGCTGATCTGCGCCGCCTGCTGTCCAGCCCGGTGCTTTCGCGCGCCGAACAGGGCAAGGCCATCGCCGCCCTGGCGGCGGCCGCGAAATTCAGCGCGCTGACCGCGAATTTCCTGGGCCTGGCGGCCAAGAACCGCCGCCTGTTCGTCCTCGCGGAGGTGATCGACGCCTACCTGCGCCGGCTCTCCGCGCGCAAGGGCGAGGTCAACGCCCACGTGGCCTCGGCGGTGCCGCTGACCCAGGCCCAGCTCGATTCCCTGACCGACACCCTCAAGAAGGCTTTCGGCGGCGCGGTTGCCGTCGATGTCGCGGTCGACCCGGCTCTGCTGGGCGGCCTGGTGGTGAAGGTCGGCTCCCGTATGGTTGACAGCTCGCTCAAGACGAAGCTGCAGCACCTTAAGCTCGCTATGAAAGGGGTTGGATAATGGAAATCCGCGCGGCTGAGATCTCCGCGATCCTGAAGCAACAGATCGCCAATTTCGGAACCGAGGCGGAAGTCGCCGAGGTGGGCCAGGTCCTGTCCGTCGGTGACGGCATCGCCCGCGTCCACGGCCTCGACAAGGTCCAGGCCGGCGAGATGGTCGAATTTCCGGGTGGCATCAAGGGTATGGCGCTGAACCTCGAGACCGACAACGTCGGTGTCGTGATCTTCGGCGACGACCGCACCATCAAGGAAGGCGACGTCGTCAAGCGTACCGGCGCCATCGTGGACGTCCCCGTCGGCAAGGGCCTGCTCGGCCGCGTCGTCGACGCGCTGGGCAACCCGATCGACGGCAAGGGTCCGATCGAGTACACCGAGCGTCGCCGCGTCGACGTCAAGGCCCCGGGCATCATTCCGCGCAAGTCGGTGCACGAGCCGATGCTGACCGGCATCAAGGCCGTCGACGCGCTGATCCCCGTCGGCCGCGGCCAGCGCGAGCTGGTGATCGGTGACCGTCAGACCGGCAAGACCGCCATCCTGATCGACACCATCATCAACCAGAAGCGTTGGAACTCCGGCACCGACGAGAAGCAGAAGCTGTACTGCATCTACGTCGCCGTCGGCCAGAAGCGTTCGACCGTCGCCCAGATCGTCAAGACCCTCGAGGACTACGGCGCGCTGGAATACTCGATCGTCGTCGCCGCCACCGCCTCCGAGCCCGCCCCGCTGCAGTTCCTGGCCCCCTACGCCGGCTGCGCCATGGGCGAGTTCTTCCGCGACAACGGCATGCACTCGCTGATCATCTATGACGATCTGTCGAAGCAGGCCGTCGCCTATCGCCAGATGTCGCTGCTGCTGCGCCGTCCGCCGGGCCGCGAAGCCTATCCCGGCGACGTGTTCTACCTGCACTCGCGCCTGCTCGAGCGCGCCGCCAAGATGGGCGACGCCGCCGGTGCCGGCTCGCTGACCGCCCTGCCGGTCATCGAGACCCAGGCCAACGACGTGTCGGCCTACATCCCGACCAACGTGATTTCGATCACCGACGGCCAGATCTTCCTCGAGACCGACCTGTTCTATAAGGGCATCCGCCCCGCCGTGAACGTCGGCCTGTCGGTGTCGCGCGTCGGTTCCGCCGCCCAGATCAAGGCGATGAAGCAGGTGGCCGGCTCGATCAAGCTGGAACTGGCCCAGTACCGTGAAATGGCTGCGTTCGCGCAGTTCGCTTCCGACCTCGACCCGGCGACCCAGAAGCTGCTCAACCGCGGCGGCCGCCTGACCGAGCTCCTGAAGCAGCCGCAGTACTCGCCGATGGCGGTCGAGGAAGAGGTCGTCTCGATCTACGCCGGTGTGAAGGGCTACCTCGACAAGGTCGAGATCCGCGACGTCGGCCGCTTCGAGAAGGGCATGCTGTCCGAGCTCAAGGCCAAGCACCCCGAGATCCTGACCGCGATCGCCACCGAGAAGCAGATCACGGCGCAGACCGAAGAGAAGCTCAAGGGCTTCCTCGACGCCTACGCCAAGACCTTCGCTTGACGCCGGGGGGAAGGTAACACCCGATGCCGAGCCTCAAGGACCTACGGGCCAGGATCTCTTCGGTCAAATCGACCAGAAAGATCACCTCGGCCATGAAGATGGTCGCCGCCTCCAAGCTCCGTCGCGCGCAAACCGCGGCGGAGTCGGCGCGGCCCTTCGCCGAACGGATGGAGCGCATGCTGGGCACGCTCGCAGGCTCGCTGGCCGGACAGGCCGGCGCCCCTGCGATGCTGTCCGGCACCGGCCGCGACGACGTCCACCTGATCGTCATGGTGACCGCTGACCGCGGCCTGTGCGGCGGTTTCAACTCGTCGATCGTTCGCAACACCCGCCAGATGGCCTCGGATCTGCTGCGTGCCGGCAAGAAAGTGAAGATCATGCCCGTGGGCCGCAAGGGCCGCGAGCAGATCAAGCGCGATCTCGGCGACCTGCTGATCGAGGGCTTCGAGGGCCTCGGCCGCAAGGGCATCGCCTTTGCCGAGGCCGACCTCGTCGCCGACAAGGTCACGACGATGTTCGAGAACGGCGAGTTCGACGTCTGCACCGTGATCTACAACCACTTCCGCTCGGCCATCTCGCAAGAGGTGACCCGCCAGCAGCTGATCCCCTTCCCGGTGCCCGCGAGCGCCGGCGAGGCCCCGGCCGCCGGCAAGGCCATCTACGAGTTCGAGCCCGATGAGGAAGGGATCCTGGGCAAGCTGCTGCCGCGCAATCTTGCCGTCCAGATCTTCCGTGCCCTGCTGGAAAGCCAGGCCTCGGAACAGGGTGCCCGCATGTCCGCCATGGACAACGCCACCCGCAACTCGGGCGACATGATCAACCGACTGACGCTGCAGTACAACCGCTCGCGCCAGGCGCAGATCACCAAGGAACTCATCGAAATCATTTCCGGCGCCGAAGCGCTGTAAGACGAGACTTAGGAGCACACCATGACTCAGAACAACGTCGGCACGATCACCCAGGTCATGGGCGCCGTCGTGGACGTGCGCTTCGACGGCCAGCTGCCGGCCATCCTGAACGCCCTGCACACCCAGAACCAGGGCCGCACCCTGGTTCTCGAGGTCGCCCAGCACCTGGGCGAGAACACCGTCCGCACCATCGCCATGGACTCGTCTGAGGGTCTGGTGCGCGGCCAGGAAGTGACCGACACCGGCGCCCCGATCATGATGCCGGTCGGCCCCGAGACGCTGGGCCGCATCCTCAACGTCATCGGCGAGCCGATCGACGAGCGCGGCCCGGTCAACAACAAGGCCTTCCTGCCGATCCACGCCGAGGCTCCCGAGTTCGTCGATCAGGCGACCGAGACCGAAATCCTGGTCACCGGCATCAAGGTCATCGACCTGCTGGCCCCGTACGTGAAGGGCGGCAAGATCGGCCTGTTCGGCGGCGCCGGCGTCGGCAAGACCGTGCTGATCATGGAGCTCATCAACAACGTCGCCAAGGCGCACGGCGGTTACTCCGTGTTCGCCGGCGTCGGCGAGCGTACCCGTGAGGGCAACGACCTCTACCACGAGATGCTGGAATCGGGCGTCATCAAGACCGACGGCCCCGGCTCCAAGGTGGCGCTGGTCTACGGCCAGATGAACGAGCCCCCGGGCGCCCGCGCCCGCGTCGCCCTGTCGGGCCTGACCGTCGCCGAGTACTTCCGCGACGCCGAGGGCCAGGACGTGCTGTTCTTCGTGGACAACATCTTCCGCTTCACCCAGGCGGGTTCGGAAGTGTCGGCGCTCTTGGGCCGCATCCCGTCGGCGGTGGGCTACCAGCCGACCCTGGCCACCGACATGGGCGCCATGCAGGAGCGCATCACCTCGACCAAGAAGGGCTCGATCACCTCGGTGCAGGCGATCTACGTGCCGGCCGACGACATCACGGACCCCGCGCCCGCCAACGTGTTCGCGCACCTGGACGCCACGACGGTCCTGTCGCGCCAGATCTCGGAGCTGGGCATCTACCCGGCGGTCGACCCGCTCGCCTCGACCTCGCGGATTTTGGACCCGCGCATCGTCGGCGAGGAGCACTACGGCACGGCACGGTCGGTCCAGCGCATCCTG